>NZ_BMGY01000011.1:0-172 GCF_014640435.1 Hymenobacter frigidus | reverse complement strand
CCCGACCAGAACCAACGGCACGCTCACCATCACCCGGGCCCCGCTCGCGGTAGTGGCCGCCAACCAGACCAAGGTCTACGGCGAAGCCAACCCCACGCTGACCGGCACCCTGACCGGCGTCCTGAACGGGGATGCCATCACCGGCGCCTACACCACGACGGCCACGACCGCC
>NZ_BMGY01000010.1:34734-116832 GCF_014640435.1 Hymenobacter frigidus | reverse complement strand
CCTATCAAGCTGATTTTAGCTCAAAACTCACCCTCACCCCTTAATTTTTAACACAGTTCATGTAAAGTGCCTTTTCCAGGACCAATTTTTCTTTCGTATTGGCATCTAGTAAAAGCTGCGTGAGGGTATACGTTTCCAGCTTCTTGTTTTGGCTGGTTTCGTAGCGTTTGCTGGCTTCCTGCGCCTGCTGCATCAGCGCCACTTGCTTGGCTGTCTGCATGGCCTTCATCACGCTATCGAAGGGGAAGGAGGTTTTTTTGTAATCGATTGCGTGAATCCGGGTCAGCTTGGCTTTTTTGCCCGCCCGAAAGGCGAGTTGAATGATTTCACTTTTCAAGTAGAAATCACGTTTGCTGGGCTTCGGATAAGTCGCGTTGATGTACTGCTCATAGTTGCCGCCGAGGTAGGCTTCGTAGAGCACATCCAATTCCTGCTGCTCGTTCCAGGGCCACTCCACGAAGATTTTGTTGGGGTGAAAGACGCTGATTTTTTTGACGATGTTTTCCAATTCGGCTTGCACCTTGGGTGTCATCACATCGAAGGTTTTGGTCTTGGCAACGTCACCTCCCGGATTGTTAAAGTGGAACGTACCCAGCAGCAGAATGTCGCTTTGCAGGGGCTGGGCAAAGCCGGTAGTGGCCAAGGCAAAGCAGAGGAGAAAAAGGAAAAACTGTTTCATTGACAACAGGAAAGCTAAATGGTTGAGTGAAGCCGAGTGGTAAGTTGCCAAAGCTACTGGAATTCGCACAGCTGATTTAGCAATAAGCCCGTTGGCCCTTCCGTCATCCGGAAGCGGCCAATGCAAACGGAATAGCCACCCGCGTCTGCTTTTCATGCCGCGTCGAGTGGCGGCAGTGGCTGGCTGATAACCACGCCCGTAGCTTCGGCCTGTGGCTGATGTACGCCTGGCTGCGCTGAATAAGCGCACCAACTTCGATGGGGAATAGCTCAAGGCGCGCTAAGCGTCGGGAACCACGCTGGTAGTAGGAGTTGGAAGGAGTTTCCAATTGGAATCATTCTGGCTAACCAGTCCAGAAACGCGCTTAATGAACAGGGTATGCACTTGCCAATTTAGCTCATCATTAGCAGAATCGATACCGCAAGTAGACAAGCCATTCCGCAATAGCCTCGGATAGTCGCTTTTAGCTGTCGCTCGCTTTAGCCAAGTCTTGCTGCTGATAATCAGCGTACACCCACTGCCAATCTCCCAACAAAACGGCAACTTTTGAGGCCCGGCTTGCGAATACAGTAATTCGCCGGTCGAGCAAAAGCAGGTGGGGCGCTTGTTCGCTCAAACCCATGGGTTTCCCGTTGCAACTCCTGCTGAAAACCTTTTCACCCCGGATTCTTATGGCTAAAGACAAAAAGAAGGACTCGAAGAAAGAACAGGTAGCGGAAGACCTGCTGGACGTCGCGCGCACCTCGCTAAAGAAATTCCGAAAGGTGACCCGCGAAATCTCCAGGCTCAGCACCGGGCAAAAGCTGGTGGGCGGGCTGGCCCTCGCCGCAGCAGGTCTGGCCTACCTCGCCACCCTCGATTCCGACGCGACTCCGGCCCCGCCGGCCCCCGCCGCTACGCCGCCCTCCGACGCCGACCAGGCCATCGCTCCGGCAGTAGTATCGCGCCCCCGCCGCAAAGTCCCGAAAGCCTGACCCCGGTATCGCCGGACCAGCACCCCACGCATTGCCAATCCTCTAATCCTCTCTAAGATGAAAAAGACCAAAGTCAAAAAGAATAAAGCGGGCAAAAACACCCTGCTGAGCGGGGCTGCCAAGTCGCTTAAAAAGCTACGTACCGCCAAACTCAGCACCACCCAGAAGGTAGTAGGCGGGGCTGCCCTCGTAGCCCTGGGCCTGGGCTACCTCTCGAAGCGCCTGAACGGGGCCGACATTCCGGCTCCGGCAGATGCCACTACTACCGCCGACGCCCTGGCCGCCGAAGGCAGCCTCGCCGCTATGGACGGCAACGCCTAGCTGCTCCCCGCAGCATCTGTGTGCACGATACACGCAAAAGCGGCGGCTGCTCCCGGGAGCGGCCGCCGCTTTTGCGGTGTTGGGTGGGAAGTCGAAACTTATACGGCTGGGGTCGGAGCCGGAGCGGCTGCGGGGGGCGGAGTGGCGCTGGCCAGCTTCACGCGCACGGCATTGGGGCCTTTGGGGCCCATTTCTACCTCAAACGTCACTTTGTCATTCTCGCCGATGGTAGCCCCGGACAAGCCGTTGGCGTGCACGAAAATGCTTTCCTGCGTCTGCGAGTCGCGGATAAAGCCGTAGCCCTTCGACGTGTTGAAGAAAGTGACTGAGCCCGTGCGCAAGGTGTCTTCGGGCTCCCGGTCTTCCTGCTTGGCAATGCTGATGCGGATATCCTCGTCCTTGATGATACGCTTCTTGGTGGGGTCGGGCGGGGTGGCCGTAATGTTGCCGTTTTCGTCCACGTAGGCGAACATTTCTTCCAGCGGCTGGCCGGCCTTGGCGTTTGCCTGGCGCTCAACTTTGCGCTCTTCCTTTTCGGTTTTCTTCTTAGCGCGCTTTTTCTCGTTGTCTTTCTTACCAAATGTCTCTTGAGACCTACCCATAGTGCTGTGTTGCTAAATCAATTGTATCCGTGTGGCGTAATCAGGATAGATAAGCCGCCGGAGGAGTGAATTGTTACGAAGATACGCAATATAAGAAGGGCAATCAATGTCCGGCCTCGGGGACGCTGTTCCAGCGGGTGCGCCGCCAGATTTCCTGTTGCCTGGGCGAGAGAAAAGTCCAGGCCACGAGCCGGCTTTTTTTCTGACCCTGGGCCATGTCGATGGTCCGCACCTCGGTGGCACCAGCCGTCTTTAGGGCCCGGTACACGCCGGGCAGGGTGTCTTTTTTCGACACCAGCGTGGTGAACCAGTAGCACGAGCCGGGCCGCCGGCCGCTTTCCTGCACCATGCGGCGAATAAAGGCCGCCTCGCCGCCTTCGCACCACAGTTCGTTGTTTTGGCCGCCAAAATTCAGGACTGGCCGGGGGCCACGGCCGGTAGTGCCCGGGCCGGTGCCCAGACCAGTACTCTTGCGCTGAGCGCCGGCTGCTGCCTCGGCCGCCGAGGCATGAAACGGGGGGTTGCACATGGTGAGGTCGAACCCCTCGCCGGCCTGAATAAGGCCGTCGAAGATGCGGGTGCGGGCGGGCTGCAACCGGCACTCAATGGCACCGGCCAGGGATGGGTTGGCCGCCTCAATCTGCTGGGCGGCACGCACCGCTACGCCGTCCACATCGGAGCCCACGAAGTGCCAGCCGTATGCGCGGCGGCCGATGATGGGGTAGATGCAGTTGGCCCCCACGCCCACGTCGAGCACCAGAATGTCCTCACCGGGCGGCAGGGTGCCGCCGTTGCTTCCGGCCAGCAAATCGGCCAGGTAATGCACATAGTCGGCTCGGCCGGGAATGGGTGGGCACAGGTAGCCCTTTGGGATGTCCCAGTGCTCGATGCCGTAAAACTGCCGCAGCAACGCTCGGTTCAGGGCTTTCACCGCGGCCGGGTTGGCGAAATCAATCGACTGGACGCCATATGGGTTGGGGCGCACGAAAGCCGCGAGTTCCGGGCTGGCCTTGCTGAGTTGTGGGAAATCGTAGGGGGCGCGGTGCGGGTTGCGCGGGTGCAACACGTCTTTTTCGGTAATACCAGGAGCGGCAGTAGGCTTCATTGAGTTAATTATGCGGTTTTGTAGAGGTACCAGCCGCCGGCCAATGGCCGCAGCACCATGAGGCCGTCGGGGTGCATGGCGGGCAGCTGCGCCGGTTGGGGCTGGTAGAGCAGGCCCACCGTGCTATCGGTTTTGCCCCCGATAACGAAGGCCAGGCAGCTGCCGCAATTGGTAGCGCGGCGCGTGACCCGGCCCAGGTAGAGTTGGCGGAGTAGGGCGTGTACGGCGGGGTCGGCGTTGGCGGCCTGCTCATCCGTTGCTTCACCCGGAGCCATGGCCGCAGCGAAATAGCCGCCCTTTTGCACCAGCCGCACCAGTTGCTGAAACTTGGTTTGGTTGCGATAAAAGTGCGCGGCAATGTCGGCGTCGGCGCTGGTCCACAGGCTCAGGTTGCCCAGCGTGAAGGCGTGGTCGGCGTCGGGGTGCTTCAGGTTGTAGGTGGCTACTTCGGCCGGCGGCATGGCCGCGAGCAGCGCCACCATGGGCGGCCCCAGGTGCGTCATGGCCAGGTTGCGGATGGCCCCCAGCTTCCAGCCAGTTTCCCCGTTGCGGAAGTGCAGGTAGAAGTCGCGCCGGCTCACCGAGTCGCGCAGCTCTACCGCCACCACCGCCGTGGTCGAATCCTGGCGCACCAGCTGGCAGGTGCGGGCCACGCGTGACGGAATCTGCTGGCCGAGGGATTGGTTTTTGGCCTGGCCGGCGGCTTCGCAGCACAGGTAGCTTTTTAGCGGCGGCCAGCCCTCGCGAGCCACAAACTGCTCGGCAATGCGGAGTGGAGCCAGCGGGGCGGGCGTTTCCGCGCCGCCGGGCCCGCCGGGCAGCCACAGGCAAAGGACAAAGAGCAGGTGCTTCATTCGGGGCTAACGGCAAACCAAGGAGCGATAATTCCGCAGGGAGCTAGCGGGGCCGGCTCGGGCCTTTGCTGCGTCCGGCCGGGCGGCTGCCCAGGCTGCCGCCCTTGGGCCGGGCCGGGCCACCGGGGCCGTTGCTCTTGGGACGCGCCGCGCCGCCGGGGCCGGCTTTGGCTGGGCGTCTGGTGCCGGGGCCGGTTTGAGGACCGCCGGGCTTGGGCTTTTCGGGGCGTGGGCCCCACCAGCCGGTGCCCGAGGGGTTGTGCATCGACGGTGGCCCCGGTTTGCGGGGGCGGCCTTCGCCGGGCGCAGCGGGCGCGGTCTTAGGGGTGCGCCGGCCGCCCGAGGCTTCCTCGGTACCGCTCGACTTGGCCACCATTTTCATGATGCCAGCCAGCTCGGGGGGAGTCAGCTCGCGCCAGTCGCCCACGGGCAGGCCCTTCAGGTTCACGTTCATGATGCGGACGCGCTCCAGCTTGGTGACCTCGTAGCCAAAATGCTCCACCATGCGGCGCACCTGGCGGTTCAGCCCTTGTACCAGCGTGATGCGGAAGATGTAAGGCGTTTCTTTTTGCACCACGCAGCGCTTGGTAACCACGCCCAGCATGGGGATGCCACTGGCCATTTCGTCCAGCATCTGGTCGGTCAGAATGCGGTTCACGGTCACCACGTATTCCTTTTCGTGCTGGTTGCCAGCGCGCAGAATCTTGTTCACGATGTCGCCGTCGCTGGTCAGGAAAATCAGGCCCGACGAGTCCTTGTCGAGCCGCCCGATGGGGAACACGCGGGCGGCGTGGTTCACGTAGTCCACGATGTTGCCGCGCACGCCCGGCTCCGAGGTGCTGGTGACGCCCACCGGCTTGTTAAACGCCAGATACACGGCATCTTCGGCCTGCTTGGGCTCCAGCTTGTGGCCGTTCACGGTTACGCGGTCGCGCGGGCCCACCTGGTCGCCTATCTGGGCGGGCTTGCCGTTGAGTAGCACCGCCCCCTGCGCGATGTAGCGGTCGGCCTCGCGGCGCGAGCACATGCCGCTTTCGCTGATGAATTTATTGAGGCGGGTGGAGGAAACGGGGGGCATCGGCGCAGGATTAAAGAAAGATACCAGAAACCGTGCAACGCAAATGCGCCGCGGGCATGGATGGCGCAAAGGTACGGCCTTTTGCACGGGGGTGAAAGATAAAAATGGGCAGATTGAAATAGATAACGTGCTTATTTGTAAATTTTTACGAATAGTTATTGCTTGTATTACGGCACTGGTGTATTTGAAAAGAAGGCCTGATACAACCGCTGCTGCCAACAGCCCAAACCAACCGCATAGCCGAGCTAAAACCTCCGGTCCGATGCCTTCGTATCAGCCGATAAATAGGGTCAGCTGACCGTCCTTTTTTCTTTAATTCTTTTGTACATGAATATCAAATTGCTTGGCCTGCTGGCCGCCGCTTCGTTGGCCACCGCCGCCTGTTCGCAGGAGAAAAAGGTTGAAACCACGACCACCGTGCCCGTTACCGATGCCAATACCGCCGTGGTAATCCCCGACACGATGGCCGCGCACGACGAAGCCCGCCGCCTGGCCGCGCGGGTGGCTGAAGACCTAAAACTGACCGATACCGTGGTGGTCACACGCATTGAGCGGACCTACTACACCCGCGGCCGCCGGATGGGCGAGTACCAGACCCGCTATGCCACCGACACCACTGGCCGGTACTTAGCCATGCGGGAAACCAACGACCAGGCCGATGCGGAAGTGCGCACGGCCCTGAACAACCCGACCTATTACAACACCTACTCGGCCAACCGCGCCTCCTACGGCGATGGCCCTTACTCGCTGGTGCCGGCCCGGGTAGAGCCCATCAGCACTGCCGCGCCGCGCGGTGGTAACGCGGGCCAGGGCTCGGGTGTAAAGAAAATGGAGCATGAAAACGATGGCGACCACAAGACCAAATACGTCAACGGGGCCAAAGTGAAGCGTGACGACGACGGCTCGGTCAAAATCAAGCGGGCCGACGGCACGAAGATTAAAATTGATGAAGACGGCAACCGCACCGTGAAAAAAGGCCTGTTCAACTAAGGCTTCATCACTGCAAAAAAAGAACCCCGCTCCTTGACTGAGGCGGGGTTCTTTTTTGCAGTGTTTTGTTTCTGAGAAGCCAGCTTACCAGCGTAGCGACCAGGATGCGCCGGTGAATGGGCCGTAGTTGTAGGGCGCAAACTTGCCCTTGCGGTACCAGGGCTGAGGGCGGGCGGGTGGCGCCAGGCCGGTGCCCTGCATGGCCGGGTCGGTGGCGGCCGCAACGCGGGTGCGGCCAGCGCGCACGGCAATTTTGCCGAAAGCATAGCCCAGGGCAACACCAATGGGATAATCGGAAGCCCAGTGTACGCCGTTGTTGAGCATAGAATAGCCCAGCAGACCGATGAGCGAATAGCCCAAGGGACGAATGAAATGATACTCGGGATAGTTATCGGCGACAACCGTGACGGTGGCCATGGCCGTGGCCATGTGGCCGGTCGGGAAGGCGTCGTAGTTGGGCACGAAGCTTTGGTAGCGGTTGTAAGACGGAAAAAGGTGCCACTCGCCGCGGTCTTTGGTGGCCACGTAGGGGCTCTGGCGGCCGGTGAGGCGCTTGAGCCCCTGCACTACAAGGCCGGTGCTGAAAATGGCCTCGCCGAGCTGGCTGGACGTTTGCAGGGCGCGGTTGTCCTTCTTGATGCCACCGTAAATCCAGAAGCTGGAAGCCACGGCGAGGTGCGTCCAGCCATCGCCGAGGTAGTAGAACGTGCTGTTGAGGTTGTCGGGTACGTTGAACTCGAACGGCAAATTGGCCGAGCCAAGGCGAAACGGAATGTAAACCAGCGACTTTTGCGTGCTCTTGGGCGTCAAGCCGATGAAGCGGCCAAAATCCTGCGACCAATCCAGAATAGCCTGGTCGGCCACCCACAGCACCACCGAGCTCACGGCCAGGCCCGTCAGCGTTTCGGCGTTTTCGCGGCGGAAAGCATAGGCCGGGAACTGGCCCAAATCGCGCGGGATGTGCAGTGCCCAGCGGAAGGGCCGGGGCTTGGCGTAGTGCCAGGTTACGCCCGGGGCCACGGTGTAGGTTGAAATCCGGCCGTTGGCATCGCGGGTATGATTCAGCAAGGTCGTGTCGACGGGAATCAGTTCGAATGGCGACGTGGCAGGGGCCTCGACGGGCGCCGTCACGCTGTCGGGCCGGGCGCTGGAAGCTTCAAGGATAGTGGAATCCGTAACGCTCGCCGTGGACGGGGCCGCGTAGGCAAAGCCGGTAGGAAGGAAAAACTGACCAAGCAGCAGCGCAAAAACTAGCCGCATAGTACGGCAGGGGTAATAAAAACTCACGGATAAACAGCAATAATAACAGCGGCCCGGCCCGTTGATAAGCGCGTGGGGCGGGGGTGTAGTGGAACGAGAATGGGCAGGCGCAGCCCGCATAGCAGGCGACAAAGGTAACACCGGAGTTATGCTGGGCTAACACGCGGCCGCTATTTCACCCGCTGACGGACAGCGACCCGGAATGTTGCAGCGGTGCTGTATCTTTCAGCAAGCCAGCAGGGTATTGCCCGGCGGTTTTTTGGTGTCGTCAATCCTTCTGCTCATGCAACCTAATGTTTTAGTGCCTGCTGCTGTTGCCGCTGCTTCAACTTCGGCCCCCATCGCCAACTTGTTTCAGGCGCAGTTTGATGCCTTGCGGCAGCACGCACCCGCCCTACGCCGCGAGGACGTGGTGGCCCGCCGCGCCCGCCTGCAAAAGCTTAGTAACTGGCTGCACGCGCACCGCACCGATATTCAGGCGGCGCTTTACACTGATTTTCGCAAGCCCGCCGCCGAAACCGACCTGACCGAAATCTGGACCTCGCTGGTGGAGTTGAAGCACACCAGCAGTCACCTCAAAAAGTGGATGGCCCCGCGGTCGGTGGGCGTGAGTATGGCGCTATTGGGCACCCGCTCGTGGGTGCAGGTGGAGCCCAAGGGCGTGGTGCTGATTATCGCGCCCTGGAACTACCCGTTTTACCTGGCCGTGGGCCCGCTGATTTCGGCTATCGCGGCCGGTAACGCGGTGGTGGTTAAGCCCGCCGAGCAAACGCCTGCCACCTCGGCCCTGCTGCGTAAGCTGTGCCAGGACCTGTTTCGGCCCGAAGAAGTGCTGCTGCTGGAAGGCGGCAAAGAAGTCGCCACCGAGCTGCTGAAGCTGCCCTGGGACCATATTTTCTTCACTGGAAGCCCCGAGGTGGGCAAGATTGTGATGCGCGCCGCCGCCGAGCACCTCTCGGGCCTGACGCTGGAGCTTGGCGGCAAGAACCCCGCCGTAGTAGACGAAACGGCCAACCTGCGCGACGCCGCCGAGAAAATAGTGTGGGGCAAATTCCTGAATAACGGCCAGACCTGCGTGGCCCCCGATTACCTGCTGGTGCAGGAAAGCGTGCAGCCGGCCTTGCTTACCGAGCTCACAGCCGCCATCCAACGGGCTTACAACCCCACCGGCGCGGGCATCGAACATTCCGACTCGTTGGCCCGGGTGGTAAACCAGCACCATTTCGCCCGCCTCGCTGGGTTACTTGAGGATGCCCAAACCAAAGGGGCCACGGTGGCCGCCGGCGGCACCGTGGACGAGTCGCAGAACTACATCGAGCCGACCATTCTGACCAACGTGCCGGCCGATGCCCGGGTGCTGGAAGAGGAGATATTTGGCCCGTTGCTGCCCGTACTTACCTTCAAAAACCTGAGCGAAACAACCGCTTACGTCAACGCTCGCCTCAAGCCGCTGGCGCAATACGTGTTCAGTACCAGCGCTGAAAACCGCCGCTATTTGCTCGACAGCATCTCGGCTGGCGGCGCGGGCGTGAACGAAACCGTACTGCACTTCGCGCACCCCGAGTTGCCCGCCGGCGGCGTGGGCAACAGCGGCCTCGGTAAGGCCCACGGGCACGCGGGCTTTCTGGCGTTCAGCAACGAAAAAGGCGTGATGCGCCAGCGCGTGGGCTTCACCGGTATCAAGGTCATGTACCCGCCCTATACCAGCAAGGTGCAGAAGCTGGTTGACTTGATGGTGAAGTACCTGTAGCCACCTGAATGCAGACCGCAAGGGGTAGCTGCACCCGGCCCGTGGAATTTGCGAAGTATTACCTTTGAAAGTAAATTCTTGCCAAACCATGGGACAACCCGAAATCCAAAACCGATATACTGTCGCTGAATATTTTGCTTTGGAAGCCCAGAGTGAAGTGCGGCATGAGTATTTCGATGGGAAAGTATTCGCGATGGCGGGTGGGACCATTCCGCACAACCTGATAAAAGGAAATATTGTGGCTGGCTTGCGGCCCGGGGTGCGACAACGAGGCTGTCGATTATATGATGAATCCGTGCGCTTAGCGGTACAGAACGATTTTCACTACACCTACCCTGATGTGATGGTGAGTTGCGACCCCAGTGACCGACGCGACCCGTTGTTGATTCGTCAGCCCGTGTTAATTGTGGAAGTCCTCTCGCCGTCGACCGCCGAGTACGACCGCAGCCGAAAGTTCAATCAATACAAGAAGATTCCCTCGCTGCGTCATTACATCTTGGTGTCGCAGACGGCTTGGGTACTGGAGTGGTTTCGACGCGACGACATGGGCCAGTGGATTTATACGGTGCTGAGCGACCCGGCCGATGTGCTGGAAATTCCGGATTTGAACCTGCGGCTGCCCCTGGCCGATGTCTATGATGACACCGATGTGGCCCCGCTGGCGCTGATTTCGGCTCCGGAGCATCCGTAGGCGGCTACTTCTGCCGTTGTTGCATCTCGGCGGCCATTTTGCGGCGGTTGGCTTGCAATTGCTTGAACTTGGCAGGGCCCAGCACCTGCTGAAGCTCTTTTTGGGAGGCTATGTTGATGCGCTTCTGCTCGGCCAGCAGCTGGGGTGATTGGGCCGGGAACTTGCTTTTGGCGGCGTTAGCCTGCTCCACGGTGCTGGTGAGGATGGTGCGAACCCTTGCCGTTTGGTCAGGGGTAAGCTGGAGGTCGGTGGCCATAACATCGGCCAGGTCGCGGGCGGCAGTGGGCGGGGTGGGCGAGTTGGCCGTGCGCACGGTTTCGACTACTGGAGCTGATTTGCTGCGGTGCCGGAAAATAGAGCAGCTGGTGGTAATCAGGCTGAAGGCTAGCAGCCCGGCCAGGAATACGGAACGGAGAGGAGAAGGCATCATGTGCGAAAGAAGTAGAGCCGAGTGCACTTACTTACGTAAATCCTGGCCTGGCCGGCGGAACACCGTGAGAATGGGCAGGCCTGCTACCCGAATCTCGTGCACAACCGAGCCATAGACGGTGGTATCGTAGGGAGTTGGGTGCCAGCGGTACAGGCCAATGTAGTACTGCGCTTGCGCATGGGGCACAAACCGGAGCCGGGCCTGGTCGGCCAGGGGCAGCAGCAGCGCATTGTTGCGTACTGGTCCAACCATCAGTAATGTGTCGCTGACGGCGATAATGGCGCTGCGGTCATGCGCCATTATCCAGGCCAACCCGTCGCGGCTCGATACGCCCCAATAATCTCGCTCGAAGAGCCGGCCCGTTGTGGGGGCAGGCAGGAAGCTGAAATACGCATGCTGGTACGGGTGGTCGGCTACCTGGCGCACGGCCGTGTGGGCCACGCCCAGCGCCAGCGCCGCGCCCGCTACCCAACCCAGCCGCCGCGTGGCCGAAGCCGGTGGGGCGGCCCGCCAGGCCCGTACGCCCGCCCACAGGCCCCGCACGGCCAGTAGCATGAAGGCCGGATAAATAAAATAGACGTGTCGCCAGCCGTCGTACACGACCGAGTTGATACCTACTAGCAGCACCAGCGTGCCCCCACACCAAGCCCCGAAAAGCAGGTCGCGGCGGGTAGCTACGCGGAGCAGCGTCTGCTGCGGCTGCCGGAAAAAATTGCGCAGTACACTAGCCACGCCTCCAATAAATAACAGGGAGTACGCCACGGGTGTGGTTATCAGTATCCACCCCGAGAGGTAGTGCCAGGGTAGATTCTGGCATGACTGTATTTTACCCAAGTACAGCACCGTCAGATCTTGGCGGTAGTGCCGGAAGCTCTTGAAACACGCCAACAGGCGCTGCACAGGCGCTTCCCAGAGGTAGGGCCAGAACAATACCACCAACGGCCCCACCGCTGCTGAGTATAGGCCCAGGGCACGTACGAAGGCCGGCCGTCGTACCGGCCGTGCCCACATCTCCAGCCCCCCGAAAGCTACTGTGAGCGCGGGCAGTAGCAGGCCCATGATGCGCACATCGGTGGCCAGGGCCGTGACCAGAGCGTGCGTGAGCGCCCGGCCCGCCGTGGGCCGGCGCAGCAGCCGCGTGAGCGTGTAGCCACCCACCGCAAACAAATTCATGAACACCAAGTCCTTGTAGTTATAAAAGGCCTCGGCAAAAATGCGGGGCGACAACACCAATAGGGCGGCCCCCGCCAGCCCCCAGCGCCAGCTGCCAAACCGCTCACGGCCCAGCCGGTACACGGCCCAGGTCCCGAGTACAAACGTGGCGAAGCACAGAAAATGCCGCATCCAGTAGGCTCCGCGCAGGTCGTGGCGGAAGAAGATGGCCTCCAGTACGGCCATGGGCAGCTGGAAGGCCACGCCGTGGTCGGCATCGGAATAAGTGGCTAGCTCGGGCAGGTTGGCCAGGTGGCCGGCCGCTAGCACCGAAGGGGCGAAGCGTTGGGCCACGTAGCGCAGACTGATGTAGCCGGCGTGGCGTTCGGCGGGTTCGTCCCAGCACATGCCGTAGTCGCTGGTAAGCAACAGGCCCAGCAGCAGCAAGCCGCCAAAAAACACGGTGGTACCTATCCGGCGGAGGGTTTTCTCGTTAAAGTTGCGGTGCATATTGGCCCTGGTTCGGGGCCAAAGGTACCGCGTGGGCTGCCTGCTTTACCTGATTTTTCAGGCCCTGGGCCGTAAAGTGCGCCAGCGCCATAATGGTGAGCATGGGGTTGACTCCGCTGCACGCCGGAAATGCCGAGCCATCGGCCACGAAGAGGTTTTGCACTTCCACGGTTTCGCCGTTGAGCTTGAGCGGGTGCGTGGCCGCATCGCCGCCCATGCGGCAGGTGCTCATCTGGTGGGCGCTGTAGAGGCCGAATTGGTTGGGCTTCCAACTTAGGTGCGGCAGCTGGTCGAGCACGGCGGGGTTCTGCAATACGCCGTTTTCGGCGTGCAGCGTGGGCAGGGTGCCGTGGGGCAGGTACACGGTGTGGGCCCCCGCGGCTACGTGGATTTGGGCGGCGGCCCGCACGCCTTCCAGCATATTGGTCCGGTCAAAATCTGACAGGGCGTAATCAATCAGCGGCATGCCGTTTTTGTCGATGGTCACGCGGCCGCCGTCGCGGTCGCGGGTGAGCACGATGAACGAGCCGAGGTGGTCGGCATCGCGCAGCATTTCGTGGTGCTGGCGGCCCGAGCGCCACGGCAGCACCATGCTCAGCAGGCCGGGGTGGGTGGGCGGCGTTTCGAGCTTCGCGCCGAAATTGGTGCCGTGCAGCATCGTGTAAGTGTCGTTCACTACACTCATGCTGGGGCCGTGCCAGGAGTTCATGGGGTGGGGGTAGCGGCCGGCCACCACCACCGTGGGGTGCAGGTGCAGGTGCAGGCCCAGGTGCGGGTGCTTCAGGCCGGAGCGCAGTAGCAGCGCCGGCGTTTGGATAGCCCCGCCGGCCACCACCACGCGCTTCGCCTTCACCGTGACGCGCACGGTACGGCCGTCAGGCATGGTGTGCACGGCTTCGGCTCCGGTGGCGCGGCCCTGGGCAATGGTTACGCGGTCAACTTTGGTGTCGGCCAGAATGCGGGCTCCGTGCTCAAAAGCCGTGAGCAGGTACGTATTCAGGGTGCCCTGCTTGATGCCGTGGGCATCGCCCAGCGAGGTGTAGCCGAGGGCCCGGAAGTCGCTATCAGAATCGGTCAGGCCCTTTTCGTTGCGCGGAATTAGCTTCACTTCCTGGCCCAGCTTGGTGGAGCCGTCCCACAAGGCCTGGTTCTGGCCGTTGTGGCGGGTGTAGTTGGTGTTCACGCCAATGGTGCGGGCCACGGCGTTGATGCTTTCTTTGAATGCCAGCGTGTTGAAATGGGGTGCATCATGCTCGCGGGCCCATTCCTGCAGCACGTAGTCGGGGGTGCGGAAGGCGCCGGCCCAGTTCACGGTGGTGCCGCCGCCCAGGCAGGAGCCAGCCAGGATACCGATGCTGCCATCCTGGGTGCTCAGGGTGCCTTTGGCGTCGTAGAGCGCGCCGAGCATGTCTACTTCACGCTGCGTAAAGTCGCAGCCGTGGCAATAAGGACCTTTTTCGATAACCAGCACGTCGTGCCCGGCCTGGGCCAGCTCGCCGGCCACTACGCCGCCGCCCGCGCCGCTGCCAATCACCAGCACGTTGCACTCGTATACCGCGCCCTGCGTGGGGTGCAGGGTGTGGATTGGTTTGGGCGTGTCGACGGGCCGCTCGTCGGGGCCGGGGTAGCCGAGGTGGCCCCACGCAGCCGGCACTTCGGCCATGCTGCCGCCGTAGTACAGCAGGGTGCAGAGCTTGCGCAGCGCGTTGAAGCCCTTGCGCAGCTGCGGCACGTTGGAAGCAGCCCAACTCTGCAGCAGCTGCTCACGCTGGATGGCGTCCAGCTTGCGGAAGGACTTCAACGGTCCGAACCACGTCAGGCCCAGCAGCGGCTTCTCCATCAGGTCGAGCAGCTTGCCGAACTCAGCCTGGGCACCCGCTGGCTGCTCCCGAAGCGCATCCTGCAATTTTTCCAGGTTCAGCCCTGCAGACCCGGCCGGGCTGCCATCGGCCAGGGCGGGTATGAAGGTGTCGGCCAGGGCTTGGAGGACGGCGGAACGGTCGGGCGTAAGCGTGAACATGATGCGGGAATTTTGGATGGTAAAAGGTAAGGATTTTTCCGCAAAGTGTTAGGCGTGCCGAGTAGTTTTTTGGGCTGGGGAAGTAGAACGTCATGCCGAGCGCAGCCAGAACCTCACCCCCGGCCCCTCTCCAAAAGAGAGGGGAGCTTAATGGTTGCAGACGGTCGCGCCGCCGTGGTTCCCCTCTCTTTTGGAGAGGGGCCGGGGGTGAGGTTCTGGCGAGATGCCTCGGCTGCGCTCAGCATGACGTTCTACTTCCATCATCGACCTTTGCCTTCCCAAGCCACGTTTGCCGCTTATGCCTCGCCTCATCCAAACGCCCGAAACCACCCACCGCGTCCACTTTCAGGACTGCGACATGCTGGGCCACCTCAACAACGCCCGCTTCCTCGATTATTTCCTGAATGCCCGCGAGGACCACACCACCGCGCATTACTCCTTGAATATGGGCGAGCTGGCCCGCGAGCAGCACGCGGTCTGGGTCATTACCAAGCACCACATCAGCTACCTGAAGCCGGCGCGGCAGGGCGGGCAGGTGCGCATCCTGAGCCAGCTTATTCACTTCGACAACTCCAGCCTGGTGCTGGAAATGCAGATGCGCAGCGAGGACGGTACGCGCCTGCTGGCTCTGCTGTGGTCCGAAATGGCTTACGTGACGATGCCCGCTGGCACCCGCGCCGACCACGCCAATGCCATGATGGACCTGCTCGACGAACTCGATGTGGAAGACGTAAACTACGACCCCGACGGGTTCGACGACCGGGTGAAGGAGGTGCGCCAGCAACTGAAAAAGCTGCGTCGGGCCGCAGGAATGGAAGAGTAGGGTTTCGTGCGGCCGGGGGTGAGGTGAGGTGCCATAACCGCTAATTAAACGCGTAGCGCAGCCCCAGCTGGCCCTGCCAGCGCGAGTTGATGGGGTCGGTTTGCCAGGGCGAGCCGGTGGGGTTTTTGAACTGGTACACTGGCCGCTGGTTTTCGATGCGCACGAAATCGAGCAGGGCGTAGCCCGAGTTGTTGATGTTGGGCACGAAGTACTGCAGGCCCCATTCCCGATTGAGCAGGTTGCCGAGGTTGATGAAGTCGAAGGAAACTTCCAGACGCTGGGTGCCGGCTTTGGTGAGGGGCAGCTTGGCGGTGAGGCGCAGGTCGAGCTGCTGGGTCCAGGGCGTGCGGGCGGCGTTGCGTTCGGCGTAGTTGCCGCGCCGGCCGGCCAGGTAGTCGTCTTTCGCGATGTAGCTGGCCAGCTGGTCGTACTGCTGCTGCGCCGACACCAGCACGGCGCCCTGAGCATTGGTAATGTCGGCCAGGGCTATTTCGGACCGGTCGCGCGGGATATAGAGCAAGTCGTTTTTGGCCGAGCCGTCGCGGTTCACGTCGCCTTCGTTCACGAAGGAAAAGGGGCTGCCCGACCGCGCCAGGTAAATCAGGTTGGCCGAGAGGGTCATGCGCTCCTTCACGCGCAGGTTGTAGAGCACGCTGCCGATGAACTTGTGCCGTAGGTCGAAATTGGAATAAGATAGAGCGGGGCTGTTGGCGACCAGCGACTGGTTCCATTCGTAGTTGGCGGCCGGCGACACCCGCACGCCGTTCACGAGGTCCTTGCTCTGGCCGTAACTGTAGCCAGCCGAGGCATCGAGCACGTTCGGGATGCGCTTGCTGAGCGTGAAGGTGGCGTTGTAGTTGAAGCCCTGGGAGGTGTTGCCCATCACAAATACGTTGGTGAACTGCGGGTCGATTTTGGCCGTGTTGCCGGTGGTGGCGAAGTAAGGGCGGGTATCGGCCCCCTGAAAATTGGCCTTGTTATCCTTGAAATTGATGGACTGAAACAACATCCCGGACACCACTTTCGAATACAGTCCCTCGGCCGTGAACGTCAGGTCGTAAGGCAGTTTCACGTCGAAGGCCAGCGTGGATTTCCAGTCGCGGGGCAGCTTGAAGTCGTTGTCAATCAGGTTGATTTCCGCGATGTTGGGCTGCACCGACTGCAGGGCCGACAGGTCTTCGGCGATGGGCAGCGCACCGGTGGGGCGGTAGTCGATGTTGTTGTAGCGGTTGCCCGACACGTAGTGCGCGTAGGCGTACCACACAAACGGGATGCGGCCCGTGAACAGCCCCGAGCCGCCGCGCACCTGCATGGTATTGGCCTCGTTGAGGGCGTAGTTGAAGCTCAGGCGGGGGTTGAGCTGGGGCGTGCCGCCAAACTTGTTCTGGTACCGGTTGAATTCCGGATTTTTGGCCACGGCGGGGTTCAACGGAATCTTGTCGGGGTGCACCTGCAGGTCGAGGCGCAGGCCCAGCTGCACGGTCAGGCGGTTGTTCACGCGGTAGTCGTCCTGAACGTAGGCGCTCATTAAGAGCACCCGAAAATCGGCCGAAGGTTGGTTCTTGTTGTACTCCACGCCATTGTTTTCGGTGTTGTACACGCCGCGCACGCGGTTGGGCCGGTCCTGCAAAAAGGCATCGACTGACGAGTACTGCCAGCGCCCGTTGAACGCCGTCAGAAACCGGTACTCGATGTTGTTCAGCTCGTTGTTGGTACCGAGCGTGAGCGTGTGGCGGTTTTTGAAGATGGTGAGGTTGTCGGTGAGCTGCGTGGTGCTCAAGTCGGAGCCGTAGATGGCGGCTTCGCGGTAGGTGCCGGCAAAAATGGACGTGGCGGTGTTGTAGTTGATTTCGAGGTGCGGAAAAATGCGGCCGTTGTACGTGCGGTTCTCCGACACCGTGTTCAGGCCCACGATGAGCTGGTTGGAAACCTGGTTGCTGAACGAGCTTTTCAGCTCGGCCACCAAGCTGTTGGTCCGGCTGTGGTGCCGGAAGCCCTGGTTGCCAAAGTTCAGGATGTTGGCCGAGCGTTCCAGGTTATCGGCCGAGCCGGTTACGAAATTGTCGCGCAAGCTCAGCCGGTGCTTGTCGGAGAGGTTGTAGTCGAGGCGCACCAGAAATTTGTCGCTGTTGCGCTGGATGGTGGCCGCCCCAATGGTGCCAGGGTCGTAGTTGTACTTGCTTTGCAGGCGGGCGCTTATCTGCTGGGCCACTGCCACGGGTACAATGGCCCCGGGGTCGCCGGGGGCAAAGAGCACGGGCTCCTCGCGGCGCTGGTTTTCGTAGTTGGCGAAGTAGAAAAGCCGGTTTTTGAGGATGGGGCCGCCGATGCTCACGCCCGATTGCACGTCGTAGTAGCGGGGAATGGGGGCGCGGTCGGCGTCCACGCTCCGGCCGGTGATAAGCTGGTTGCGGGCGAAGCTGTAGATGCTGCCCGCCAGCCGGTTGGTGCCGCTTTTGGTTACGGCGTTGATGTTGGCCCCCGTGAAATTGCCCAGCGTGACGTTAAAAGGCGAAATCACCACCGAAATTTCGTCGATGGCATCAATCGAAATGGGCTGCGTGCCGGCCAGCGCGCCGGGCGTGCCCGAGGCCACCGACCCCGCCGCGCCGCTGGCCGGCTCCTGAAACCCCAGCACGTCGTTGGTGGCCATGCCGTCGATGCTCAGGTTGTTGAAGCGGTAGTTGGAGCCCCCGAAGGAGTTCTTGTTGCCCTGCGGCATGAGCTTGGTCAGGTCGCTCAAGCTGCGGTTCAGCGTGGGCAGGTTCTGGATGGCCTGCTGGCTGATGAAGTAAGCCTGGCCGTTTTTGTCGGCCGTGAACGGGTCGCTTTTGTTGCCCGTCACCGCCACTTCGTCCAGCGTGGTCGTAGCTTCCATTAGCGTAAACGTCTGCCGGGCCACTTTGCCCAGGGTCAGGTACAGGTCTTGCTTGAGTTGGGGGGTAAACCCGACAAAGCTGACCTGCACCGCGTAGGGGCCGCCGGGCTTCAGGTTGTTCAGCAAGAACTTGCCGCCCGCATCCGACTGCGTACCGCTCCGCGTACCAGTGGGCACGTGCGTGATGACCACCGTAGCCCCCGGAACAGCCGCGCCGTCCGGGCCCGAAACCAGGCCCTCTAGTGCGCTGGTGGTCAACTGGGCAAAGCTTAAAAATGGCAGCAGGCAGGCTAAAAAGAGTAAAGATAATTTTCTCATACCGGGTAGTTAGAAGCGGACGGTAATGCCGGATGGAAGCAGGAAAGCCGTAAGTTGGGCAACCAAAACCCCGCGCTGACGTTTAGCGTGGGGTTTTGGTTGCCCAACTTACGGCTTTTTCGTCGCAGTCGGTTTCGTGGGTGTTGGCGCCTTTAGCGCTGCGTCCAGGTGTTGTCTTTTTCGTTGGCATCCATGAAAATGCCGCCGGTCACCGCTACCGATTTCACGGGTTTTTTCACCGTAATGCTGGCTTGCTTTTGGTTGGCTTGCCACACGGCCGGTGACTGGTGCAGGGTCTCCCGGCTGCCGTCGGTGTACTCCACGGCCATGTCGAAGGGTACGGCGAAGCCACCGATATTCTGCACGGTGATGGCGGGGCCGGTGACGGGCGCTACGGCCAGGTCGATGTAGCCGTTGGTGAAGAACCAGTTGTTGAAAAACCAGTTCAGGTCCTGGCCGGTGGCGCTGTTCATCGAGTTGAAGTAGTCCCACGGAATGGGGTGCTTGCCGTGCCAGCGGTCCATAAACTCGTGCAGCGCCTTCTTGAACAGCGCGTCGCCCAGCATGTCTTTGAGGGCCAGGTAGCTCAGCGAGGGCTTGCCGTAAGCATTGTTGCCGTAGCCGCCGCGCAGCTCGCTGCTGGGTGTGATGATGGGCAGGTCCTGAACGGAGGACCGGTCGTTAATCCAGCGGTTTACCCGAAACTGCTTATAGGCCTTATCGGCGGCTTCCGCGCCGTTTTCGCTGCGACCAATGAGCAGCTCAAACGTGGTGGCCCAGCCCTCGTCCATGAAAGCGTAGCGGCTTTCGTTGATGCCCATGTAGAACGGGAAGTAGGTGTGGGCGATTTCGTGGTCCTGCACGAACTGCGCGAACTTGGGGTCCTCCTGCGGGCTGTCGTTCACCATCATCGGGTATTCCATGTCGGCAAAGCCCTGGAAGGCCGTCATTTTGGGGAAAGGGTAGGCCACGCCGGGCCAGTTGCTGGGGTTCGAGAACCAGCCCAGCGCGTACTGCGCGTTCTTCACCGACTGCCGGAAATCCACCGTGGAGTCGGCGTAGGCGGCCTGCACGCTGGCGCGGCGCTTGGCTTTGGCATCGACGATGACACTGGCAGCATCCCAAACGTAGTGGTTGCTGAGGCCGAAGGTGACGTCGGAAATGTCGCGGGCAGTCCAGACCCAGGTATTGGTGGGTAGCTGGGCGGTGATGGTGTTTTTGGCGAGGTCGGCAGCGGTGGCGACGTGGATAACGGCGTCGCTGGTCATGGACCTAGCCAGGCGCTTGGCGGCGGCGGGCTGCAGCACTTGCCGCGGGTTTTGGAGGGTGCCGGTGGCCCACACGATGTAGTTGGCCGGTACCTGCACGCGCAGGGTGTAGTCGTTGAAATCGTTGTAGAACTCCTTGCTATCGACGAAGGGCAGGCGGTCCCAGCCGGCGTAGTCGTCGTACACCGCAATGCGGGGGTAGAAGTAGGCCAGGAAGTAAGTGGTAGGGTCAATCATGCCCTCGCGGCCGCTTTCAATGGAAACGGGGAAGTGCCAGGCGATGGTGAATTTGACCGAATCGCGCGGGGCGAGGGTGCGGGGCAGGCGCACGCTTTGCACGGTGCCCAGGCCCTGGTCGGTCGGGAAAGGGCGGGCCGGGCTGCCGCCCACCTGGAGGGTGTCGATGACGAGGCCGGTGGTGAGGTAGTTGGGCGACGCATCGGCATCGCGGGCCACTCCGGGCCGGTGAATATTTAGCAGGAGGCGCAGCACCACCTGCTTCAGCGTGTCGGGGCTGTTGTTGAAGTAGGTGATGGTTTCGCGGCCACGAATGTCACGGGCGGGCGGCGCGGCCTGCACCGTGATGTCGTAGCGGGCGCGGTTTTGCCAGTACTTGGGGCCGGGGCGGCCGTCGGGGGCGCGGGTGCCTTTATCGAAAGCGGCCTTTATATCGCGCGGCATGTAGAGGGCTTGCGCGGCTGCCGCGTGACCGAGGCCAGCGAGCAGGAGGAGGGTAAGCAGGGTTCGAATCATACGGGGCAATAGACAATGAGCGGGCGGCGGAAGATGCAGGCCGGTGGGCAAAAGTAGGTAGCTGACGGCGTGCGGGCCGGCCAAAACTGCTTTGGAGGGAGCGGGAAGGGCTGTGGAACGATGGGCAGTGGGGAGCGGGGAAGGAGGCCGGCCAGCCAGCCAGCCAGCCAGCCAGCCAGCCAGCCAGCCAGCCAGTGGAGAAGCGGCGGGGCGGAGAAAAGGGCGGTAGCCCGAATTTTCATAAACCAAAGGAGCGGACAGGCGTAAAGAAACGGTGCCGGACATATCTCCGGTGCTATTCTTTTTATCCGGTTTTACCTATGAGCATCTTCAGCAGCGACAAACTCAAGGGCAAGAAAATTGCCATTATTGCCACCGACGGCTTCGAGCAGTCCGAGCTCGACGAACCCAAGAAATACCTGGAGGACGAGGGGGCCGAAACCCACGTTATTTCTCTCAAAAGCGGCTCCATCAAAGGCTGGGACGGCCCTAATAATGATTGGGGCGATAAAGTCGATGTCGATAAGGTTATTACCGATGTTCGTCCCGCCGACTACGATGCCCTGGTGCTGCCCGGCGGCCAGATGAACCCCGATATTCTGCGGATGGACAAGGACGTGGTAGCCTTCGTGAAGGCGTTTGCCGGCGCTGGTAAGGTGCTGGCCGCCATCTGCCACGGCCCCTGGCTGCTGGTGGAGGCCGACGTGGTGCGCGGCAAGCGCGTGACCAGCTGGCCCAGCCTGCACACCGACCTCAAAAACGCCGGGGCGCAGTGGGAGGATTCCGAAGTGGTGTGCGACCACGGCCTCATCACCAGCCGCAAGCCGGAGGATATTCCCGCTTTCAACAAGAAAATAGTGGAAGAAATGCTGGAGCCCCAGCACGGCGGCAACAACTAGCCGCCTGGCAATCAACCACCAAAAAAGCCCCGATGCTGAGCAGCTTCGGGGCTTTTTGGTGGGGTGTGGGCCGCCTCGAAATGAGAAAAAGATTTATCAGCGGCCCCTTCAGCTACAGATAAGCCAGTATGTATTTCGCCTGGCTATGCAGCAGGCTCCACATCGCCACATCGAATACCAGCAAAAAACCGCCCTGTACCCACAGTGAGCGCCCAAACCCAAATAGCCGCGCTGGCAACGGATGCCCTGGTACCCGGGCCTGTGCCCGCAGGTAGTAGCCCGTCATTATATAGGCGGCATCCAGTCCGGCATTGAGCAGAAACAGGTTTTCGTTGAACAGCTGCGCTTGCACCAAATCGGCCAGCCGCAGGCCAGGAGGGGCCGTGAATTGCAGGTGCCAGATGCCCCAGAGGGCCAGCCCCGCGTTGATAAACGCCCAGGCCACGTTCATGCCATGAAAGTAGAAAGGCTCGTGGCGGCGGTCGGCGTGGGCCAGTTGGTAGCCGCTGGCCAGCAGGTTGAGCAGCACCCAGGCGGCCAGTACGGCCAGCCCCTGGCCCAGCAGCAGCTCGCGGGCGTGGTGCAGGGCCGCGAGTTCGATAGCAGAGGGAGCAGGCATGGATGGACCGGGGAAAAACTGACAACAAAAAAGGAAGCCCGTGGGGGCTTCCTTTTTGAAAGAAGGTACAGCGCGGGGAACGACTATTGCGTGAAGCCGATGCCTACGTACACCTGAAGTAGGTTGTTATAGATTCTGCTGTTGGAAAAAGCTGGGTTGATAATGCCCGTTTGGCTGTTGCCGCCTTCGAATATCTTCCCCAGGCTTAGGTTGTAGCGGGCGCCCACACGAGCTGGACCCACACGCGCCTCTAATCCGCCAACTGCGCCGTAATCGAACGAGTTGAAACCGTTAGCAGCGACGTCCAGGGTCTTTTCGTCACGTCGGATGTTGGTCAGCAATGATACCTGTGGTCCTACGTGGAAGCTCAGGTTCTCGGTAAAGTTTCCGACGTACATGATGGGTACCTGAAGATAGTCCATCCGAAAGCGCTGGCGGTCATTGGTAACCGCCCCACCGGCTGCAAAGCCCGTATTGGCCTCAAAGCCCTGGCGCGAATACAGAACTTCAGCCTGAACCGAAGAAAATTCGTTGAAGCCAAACTGACCAAATACCCCCGCGTGGAAGTCGCTCCGGGCCTGACGGTCAATGCCCTTGATGTCATCGCCACGCAAGCCATTGAGGTTGTAGCCACCTTTGATACCGAAACCCGTATTGCGCGAGCTGGTCACGCCGCCGCCGGTGAAATCCTTGGACGACATTTCGCCGCCCGGACGGTTTTGCGCAAAAGCTACTGGAGCAGAACCGATAGCCAACAGCAGAAATAGAAGAGTCTTTTTCATGGATGAAAGAGGGGGAAGTGATGTCTCCAAGTTGAGAAAAATTAGTATTCTCGTTCGCCCCTATACTTTTCCGGGGCTATAAGGTTGCCTGTGTGGGCCAGGCTAAGTAAAAAAAACTCGCCCACACAGCTAGCTATGGCTGCCCACCAGCTACCTTTGGGGCAGTTGCACCATTGGGGGCAATCAATTCCGGGGTGTTAGCTCAGTTGGTTTAGAGCGCCACCCTGACACGGTGGAGGTCGTTGGTTCGAGCCCAATACGCCTCACAAAAACCCTCACTGCAGTGCGCAGTGAGGGTTTTTTATTTTACGGTCTCCCGATTTTATTGTCCAAACTCCCGATTTGCCCTCGGTCCGTTGTGAAAATACCCGTTTTACATCGGATAAGGAAGCGGTGAAAAGCATACTGAAACCATGCCGGGAGAGCCCGCTGAACGGATGCATTCGGGGATGGTTCTCGGGTGCCATTCAGATTCACCAGGCGGGCAGGAAGAGTTGCCTGAGCACTGCTTCTGAATTGGTTAAGCGGCGCTCCAGCAGGCGCATAGGCAGAATATTGCCGCAACAGGGGTGGTAATCTGGGCCAGGCTGAAGGACAGCAGGGACGGGTACACGGGCCTCAGTAATGAACGACAGCCGGTGGGGTCGTGCCCGAGGCCGCGAAGGGCTGTTGGTTGCACGACTGCTACAGAAACCAAGTATCGAGGTGGTTAGCGTGCCAGGTAAAGGCGCACGTCCGCCGACAAGGGCCCAACGGCAAGCACGGCATTGCGCAACCGGGTTTCGGTGCAATTCAACGTTTGGCACCAGTAGTTTACCTCCAAATTGGAGGCAAGTAGAATGCGGGTTGGGTCAGCGGGAGGGGAGGGAGGCACGGCAACAATAGGGGAACGGTGGGCACAAAGGTAAGGCAAAGGGGGGTGCCTTAGGTTACGGAATTGGCCGGTATGTGGCCAACTCAACGGGTTTTGCTCAGGATAGGAGCGGAGAAACAGCCGGCCCAGCGAATTAGTGTTTTCTACGCCTGTTTGACAATGCCCGGCAATGTCTTGTTCCATCCCAGGCCTAAATGCCCGTAAAAAGGCGCGGGCTTGCAAGTCAGCGCTGGTATCGGCCATTTGCTGCTGGCTGCGGGCGGCTGTTTCTCAACCACGAGCTGGGTGGTGGCGGTGCCTGACGGGTAGAATTTGTCACTTCCTGTCCGTAGCTGGCTATAAGCAATTTGGATAGTCAGGTACTCATCAGGATACTTCCTGCTCCTATACTCACTGCTGAGCCGGTTGATGGGCACTGAACTGCGTAAGCTGATTAGGACCGACGTGGTGCATACCGATTGCCACCGTTTATTCGTCCTTTACCGGTAGACTTCACCATTTGCCTAATCCCTTCCCATGGCCCTTTCCCTGCTTGTTCTCACCGACTTTCTAAAGACTGCCAACCAAGCCCTCGACTATGCCACCGACCTGGCCACGCCGCTGGGGGCCAGGCTGGTGCTGCTGCACGTGCACCGCGACTCCCTAATTGACCCGGAACTGCTCACCGGGAAGTTGCCGGACCTCGACCAGCCCGCAGTTGAGTTGGCGCTAAACGGCATTGTCGCTAATCTGCCGGTGCCAGCAGTAGCCGAAATAGGCCACGGCCGCGTGACCGACGCCGTGGCCGATGCCGTGCGCCGCCACCACCCAACCCTAATCGTGCTGGGCCGGCCCAATACGGAAGACACCCCTGACGAACTGGTCAGCACTACGGCCCTCGACCTCTTGCGCACCGCCCTGTATCCCATGCTGGTGGTGCCGCCCAACGCCCACGCCGCAAATCCACCGCGGCGAATATTGCTGGCCGCGGACGGCGAGGACTTCTCGCTCGGCCAACCCGCAGAAGCCGTGCGGGACCTGTTCGCTGCCTTGCAGGCGGAGCTGACCGTGCTGCACGTGACAGAAAACACCGACCCGGATGAAAATGCGGCGGCAGCGCTGCAAATAGTCCAGCAGACGGGCCTGACCGCCGACTTGGCGCTGCCCATTCGGACCCTGAACATGAACGCCACCGACCCGGCCGATGGCATTTTGGACGCGGCCCGTCCCGAAGATTTTGATTTGGTGGTGCTCATTGCCCGGCCGCGCAGCTTCCTGGGTGAGTTGTTTCACCACAGCGTCAGCGCGCAGGTGCTGCTGCACAGCAACGTGCCCGTGCTGGTGCTGCCCGCGGCGGAATAAACAGCGAAATACCGTTTTAGCAAAAGGCAATGCCCCATCGGGTTTCATACACAGATTACGCATGGATTATCACCTTGTTCCGATTGCCGATGTCGCGCAGGAGCTGCACGCCACCCCCGCCGGGCTCGATGCGGCCACGGCTCAGCAGCGGCTAGCCGAATATGGCCCCAACCAGCTGGCCGACGCCAAAAAGAAAACTATTGGCCAGTTGCTACTGCACCAGCTGGCCGATGTGATGATTCTGGTGCTGCTGGCGGCGGCGGCGGTGTCGGGGGCGGTGGGCGAATGGAAATCCACTTATGTGATTCTGGCAATTGTCGTCCTGAACGCCCTCATCGGGTTCATCCAGGAATACCGGGCCGACAAGGCCATGGAAGCCCTCCAAAAGATGGCGGCTAACCAGGCCCAGGTGCTGCGTAATGGCCAAACCGTGGAAATCGCGGCCGCCGACCTGGTGCCTGGCGACGTGGCGGTGCTGGAAGCCGGCGACGTGATTCCGGCCGACGTGCGCTTCATTGAAACGCACGCGCTGAAAGTGGACGAGTCGTCGCTAACGGGCGAGTCGGCCAATGTGGAGAAAAATCCGGACCCGCTGCCCGCCGGCGAGCACCCGCTCGGCGACCGGGTGAACATGGGCCACAAGGGCACCTTTGTAACCAATGGCCGGGCCACGGCCTACGTGGTGGCTACTGGCATGAAAACCGAGCTGGGCAAGATTGCCAAGCTCATCCAAACCGAGGAAACGGTGACGCCCCTGCAAAAGCGGCTGGCTACGCTGGGCAAGTACCTGTCGGGGGTGGCGTTGGTTATCGGGGCGCTTTTTTTTGGGGTGGGCTGGCTGCGGGGCGAGCCGTTGGGCAACCTGCTGCTGGTGTCCATCTCGCTGGCCATAGCCGCGCTGCCCGAAGCCCTGCCCGCGCTGGTCACCGTTTCGCTGGCCCTGGGGGCCAAGCGGCTGATAAAGGACCAGGCCCTCATCCGCAAGCTGCCGGCCGTGGAAACGCTGGGCTCGGTCACCTACATCTGCACCGACAAAACGGGCACGCTCACGCTCAACAAAATGACGGTGGAGGACGTCTACGCCGCGCCGGCCTTTGCCCTGCCGGTTTTGGATAACAAAACCGGTCTGCTGGCCGCCATGGCCCTCAACAACGACGTGACCCAGGACCCCGCCGGCAACTGGCTGGGCGACTCCACCGAGGTGGCCCTGGTGCAGTACGCCGCCGGGAAGGACCACGCCCGCGCGGCCCTCGAAAGCCGGTTTCCGCGCGTCGGGGAATTGCCCTTCGATTCGGAGCGGAAGTGCATGACGACATTGCACCAAACCGACCAGGGCGTACTGTGCATCACCAAGGGGGCGCTGAGCGCGCTGTTCGACCAGCTTGAGCAGGGGCAGCAGGCCGAAATCCCCGACCTGCGGCGACGCGTGGACGAGCTGGCCGCCAAGGGCTTCCGGGTGCTGGGCTACGCCGCCAAGCTGCTGCCCGCCATGCCGGCCGAAATCACGCCCGCCACCGTCGAAACCGGGCTGAGCTTCATCGGCTTCGCGGGCCTGATTGACCCGCCCCGAGAGGAGGCCCGGCAGGCCGTGGCTGAATGCAAAACGGCCGGCATCATCGCCGTGATGATTACCGGCGACCACCCGCTCACCGCCAAGGCCATTGCCGAACAGCTGGGCATCTTGTCCAAGCCCGACGAGCTGGTCCTGACCGGGCCGGAGCTGACCAAGCTAGACGAGCCCGCCTTTGCGGCGGTGGTGGAAAAAGTGCGGGTGTACGCCCGCGTGGACCCGGCCCAGAAGCTGCGCATCATCAGCGCTCTGCAGGCCCGGCACCAGTTCGTGGCCATGACCGGCGACGGCGTGAACGACGCGCCGGCCCTGAAAAACGCCGACATCGGCGTGGCCATGGGCATCAATGGTACGGAGGTGGCCAAGGAAGCCGCCGCCATGATTCTGCTCGACGACAACTTTGCGACCATTGTGCATGCCGTGCGGCACGGACGGCGCATCTTCGACAACATCCTCAAATTCATCCGCTACATCCTGGCCGGCAGCGCGGGCGAAATCGTGGCCCTCTTCGTGGCACCGCTCTTTGGCTTGCCCGTTCCCCTGCTGGCCATCCACATCCTGTGGATTAACCTGATAACCGATGGCCTGCCCGGCCTGGCTCTGGCCTACGAGCCTTCGGAAGCCCGCAGTATGCAGCGCCCGCCCATCGACCCGCGCCAAACCATCTTTGCCAACGGGTTGGGTTGGTTCATTGTCCTGGTCGGGGTGCTCGTTGGAGGACTGACTATCGGCACGGAGGCCTGGGCGTTGCGTAGCGGCATTGCGCACTGGCAGACCATGGCCTTCACGGTGCTCTGCTTCAGTCAGTTGGGCCTGGCGCTGGCTATCCGGTCGCGGCAAGAGTCAATTTTCAGCATTGGCCTGCTGTCCAACAAGCCCCTGCTGGGGGCCGTGGCGCTGACCGCGGCGCTGCACCTGATGATACTGTACACGCCCTTCTTCAACGACCTGTTCAGTACGCAGCCGCTGACGTGGACGGAGCTGGGCCTTACGGTGGTCGTGTCGAGCGTGGTTTTCTGGGCGGTAGAGCTTCAGAAGCTTATCAGCCGCCGCCGGGAACAACCCGCCGAGCAGCCTCCGGCTGTCAAGGTTGAGGCTGCCATGCCAGCTCAGGTGGCGGCTTGAGGCCGTTGCTCACCAGCAGGGTTCCGTCTATCGGTGGCTGGTCTGACGCATTTTGCGGCCGTCGGCGGTAAAGACCAGCGTGCGGCTGAGGTTGCTTTCGCAGGTGGCGGCCTCGTAGGTGATGGCCTCCGTGCGGGCGTTTACGAATTTGGCGGCTTGGCAAACTTTGCGGCTGGGGTAGTGCGCCACCAGTGTGTGGCGCACGCTGGCGGGCAAGGCGCTGATAGCCAAGGGTACGCCGGTAGCTTCCACATCCCCATTGTCGCTGAACCGAATGAATTGCTGGTCCTGGTCTTGATTAAAGCTGGCTTGGTACAACCCCTGCGTCTTTTTCCACTGCACTTTGGTGGCGTGCGGGTACTGCTGCTGCAGGGCGACGAAGGCCAACGGCGGCACCAGGTCGGGGCTGATTAGTTGGGCGTGGCTGCTGCCGGCTAACAACAGGGCCGCGCAAAGCCAGAGGAGGGTTTTCATAGCGGAGAACTTCCGGTCAGTTCTATGGTGGTGGAATCGGGCCGAAGCCGCCTTCATTGCCTTTGTAATCATGAAACGGCACCTTTGGTCCGTTGTGCGGGTACTCACAAAAGTCCCGCATCGGCTGATGCCTTCACATGATGAGGGTCAGGTGGTGTGCCTGAGTTTTGTCACGTTTCCCGCCTTGGCTTGCTCTTCAACCAGCGAAATCCGGCCAGGCGGGCACCGGCTTCACATCAGGTAAAATGCCTCGGGGGCCAGTGGCTCCGGCACGTTGGGCTCCTGCAACAGCTGCTTGAGGTTGATTTCGACGGTGCGGGCAATGGCCGTGACCGGCGTGTCGGTTGGCTTGTTGTTGAACGGGTCTTGCAGGTAGCGGGCTGTGCGCTCCAGCAGGAAAAACGAGGAAGCGGTGGTCAGCAGTACCGGGATTTCCCACAGCCCAATGGTCTTGACCAGGCCCAGGGACAGCGTCATCAGAAACAGGTAGATGAAGAAGTACACGAGCAGCCGGTAGCTCACCGGAAACACCGTGGTTTTGATGCGTTCGGCCTGGCCCATCGAATCGCAGAGGCGCACCAGCGTGGCATCGACTTGCACCTGCTGGTAGGCGTTGATGGCACCGGCCTGCAACAACGCTTTCAGCTGGTCGGTGTGCAGGGCCAGCAGGGCGAGGGGTTTGTTGGCGTGAAGCTGCAGATAGGCCAGGTCTTGCGCCGATAGATGGGCCGCTAGTCCGGCCTGGGGGTCCAGCCCGCGCAACGACTGGCCGAGGCAGTAGCACCAGGCAATTTGGCGGTAGGCAACCGTTCGTAAGGGCGAATCCGGGGCCTGCGGACGCAGCAATTCGTCGGGCACAAACGTGCGGGCCTGCAGCACCAGCGTGCGCGAGTCGTTGACGATGGCGCCCCAAATCTTGCGGGCCTCCCACCACCGGTCGTATGACTGGCTGGTTTTAAAGGCCAGGAGCAAAGCAATGGAACTGCCCAGGATGGTGGGCAGTTGCAGGGGAATCAGCGGCAGGTACTCGCCGAGCGAGAGCTTCAGTAAATGGAAGCAGATGGAGATGAGCAGCACCCGAACGACATCGGGCTGGACGTGCTTGAAAATGTAGCGCAGGGGAAGCCGAGCGTTGAGCAGCATAGTAAAGAGGTGGTGATTACGCCGTTGGAAATTGGACCATAGCCGGCTCGACCAGCTGCTCAGCAGCGCCCGCCGGGCTGTAGCTACGTCGTCGAAGCCAGCGAAGGTACCGCCCGTGATGCCCCGCAGTACCTCTTCGGTAGAGCGCCGACTTACGGAGTCCATCGAATAAACCACGGCTTGATTTTTAAGTCCGGTGTTTGGTCCCGCGCCCCAATAGTATGTATGTAGTTCTGCAGAACGTTGTATTCTAGCAGTAAAGAAGCGGACTCGTGAAGAATACGGTGTTTCATTAAAGAGCGCCAGAGCGCTGAGAAGCAGAGATAAACGAATGACACAAACGGCAACTAACCGGCCGTTCGCATCAACTGGTATGCGGACGGGTGAATCACCGGTTATACATTTCAAAGATACCCTTGCCCGGGGCGGCCCGTCATGACACCTATCAGGTGGGAAAGTGACGGGTGTCATACTTTCCACCATCAGACAGCAGGGACCTTTGTTAGCGGCTGCCCCACCCGTGAGGGCATGGGTTGCCCAATTTTACGCTACTTTGTTTCCTCGCATGAATCAGCGCTTTAAGGTTGTCAGTCTTACCCAGCAGCAAGCGCCGCTCGCCATTCGGGAGCTGCTGGCATTGGACGAACCCGCTTGCCGCACCTTGCTAACCACGCTGCGGGGCCAGCCGGGCCTGGCCGATGTGCTGGTGCTCAGCACCTGCAACCGCACGGAAGTTTACTACAGCGCCGTGCAGGACCAGAGTGCCGTCATTATCGACGAGTTGGCTCGGCTGAAAAACGTGGCCGACAGCACCCGGATAGCCCCTTACTTCGTCAGCATCACCAGTGCCAAGGCCGCTGTGCAGCACCTTTTCGAGGTGGCCATGGGACTGGATGCGCAAGTAATCGGCGACCAGCAGATTAGTCATCAGGTGAAACAGGCCTACCAATGGTCGGCCGATGCGGCCGCGGCCGGGCCGTTTCTGCACCGGTTGCTTCACACCGTATTTTTCAGCCACAAGCGGGTGCGCCAGGAAACGGGTTTTTGCGACGGCGCGGCCTCGGTGGCCTACGCCGCGCTGCAGCTGGTAGAAGACCTGACGGCGCACCTGGCCAGCCCGCGGGTGCTGCTGGTGGGAGCCGGCGCATTTGGCGCCGACGTGGCCCGCTATTTCGGGGCCAGCAGCCGGTTCCGGCACGTCACCATCTGCAACCGGACGCGGGCCGGGGCCGACGCCCTGGCGGCCGAGTGCGGAGTACACGTGTTGGATTTTGCCGATTTGGCTCACGGTATTCAAGAGGCCGATGTCGTGATTTCGTCCGTGGCAGCACCCACGCCCATCATCACACCCCAGCTGCTGGCCCGGGCGCCGGTGCTTAGTCACAAATACTTCGTCGACCTATCCGTGCCCCGCAGCATCGCCAGCGCGGTGGAGGCGGTGCCCGGCGTGCTGCTTTACCCGCTCGATGCCATCCAGAGCAAAGCGTCGGCGGCTTTGGAGCGGCGGCTGGCCGCCGTGCCCCAGGTGCGGGCCATTATTGCCGAAAGCATGGCTGGGTTGCAGGACTGGAGCGGGGAGATGGAAGTGTCGCCCACCATTCAAAAACTGAAAAACGCCCTGGAGCAGCTGCGGCAGGAAGAAATGCTGCGCTTCGGCAAGAAAATGAGCCCCGCCGAAGCCATTCTGTTGGACGAAATCACGAAGTCGCTGATGCAAAAGGTGCTCAAACAGCCCGTGCTGCAGCTCAAAGCGGCCTGCAAGCGGGGCGAGCCCGGCCAGCTGATGGAGTTGCTCAACGGGCTGTTCGACTTGGAGCGCGAGCCCGCTGTTGCCCTGGCCCAGTAAGGGTTCAGGTGACCAGGGCCAAGAGCATAATTGTGCTTCTACCAGCGGGCCCGGCGCAGCTTCTCGGGTTCCAGTACCCGGATGTTCTTGGGCGTGAGCTCAATCAACCCGTCTTGCTTAAACTCGCTCAGCGTGCGAATCAGCGACTCCGGCGCGGTGCCGACCATGGCGGCCATGTCGTCGCGCGAGAGATGGATGTGGCCCTCGGGGCCTGCCTGGACGTGCAGGTGCAGCAGCGTATCGGCCACGCGCCGGCGGATAGAGCTGTAGGCCATGGCCAGCAGCTGCGTCTCCCGCTCCCTCACCCGGCCCGCCAGCAGGCGGATAAACTGCTGGCTCACCTCCGCATTGCGCAGCAGGAGCTGCGTGAAGTCATCCTGCGGGATGTACACCAGCTCCGAGTCGTCCACGGCCACCGCGGAGTCGGTGTGCAGCGTGTGGTCGAGCAGGGCCAGGTAGCCGAAGAATTCGCCGGGGCCATACAAGCCGGTAATCAGCTCCTTACCGCCGTCGGTGGTTTTCACGGTTTTCACGCGGCCCGACTGCACGAAGTACACCCGCGCGGGCTCGTCGCCCTCCAGGTACACGTCCTGCTTTTTGCGAATGATGTGCACCTTGCGGTCCGCCGACAAGCTGTTCAGGTCGCCTACGGCTTGGGCATCGTCCAGAAACGCGCACAGGCCCCCTTGCGCCTGCAGGTTGTACTCGGGCTTGAGGTGCTGAAAGCGGGCCAGGCGGCCGGTGATGGCGCTCAGCAGCTCGGCTTTGTCGAATGGTTTGGTGAGGTAGTCGTCGGCCCCCAGGGCCATGCCGCGGCGCAGGTCGAGGCGCTCGGTTTTGGCGGTGAGGAAGATAAAGGGCACGCCCGCCAGCTGCGCATTCTGGTTGAAAATCTGGAGCACGCCGTAGCCGTCGAGCACGGGCATCATAATATCGCACACCACCAAATCGGGCTTGGTGGCCAGGGCGTGCGCCACGCCCAGCTGGCCGTTCTCGGCCGTGAGCACCGCGAAGCCGGCCATTTCGAGCAGCTCGGCGGTGTTTTCGCGGATTATTTCGTCGTCTTCAATCAGCAGAATGGTCTTCATAGGGAATGGTGATGGTGACGGTCGTACCCACGTTCAATTCGCTGTGCAGGGCAATGCTGCCCCCCATCAGCTCCAGGTACTTGGCAATAATGTAGAGCCCCAACCCCGTGCCTGGCACGGTGGAAACGTTGCGGGCCCGGAAAAACCGCTCGAACAGGTGTTCCTGGTCTTCCTGGGAAATACCCACGCCCTGGTCCTCCACGCGCAGCATGAGCTGCCGGTCCTGGCACGCGGCCTGAACTTGTATCACGGAGTTTTCGCCCGAATACTTAATGGCGTTGGATAGCAGGTTGACCAGGATTTTGCGCAGCAGCGAGGTGTCGAGCCGGATGAGGCCGGCGCATTCGCTCTCGTACTCGATGTGCTGGCCCGCTTTGAGCAGGCCCTGCACGTCGGCCACCGTTTCGCCCAGCAGCGTTTCCATATCCAGGGTGGCCGGCGTGGCTTCCACGCGCCCTTCCTCGATGCGGCCCACCGACAGGAATTCTTCCAGGATATCGTTCAGGTGTTTCACGGAGGCGCGAATGCGGCCCACGTGCTTTAGCTGCTTGTCTTTCTGCGGACCCTGCGCGTAGTCGGCAATCAGCTCGGCGGAAGTAAGTACGCCGGTGAGGGGCGTGCGAAACTCGTGCGAAGCCATGGACACGAACCGCGATTTCATCTCGCCCAATTCCTGCTCCGCCGCCAGGGCCTGCGTGAGTTCCTGGCCGCGCTTTTCCAGTTGTTCCAGCGTGATGAGCAGGGCGTGGGTGCGGTCGGCTACTTTCTGCTCCAGGTCGGCGTTGAGGCGGGCCACGCGTTGGTGTTGGGCCACCAGCTCCAGCGCGGCGGCGTGTTTGGCGGTAATGTCGAGCACGTAAGCCACCACGTACAGCTCCTCGTCGAGGTGGAAGTAGCTCAGGCTCACTTCCACGGGAAATTCGGTGCCGTCCTGGCGCTGGCCGCGCAGCACGCGGTGGTGGCCCATGCCGCGCACCTGCGGGTGGGCGTTGAAGGACTCGCGCAGCTGCTGGTGGTGCCGGCCGGCGGCGTTGGGCACCAGCACTTCGATGCGCAGGCCCAGCAGCTCGGCCGGCCGGTAGCCGAACTGCTGTTCGGCCAGTTGGTTGGCCGACACGATATCGCCAGCCTGGTTGCACACGATAATGCCGATAGTGGCATTGGTAAACACCGCTTCGAAGCGCCGCACGCTGTGGGCCAGCTCCCGCTCGGCCTGCTGCAGGCGGTTTTGCTTGCAGATATGAATCAGAAAAAACGGCTGCCCGGCCTCTTGGAAGAACGTCAGCTCCAGGTAGGCGCTGAAGGCCTCGCCGGTGTGGCGCCGGATATCCGTTTCCACGGCCTGGTGGCCTTCGCGCCGGGCCTGCTCGCACAGTGCCTGCCACTGCTCGGGCGTCCAGGGCGGCGAGCGCAACGAATGGTCCGGGTCGTTCAAAAACACTTCTTCGGACGGGTAGCCCAGCAGGCGCACCCCCGCCGGATTCACCTGCGTGAACCAACCCAGCGCCAGGTCATAAACCCCAAAGAATTCTTTGGCCTGCGTGTAGAGCAGCGCGGTAAACGCGCCGGAGGAGGAGCTTGGAAGCATAGGAATGGTGTGGGCCGCCGCGGTTGGTTAATGAACCAGTACCGGCCGGGCACTCGGCAAGGTCGGCATTTTTACACCCGAATATGATAATTGTCAGCCCGCCGTCTGATGGGCATCATTCGAGGAGCTGGCCCGGCCCGGTAGTTTTGCAGCCACTTGTTTCTCCCGAGTCTGATGACCGACCTCTCCCGCACGCCTCCCCCGTCTGCCGATGCCGCGATGCTGCTGGTGCTGCTGCCGCCCGTGGGCACGGCTCCGCAGGTGCGGGTGGCCACCCTGGCGGCCCTGGCGGCCTTGCAGCAGGAATTGGGGGCGGCCATTCGGGTGCTCACCGTAGATGAGGTGAGCCACCCCAGCGTGGTGCGCAGCTTCCAGGCCACCGACTTGCCCTGCTTCGTGCTCATGCGGCAAGGGGTGGAGCTGTGGCGTCAGGGCGGGCTGCCGGAGGGCAAAACCATTGTGCCGCTGCTACTGGCCAGGCTAGGTCCCGTCCCCGTCGGCATACCCGCCAAATAGCAGCCCGCTATTGGTGGGGCCTGCTGAATTTTTATACTTCAAAAGAGCGCCTTTTCTCGTTGAAGGCAGTGCTGGTTTTGGGTCTTGCGCTTCGATAGGTTTTTCGCCCCGCGTCAGGCATCTATTCGCCGTCAATTCCGTTGAAAACAGAACAGCAGCTGGCCGATGGCCAAGTCGGTTCCGGCCAGTTGTCTTCAAGCCAGACGGTTGCCCGTAGCATTTGTACGGAGGTTGTTCAATTTCCCTGTCGTTGCCATGGGCCTCTACCACCTCATCTACCAAAGCCAGGCGCTGGTGCCGTTCGCAACCCCGGAACTGACGGCGCTGCTGGACCAGTCCCGCGCCCACAACCGGGATAGGCACGTTACGGGGCTGCTGCTACACTCGCCCGATGGGCGCTTTGTGCAGATTCTGGAAGGGGAGGAAGCCGAGGTGCGGCAGCTTTACTACCAGCGCATCCTGTCCGACCCGCGGCACCACCAGTGCCAGGTGCTGGGCGAGGGCAGCTGCGCGGAACGCAGTTTTGCCGACTGGAGCATGGGCTTGCTCGTCGCGCAGGCGGAGGACCTGTTTGCCCTGCTCCAAAGTGGCACGCTGAACGCCCCAACCAGCCACGGCCCTTGGCCCATTATCCGCCCCGAATTGATGGAGCTGCTGCTGGACTTTGTGGAAACAAAAGCCGTTCATTAACGGGTGGTCCACTGCCTGCCCGGTATCAGGGGCAGCCCACAAAGGTGCTTTTTGGCGGAACGAGCATGGGCCGACACGCACCGAGAAAACCGGGCAGTGGTTGAGCTTTATGAGCGGCCAAAAGTACTTGCCTATTCCGGCTTCTCTTTAAGAGCCTTCACCATGTCATCGGTCAAGGTGTCGGAGTACATGCCGTAGCCATTCACCAGAATGCCTTTCAAATGGTACTTAGGGGAAGAAATAGCGTACACTACTGCCGCGTCGGCCGGGTCCGATGCTCCTTCAAACCGGTAATGCTTGTCTACTACAAACTCATGGGGAAATATCTGCATGACGTTGGCCGGGCACTCAAGGCAGCTTTCTTTTAGGTTAAAGTCTTCGATGTACCCCTCGTTTTTGAGTTTGGTAGTGATTTCCGATAGTGTGGTCATTGTATCCATAGCGGACCTAACGTCAGGAAGGCGTCGAAGGTTGAAAACACCTGTAAATCAATAAAAAAGCAACTGAGTCTGGGCTGAATAACTCTTGGAATAGACCAAACCACTGCCGCCCAACAGCTTCAGTCTGCGTCTTCCGGTGCGCGTGATTTCGATGTGCCGCCGAAGCATCATGGTCTGTATTGGCTTCCTCGCCTGGCCTCAGGCCGGCAAGGGTTCTACGGCCTCAGCCGCTGGCACCGCATGCTCCAGGCCCAGTGCCTGCTCGGCCTGCACCATATTGGCCATGCCCTTGAGCAAGCCGTCGGCGGTGAAGGAAATGCTATCGATGCCCTGCTCGACCAGGCGTTTGGCGAAGTCCGGATAGTCGCTCGGGGCCTGGCCGCAGAGCCCGATGGGCCGGCCGCACGCTTTGGCGGTCTGGATAACCTGGGCCAGCAGCTGCGTCACGGCCTCGTTGCGCTCATCGAAGAGGTGGCTGACGATGGCCGAGTCGCGGTCGATGCCCAGGGTCAGCTGCGTGAGGTCATTGGAGCCGATGGAGAAGCCATCGAACACCGCGGCAAATTCCTTGGCCAGGATGACGTTGCTCGGAATTTCGGCCATGACGTAGATTTCCAGGCCTTCCTCGCCCTGCTTCAGGCCGAATTCTTCCATGAGCGCCACTACCTGCCGGCCCTCGGCCACGGTGCGGCAGAAGGGCACCATGGTTTTCACGTTGGTTAGGCCCATGTCGAGGCGCACGCGGCGCAGGGCGGCGCATTCCAGCCGGAAGCCCTCGCGGTATTCGGCGCTGTAGTAGCGCGAGGCCCCGCGGAAGCCCAGCATGGGGTTCTCCTCGGTGGGTTCAAATTGCCGGCCGCCCACCAGGTTGGCATACTCGTTGGTTTTGAAATCGCTCAGGCGCACGATGACTTCGCGGGGAAAGAAGGCCGCCGCCACGAAACCGATGGCCTGCGAAAGCTTGTCGATGAAGTATTCCGGCTTGCTCGGGTAGTGCGTGGTGAGCTGCTCAATCTCCGCGCGGGCGTGTTGGTCGGTCAGCTTGTCGAAATCGACCAAGGCCATGGGATGGATGCGGATGGCGTTGTTGATGACGAATTCCATGCGCATCAGGCCCACGCCCTGGCTGGGGTAGCGGGCCAGCTGCAGGGCCCGGTCGGGGTCGGCTAGGATGAGCAGGGCCTTAGTGCGGGGCCGCGCCACCTGCGCTAAATCGATGTCGGTTTCCTCCCAGGTCAGCGCCCCGTCGAACACCAGGCCCGCGTCGCCCTCGGCGCAGGACACGGTGATGAGCTGCCCATCCTTAATCTTGGCCGTGGCATCGAGCGTGCCCACCACGGCCGATAGGCCCAGCTCCCGCGCCACGATGGCCGCGTGGCTGGTGCGCCCGCCCTTGTTGGTCACGATGACGGCGGCGTTCTTGAGCACCGCGTTCCAGTCGGGGCTGGTGCTGTCCGTCACCAGGATTTCGCCCGGCAGCAGGCGGTGGCCGTCGGCCGGCGAGTCGATGATGCGGGCCACGCCCGACACCACCTGGCTGCCCACGGCCTTGCCGGTGGCCAGCACCGGCCCATCCTGCGTGCGGTGGTATTCGTGCAGGCGCAGGGCCTGCTGGCCGTGGTGAATGGTTTCGGGGCGGGCCTGCACGATGAACAGCTCGTTGGTGACGCCGTCCTTGGCCCATTCAATATCCATGGGCATGCCGTAGTGCTCCTCAATCTGCAGGCACCAGCGGCCCAGCTGCTCGGCTTCGGCATCGGTGAGCACGAATAGCGCGCGCTGCTCCAGTGGTGTGTCACTGTTGGCAATGCCGGCTGCGTGCCCATCCGGGCCGGTGGCGTAGCGCATAGTTTTGGCTTTATCGCCCAGCTTTTTGGTGACTAGGGCGCGGTGCCCGTTGCGCAACGACGGTTTGAACAGATAATATTCGTCGGGATTAACAGCTCCTTGCACCACGTTTTCGCCCAGGCCCCAGCTGCCGGTGAGGTAAATCAGCTGGTCGTGCCCCGTTTCGGGCTCGATGGTAAACGCCACGCCGGCCGAGGCCAAATCCGAGCGCACCATCGTCTGCACGCCCACCGACAAGGCCACGCCCATGTGGTCGAACTTGTTGAGGACGCGGTACTTGATGGCCCGGTCGTTGAACAGCGACACGAAGCACTTCTGGCAGGCTTCCACCACTGCTTGCGCGCCCCGCACGTTCAGAAACGAGTCGTGCTGGCCGGCAAAGCTGGCGGTGGGCAGGTCCTCGGCCGTGGCACTGCTGCGCACCGCCACCTGAATATCCCCGGGGTATTCGGCGCACAGCGTCCGGTAAGCGTCCGTGATGGCCGTGACTACGGTGGCCGGCATGGTGGCCCCGTGCACCAGCGAGCGGGCGCGGGTGCCCACTTCCGGTAGGTTGGTAAACTCTTTGGTGTCGAGGCTCGCCAGCAGCTCGGTCAACGGCCCGCGCAGGCGGTTTTCGTCCAGAAACAGCCAATAGGCTGCGGCCGTGGTGGCGTAGCCGTCGGGCACGTTGATGCCCTGGTCGCCCAGCCGGTTGAACATCTCCCCAAGGGAGGCGTTTTTGCCGCCCACCACGGCCACTTTGTCGTTGGTCAGTTCCCGGAAGAACAGTGCGAATGCTGCTTGTGCCATGATGCGTAGCGAAGTGAGAGTGAGGATGAAACCGGGGGTAGGGCAAAATCAGCCAGGCTAACCCGCGCGGCGGCTGCAATCCGTGCCGACACCAGCCCAACACAAAGAACCGTCCCGTCGTAAGCCAGCGGCATGATTAAAATAGACCGAGGCAGTGATGTTTGTCATGTGGCCGCATAGGCCAGGGGCGTAGTCTTGTAGTGGGATAATTTCCTGCTCAATTACTCGCTAACTGTATGGATGTCAGTCTTCAGTTTCTCGGTGCGGCCCATTGCGTCACGGGTTCCAAGTACCTGCTCACGCTCGACGACCAGGCCACCCGCCACCAGGTGCTGGTCGACTGTGGCCTGTTCCAAGGGCTGAAGGAGCTGCGCCTGCGCAACCGCGAGCCGCTGCCGCTCACCGCGGCTGCCGTGGAATTGGTCATTCTCACCCACGCCCACATCGACCACAGCGGCTACTTGCCCAAGCTGGTGCGCGACGGCTTCCGCGGCCGCATCCTGTGCACCGAAGCCACCGCCGATTTGCTCAGCATCATGCTGCTCGACTCGGCCAAGCTGCAGGAGGAAGAAGCCGCTTTCGCCAATAAGAAAGGCTATTCCAAGCACCACCCCGCCGAACCGCTCTACACCCAGATTGACGTGGAACACATGCTGCCCCTGGTGGAAAGCGTGGCCTACGACGCCCCCGTAACCCTGCTCAACGGCCTGCTCACGCTCACCTTCCGCGATGCCGGCCACATCCTTGGTTCGGCCATCGTGGAGCTGGCCGTGCAGGGCGCGCAGCAGCGCAAGCAGCTGGTGTTTTCCGGCGATTTGGGCCGCTACGATAACCCGGTGCTGTTCGACCCCACGCCCATCGCCCAGGCCGATGTGCTGCTGGTCGAGTCCACCTACGGCGACCGGGACGCCCGCGTGGAGGACCCCGAAGCTGAGCTGGCCGGCGTGGTCAACGAGGCCCTGGACCGGGGCGGCGTGCTGGTCATCGCCGCCTTTGCCGTGGGCCGCACCCAGACCCTGCTGTACTACCTCAAAAAGCTCCTTGCCGAAGGCCGCGTGCCCCAGGTGCCGGTGTATGTGGACAGCCCAATGGGCATCCGCGTGTCGGACCTGTACCCGCGCCACCCCACGGCGCATCGGCTTGGGCACGGCAACATGTTCGATTTTCCCGGTATGCGCTTTGTCACCGAAGCCCAGGAATCCAAGGGCTTGAACGCGAAAACCGGCCCGGCCATCATCATCTCCTCTAGCGGCATGTGCACCGGCGGGCGCATTGTGCACCACTTGTTCAACCGCCTGCCCCGCCCCCAGGACACGCTGCTGCTGGTGGGCTACCAGGCCGAAGGCACCCGCGGCCGCCGCCTGCAAAACGGCGAAACCACCGTGAAGATGTTCGGCGAACTGGTGCCCGTGCGCTGCCAGGTGCGGCACCTCGACGGCTTTTCGGCCCACGCCGACCGCTCGGAGCTGCTGCGCTGGCTCGGCCAGTTTCAGGCCCCGCCCAAGCACACGTTCATCGTGCACGGCGAGCCCGCGCCGGCCGAAGCCCTGGCCCAAACCCTGCGCCAGGAGCAGGGCTGGCTCAACGTGGTAGTACCTGATTACCTGGAGGTAAAGATGCTGTTTGAAAGTATCTGAGGGGTAGAACGCCATGGGCCTCTGCTGCCCCAGGGCGTTTGGGGCCGCCGCCGCTGCTGAGCCCAATGAGGACGCATGAATGCCAGGCGCAAGCTGCTGCTAATTGATGAAATCGGCTTCGAGCCGTTCACGTTCAGGGAGTTGGCGCAACGCATGGCGTGGGGATACCTCGCACAGCGGATGGACCCACCGGCAGTTTCGGGGCCGTTGCTTGTGCTCCTCCGCTTCGGACGGGCCCTTACGTGTACTGAACGAGCGCAAAATACAGCGGCATGCCCAGCGTGATATTGAAAGGGAACGTGACGCCCAGGGCCATGGGCAGGTAAAGGCCTGGGTCGGCTTTGGGCGCGGCTAGGCGCATGGCCGCCGGCACGGCAATGTAGGAAGCGCTGGCCGCCAGGATGGCAAAGATGAACCGGTTGCCCACGTTCTCGGTGACTAAGTGGCTGGCGACGGCTACCACGCAGCCGTTGAGCAGCGGTATGAGCACCGCGAAGGCCGTCACGAAGCGTCCGTAGCGCAGGAAGGCGGTGAAGCGCCGAGCGGTAACCATGCCCATTTCAAGCAGGAAAATGGCCAGAAAGCCCTTGAAGATGTCCGTGGTGAAAGGCTTGATGCCGTCGGCCTGTTTCGTGTCGGCAACCAGGCCAATGACGAGGCTGCCGAGTACCATCAGCACGCTGCCATTGGTGAAGGAATGCTGCACGAGGGGGCCGAGCCGGGGGGCAGCCGCGGTGTCGGCGGCCTCGTAGCGCCGCATGAGCATCACCCCCACGATGATGGCGGGGGCTTCCATCAGAGCCATCACGGCCACCATGTGCCCGCCAAAGTGCAGTTGCTGGGCTTCCAGAAACGATACGGCCGACACAAACGTGACGGCGCTCACCGAGCCGTAGGCCGCCGCCACGGCCCCGGCATCGGCAATGCTCAGGCGCCGCTTGAGCACGAAGAACGTGTAAGCCGGAATCAGTGCCGATACCAGCAGCCCGAACCCCAGCGAGTAGGCTATTTCCGCGCTGAATGGGCTGTGGGCCAACTCCTGTCCGCCCTTGAAGCCGATGGAGAACAGCAAATACAAGGAAATAAACTTGATAGTGGTGGGCGGGATTTCCAAGTCGCTTTTCACGGCCGTCGCCACTATGCCGAGCACGAAGAATAGCAGCGTCGGGTTGGTCAGGTTTAACAGCAGCAGGTGTGCATCCATGCGACAACAGCAAAACAGAAGGAGTGAATAGGAAACCCGATGCGACTTAACGCTTGTCCGTAGCACGCGGCTACAGGCAAGTGGAAGTCCAAAAGCGGCACAAAACTACCCACTAGTATTAGTTATACCATTATTGTAAATAGCTTTATTATTTGTTTTAGTAGTAAAGCTATTAAAATGAGTGCTTTTCTTCTTGCCGGGGCAGGGCTGTTTTTTGAAACCGGAGCATTTGGCTTCCCGCTTGAAATGTGTGACGCACCGTTGTTGAAAGCAAATTGAGGCGACTGCTTACGGCACCCCACCCAGTTTGCAGCAGGCCTTGCCCCGCGGGCACAATAGGAATGTGAATAAAAACCACGTAAAACACCGCCTTCATGGTGGCCAGCAGCCCCGAGCCGGCGCTGCTGGTGAGAACGTTGCGCTCGCGGGCGGCGCGCGACGCGGTAACGGCGGGGTCCGTGAGCCCCGGAGCGGGAAAGGTAGTGGCTTACATAAGGAAGGGAGAAATGAAGCGGAACGGGGAATTTCCGAAGCTCACTGCCCAAGCTTCCAAGGTATTAGCAGCAAATCGAAACAGCTACTTCATTTAGGGCAGCCAACAAGTCCGCTCCCGCTCCAGAAAGCTCCGTAAAGTGCCCGGCTCGCGGCCCAGCAGCTCGGCCAGCACCGGCGACACATGCGCGGCCAGCCCCAAACGGGCGGCCAGGTAAATACCGGTCATCACGTTCAGGAGCGGCGCGGGCGTGCCCTTGGCGCGCTCGTAGGTCCGAAACTCCCGAATGCCCGCCGCGCGGTAGCGAATGGGCCGGCCCAGCACGGCGCTTAGCTGCGCGGCCACCTCGGCGTAGGTGTAGGCGTGGCGGCCAGTGAGCTCGTAGCCGGCCGAGGCGGCGGGCGGGTTCAGCAGGAGTTTGGCGGCTACCTCGCCCACGTCGTGCGCGTCCACAAAGCTGGTGCGGGCGTGGCCGGCCGGCAGCAGCAGCTGGTCGTGCAGCCGAATGTCGTCGCGGTGGGTGGTACTCAGGTTTTGCATAAAGAAGCTCGGCCGCAGCAAGGAATAGCGGATGCCCGACTCCTTCAAATAGCTTTCTACTTTGTGGTGCGGCACGAAAGGGTTGTACTGCGCCCCCTGCAGCGATAGAAATACGATGTGGCCCACGCCGGCCGCTACGGCCGCGTGCACCACCGGCTGCAGGTAGCGGGCCACGTCGCTGATGGCCGGTGGGCGCACCAGCAGCAGGCCGGTCACGCCGTGCAGGGCCGGGGCCACGGTTTCCGGCTTCGTAAAATCAAAAAGAACGGATTCCACGTAGTCGGCCGCTTCCGGGGCCAGTTGCTGCCGGCCGTGGTTCGGAGTGCGGCCCGCTGCTACCACCACCGTGCCGGGCGACCGCAGGCGCAACAGCGCCCGCAGGGCCGCGGCGCCCACATTGCCCGTGGCACCGGTAAGCAGTAGGCGAGCGGGTGATGGCATGGTGCCAGGAGATGAAAAGCAGAGGCCGACGATAGATTTACCGTCGGGCAGGACCTGAACGGGCCGCTGGTTTATCGGACGGGTTCGGGCGGAAGCTGCGGCCGCGTGGCGCGGGCGTAAACGCTAAACACGGCCAGCGCGGCCACTAGCATCACCGAAAACAGAATCGTGGGCGTTATCATGGCGAAAGGAAAAAAGGGCTTTGGGCAGCCCGTGGTGAGGAATAAGTAGCAGGTAAAATTCCGTCCTAACCCCAGCCCATGCCTTGACGATACTCAGCCAATGGGATGACATTCTTTAGCCAGTGCCCTAAAGCCATGAGGTTTTTATTGGCCGCTGGTCCGTTGAGCAGGCTATCGAGCTTAGCCGGGTTGAGCTGTTGGCCCTGGCCGGCGAAGCTCAGCACCAGCAAAAAGCAGGAAGGTGGAGTACAAGCAGGGAGGGGGAATCTGGAAAAATTAAGGATGAAGAGGACGCTTGTAGACCTGACAAAATGCTGTTGCGATGCTGGGCATCAGCCAGTATGCAGTGGTTTCACAGATGGTGTACACAGGGTGTAAAGACGCGACCCTTCACGTCTCCTCGTTCGTGAAACGGCTATACCTACCCGCGATGCGTCGGCAACGGCCATCACCGCCAGGAGCAGAAGTGAGCGCAGGTTTAACGGGCGGCCGCCGTGGAGCGGCTGGCAGAAGGCGCCGGCGCGACTCCGGCGGTCACGGGCAACACCAGCACCGGCACGGGGCACTCGGCCAGCAGCTGGGCCGTCACGCTCTGGTGAAATAGCTCGCTCAGGTAGCTGCGCTCCCGGGCCAGCACAATCACGAGGTCGGCCTGGGTGTCCTGCACCGCCGCCAGCAAGCCCTTGGCGTAGTTGTCGTGCTCGTAGCCCCGCAGCTCGGGCATGGCCAGCCCTTTTATCAGGCCGCTTAGCTGCACCGCCCGCAGTGCGGAGCTGCAGTCTTCGTCGTCTTCTACCCCGCTCGATATATGGGCCACAATGAGCTCGGCACCGGGCAGCGCGAGCAGCTGGTGCAGGGCGTGGGCGTTGGAGGCCAGGGCAAATGGCTCGCGGTCGGCGGCAATCACGATGCGGCGTGGCGGCTGGTCGGCCGGGGCGGTGGGCGGCACCACCAGTAGCGGGAAGTGTCCGGCCCGCAGTAGTTCGGCGCAGTCGTGTGCCACGCTGTTTCCGGCCCGCGTCCGGTCGGGCTGGCTGAGCACGAACAACGCCGGACGGTGCCGGGTGGCCAGGTCCTGGGCCATCACGGGCAGCAGGTCGGTGGCCACTTCCACGGTAGGTTGGGTGGGCAGTTCCCCGGCCATGCGGTACAGCGCCGACGCGGTTTCGGTCTCGCGGCCCAGTTCTTCCTGCCGGAAGCTTTCGGCCATCAGCTCATAGGGGTCGAACAGGGATGCCCGCTTGACGTGCAGGAGTACCAGCTTGCCGTGCAGGGCGTGGGTCAGGCTGCTGGCGTAGTGCACGGTGTGGCGGGCGGTGGGATAAAACCCGGCGAAAACAATGAGGGTGAGTGACATAGTTGGGTGTTTTTGTAAAATGGCAAGTAGCTGGTCAATTAAATCCATCAACCCACAGAAGGCATCCAGCCGGGCAGTTCCGGGGCCTCAACTGGCACCAGGGGCACGGGTGCCCGGCACTGAGGAAAGTACACCGGCCGGCGAATTGGGCCGGGCGCCGCTCTTAATCCTCGGCGGGCAGCAGCAAGACCGGGATGGCGCTCTCCTGAATGAGCTGCGCCGTGACACTACGGTGAAACAGGCTGCCCAGCAGGCTATGGCGACGGACCACGACCACCAGCACATCGGCTCCCTGGCGGGCGGCTTCTTCCAGCACTCCAGCTACTACGGCCGAGTGATAGACTTCGTGCAAGCGGCTCTTGGCAAAGGTGTTAACCAGGTCGTTCGCCCGCACCGTTTCCAGTACGCTGTCCGCTCCGGGCAGGGCGTACTCGTCGTCGGTCACGTACACCACGTCGAGCGTGGCCTGAGTGGCTTGCAGCAGCCGGCTCAACACCTCCTGGTGGTCCTGGTCGTTGAACGTGAAGGGTTGCCCGTCCACGGCCAGCAGGAAGCGGCGGGGCGGAAACGCGTCCCAGCCCACTGCGGGCACCAGCAGCAGCGGATGCGGCGCATGGCGCAGCAGGTCCATCACCACGCTGGTCAGCAACTCCGTCGCTTCGGTGGTGGCACTGGGCCGGCCCAGCACCATAAACAAGGGGTGGTGGCGGCGCACGGCCTCCGCCACGGCTTCGGGCAGGAAGCCTTCGGCCACGTCTACTTCGGTGGGCACGGTTTGCTCGGCGGCCAGGCGCAGCAGGGCCTGGTCGGTTTGTTGCTCGCCGTGCAAGGTGTGGTGGGCACCAAACCCTGCCGGTACGGGCAGTCCGTCGTAGCGTGTGTGCAGCAGCACGAGCTGCGCGTGCAGCGGCACGGCCAGCCCGGCCGCATACGACAGGGCGCGGTTGGTCACGGCGAAAAAATCAGTCAGGACAACGAGGGAGGGAGTCATAGCCAAGCGTGAAAGGTGAAAAAATGAAACTGCCGACAGGGCAGGAGCGCCGCTAAAGCAGAAAATAATTGCTTTCCGCGACGGGCGAAACGGTGGTGGTGATACCTGGGGAAGTGTACTTCCAGTCGTCCTGGGCCATGCTGGCATCGGCTTCCTGGGCGCACTGCCGGGTGTCGGCACTGATGGCCCAAGTAGACTCGCTCTCCGGGCGGCTGGCGAGCGACTCGCGGCTCATGGGTGAGGCAAGGGTCAGCACGCGCAGGTGGTTGTTTGCCCCGGCCATTCGTTACCAGCACGTGTACCTCCTGGTCGTGCAGGTTGGCCGACCAGCCGTAGCGGGCGCGGATTATCGTGCGTGCTCAACCCTCTGTTCGTGGTCAGCAGTGTTTCAACGGCCGTGGTGATGTCGGCATCGGCTATGCACCCGGCGGGAGCGGCGGGCGTTATAAGTTGAGCAGTTTGCATGATGGGAAGCAGTTGAGGGTGGCGAAGCAGCCGCGTGGAGCGGTGCGCCGCGTGGTTTCAAGCTGAGTGGAAGGAAGCTTAAGTCAAAAGTCCGCCCCGGCCCCCGCCCCCGCCATGATGATACTGACCCCGGCACATGACTTTCATCAGGTTAGCCTCCGTGCAGGAGTTTTGTCGGCCTGTTCGGAATCTGCCGTTGCGCGAGGTGTAAATCGGCCGGGCCGTACGAAACCGGCGAGTATGATTGCGCTGTAGACGCCGGACATTGCCCCTGTAAGGAGCAAGCATCCGCGCCTTTCTTTGTCAATGCTTGTTTCCAGCTACCAAGCCGTATTCACTGCCGCCTTATGCTTCCCATCGCCTTTGCACCCTGCTACGCCCATGCTTTGCCAGAGGGGCACCGCTTCCCCATGCTGAAATACGAGCTGCTGCCCGAACAGCTCCTGCGCGAAGGCACCGCCACGGCAACCGACTTTTTTGTGGCCCATCCGCCGTCGGATGAGGATATTCTGCGGGTGCACGCCGCCGACTATTACCAGCGGCTGCGGCTGGGGCAGCTCACGCGGCAGGAAGAGCGGGCCACGGGCTTCCCGTGGTCGGCGGCGTTGTTTGAGCGCGAAATCACCATCCTGGGCGGGACTATTGAGGCGGCGCGACTGGCCCTGGTGCACGGCGTGGCGTTCAACATCGCCGGGGGTACGCACCACGCGTTTCGGGCGTGGGGCGAAGGGTTTTGCCTGCTCAACGACCAGGCCGCCGCCGCTGCCTGGCTGCTGGCCAACGTGCCCGCCGTGCGCAAAGTCCTCATCGTGGACCTCGACGTGCACCAGGGCAACGGCACGGCCGCTATTTTTCAGGAGGAGCCGCGGGTGTTCACCTTTTCCATGCACGGAGCGCGCAACTACCCCGCCCGCAAAGAGCAGTCCGACCTCGACCTGCCCCTGCCCGATGGCACCGACGACTCCACTTACCTGAAATTACTGGGCGAAACGCTACCCCGGTTGCTCGATGAGCAGCAGCCCGATTTCGTATTCTACCTGGCCGGGGTCGATGTACTGGCCACCGACAAGCTGGGTCATCTGGCCCTCACCCGCGACGGCTGCCGCCAGCGCGACGAGTTGGTGCTCAGCCTCTGTCACCGCCAGGCCCTACCGGTGGTGGTGTGCATGGGCGGCGGCTATTCCGAACGCATCGCCGACATCGTGGAAGCCCACGCCAACACGTACCGGGTAGCGGCGGGGTTGTTTTAAGGGTTAACGGTGAGCGGTTAACGTTCCAATGCTAACATATTAACCACTAAAAAATCAGCTGCCAGCGAAAGGCCCAGCGCCAGCGCAGTTCGTACTTCGTGATGCCCGCCCGCGCCAGCAGCTGCACCCAATCGGCGCGCCGGAAGGCCCGGGCTACCGACAGCGGCGCATCGTGCCGCACCAGGTAGGAGCCGCCCAGTAGCCGCGTGAGCCACTTTATGCTGTGGTAGGCTAGCCAGTGCCGGTGCAGGTCATTGATAATTACGGCCACCTGGGCCTGGGCCTGCCACTGCCGCAGCAGCGTCACCAGCTCGTCATCGGTGAAGTGGTGGCAAAACAGGCTGCACGTCAGCACATCGTAAGGCTGATTCTGGAATTCGGGCGAGAAAATATCAAATTGCCGGTAGCTGATTTCCGGGTATTCCTGGCTTTTGGCCCCGGCATATTCCAGCATAAACTGATTGGCATCAATGCCGGTCAGCTGCACGGTAATGGCCTTTTTGCGGGCCCAGCGGGCAATGTGGCGCAGGGTATCGCCGCCGCCGCTGCCCAGGTCGGCCAGGCGTAGCGGCTGGCCCGCCGCAAAGCGGGGCCGCAGCCGCCGCAGGGCATCGAGCACGGGCTGGTAGCCGCCCAGCCAGGTATTGATGGTTTCCAGCTCGTCGAGGTTCTGACGCAGGGCATCGGTGGCCAGCGTCAGGTCATCCATCAGCTCGGGGCCGGAGGCGCGCTCATCTAACATTTAACAGTTATCAATGAGCAGTTACCAACACGGTTTCGGTCGATTCAAGCATTACTTCGTCACCCGTTCGCTCGCTACTCACTGCTAACGGCTCATTGTTAACTGTCAACTGCAGCAGCATGGCCTCCATGGTAAGGCCCGGCCCGAAAGCAAAGCTGAGCACCGGCGCGCCGTGGTCGGCGGGGGTGGCGTGGGCCAGTACCTCGCGCAGCACAAACAGCACCGTGGCCGACGACATATTGCCGTAGTTGCGCAGCACGTGGTAGGCGTGGCGGTTGTCGTCGCGGGTCAGCCCCAATTCGGTTTCAATGGTTTCCAGAATTTTGCGCCCGCCGGGGTGAATGGCGAAGTGCCGGATATCGCCCAGCTGCACCGGCAGGCTGGCCAGCAACCCATCGGTGAGGCTGCGGATGCCGCGCTGGATGAGCTTGGGCACGTAGCTGCTCAGCGTCATCTCAAACCCAAAGTCGTTGATGTGCCAGGCCATGTCGTCGTGGCCATCGGGCTCCAGCCCGCAGTGAAAGCCTTGCAGGGCCAGGCTGGGCGCACCGTTGGGTAGCGGCTCGGCCAGCACCAGGGCGGCGGCGGCACCATCGCCAAACAGCGCGTTGCTGATGAGATGGTCTTCCTCCGGGCTTTTCTGAAAATGAATGGTGCACAGCTCCACGCTCACAATGAGCACCCGGGCATCGGCATCGGCCCGGCAGAAGGCGTCGGCCAGCTTCACGGCGTTCACGGCGGCGTAGCAGCCCATGAAGTTTACGCAGGTGCGGCGCACGTCGGGGCGCAGGCCCAGGGCCTGTACCAGCTCTATATCGAGCCCCGGCGCGTACATGCCCGTGCAGCTCACCGTCACAAGGTGCGTGATGCTGGCCGGAGCAACGTCGGGTACCTGGCGCAGGCAGCTGCGCACGGCCTCAATGGCTAGCGGCAATGCCTCACGCCGATAAACGGCCATGCGCTGGCCCACACTCGGGAAAGGCTCCAGCGTGGGCGTGTTGGGGAAAAACGTGTAGTCGCCGTTGGCCCGGCCGTAGTCGGGCAGCACCGAGTAGCGGTGCTCAATGCCCGACACCCGGTACAAGGCCCGGAGCTTGCGCGTGTCGCCCTCGCCAAACTGCAGGGCCTGGGCCATGAAATCGGCAATTTGGGGCTGCGCAATGCGGTGGACAGGGTTGGCAGTGCCAATAGCACCTAAATAACTCGGCATGCCGAAAGATAATTACGAATGATAAAACGAGGTAGACCAGTTGTTAAAAACCCCACCGGGCCGGGCGCAAGGGCAATGTGCAGACTACTTACGGTAAAGCAAACAGCTTTACGCTTTGCTTCCATAAAATAGTGCCAATAACATTGTGGTGTTTTGGGCACTGACGCCAGGTTTTTTCCAAGAATTGAGCTAAAACGGCGTGCCGTGGGTGCGGCGCATCAGGGCCTGCACAGCCCCGGGCCAGTGGCGCAGGCCGCCCACCACGGCCTCGCTCAGCACCGGCCCGCCAAACAGCCGCTGCACCGCCCGGCCCACCCGCAGCCGTGCCCCAAACTGCGCATTCCAAGTCTGGGCATACTGGGTTTCCATGGTGGCGCGGGTTGTTTTGCCCGCCAGAAAATGGTGTGCCGCATCAGCGGCCAGCGCCGCGCCGTGCAGGGCCATGGCCATGCCGTTGCCGCACAGCGGCGTGATGAGGCCCGCCGCGTCGCCGCACATCAGCACATGCTGCTCCACGGGCCGTTTAGGCGCGAAGGATATTTCATTGATGACCTCGGGCTGCGGATACAGCACTTCGGCCGAGGTCAGAATCTCGCGCAAGTGCGGGTTTTTGGCCAGTACGGCCGCTTCCATCGCCGGAATGGTGCCGTGGCGCTTCAGGTTTTGGCGGGTAGTGAGGTAGCAGAAGCACAGCTTGTCGTCCTCAATGGCCGAAATACCGGCGTAGCCATCGGCGAAATTGTGCAGCGCAATCACATCGCGCGGGAAGCCCGGCAGGCGCAGGTGGTACTTCACCCCGAGGTAGGGCGAGCGCTGGGCAAAAAAGGACCGTTGCAGCTGCCGGTCCAGGTTGGCGCGCTTGCCATAGGTGCCCAGCACCACGCGGGCCGGGAGCTGGCGGCCGTCGGCCAGGGTCACGCGGTGCTGGTCGGTGGCCGAGTCAAAGGCTACATCCGTCACGGTGCTTTTCAGGTGAAAAGTCACGCCCCGGGCTAAGCCCCGCTGGTACAGAAAATCGTCGAGCAGGTAGCGGCTCACGCCAAAGCCGCCCAGGTCGAGCCGACTATTGAGGGTGCGCCCACCCGGCGACGAGAGCAGGAACTGGCCAATGGCCGCCGGAGCCAGCTCCGCCGGGTCGGCCCCGAGGCGGCGCAGGTAGGGCAGCACTTCGTTGCTCACGTACTCGCCGCATACTTTGTGAAACGGGTACTGCTTCCGCTCCACCACGGCTACGCGGTGCCCGCGCCCGGCCAAGTCCAGGGCCGCCGCCAGGCCCGCCAATCCGCCGCCAATCAAAAGAATATCCACCAAATTGGTCGTGAAAATGAGAACCGTGGCCGCCAAAACGCCGTAGTTTATCGCGTTTTCCGTATGTTTCAGTAGGCCTGACGGTCAAACCGCCGTACCTTTGTCAACTAAAATCAACACTGTTCGTTAAGTTATTTAGCCCCGTGTCGGTTTTGGTTAACCACTAATTATTACTATGATGCAACGCCTACTCTTCCCTATTCTACTGGTAGCTTGTCTGAGCTTCGGCTTGGGCCCGCTAATGACTACCGTACCCGCTGCTTCGGCCGCTGCCACTGCTCGTCCCGGGCAGCAAGGTAAACCCGTTGAAGACAATAAAACCTTGCTGGTGTACCCAAATCCCAGCACCGGCATCGTGCACCTCACCATCAGCAACCTGCAAGGCAAGAAAGTGGAGTTGAGCGTACTCAACGTTATCGGTTCGGTAATGTACCGCGAAACGCTTACCGAAATGAACGACCGGTACACGAAGATGCTCGACCTCAGTAAGTTTGCCAACGGTTTGTACTATGTACGCCTCGAAGCCGACAACACCAGTCAGATGTGCAAACTGGTTATTCGATAACCTGACTTCGCTTTTACAATTAGCATAAAAAAGGCAGCCGTTGGGCTGCCTTTTTTATGTAAAAAACCGCAGGAGTGCTACTTAACCCGAACGGGCACGGGAACTAGCATTTCTTTGGCGTTCGATACCGTTTTGAGTGCGAGGATGGCAGTGGCCACTAAAAGGCCCAGCATGAAAATAAACATGATAAAGGATATAAAAGCGGGTGAAAAAGCAGCTGCTTGCTTCCGGAAGCGGCTTATGATGGTTCAACCATAAAACGCCCGGCTGGGTTTCAACAACATTAGGGCATTGCTACGGCGTGCGCAAAAGGGCCGCTACCACACGCCGGGCATCGGCCCCAGCCCCATTCAGCAGCGCCGAGTTGCGGCTATCGAGCCAATTGAGGCCCAGGAAGGCCACGCCCGGCGCGGCCGTGAGGCCCCGGCGGTGCTGCGGCTGCCCATCGGCGCTGACAATGGGTAAGTCAATCCAACCATAGTCGGGCCGGTAGCCGGTGGCCCAGACCACGGCGGCCAGTGGGGCCGAAGTGGCCCGCTGGCCTTGCAGCTCACCCGTGGGCAGTGCCGCCGTGGCCCGCCCGATAAACGTGACGTTGGCGAAGCCGCGCAGGCGGGCGAGGTCGCCGCTCACCACGGGTTCTGGCTGGTGCATCATGAAGCGGCCCAGCGCCGTGTGCTGAGGCACGCGCAACAGGCGCGTCGCCGTCAGAAAAGCCCAGGTGAATTGATTGTTGGCTATAGCGGGCGTCTTCTCATCAAACGCCACTACCACCGCGCGGCCGGTGCCGGCAATGTCGGCCGCAATTTGCAGGGCCGAGTTGCCGCTGCCCACCACGGCCACGGGACCCGTGCCGGGTAATTGGGCCGGCCGCTGGTAGGCGCTGCTGTGCAACTGCGCTACGTTGGGCGGTAGTTGCGCGGCCCACTCGGGTACGTGGGGGGCGGTGTAGGGGCCGGTGGCCACAATAACCCGGCGGGCGTGGTAGGTGCCGCCCGCCGCTGTCTGCACCACGTAGCCGGCCCGATTTGGGGCCGCCGCCAGGTAGGTAGCGCGTTGCTGCAGCTCGAGCGGGAAGCCAAAATGGGCGGCGTAGTCGCGCAGGTAGGCGGTGGTTTCGTCGCGGCTGGGGTAGTGCAGTGGTGGCGTAGGCCACGCATAGCCGGGCAGGCCGCTAGCCCACGCCGGGGAAAAAAGTCGAAGGGAATCGTAGCGGCTGGCCCAGGCGGCCCCGGCCGTGGGGCCGGCATCCAGCACCCGGAAATCGAGGTGGGCTTGCTGCAGGTAGTACGCCGCGGCCAGCCCGGCCTGTCCCGCCCCGATAACGACGGTATCGGTGGTGATGGGGGCGGCCGGGGGCGCAAGCGCGGAGGAAGTAGGTTCAATCATGGGGAACTGTCAGGCCTGGTGCTCCGGAAACTCACTGCGCAGGGCGGTCATCACCTTTTCGGTGGTGGCCCGCACCAGGGCTACCTGTTGGGCGGCTTGGGCAGGTTCGGGGGGGCTGTCGCCGTAGGCTTCCACTTCCCGGATAACGAGGCGCAGGCTTTCTACTCCCAAGCCATCGAGGGAGCTTTTGAGGTGATGGGCGGCATCGCCCACGGCTTCCCAGTCGGCCTTGGTGAGGGCTTCGTCGAGGGCGGTGAGAATGGCGGGCGTGGTTTCGATAAAAGCCCAAGCCAGGCGCCGCGTAATGGCTTCGTCGTGGCGCACCAGTTGGCGTACATTGCTCAGGTCGTAGAGTGGAGAGGGAGCAGGCATTGCAGAAAGAGGGTTAGAAGCGGGTTCGGGGCCGGTGGGCCGGTGCTGACGGGCCAATACGGCTTGCATGGTTTGGAGTAGCTGCTCTTCGCGGTAGGGCTTGGCCAGGTAGCCGGCAAAGCCAGCGGCTTGCAGGCGCTCGGCCTCGCCGGCCTGCGCGCGGGCCGTGAGGGCAATAATGGGCGTGGCCGCCTGAACGGGGTTGGAGTGCTCGCGCAGGGCGCGGGCGGCGGTTTCACCATCCATGCCCGGCATCTGAATGTCCATTAGCACCAGGTCGAAAGGCCGGAACTCAAATAGCTTGATAGCCGCCGGGCCGCTGGCTGCCGTGGTCACTTCCCAGCCCCAGTTGCGCAGCACGGTTTCGGCCAGCAGGCTATTTACCAGGTTGTCTTCGACCAGCAAAATGCGACCCGTGGCCGGGCTGGCGGGGGCCAGCGCCGGGAGGCTGTCTGGCCCCGGCGCAGCCACCGGCACCGGCCGAAAGGCCAGGGTGAAGGCAAAGGTGCTGCCCTGGTCTACTTCGCTGCACACCCGCAGCATGCCCCCCATGAGGGTTACGAGGCCGTCGGAAATACTCAGGCCCAGGCCGGTGCCGCCGTATTCGCGGTCGGTGCTGGCGGCGGCCTGCGCAAACGGCTCGAATACCTTATCCAGGGTTTCGGAGGGAATACCAACCCCCGTGTCGCTCACCGTAAACTGCAGCCAGACGGTATCACTGAGTACGGGGTGGCCAACGGGCGCGGTGCCGGCCTGGCAGCGCAGCCGCACCTGGCCCGTGGCGGTGAACTTGATGGCATTACTGACCAGGTTGAGTAGCACCTGCCGCAGGCGGTGGGAATCGCCAAAAACTTCCGGCAGGGTGTCGGGCATGTCCACGCGCAGGCGCAGGCCCTTTTCGCGGGCGCGGGGCCGGAGCAGGGCCGCACAGCCGGTGAGCACGTTGGCGGGCCGGAAGGCAATGGACTCGGGCTGCAGCTTGCCGGCCCCGAGCCGGGCCGTGGTCAGCACGTCGTTCAGTACCATCAGCAGGTGTTCGGCCGATTCGCCCAGCAGGCCCAGGTAGTCGTGCTGGCTTCGGCTGAGCGTGGTTTTGGCCAGTACCCCGGTCAGGCCCAGAATGCCGTGCAGTGGCGTACGAATTTCGTGGCTCATGTTGGCCAGGAAATCTTCCTTAGCTTGGGCATTCACCTTGGCCGTGGCAATGGCTGCTTCCAGCGCCTGTTGGGTGTGCTTGAGCTCGGTGATGTTGGTGCTGATGCCCAGCACGTGCCGCACCTCGTTGCCATCCACAAACAGCCGCTTCACGCTGATAAACCACGCGAGCAACCCCTGGGTATCGAGGTAAGACTCTTCCCGAGTGGAGTCCTGGCCGGTGGCCAGCACCTGCTGGTCCTGGCGGTGGCAGGACGTGAGGTCCGGAATGTTGGTGAACGGCGTATTGGCGGTGCCGTATTGCATCAAGTCCTCTATGGACAGCCCGAACAGGTCGGCCGTGGCCTGGTTGGCCAGCTGGTAGTTGCCGTGGTCGTCCTTGAGGGAGATGGGGTGGGGCAGGGTGTCGATAACCTGGCGGAACAAGCGGTACTGCTCAGCCAGGCGCAGGGTAGCCGCCTGGCTCTGCTCATCGGCCGCACGCTGCTCGGTAATGTCTTCGGCTACGCCAATAAGGCTGCGCACGGTGCCATCGGTGGCGCGGGCGAAGGGCGTGGTGGTGGTGCGCAGCCAGCGCAGGGTGCCGTTGCGGTGCCGCACGGGGTATGCCAGTACGCGGGTCTTGCCATCTGGCAGCTTCGCCACTTCTGCCATGTAGGCCTCGAATTTTCCCTTCACTTCTGCTGACATCACTGTACTCAGTAGCGAGCCGCTCTCAAACGCCAGCATTTCCGCGCTGCTGTACCCCAGCAGCGATTCCACCCGTTCGTTGACGTAGGTAGTGCGGTTCTGGTGCAGGTCGTAGATGTAAATTACGTTCGGGGCCAGGTCGGTTACCTGCCGCAGCAGGTGTCGGTTGTGGCGGAGCTCGTCCAGGGTGGCGCGGTGGCGCGTCACATCCTCCGCACTGCCCATAATCTCCCGCACGTGTCCATCCGGGCCAATGGCGGAAGCGCGCACTCGCATGCGCAGCCACCGCCAGCTGCCGTCGCGGTGCCGCACCTGGCAGTCCCAGCTCAGCGGCCGCCCCAGGGCCAGCCTTTTATTCAGGTTTTGCCCCCGCAGCTTGGTCAGCGAGTCCGGATGTATCAGTTCGGAGCGAAGGGTAGTCCCCAAATCCAGCAGCTCCTGGCTGCTGAACCCCAGTACGGTGTGGCAGTGCTGGTTGCAGTGCAGCAGCCGCCGGTACACAATATCGTAGCTGAACAGGATGAGGGGTACCTTATCGGCCAGGTAAGGCCCAAACGGGGGCGCACTGGCCGCCGTTGGGGGCAAGCCGTTGGCCGAGGCCACTATTCGTCGCACTGCTGGCACGGCGGCCCTGCGTGACGAGCGGGATAAGCGGGAGCGGCGCATTAGTCAGGAGCTACGAGGCGGGATAGTGAAGGGGGAGCAGGAGTAACGATAACAAGGTAAAGCGTAATACGGTGGCCACCTGGTTTCGCTCTCTAGCTTATGTGCAGCTCCTGCTGCTGTATCATACGGTAAATAGTAGACTTGCCGATTTGCAGGCGCGCAGCCACGGCCAGCACATCGCCGCCCATCTCATCGAGGCAGCCCTGCACAATCGCCGTCGTCTGGTCGCGCAGCGACAATTGGCTGCAGACCCCAATCGAGGCCTTTCCCGAGCGCAGGGACAGGTCGGCGGCCTGAATCTGTTCCCCATCGGCCAGCACCGTGGCCAGCTCCACCACGGCCTTCAGCTCGCGCACATTGCCCGGAAAAGTGTGGGCCATAAGCTGCTTGCGGGCTGATTCGGTGAGTTGGCGCGGGGGCAGGTTATTGAAATTACAAAACTCACGCACGAACACATCGGCCAGCAGCAGAATGTCGGTGCCGCGCTGGCGGAGCGGGGGCAGCGCAATGGGCAGGCCCAGCAGGCGGTAGTACAAATCCTCGCGGAAGCGGCCGGCCTGCACTTCAACCAGCAGGTCGCGGTGGGTGGCCACTATCAGGCGCACATCGAAGGCAACGTGCTGACTACCGCCCACGCGGGGTACTTTCCGCTCCTGTAGCACGCGCAGCAGCTTGGCTTGCAGGCTCAGGTCGAGGTCCGCAATTTCATCCAGAAACAGGGTGCCGCCGTTGGCTTCTTCCAGCCGGCCCACGCGCCGCGCCACGGCACCGGCAAACGCCCCTTTCTCGTGCCCAAATAGTTCGCTATCAATTAATTCATGCGGAATAGCCGCCATGTTGACGGCCACGAACGGCCGCGCGGCGCGGTCTGACTGAAAGTGGATGGTCTTAGCGGCCAAATTCTTGCCGGTGCCGGTTTCGCCGCTCACGCTCACCGTGATGGACGTGCGCGCTGCCTTGGCAATAAGCGTGAGCACCTGCTGCACCAGCAGGTGCTCGCCGAGGATAGCCTGGCCCGGACCGTAGCGGGCCCCGATTTGCTGTCGCAGCTGAGTGTTTTCGCGCCGCAGAAGCACCTGTTGCTCCACTTTGCCCACTATGTTCCATAGCCGGTCCAGGGTGTTGCCGTCTTTCACCAGGTAGTCGTAGGCCCCTTGCTGCAGCATCCGCACGGCGGTGCCCACGTCTTCCTGCCCGGAGATAACCAGGATTTCGGTGCCCGGTAGGCGGTCAGAAATCTGACGCAGCAGCTGCTCGCCCTTGGCATCGGGAAGCGAGTAGTCGAGGGTGATAAAATCGGGCATCTCCCCCAGCTGTTCGAGGCAGGCCTGGGCCGTCGAGAACCGGTGCACGCTGTGGTTCGGATTCTGACTTAGGCGGTGCACGAGAAGCTCGCCGTACCACTCGTTGTCCTCAACCACAAAAATCTTAAAAGGTGAATATAGCGTCATAAAATTAGTGTGGCGGCGGAAGGCGAACCCGTGAGGGGAGCTTGCCTACTCGTCAATACGTATTTGAATAAGTTTTGCTTAGTATTAGAAAAATTATATTGCAAAAATACGACACAACGGGGGCAGATGATAAAAAATATGCCCAAACAAACTGCCTGCGAATTTAATACGAGGTCAGATTGCGAGTGTATATGGGTCGCATTCTCGATTTAGGAATATAATCTCTGAATGGGACAGTGTTTTTGAATACTGTTAAAAGTAGATATATTTGACTGCCAGGTTGAGAACTGCTAACGGTAGGCGTGGTTGCGGAATAGTGTGGTTCTGTACAACGCAATACTAATTAAAGCATTTTTTAGGATAATTAACGGTTTTGCAGGTACCTTTTAGCGTGAAGGCTTATTCATCGGGTTTGCGGGAGCGGGTGGCCGCTGCCTGTGGGCAGCCCGGGCGCACCGTGCGTCAAGTAGCGGTCCAATTCCCGCGTGTCGCTGTCCTTTGTTGGGAAGCTTCTGCACTGCCAACTTACCAGCGGTTAGCGGGCGGGCACTGCCGGCGGGCAGTGAACCCGGCTCCTTGCCTGGATGTGCCCACCCGCGCCGAGTTGGCCGCCTGCGCTAGCGGCCCGATGCCACCCCGGGCGAGCTACGCGTGTGGCTGGCCGCGCTGGGCAGACTGGCCGTAAGCCGGGCCACGCAGGGACGGGCCGTGGCGGCGCTGAACTAGTGGTCTGACAGTTTAATTTCGTCAGTTACTTTGGTTAGTTCGGCGTACCTGTTTTTCAATTTATCACGGGCCTTTTCGGTGGTGAATGACCAGTTGACCTTGACGGCCGCTGCGTTTCGTTTGGCTTCCCAGGCCACGGCCTCCGCTTCGAGTCGTTCCTGCGTGCCGATGCGTTGGTCCAGGCACTGGCGGGAAAGCGCGGCGAACTCAATTTCGGCCATATTGAGCCAGGAGCCGTGTTTGGGGGTGTAGTGGAATTCGAGTGTGTGCCGCAGCTTGCGGGCCGTTTCGACGGGCAGGTTTTCATAGAAGGCGCCGTAGCTGTGGGTGCTGTAGTTGTCTTGCACGAGCTTAATTTTCGGCGTTTCCGGGTAGTGGGTTTGCACGAGCCAGTCCATAAAATGGGCGTAGTCGGCTTTGGTTTTGGTCGTCGTCACTTGCAGATGGCGCTGGCCCGTGTCCAGGTTGTAGGCCAGCAGCACGTTACACACGCCTTTGCGCACGTATTCCTGGTGTTCTTTGCGCGTGGCGTTGGGCTTGGGTGGAATCGGGGTCAGCACGTGGTCCAGGAGTTGGCAGGGCCGTTCATCAAAGCAGAGGCGCACCACGCCCGCCTCGGCGGGCTGGCTGTACACGTCCAACACATCTTCCATGTTGGCCAGGTAGTCGCCCGTGATGGTGCCGATGCACCACATTTCGCTTAACCAAGGTTTGAGTTTGCTTTTTTTAACACTTGTCGAATCGCCTCGTTCGAAATCGTGTCGATGTAGCCCAGCGAAACCATGTTTTCGTTGAGCAAAGACAACGTCCAGCGGGAGGCACCAGCGGGCCACTCACTGCACGCCAGGCTCGTTATACGGGCCTCCACGGCCGCCGTCACCTTTGGCGGTTGCCCGCTGCGCGGGCGCTCTTCCAACGCATTGGCCAGGCCACCGTCCAGGTAACGGCGCTTGAGGCGGTGGTACTGGGTGGAGGAAATGCCTGCCTGGACTTGGACAGCCGACGCGCTGCCGCCGGCACCCATCCGCAACAGGGCGTTGGCCCGCGTGATGGTGCGGCTCTTGTGGGTACCCTTTTTGACAATGGCCCGCAGGGCAGATTGGTCCGCAAGCGGCAGATGAACGGGTTGTGTGGGGCGGGCCATGAGCGAGAAATGAAACGTGTCTTAGCAGAACTATCGCCCCCTAAATTAAGTTGTCAAACCACTAGCAGCGGAAAAAAGCGTCCACGCGGCCGAGCGCGGCACCCAGCGCGGGCGGGCGTTGCGGGCGGCCTTTGTCGAAGCGGTGCAAGTCGAAGATTTATCCTCCTACAGATGCAGCCGGAACGTGGTGCCGTGGCCCGCCTCGCTGGTTACCTCGATACGGCCGCCGTGGGCGAGCACCAGCCGGTTGACGAGAAAAAGGCCCACGCCGGTGCCGGCTGCCGCTTCGGGATGGAAGCGCCGGAACAGCTGGAACAGCTCCAAGCCGTGACGCTCCAAGTCGATGCCCAGGCCGTTGTCCTGTACTTCGAGCACGGGGTGGCCGGCTTCGCGGAAAGCGCGCAGGTGTACCCGCGGGGGGCGGGCGGGGTGGCGGTACTTCAGGGCGTTGGCCAGCAGGTTCAGCAGGATGGAGCGCAGGTTGACGCGCACGTACTCCAACTCGGGTAAGGTTTCAAAAGCCGTGCTGATGGAGGCTTGCGTTTCCTGCACTTCGCGGCTGAGCGTCTGATTCACTTCCGCCACCAGGTCGGCCAGCCGCACGATTTCGGTGGACTGATGGCCGCAGGGGCGCTCTTCCTGCACGATGGCCGCCAGGTCGGAAATGGTGGTGCTCAGGTCGTGCAGCGAGGTCTGCACCAGTTGCATTACCACGGCCTCCTCGGGGTCGTGAAAGGTGGCCGTGCGCCGCAGCTCGTCAAACAGTCCGGTCAGGTTATTAACCGGCTGCTTGAGGTCGTGGCTGGCGGCGTACACGAAATTGTCGAGGTCGAGGTTGGCGGCCGTGAGCTGGGCGTTGGCGGCCGTGAGCTGCGCGTTTTTCTGGGTGACCTCCTCTCGCGTATTCCGCAGCTCCTCCAGCGAGTCGCGCAGCTGCTGGTTCACGGCGCGCAGCTCGTTGTGGTAGGAGGCCACGTACTGCCGCCACTCATTTTTTTCGATGGCGTGGAACACCGTTTTCACGAGCATGCTCTGGTCGAACTGCTGCTTCACCAGGTAATCGAGGGCGCCGGTCCGGAGGGCGCGCATGGCCAGGCCTTCGCTGCCGCCGCCGGTTATCATCACCACGCACAGGGTTTCGGGGGGGGCCAGGGCCATCAGCTCGGCCAGCAGGTCCAGGCCGTCGGTGTCGGGCAGGTTGTAATCCAGCAGCACGCAGTCGGGCCGGTGGGCCGCGAATGCGGCCCGGGCCTCGGCGCCCGTGGCGGCCTCGCTAATTTCCAGCCGTTCGTGCCCTTCGGATTTGCTCAGGTAGCGCCGGTACAGGGTCCGGTCCTGCTCGTTGTCGTCGACCAGCAATATTCTTTTCACTGGTGCGGGCTTAAGTAATTTGGGGTAGTTCCGAGGCTTCCAGCCAGTACTGCAGGGCCAGCCGCAGCTTGTCTTCCAGCGCGGCGTACTGAATGGGCTTGGTGAGGTAGCCGTTGGCGCCCAGCTGGTAGCAGCGCTCCACGTCGCGGGTGCTGGAGGAGGTACTGAGCACGACGACCGGCAGGGCCTGCAGCCGGGGGTCCTTCTTGAGGGTTTCGAGCACCGTGCGTCCGTCGATGCCCGGCAGGTTCAGGTCGAGCAGCACCAGGGCCGGCAGCGTCGCGGGCCAGCCCGCCGCCTGGCCGTGCCCTTGCAGGTACGCCAGGGCTTGGTCGCCGTCTTCGCAGCGCACCACGGGGTTTTGCAGCGCGAGCTTGCGAAATACGCGGCTCAGGGCCGTGAAGTCTTCGGCGCTGTCTTCCACCACGAGGAGGGGCCGGAGGGGGTAGTTAATCAATTACAACGACTTGGGAAGCGTGAAATAAAACGTGGCGCCCTGCCCAGGCACCGACTCGACCCACAAGCTGCCGCCGTGCTTCTCCACCATTTTTTTGGCGATGGCCAGGCCCGCGCCGGTGCCGCCGTCGTACTTGTCCTGGGCGTGGAGGCGCTTGAAGAGCTTAAAGATGTTGACCTGGTGCCGGGCTTCGATGCCGATGCCGTTGTCGCGTACGTAAAAGGTATAGAACTCGCCGCCGGGCACGGCCTCCGCGGTGCCGGCCGTTGCCTCGGGCGGGGCCAGCCCCACCATTACGGTCTTGGCGGGCTTGTCGTTGTACTTCATGCCGTTGACAATCAGGTTGTGGAACACCTCCTGCAGCCGCACCCCGTCGGCGCGCACCGTGGGCAGCGGCCCCACCACCGTGAGCACGGTGTTGGTCTGCTCGAAGCGCGGCTGCAATAGCTCGGCCACCTCGGCCAGCACTTGGTTCAGGTTCACGTCGGCCACCACCAGGTCGGTGCGGCCCACGCGCGAGAGCTGCAGCAGCGACTCAATCAGGCCTTCCATGCGCTGGCTCAGGCGCACCAGCGTTTCGAGCTTGTGCACGCCCTCGGCGTCGAGGCGGTCGGCGTAGTCCTCCAGCAAAAACAGCGAGTAGTTGTGGATGCCGCGCAGGGGCTCTTTCAAGTCGTGCGAGGCCACGTAAGCGAACGAGTCCAGCTCGTCGTTGCTGCGCTCCAGCTCGCTATTGAGGCGGGCCAGGCTTTGGGCGCGGGCCTGCAGCTCGTTGAACACCTTGAAGCGCAGGTCGGAAATGTGCAGGCGGATTTCGCGGGCCGCGGCTATTTCCACGGGCTTCCACGGCGCGGCGGTGTTTTCCACCAGCTCCTTCCAGGCCTCAAACGACTGCCGGGGCGAGAGAAACATCTGCCCGTCGGTCAGCACTTTGGCCTTTTCCTGCTGGCCGGCCCAGGTCACGGTGCGCACCAACTCGGGCCGGAACCAGAGCAGGTAGTTGCGGGGCGCGTCGGTGAGGGCGGCGGCGATGAAGCCGCTGGCCGTGGCCCGCAGCGCCACCCCCGCCGGGTTGAGGGCGGGGTAGGAATTGGTGCAGAAGACGTCCGTTTTGGCGTTGGTCTGCAGCCACGCTATCAACTCCCGAATCTGGGCCGGCGTGGGCGTTGCGCCCACCGTCACCAGGTCGTCGTCGAAGTAAATGGCCGCCCCGCCGCACTCGAACACGTCCATTACCGTGGTTGCCTCCTGGTGCAGGCCGTCCACAAAATTGTTGTGGGCCGAGGCGTGCTCGAACAGCCGGGCCTGCTGCGCCCGAATGCGCAGCAGGTACTCGTCCTCGTCGTGCTGCTCCTTGCTGGGCAGCAGCGCCGAAAACGTCTTGCCGATGAACTGGCACAGCTCCCGCAGCTCGTAGCTCACCAGCCGGGGCGTGAGGTGGTGGCAGGTAATCATGCCCCACAGCCGGCCCTGGTTAATCAGGGAAATGGTCATGGTGGCCGCCGAGCCCATGTTACGCAGGTACTCCAGGTGCAGCGGCGACACGCTGCGCAGCGCCGCGTGGGTCATGTCGGGCGGGCGGTTGGTCACCGGGTTATTCACCGGCACCAGCGGCACGGGCGTGTAGGTCGCGCTGGGAATGAAGCGCAGCCAGTTTTTGAGGTACATGGCCCGCGCCTGCTGCGGCAGGTCCGAGGCCGGGTAATGCAGCCCCAGCCAGGGCGACAGGTCTTCGCGGATGGCCTCGGCAATGATTTCGCCGCTCTCGTCGGCCGCAAACCGGTAAATGGCCACCCGGTCGAAGCCCGTGATGGCGCGCACCTGCTCCACGGCGTGTTGGCAAAACTCCTGCACCTTGCTGGCGGCCAGCATTTGGCCTAGGGCCCCGTTCAGGAAGGACAGGTCGAGGGGTGCGGCGTTGGTTTCGGTCACCGGCTCAAACTCCAGCCATAGCAGCTCGTCGTAGCGGTGCAGAATAACCTTGTAGAACGGCTGCCCCGCCACGGCGTCCAGCCGCGCCCCCAGTAGCTTGGGAGCGTGGGTGAGCCCTTCCAGCAAGCCCTCGATTTCGGCCAGCCGCTCAGGCCCCAGCAGCTGGTCGAGCCCGCCGTACAGCAGGCTCTCGGCCGCCAGGCCAATCAGGGTGCCGGTGTTGGCGCTGGCTTGCACAATGCGCCGGGTGGTCGGGTCCAGGCACAGCAAAAAGCCGTAGGGCTGAATGGCCCCTGGGATGTGAATCGGCTCCCGGTCGCAGTTGGTGAGGGTGATGGGCACGCGGAGCATCGCCACGTCGGTCGGGCTCACGGTTGAGTTATCCACTGGTCAAGTCGTTGAAAAGTAAGGCGGGCCGAGGCCACAATTTCGTCCTGGTCGGGGCCCGCGGGGGCCGCTTCCGTCAGCAATTGGCAGAAGGCCTTCCACCGCGGCCCGGTCAGCGCGCCGTAGCCCGTAAAATAGGCGCGCAGCAAAATACCCGCCTGCGCCAGCTGCCGGGTGATGACCTGCCCGCCCAGCGTCGAGCCCTCCACCACGTACATCGCGCCCAGTAGCTGGGGCCGCGTGCGCAGCGGCGGCATGGCCGGGCACCAGGGCAGGTCGGGGGCGGATTCCGGCCGCTCCAAATCCGTCAGAATCAGGTGAGCGCGCAGGCGTTCGGGTACTTCCCAAGCCGCCGAAAAATCCGCCGCGTGCTCCTGCAGTGCCGTTTCGTAGGGCCGCAGGAAGCCGTACATCTTGGCCAGAAAACGCGCCGTGCCCAGCGCGGTCAGGGTGCCCGCCGTCAGGGCTTGGTTGAAATCGTTCTGCTCCAAGGCCTCGTGTTGGGGGCGGGTTTCGCTGCGCAGCCGCAACAACAGGGTCGGCGTTTGAGAAGTCGTAAGCAAGGCCGATGGGAAGGGGAAAGCTGCAAAAGGACCTAAGATAGCGGGCTAACGGCCCAAGTACGGCCCCGCAATCAATCTGTCAGCGGCTTAAAAAATGGCGGCGCAAGGAAAGTAGCTGCTGACAGTGGCAACAGACGGCTATATATTATTCAGGTGGTATTTCGTTGCGCCCGGCAATTTAAAATTCCAGGCCGGAGCTGCTGCCGTGCGCGGTCCAATCGGGTAACCCAACCAAGTGCCAGCCGCCGCCTCTTTATTTGCGTGAATCGCCCGGTGTTTCGGATGCCTCCATGCCTGCGGCCGGTACACCGTTCCATAAACCGTTCTTAACAATTGCGTAATGTTGCACTAGCGCTGAGGTAATCTCATCAGCGGAATTTTGCGGGACCATTCACTACGTTCACATTCTTGCTTTTTTCATGAAACTCGTTTTTACTCGTATTAGCAGCTTGGTGCTGCTGGTTGCCCTGGCGGTATCCTGTTCGCGTGAGGAGCAAGGAATTGCTCCCGCTACCCCAACTGCCGCCACCGTGAGCAGCGACGTCGCCACCCGCGACGGCAACCTGGCCATGGGCAACCCCAGCGGGGCCGTGACCGACGCCACGAACTCGCCCAACAACTACCTGATGACCAAAACCCAGTACACTCTGTCGTATAGCCGCGACAAGGGCAAAGCCAACTGGGCGAGCTGGCACCTGAGCCGCGCCTGGCTGGGCAGCACGCCCCGCCAGGACAATTTCGCTTCCGACGCGACGCTGCCTACTGGTTGGTTCCGCGCGGGCAGCACCAGCTACAGCGGCTCGGGCTTCGACCGGGGCCACGTCTGCCCCAGTGCCGACCGTACCGGTTCGATAGCCGATAATTCGGCTACTTTTCTCATGACCAACATGATGCCCCAAGCCCCGGTGAACAACCAGCAAACCTGGGCTGGCCTCGAGAACTACGCCCGCACGCTGGTGGGCCAGGGCTACGAGTGCTACATCGTGGCCGGCAGTTACGGCAGCGGCGGCACCGGCACCAACGGCTACGCCACCACCATTAGCAGCGGGCGCATTGTGGTGCCCAGCAACTGCTGGAAAGTACTGGTAGTGCTGCCCGAAGGCACCGGCGATGCCGGCCGCGTCACCACCGCCACCCGCATCATCGCCGTGAACATGCCTAACACCAACTCCATCGGCACGGCCTGGGGCAGCTACCGCACCAGCGTGGATGCCATCGAGTCGGCCACGGGCTACAACATCCTCTCGGCTGTGTCATCCAGCGTGCAGAGCGTGATTGAGGCTCGTGTAGATGCCGGCCCGACCAGCTGAGTAACCCTGCCTGACAAGCAAAAAGCCCGTGGTACTCATTGAGTGCCACGGGCTTTTTGTTAGCGCAGAAGAGTGATTAGAAACAAATAAGTTTTTGCCGCGGAATAAACAGCAAAGCTACGGCCAAGAGTAGATGCCTGGCAAACGGTACAGTGAGCTTGAAAAAAGATTATCAGCTATTTGCCTGTTAAAATACCGGCTATCTAATTCCAATCGCAGAAAACGAAAGCGTGAAAAAATATTGAAAAAAAATATCCAACAAAAACTTAACATTACGAATGAGCTGCCCGAGGTAATCATACCGTAATTTTGCATCGTGCTTCAACCCAAACACCCGTTGATGAAGCGCGGAACACTGCTCAACAGTGCGCCGCGAGAGGACCGGAAGGTTTTTGACGTCGTCGGTTTTGCCGGTTTTTCTAGTACTTTTTCTAGTTGTTGCCCCGCCACCGTTCCGGATTCCGAAACGGTTTTTTTATGCGCGGTCAGTTCGGTATTCAATTCCTCAACTTTTAAAGCTTTCCCTTTTAAAGCTAAACAGTATGGACACCAACATACTCTCTCCTAAAATGGCCGCTGCTACCATCGCCTCGGCCCGCGTGGCCCAGTTCATCCTCGGCCAGACGGACATCCGCGACTGCGTGCCCTTCCTGATTAACCGCGAAAACGTAATTTAAGAAGTTGCTTAGCCGGTACGCCGGCCGAACGTCACCCTCGCTTGGCTCTCGGGCAAGTGGGGGTGACCATTCGTTTTTATTTACTTACCTTATAGCTATGAAACTCGGAGCCATCACGTTACAGAATTCAGTATGCCTGGCCACTGCTCCATGGGACCTCAATGGAGCGGGCTACGAGCAGCTGGGCGCAATTTTTACCAAAACCGTGACCATGGAGCCCCGCGCCGGTCTGCCCGGCCACGATGGCATCCTGCAAGTGGCCGACCAGACGCTGCTGAATCGCACCGACATGCGCACGGAGGGCGCCGAGCTGCTGGTGCAGGAGCACCTGCCGCAGCTGCGGCGCTTTGGCGTGCCGGTGTTTGTGAGCATCACGGCTCCCGGCGTGCCGGGATTTCGCAAGATTGCGCGGTATTTGCAGCGCGAGGCCGGTACGCAATTGGCCGGCCTGGAAGTGTACATCACGGTGCCGCCCGGTGGTTCGGGGGCCGATGTGACGGCCCGATTCGTGCGCGAAGCCACCGAAGCCGTGCGCAATGAGCTGGGCGACGACGCGGCCGTGATTGTGAAGCTGCCGCCGTGGCCCGACCACATCCGGGGCTTGGCCTTGGGGGCGCAGGAAGGCGGGGCCACCGCCCTAGCTGCTACCAACACCCTGAAAGTGCTGCACCTGCCCACCGACCGCAACGCCGCCCCGCTGGTGGGCGGCCTCTCGGGCGAGGCCCTGCGGCCGCTGGCCCTGCGTTGCGTGTGGGAACTGGCCAACGACGACAAACTGACGTTACCCATCTTCGGCACCGGCGGCATTTTCACGCTGCGCGACGTGGAGGATTACCTGCGCGTGGGGGCCCAGGCCGTGCAGGTGGCCAGCGGCGAATGGCTCTCGCCGGGTCTGTCGGCGCGGCTGGCTTCCGAAGTAGCCCGGGCCACGCCCGTGGCCCGCTAAAGTGTTTCGAACCTTTCTCTTAAATCAAGTGAAAAGTTGAAAAAGTAAGGAATTAAAAGCACCGAATAATTTCTCACTTTTTCAACTTTTCTCTTTCAACTTTTAACTGAAATCCCGCCATGCAAAAGCTTCTCACCCGCGTTCAAACCGCCAATTCTCTGCTCTGTGTGGGCCTGGACCCTACGGGCGACGATGCCACCGTGGCCCGGCGGCTGCGCGAAGTAATTGCTGAATCGGCACCCTTCGCCGCTGCTTTCAAACCCAACCTCGCCTTCTTTCTGAGTCGTGAAAACGGAGTAGCGCTGCTCCAGGAAACCGTGCGCAGCATTCCGGCCGACATCCCCGTGATTCTGGATGGCAAATTCGGCGACATCGCCAATACCGCCGAGCAGTACGCCCGCTTCGCCTACGACATTGTAGGGGCCGATGGCGTGACCGTGAACCCCTACATGGGCGACGATACCATCCGACCCTTCGCCCGGCCCGGCAAGCTGGTTTTTTCGTTGGCGAAAACCTCTAACAAGCCCCAACACGGCCTGCAGGACGCGGCTATGACCCGCGGCGGCTCCATCAGCGACTGGGCGGCCCGGCTGGCCCGGCTCGTGGATGAGGAAATGCCGGAGTCTACCGTGGGCCTGGTGGTAGGAGCCACGGAGCCCGCTACGGTGGCCAAGCTCCGGGCCGCCTGCCCGGACCAGTGGTTCCTGGTGCCGGGCATTGGGGTGCAGGGCGGCGACTTGTCGGCCACGCTCCAGGCCGGGCTGCGGGCCGATGGCAGCGGGCTGCTCATCAACTCCTCGCGGGGAATCTGGCAGGCCCAGGATGCCGGCGCGGAAGCCCGGAAATTGATGGAACAGATAAACGAGCACCGCACCGTGAAGCACCCCGCCCACGCCTGACCAAAAAAGCCGCTTCACCGCGGCTTTTTGCATTCTGAATTTTCTGCAAGCAATGACCAATTCCACCGAAACCGTTACTTCTACCATCTTCGATGCCAGCGTGCTAGAGCAGCAGCTGCAGCGGGAAGACGCGCTGCTGCGCGGGCACTTCCGCCTGTCGTCGGGCCTGCATTCCGATACCTATGTGCAGTGCGCCCGCTACCTGCGCCGGCCGGAGCTGGCCGCCGCCGCCACCGCCGCATTGGCCGCCCAAATTCAGGCGGCCGGCTTGCGGCCTGATGTGGTAGTTGGCCCCGCCATGGGCGGCGTTGTCATTGGCTACGAGTTGGCCCGGCAGCTGGGTGTACCCGGTATTTTCACGGAGCGCGACGCCGATGGGCAGATGACTTTGCGGCGTGGGTTCACCATCGAGCCCGGCGAAAAAGTCATTATTGCCGAAGACGTAGTGACGACTGGCAAGAGCACTTTGGAAGTAGCTAAAGTGCTGCGCAGTATGGGGGCGGAGGTCCTGGCCGTGGCCTCGCTCATTGACCGCACGGGCGGGAAAGGCGGGCTTGATTTCCCGCATTTCGCGCTGCTTCCGGTCGTGGCAGCGACCTTTGCCCCCGAGAGCTGCCCCCTGTGCGCCGCCGGCGTGCCGGTAGTGAAGCCCGGTAGCCGGCCTGAGAAGGCATTTTGATAGATTCAACTAAAATTGAACGTCATGCTGAGCGCAGCGAAGTCGAAGCATCTCTACCGCTTCGTTGCGATTGATTAAGTTGATTAAGATTTACTAATGAGGTAGAGATGCTTCGACTCGCTGCGCTACGCTCAGCATGACGTTCTTCTCCTGACGTTCTGATATCATCAATGCCCAACACCACCCACACCATCCAGCTTACTCTGAAGCCCGGCCAGCACGACGGCGACGGCCAGCGCGTGGCCGAAGCCGCCGCCCGCCACCTGGGCCTGACCACCGGGCGCGTACGCAGCGCCGCCCTCTACACGGTGCGCTACCCGCTCACCGAAACCCAGCTGAGTGACTTTGCCACCCGCTGCCTCGCCGACCCGGTGCTGCACGACGTGCGCCTCAATGAGCTGACCGCCGCGCCCGGCTTCGCCACGTACATCCTCGTAGCTCGCCGCCCCGGCGTGACCGACGACGAAGGCACCTCGGCCCAAAACGCCCTCGCCGATATTCTGAATGAGCCGCTGGACGTGCACACACAGCACATCTTCAGCAAGAAGCTCTACCTGCTCGAAAACGACCTGCCCGAAGCCGACCTGCGCCGCATCGCGGAAGAGTTGCTGGGCAACAAGCTCATCAACTGGCTGGAAGTGGGCCGCGTGGCCGACGGCATCCGCGACTACACGCCGCGCCCCGGCGGTGGGGCCGAAGCCATCACCGAAGTCATTTCGCTGACCGGCCGCACCGACGCGGAGCTGCTGCAACTCTCGAAGGAGAACATCTACGCGCTGAACCTGGAGGAAATGCGGGCCGTGCGCGACTACTTCGCCGCCCCCGCCACGCAGGCCGAGCGCCAGGCCGCCGGCCTACCTGCTGACCCCACGGATTGCGAGCTGGAAATCATCGCTCAGACGTGGTCGGAGCACTGCAAGCACAAGGAGTTTGCGGCCCTGATTAACTACAAAGACTTGGAAACGGGCGAGGAAAAGCAGGTCGACTCGCTGTTCAAAACCTACATCAAAGACGCCACTTCCGAAGTAGACCGCCAGCTCCGCGCCAACGGCAACGACTGGCTGGTGAAAGTGTTCAGCGACAACGCCGGGGCCGTGCGCATCAACGCCGACTCGCTGTTTGTGTGGAAGGTGGAAACGCACAATTCGCCCTCAGCCATCGACCCCTACGGTGGAGCCATCACCGGCATTCTGGGCAACAACCGCGACCCGCTGGCCACTGGCATCGGCGGCGCGCGGCTGCTGTTCAACACCAACGTGCTGTGCTTTGGTAACCCTGAGTATGACGGGCCGTTGCTGACCGGGCAGCTGCACCCGCGCCGCATTCTGGAAGGTGTGCGCAAGGGTATCGAGGACGGCGGCAATAAATCCGGTGTTCCCACCGTGAACGGCGCCATCGTGTTCGACGACCGGTACGCCGGCAAGCCGCTGGTGTACTGCGGCACCGGCGCGGTGATGCCCATGCAGTTCGCGGGGCTCGATTCTTGGGAAAAGAAGATTGACGCCGGCGACCGGATTGTGATGGCTGGCGGCCGGGTGGGCAAGGACGGCATCCACGGGGCCACGTTTTCGAGCATCGAGCTGGACGAAACCGCGCCCGCCACGGCCGTGCAAATCGGCTCGCCCATCACCCAAAAGCTGGCGATGGATTTTCTGCTGCTGGCCGCCCGTCGCGGCCTGCTGAAATGCAGCACCGACAACGGCGCGGGCGGCCTCTCGTCCTCCGTGGGCGAGCTGGCCGGCATTTCGGGCGGCGCGGTGGTGGAGCTGGAAAAAGTGCCGCTGAAATACCCCGGCCTGCGGCCCTGGGAGATTTTCGTGAGCGAATCGCAGGAGCGGTTTACGCTGGTGGTGGAGCCCGGAAAAATGGCCGAAATCGCGGCGTTGGGCCAGGAAATGGAAGTGGAGCTGACCGACATCGGCCACTTTACTTCAGATGGTTTCCTGGACGTGCGCTTCGACGGCGCGCCGGTAGCTCGGTTGAACATGGAATTCCTGCACGAAGGCGTGCCGCGCAAAATCCTGGAAGCGGAGTGGACCAAACCCGCCGCCGCTGAGCCGCAAGTGCCCGCCCAAACCGACTACACCGCGACGCTGACGCAGCTGCTGGGCTCGCTCAATATCTGCTCGCGTGAGTCCGTCATTCGGCAGTACGACCACGAAGTGAAGGGCCGCACGATTGTGAAGCCCTTGATGGGCGCGACGGGCCAGGCCCCACAGGACGCGGCCGTGGTACGCTTCAATTTTGAGAGCTGGGAGGGCGTGGCCGTGAGCAACGGTATTATCCCGCGCTACGGCGACCTGGACGCCTACCACATGTCGGCCGGCGCCTTCGACGAAGGCGTGCGGCAGATTATCGCGGTGGGAGGGAAGCTGCCCAACCTGACTCCGGGCGACGGGATTTTCTGGTCGGTGAACGACAACTTCTGCGTGCCCGATTCGGTGTACGACCCCATTAGCAACCCCGACGGCAAGCAGAAGCTGGCCAAGCTGGTGCGCATGTGCGAGGCCCTGCGCGACGCCACGGCCGCCTACTGCATCCCGCTCACCAGCGGGAAGGACAGCATGAAAAACGACTTCAAGGCCGACGGCGTGAAGATTTCGGTGCCGCCCACCGTGCTCTACTCGATGACGGCCAAAATGGAGGACGTGCGCCGCGCCGTGACCAGCGACTTCAAACAGGACGACGACGTGGTGTACCTACTCGGCGAAACCCACGACGAACTGGGCGGCTCCGAGTTCTACGCGCTGCACGGCCAGCTGGGGGCCAACGTGCCGAAGGTTGATTTTGCCAACGCCAAGGCGCTGTACACGCTCATCGGCCAGGCCAACGACCAGGGCCTCATTCAATCCTGCCACGACCTGAGCGACGGCGGCCTCGCCGTGGCGCTGGCTGAAACCACCTTTGGCTACGGCTACGGAGCCGAGGTGGAACTGCCTGCCGCCGGCTTGCCGCTGGCCACGCAGCTTTTCTCGGAGTCGCACTCCCGTTTCCTGGCCACCGTAGCGCCGGAAGATGTAGTAGCTTTTGAGGCGCTGTTGGGCAGCCGTGGCACCCGGCTGGGCCGCGTGACACCAGACGGCCAGCTGACCGTGCGCCACGCTGGCCAAACCGTTGTTTCGGCCAGTACCGCTACGTTGCGCGCCGCCTGGACTAATGGGCCGGTGAATAAACTACTGGGAGTCGTTTCAAAGGACAATCTCAGCCACTCAAACTCGCTCTAAAAGCACAAGACCCTTTTCCATTGGCCCAAAAGACTTTTGAAATGGTACAAGAAGCTGCTCAAGGAGCACATAAAGTTCAATCGGAGGCACAAGCCGATAGTCCGGAATCGGCGGGCGCGGTACGGGCGCTGATTCTAACCGGGTTCGGCATCAACTGCGAGGAAGAATTCGCCGCGGCTTACCGCCTGGCGGGGGCCGAAGCCACCATCGTGCACCTCAACCAGGTGATGCACGGCCAGGTGAGCATCCACGATTTCGACGTGCTGAATTTCCCCGGCGGCTTTTCGTTTGGCGATGATTTGGGCTCGGGCGTGGTGCTGGCCAACAAGCTGCGCTACCGCCAGAACGGCCCCGACGGTCGCACGCTGCTTGATGACATCCGGCAGTTCATTGCCGCCGGTAAGTTCGTCTTTGGCATCTGCAACGGTTTTCAAGTGCTGGTGAAGTTGGGCCTGCTGCCCAACCTGGGCGGCAGCGTAACGCCCGAAGTCACGCTGACCCACAATGCCAGCGGCCGCTACGAGGACCGGTGGGTGACGCTGCGCGTGAATCCTAAAGCCAATACGCCCTTCCTCAAAGGAATTGACACGCTGGAAGTGCCCGTGCGCCACGGCGAAGGCCGACTGGTGATTCCCGACCAAGCCACCCAAGCCGCCATTGAAGCGGCCGGGCTGAACTGCCTGACTTACGCCGATTTTGACGGCGGCGCTACCGATGTTTATCCGTTCAACCCGAACGGCGCGGCCCTGAACTGCGCCGGCCTCAGCGACACAACCGGCCAGGTTTTCGGCCTGATGCCGCACCCGGAAGCGTTTTTGTCGGCTTACAACCACCCGGACTGGGCGCGCCGCCGCCGCGCTGGCCAGACCGACGAGGAGGGACAAGGGCTCCGGATTTTTAAGAATATTGTCGAACACATCACTCAACTGCACGCGGCGGCGGCTCCCGCTCCGCAATTTGCCACTCGCAACTAGCCTTTATACTTTGTGATGAACACGCTCACCCAATTCGCCTCCCCCCAACTCCCGTTGTTGCACCGCGGCAAAGTCCGCGACAGCCTGCGGGCGCCCTCCGGTGACCGCCTCATCATCGTCACCGACCGGCTTTCGGCCTTCGACAGCGTGCTGGAAACGGCCGTCCCGTACAAGGGCGCGGTGCTGAATGGCCTGGCTAATTTTTGGTTTGAAAAGACAGCCCACATCATCCCAAACCACGTCATCAAGCTCGTGGATGCCAATGCCATGCTGGTGAAAGAGGCCGAGCCTATTAAGGTGGAGATGATTGTGCGCCAGTACCTCACCGGTTCGATGTGGCGCGGCTACCAGGCCGGGCAGCGCACGTTTTCGGGGGTGACCGTGCCCGACGGGCTGACCAAAAACCAGCCCTTCCCGCAGGCCATTGTCACGCCGACTACTAAGGAGGAGTCGGACCGCGAAATCACGCCCGACAACTTGGTGAGCGAGGGCTGGGTAACCAAGGAATTGTACGACCAGATGGCCGTGAAGTCCCAGATGCTGTTTGCCGTGGGCTCGCAGCTGCTGGCTGAAAAAGGCATTATTCTGGTGGATACCAAGTATGAGTTTGGTCTGCTCAACGGCAAGCTGATTCTCATCGACGAGATGCACACGCCCGATTCTTCCCGCTTCTGGGCCGCCGAGGACTACGCCCGGAACCCCGAAACGGCCGAGCAGATGGACAAGGAATACGTGCGCCAGTGGCTCATTGCCAATAAAAAGGACGGCAAATATCCCCGCGCTCTCACGCCAGAAGTAGCTCAGGAAGCCAGCCGCCGCTACCTCGATATCTACCAGCGCATCGTCGGCGAGGCCCTGCCCACCGCTGAGCCCGAAACCACCGATGCCCCCGGCTCCGGCCGCCACGATGCCCGCGCCCGCCTGCTGGCCAACCTCGTAGCCGCCGGCTTGCTGAAGGATGCCTGGGTCAACATCGTGATGGCTTCGCCCGCTGACAAGGAGCACTGCGAGAAAATCCGCCAGCAGTTTGAAGGCTACAACATCTTCACTCAGCTGCGGGTGACGTCGGCCCACAAAAACGGCGAAACCATCGCGGGCATGGCCGAAATCTGGAACAACAGCATCGAGCCCGGCGTCATCATTGCCGTGGCCGGCTTTAGCAACGGCCTCGGCGGCGCGCTGGCGGCCAACGTGAACGTGCCCGTCATCAGCTGCCCACCGTGGAAGGATTACGCCGAACTGGCCATGAACCTCAACTCATCGGTTATCATGCCCAACGGCGCGCCTAACCTGACGGCGGTGCGCCCCGATAACGCCGCCCAGGCCGCCCTGCGCGCTCTGAACGTGCCCCGCCTGCGCGAGCGGCTGAGCCAGGACATCAAAGCCACTAAAGCCAAGCTGCAAGCAGCCGACGCGGAACTGCGGGTGCTGTAAAGAACCAAGAAACCAATGGAATACGCCGCGCTTAAGGAAGTAGTTACCGTTTACATCGAAGCCTACAACCGCTTCGATGTGGACGGCATGCTGGCACCCTTGCACGAGAAAGTAGTGTTCCGAAATATTGCCAATGGCGAAGTCAACCTGACCACAACCGGCAAGGGAGATTTTCGCGGCCAAGCAGAGCAAGCCACTCGGTATTTCTCCGAACGGGAGCAGCGCGTTACCCATTGGCAGCTGGCTGACAACCGGGTGGAAGTGGCCATTGACTACCGCGCTACGGTCGCTGTAGAGTTACTCAACGGGTTGAAGCCCGGCGATACCCTACGCTTGCAGGGCAAGTCCGTTTTCCGGTTCGATGACGGCAAAATCATTTCCATCGAAGACATTAGCGAAGACCTACCGCCCGCCTAAGTTCCCATTCCCTTGACTGATTCGAAAACTCTTCTCCTCCTCGGTTCCGGTGCCCGCGAGCACGCCCTGGCCGAAAAGCTGACCCGCGACGGGGCCACGGTGCACGTGCTGCCCGGCAATCCGGGCATCCCCAACAGTCACCCCGACGTAAACCCGCTGGATTTTAAGTTGGTGAAGGCCTTCGCCCAAGCCCACGACGCGGAGCTGATTGTAGTTGGACCGGAAGCCCCGCTAGCAGCGGGTATCACCGACTTTTTCGCCGGTTCCGATATCAAGGTTTTCGGCCCAACCCGCTCGGCGGCGCGGTTGGAAAGCTCTAAGGTGTGGAGCAAGGAGTTCATGCGCCGCCACGGTGTGGCTACAGCGCAGGCCTGGCCGTTTCGGAGCGACAACATTGCCGCGGCCCGCACCAAGGCCATCGAGCTGGGCGGGCACGTGGTGGTGAAGTACGACGGACTGGCCGCCGGCAAGGGCGTGTACGTGTGCTCGTCGCCGGAAGAAGCCGAAGCGGCGTTCGACGACCTGCAAACGAGCTATTCGGGCTGGTTTTCCTTCCTGCTCGAAGAAAAGCTGACCGGCCCCGAAATCAGCATCATCGGCCTAACCGATGGCCAGACCATCCGCCTGCTGGCTACTTCGCAGGACCACAAGCAGCTGCTGGCCGGCGACCTCGGCCCCAACACCGGCGGCATGGGCGCCTACTGCCCCGTGCCCTTCGCCGACGGCAATGTGCTGGCCGCCATCGCCCGCGATATCATCGACCCTACTCTGCGCGGGCTGCAAAACGAGCAGTTCGAGTTCTGCGGCTTCCTCTATTTTGGCATCATGCTCACGCCCAGCGGCCCCAAGCTGCTGGAATACAACGTGCGCCTCGGCGACCCCGAGGCCGAAGTCCTGCTGCCAGCCCTGGATAGCAGCCTGCTGGAACTGATTGAAGCGACTCTGGATGGCACGCTGGCTCGGCAAGGCGTGCGGCAGCGGTCCGGCGCATTCGTGGGCGTGGTGCTGGCCTCGGGTGGCTATCCGGCTCCGAAATTCCCCACCGGCTTCCCCATTTCGGGCCTGGATAATCTGCCGCCCGGCGTGCGGGCCTACCACGGGGCCACCCGCCGCAACGAAACCGGCCAGCTGGTGACCAATGGCGGCCGCGTCCTAGTCCTTACCGCCCACGGCCAGGACCTGGAAGAAGCCACCGCTCTGGCCTACGAAGCCTGCGCCCACGTCACCTTCCAGGATGCCTACTTCCGAACCGACATCGCCCAGCGTCCGGCCCCGGTCCTGACGGCCAGCGTTGTAAATTGAAGCCAGCAGCTCAGCCATACTAAATGAACCTCCTCACTTCATTCGAGCACTTTCGTCAGGCTCCTCTCCCTTTTGGTGAGGGGCTGGGAGGCAGAGTAGTCCGCTTGGCCATTCTGCTTTCGGGCCGGGGTTCCAACATGCTGGCTTTGGTCGAAGCGACAAAATCGGGCGTGTTAAAAGGCCTCGCCGAAGTGGTCGTCGTATTCAGCAACAAGCCCGATGCTTTTGGCCTCGAAGCGGCGGCAGCCCTGGGGTGCCCCGTAGCGGCGCTGCCCAGCCAGGGCCGCAAGCGCGAAGCTTTTGATACCGAAGCGGCCCAGCTGCTACAGCAGTATCAGCCCGATTTGGTGGTGCTGGCAGGCTACATGCGTATTCTGTCATCGGCGTTTATTCAGCCCTTTGCGGGCCGCATTCTCAATATTCATCCGGCTGATACTCATCAACACCAGGGCTTGCACGCTTACGAGTGGGCGTTTGAAAATCAGCTGCCCGAAACCAAAATCACCGTGCATCTGGTGGATGAGGGCTTGGATACCGGCCCCATTCTTGCCCAGCAGGCGGTTGATTTGCGCGGGGCCGATACGCTGGCGGAAGTGGAGCGCCGCGGGCTGGCCGTGGAGCATGCGCTGTACGCGCAGGCTTTGGCTGATTTGATTCAAAACAAACAGGCCGTCATGTCGAGTAAAAAAACATCATGCTGAGCTTGTCGAAGCATCTCTAGCTCAGGAGTAATTAATGCTACTGCAACGAAGCGAGCGAGATGTCTCGGCTGCGCTCGACATGACGTTCTTAAAAACACTTTATTAAATACCCCATCCCATGTGCGGAATAGTAGGTTTTCACGGTCCCGATAACGTTGTGGCCGATATGATTGTCGGCCTCACCGCCCTCCAGCACCGGGGGCAGGATGCGGCCGGCATCGCCACTTTTGATGATTCTTTCCATCTGCACAAAGGCCAGGGGCTCGTCAACGACGTGTTCAAGCCCAAGCACGTGAAGAAGCTGAAGGGCCACACCGGCATCGGCCATGTGCGCTACACCACGCAGGGAGCCAACGATTCGGACCTCGCGCAGCCCTTCACCACCAGCTACCCCTTCGGCTTGGCCATGGTGCACAATGGCAACGTCATCAACTTCCGCGAGGTGGCCAAGCGCTTGCACGAGCAGTACCACGTGCTGCCCAAAACCACCAACGACCTGGAGCTTATTATGTACACCTTCGCTTCGGAGCTACGCGTGAAAAACCTGGATAACATATCGGTGGTCGATATTTTCGATGCCGTCGAAACCACCCAGGAGCTGGTGAAGGGCGCCTACGCGACCATCACCATGATTGCCGGGCACGGCCTGCTGGCCTTCACCGACCCGCTGGCCATTCGGCCGCTGGTGCTGGGCCGCCGCGATACGCCCAAGGGCCCGGTGTACGCCTTCGTGTCGGAAAGCACCTGCTTTGATTACCTGGACTTTGAATTCATCGAAAACGTGGGCCCCGGCCAGGCCATTTTCATCGACAACAACTTCGAGGTGCACCGCAAGAACCCGTATGAGCTGCCCAAGCACTTCTGCGCGTTCGAGCAAATCTATTTCGCCCGCGAAGACTCCGTGATTCACGGCCGGCTGGTGGCCCGCGAGCGGGTACGCCTGGGCAAGCGCCTGGCCCGCAAGGTGGCCGACGCCGGTCTCAAGCCCGACATGGTGATTGACGTACCCAGCTCCGGTTACTTCGCCGCTTCCGGCTTGGCCGAAGCCATCGGCGTGCCTTATCGCCGGGCGCTGGTGAAAAACAACCACATGGGCCGCTCATTCATCGTGCCCACCCAGGCCGGCCGCGAGGACGTGGTGAAGAAAAAGCTCAACCCCATCCGCGAGTTTGTGGAAGGGAAAAAGGTGGCTGTAGTCGACGACAGCATCGTGCGCGGCACCACGTCGCGCCGTATCGTGCGCCTGTTGCGCGAGGCCGGAGCCACCGAGGTGTACTTCATTTCCAGCGCCCCGCCCATCGTGTCGCCCTGCATCTACGGCATCGACATGGCCATGAGCACCGAGCTGATTGCGGCCAACTTATCGGAGGACGAAATCTGCCGCTACATCGAAGCCGACCGCGTCATCTACCAGGATTTGGAGGATTTGGAAGAGCTGTTCTCTGAAGAAAAAGGCCACGGCGGCAGCTGTTTCGCCTGCTTCTCGGGCAAGTACCCCACGGGCGATGTGACCCACTACCTGCGCCACGTGCAGGAAGAGCGCGCCAGCCATCGCGGCGATAAAAAAGAGAAGAAAAACCTATCGGTAAGCGCCAAAGCGCCCGAGCCGACGGAGCACTAAGCATTACGCCATAACCTCACCCCCGGCCCCTCTCCCGCGGAGAGGGGAGCCTGACGGAAAATTTTATAAAGCTTACTAAAAAATCGCCCGCGCCACCGTAGCTCCCCTCTCCTGGGGAGAGGGGCCGGGGGTGAGGTCTCCCCGATGAACGACAACAAAAATAACCCCGCCGGCTACTCCATTGAAGAAGGCAACGCCGCCTCGCGCAACGCCTACAACTGGTCGAAAAAAACCTTCGCCAACCGGGCCGGCCTCCCCGGCGAGCCCGCCCAGGACCTCGACGGCGGCTTTTCCAACGAAATCCGTTTCGGGGCCGAGCGCCTCGGCATCAGCTCCGATGGCATCGGGACCAAAATTGAAGTGGCTGAGCGCTTGAATACCTACGACACCCTCGGCTACGACCTCATCGCCATGACGGCCGACGACCTCATCTCCGCCGGCTTCGTGCCCACCAACCTCTCCAACATCATCGACGTGAACCACCTCGACTACGATGTGGTGGACCAGCTGATGCATGGCCTGCACGATGCCGCCAACTTCACTAAAATCGCCATCACCGGCGGCGAAATCGCGGAGCTGGGCAACCGCATCGGCGGCTGGCCGGGCGCGAAGATGAACTTCAACTGGTGCTCCACGGCCATCGGCGTGCTTCACCCCAGCCTGGCTCAGCCCCTAAGCGGCAAAACCGCCCAGGCCGGCCACGTGGTGGTGGCCCTGCGCTCGCCCTCGTTCCGTTCCAACGGCTACTCGCTGGCCCGCAAAACCCTGCAAAAGGTCTTCGGCGACAATTGGCACGAAGCGCCCTACGACGGCACCGACGCTGACCGGTACGCTACCTGGGGCGCGGCCATGCTCGCGCCCTCGCTCATCTACTCGCCCGGCGTCACGGCCCTGCTCGATGCCGGCCTGCCCCTGCACGGCATCGCCCACATCACCGGCGGCGGCGTGGCCGACAACTTCCAGCGCGTGCTCAAAAACGGCCTCGGCGCGGTGCTCGATAACCTGTTCGAGCCCCTGCCCGCCATGCAGCGCCTCTGCGAAATCGGCGACATCACCGCCGAAACCGCCTACCTCTACTGGAACATGGGCACCGGCATGCTGATTGTGACGGAAGAAGCCAGCGCCGCTGCCGTAGTGGCCTCGCTGCAAGCCAGCGGCTACGATGCGCAAGTGGCGGGCCACCTCACCGCTGAAGCTGGCGTGACGCTGCGCGTGGGCGCGGGCGAGTTGCGATATGCGTAAACCCTAACGAGTCGGCCGCCAGTTGGCTAAGCACCCGCTGTAACCGGTATGAACTATTACTGCCACGACAATTTTGAAAAACTCCCAGCTACTGCTTGGCAGCTCGTGCTTGAGCAAACCTTGGTAATTGCCACGCACATGGAGATAAGTAGAGTCTTTGCCGAAGGGCAATTGCCTCAGGCACTTGCCGCTGCGATGGTTCCGGTGCCACCCCACATTAAAAGGCCATATGTTGCCACCCATCGATTCATTTTAACTCCGGCCGTGGTTGCTGAAGCACGGGCCAAATCATACAATGAGTGGAATAACTATGAGGCGGAAGACCCAGCTTTCTATCAGGAAGATGTGCTTCTTCTCGGTACAATAACCCATGAGGATTACGTCGTCATGCGATTAAGTGAGGGTGAAAGAATGATTTTGAAAAACCAAGGCATTGATTTTTGGTGTAATTGGGACTAGGAGTGGCCCCGGCACACAAAGTTCTCACGCCCCACGCACCGGGCGCTTTTCCAGAATGAGCTGGGTGCGGTAATCATAAAGGCTCATTTCGAGGCCAACGGGATAAATGTGGGGGTTGAGGAAGCGGCGGATGCCGGGGTCGAGGCTTTGCACTTCGCGCTGGGCGTGGGCGCGGCTTTCGGCCAGGGTGGGCAGGTCCAGCACGCGTTGGCCCTGGCGGAATACCGGCTCCAGCAGCTCGCGGAAGGTGGTTTCGGGCTTGATGACCAGGCGGCGGGTGTTGTCGGCCGGGTCCACAATAGTGAGCTGGTCGGGGAGGGGCTCGGCGGTGTTGTAGAGCATATCGGCGCGGGGCTTGCCGTATTCATTCAGATAACGGCGCACTTGCAGAATGCCGGGAATGCTGGTTTTGGCCACCTGCTCGGAGAGCTTGATGGTGAAGTCCCAGCCCGAGTCATCGGCTTTGCGCAGGGCGGCCAGCTTGTAGACGCCTCCTAGCGCGGCCTGATTGTAGGCCGTCACGAGCTGCGTGCCCACGCCCCAGGTATCGATGCGGGCCCCCTGCTGCTTGAGGCTGGTAATGAGGTTTTCTTCCAAATCGTTGCTGGCCACGATGCGCGTTTCGGTGAAGCCGGCCTCGTCGAGTACCGCCCGCGCCTCGCGGCTGAGGTAGGCCAGGTCGCCCGAATCGAGGCGGATACCAGCCAATTCGTAGCCATTGGCGCGCATCTCCCGGGCCACCTTGATGGCCTGGCGCACGCCCTCGATGGTATCGTAGGTATCGACGAGAAACACCGAGTCGTCGGGGAACGCCTGGGCGTAGGCCGAAAACGCCTCTGTTTCATTGGCAAAGGCCTGCACCCAACTGTGGGCGTGGGTGCCGCGCACCGGAATGCCATAGCGCATCCCGGCCAGCACGTTGGAGGTAGCATCGGCCCCGCCGAGGTAGGCGGCGCGGCTCGCCCCCAGGCCCCCATCAAAACCCTGGGCGCGGCGCAGGCCGAACTCCAGCACCTGGTCGGTGGGCCCGGTGGCCTCGCGGATACGGGCGGCTTTGGTGGCCACCAGGGTTTGAAAGTTAATGAGCGTGAGCAGCGCCGTTTCCAGCAGCTGGGCTTGCAGCAGCGGCCCGCGCACCCGCAACAGCGGCTCGTTGCCGAATACCACGGTGCCTTCGGCCACAGCGTCAATATCGCAGGTGAATTTCAGTTGGCGCAGGTATTCCAGGAATTCGGCCGGAAACATGACCGTGCCTTTACTGCCGCGCAGGCTGCCGAGGTAGGCGAGGTCATCGTCGGAAAATTTCAGGTTTTCGACCCAGTCCACGGCCAGTGCCAGCCCGGCCGCCACCGCGTAGCCGCCTTGAAACGGCGCTTTGCGGAAATACAGGTGAAATACGGCCTCGCGGTCCTGCATGCCCTGTTGCCAGTAGCCGTAAGCCATCGTGAGTTGATACAAATCGGTAACGAGGGCGAGCGAAGGCGTGTAGAGGCCGGATAGCGGGGCAGGGTTCATGTGGGCAAAGTACGGGAATCTCCGCTTCAGTCCGCGCAAACTGCCCCCGCAACCGGGGCCGCCAAATCGGTCCGGTACTACCTTGCCATCCTATGTCAAAACCTGCGAAACCAACTGCCTCAAAACCGAAAGCAAGCCTTTTTGGTCGTTTTCTGCGCCTTCCGTGGCGCTTGGGCTTGGGTATCCTCGCGGGCGGGCTCGCGTTTTTTCTTACTTCCGATTCGTTGACCCCACTGGCCCGCGCCGTGGCGGGCTGGGACGGGTTTGCGGTCACCAGCCTGGCACTCATTATCCTGAGCATGCGGCTGGCTGATGTTGATGACATCCGGCGGGTGGCGGCCAGCGAGGACTTTCCCCGCAGTGCCGCTTCCGCCGTGGTAATTGGCGGGGCGCTGGCCAGCCTGATAGCCGTGGTGAGCCTGTTGAGCACGCTCAAAAGCCTGCCCGAAAAAGGCAAAGTGCTGCATTTGGCGCTGGGGGTGGGGGCCGTGGCCTTGGCGTGGGCGCTGGTGCATTGCGTGTTTACGCTCCGCTACGCCCACGCTTACTACGACACCGATGAGCAGGGCAACGACTGCGGCGGCCTGGTGTTTCCCGACGACACCGGCAAGGACGACCAGGACAAGCTCGAACCTAATTACCTCGATTTTGCCTATTTCTCCTTCGTAGTGGGCATGACGGCCCAAACCGCTGACATTGGCATCAGCAGCCGCGATATTCGCCGCACGGCCCTGCTGCACAGCCTTATTTCCTTCCTCTTCAACACGGTCATCGTGGCCCTCACCATCGGCACCATCGGCGGAATGCTGAACTGAGCCGGGCGTTGAGCAGATTGGCGTTGGAACCAGAAATAATGTCCGACGCCCCGCCGCGCTCAGGAAATAAGGCCCCGGCTCACGGCCAGCTTGATGAGGGCGGCCGTGTTCTTGGCCTGGGTTTTGGCAATGATGTTCTGGCGGTGGGTTTCGGTGGTGCGCTTGCTGATGAAAAGCTTGTCGGAAATCTCCCCGTTGGTCAGGCCTTCGGCAATGAGTTTAAGCACCTCCAGTTCGCGGGCGGTGAGGTCGGCCCCGGTGTTGCCGCTGGTTTCGTCGGTTTGGCTTACCGATTGACCAACCAACTTATACAGCATGTTGAGCCCAATTTCAGTGCACAAAAACGGGTTGCCGGCCGCCACCGTCCGGATGGCGTGCGTGATTTCGCCGATGGCCGCGTTCTTCAAAACGTAGCCCAATGCCCCGGCCTCCATCATGCGGGCCACGTAGTTTTCGTGGTCGAGCATGGTGAGCACCAGCACCCGCACCTCGGGAAAGCGGCGGCGCAGCTCGGGCATGGTCGCAAAACCATCGAGTACGGGCATTTGCACGTCCATCAGCACCACGTCGACGGGGGTAGTTTCGAGAATCGTCAGCACTTCGGCTCCGTTGCTGGCCTCGCCCACTACCTCGAGGTCGGGCTCGGCCGAAAGCAGTGCCCGGATGCCGTCGCGCAGAATAGTGTGGTCATCAGCAAGTAATAAGCGAGTCATAGCTAGGAAAAATATATAAATCACGAAACGAGTGGTAGCCGACAAGGTTGGGCCCCCTCCTGCATACGTGCTGCCTTCCTCCGTATTTGTATCAAATACGGAGGAAGGCAGCACGTATGCAGGAGGGATTTATACGGCTTTTAGAGCGGTTTCCTGTTCCGTGTACAGATTTTCACCTATTTTTCGGTATGAAAGCGTATTCGATTGATTTGCGGGAGCGTGTGGTGGCCGCCTGTGCCCTGCCAGGGGTCCGCATTTATCAGGTGGCGGCCCAGTTTAGGGTATCCATCGCCTTTGTGGACAAACTCTTGTGCCGGCAGCGCACCACGGGTTCGGTGGCGGCCTTGCCGCCCAGCGGCGGTCCTGCGCCGCGGCTGGACCCGGCGGGCCG
>NZ_BMGY01000010.1:0-34673 GCF_014640435.1 Hymenobacter frigidus | reverse complement strand
CGACGCTGGACGAGGTGCGGGCGGCTCTGGCGGCGGCCGGCGGGCCGGCCCTGAGTCGCACGGCCGTGTGGCGGGCCGTGGAAAGCCTGGGCTGGGGCCGTAAAAAAAAAGCGTTCACGCCGCCGAACGCGACACGGAGCGGGTCGTAGCCTTGCGCCGCTCGTTCGTGGAGGCCGTGCAAGCGGAAGATTGGACGCGCTTCGTGTTCGTGGACGAGACCAGCACCAACCTGACCTATTGCCGGCGTTACGGCCGCGCGCCCCAGGGCCGGCGCGTGGACCAGGCGGTGCCCTTGCACGGCGGCCCCAACGTGACGCTCATCGCCGCGCTCACGCCCAACGGACCCGGGGCCCTGTTGAGCGTGAACGGCGCCGTCAACGGGGACGTGTTTGCGGCCTATCTCGACCAGGTCCTGGGCCCCACGCTGCGGCCGGGCGACGTGGTGGTGCTCGATAACCTATCCGTGCACAAGGTAGACGGGCTGGAGCAGGTGGTCAAAAAATACGGGGCGCGGCTGCTGTACCTGCCCCCGTATTCCCCCGATTTTAACCCGATTGAATTGGCCTTCAGCAAACTTAAGACCTGGCTGCGCAAGGCCCAGGCCCGCACCCGTGACGCGCTGGAAGAAGCCATTCGCACGGCGGCCGAATGGATAAGCGAGCACGAGGCCAAAAACTGGTTTGACCATTGCGGCTATCATGTACACTGAATTGGAAACTGCTCTAGTACCAGATTTATGGTTGAGCTTGCTTGTGCGTGTACTTTCGGGGGCGTTAAGATAATTTGTACTTTATCCTGTTTATAAATTGATATATTTTGACGCAGTAGTAGTCGAAAAACTTTATATTGTCGGGTATAGTTTGACGAGTTTGATGCGGGCGTCGGCGGTTGTGAACTGCCAGTTGCGCGGCTGGGTCTTCGCATTCTGGCGCCTCACCCAGTGGTCGACCACTTGGCGCACCTGCTCCGCCGAGGCGAAGGGCTGGTCGAGCACCTGCCGGCTGAGGACGGAGAATTCGAGTTCGGCCATGTTCAGCCACGAGCCGTGGGCGGGGGTATGGATGATTTCCATGCGCCGCAGATAGGCCTGGGCCACCTCGGGCGGAAAGTGGGCGTAGAAGAAGTGCAGTTTGTGGGTGCTGAGGTTGTCCATGACCCAGCGCACTTTGGTCGCCGTGCGATAGGTTGTGTCCATCAAGTTGGCCACGAACTGCACCCAGGTGGCCGCTTTGTGGTCGGCCTCGACGGTGAGTTGCCGCCAGCCGCGCAAGGGCTCGGTGGCCACGAACAGGTCCACGACGCCCCGGCGCACGTACGCTGAATCGCGGTGGCGCTGCCCGTCGGCAGCGGTAAAGGTTTCGTATTGGAGCAGTTGCTTGGGCGACTCGTCCAGGCACACGACCGGGTAGGCGGGGTCGTACGGCTGCTCGTAGAGGTCGAGCACCTGTTCCATCTGGCAGACGAAAGCCGCGCTCTGCTCCGCCGGAATCACCCATTGCTTGGGGCCGTGAAAAGGCTTGAGTTCGTTTTTTTTAGCAGCCGCCGCACCATCGTCGTCGAAATATGCGCGACGACCTGCAAGCTGACCAGACGCTCGGCCAGTACCTGGAGTTTCCAGCGCGGCTCCTCATCGGGCGGGCTCTGGCAGAGCAGGGCCGTCAGGTGGGCCTCCACCCGGCCATCTATCTTTTTGTCCGAACGCGTTTTGCGTGCTTTTGCCTCGAACATGCCCATGCCTTCTTGGCAGAACTGGCACCGCACGCGTTCAATGGTGCGCGTACTCACGCCCAGCACTGGGGCCAACTCGCCGGCGGGCCGACGCCCGGTTACTTCGTCGCTGTTGAGCACAATCTGAAGCTGACGCAATTTGGGCGACTGCTTTTTATACTTCTTTTGCCAGCCCTCTAAGGTCTGGCGTTCTTCGGCGGTCAGATGCAGGCGATGAATAATCATGAGCAAAGCGGGTATGGTAAAGCAACCGTCAAGTTAATGTTTTTTAACCAGTAGTTCGTTTTCCATTTAGATGATTCGGCTATTTCTCACCGATGGCAACTTCCTCGCGCGTGAGGCTTTGCGCACTGGGCTGGACGCGGCATCGGAACTGAGGGTATTGGCACGCGGCGACCTCATCAACGAGCACTGCATGGCCCGGGTCCTCGACCTGAAGGCGCACGGCTACCTCACCAAAACCTCGCTGCTCACCGAACTGGCGCACGACCTGACCACCGTGGCCGTTGGCCACTCTTACCAAGCTGGTGGCGAGCTGCTGCGGGAGTAGGGGAGCAGAGGGAGATGATTTTTAAAAACAGAACGTCATGCTGAGCGGAGCCGAAGCATGACATGCCGTAGGGAACTTATCCACCGCTTTGCGCGGCGATGATGAACTCGGCCAGCTCGCGGAAGCAACCCTGACCGCCCCGTGCCTCGCAGTGAAAATCGGCCACGGCGCGGGCGAAGGAAGTGGCATCGCCGGGGCAGGCCGAAAAGCCCACCAGGCCCAGGATTTCAACGTCGTTGGTATCATCGCCGATGAAGGCGACTTCCTCGGCCGTGAGCCCGGTACGGGCCAGGATTTCCTGCAGGCATGCCGGCTTGTCCTTGATGCCCAGGTGCAGTTCTTCAATCCGGAGCTTGGCGGCGCGGGTGCGCACCGACGGCGAAAGCTCACCCGTCATAATACCCGTGGCAATGCCGTGGTGGCGCAGGCGCTCGACGCCCATGCCGTCCCGAATATTAAAGCGCTTCATTTCCTCGCCCCGCTCCGAATAGTACACGCCGCCGTCGGTGAGCACGCCGTCGCAGTCGGTCAGCACCAGGCGGATTCGGCGGGCCTGGGCAATGAGGTTGGATAATTTCATAAATGCAAAACCGGAAATAAAGAGGGTAAAGAAAGAAAATTTCCAGCAAAAATAGCTGAATTAGGCCTTAATAACAGCCCGGAATACCAAATTGAAATTGGATAGGAATTATGATTATCCCGTAATGTGTATCTTAGTTCAAACAAACAATTTTGCTTGTATCCTATGAAGAATCAATTGACTATCGGGATGGCTCTAATCTGTTTATTGCCCAGCGTATCCAATGCGCAGTCGGCGCGGGCCGCCGTGGAGGCAGCAGAAACTTTTTTTGCCGCGCAAGCAGCGCGGGCTGGTACGGCGGCGGCATTCGTTGCCAACAGCGCCCCCAATGGCTTGGCAGTGGAACAAGGGAAGCTGGTGAATGCCCAGGAGCTGTGGACTGGCCGCCCGAATAAGCCCGGCCAGCGCCTGACCTGGTCCCCGGTGCTGGCCGATGTGGCCCAAGCCGGCGACCTCGGCTACACCACCGGTCCCTGGACAACCTTTCAGAACGACCGGCCGCAGGCCGCGGGCGAATACGTGACCGTGTGGCGCAAGCAGCCCGATGGCAAGTTCAGGTTCGTGGTCAATATGGGTATCGAGCGCGTGGGTACCGCGTCTGCCCAAGCCGTGGCCCAGCCCCGCCTGCTGCCGGCCGCCGCAACGCCCAGTACCGCGCCCACCAACATCCTGCTCGACCTCGACCGCAAATTTGCGGCTGCTGAGCAGCTCAAGCCCGGCGCTACCTACCAGCAGTACCTGAGCGCGGAAGCCCGTCTCTACCGCCCCGGCCTGTCGATGATGCAGGGCGCGGCGGCCTCGGCCAATATGAAAACCCTGGACGGTGGCTATCTTTTCACCGTCACCACCGGCTACCTGGCGGCTTCCGGCGACCTGGGCTACGTAGTGGGCACCCTGCGCCGCGCCGCCGCCGGCACCAAGCATCCCGAAGAAAATGGTAGCTACCTGCGCATCTGGCGCCGCGAAGCCGTAGCCGGTTGGCGCTTGGTGGTCGAAGTATTCAACCTGACTCCGGGCTCGATGGCCCCCGCCGCGGTCCCCACCCCCGAGGGCACTGCCGGCCAATTGCCGTCTGCTAAGTCTGGGCAGTAGTACCGGCGCATGGTTCTGGCACGTATCAGGAAAGGCTTCGCTAATTACAGCGAGGCCTTTTTTGTGAGTCTGCCGGTTCCCCACCTTGGAGCTGAATGCTAGCTGGAAACACCCGAACCTGCAGGCGGTAGCCCGGGTGCAGGTTCGGGCCTCGCGCCGCATTGTGGGCGCAGCCGCTGTTCCATTAAAGAGCGAATAATGAATGTCCAACGGGAGGAGCTACTTTCATTCCCCGTCAAGCGAAGTGTAATATTGTGAGGCGATTTTTATCGTCTACTTGTCGCTCCGCATGACCCCCTCAATCCCTGTGCCGGCCCAGTGGCCCGACCGCTACGGCGACGAGCTCTACCGTTTTGCCCTGAGCCGCGTGAGCGCTGCCGACGTGGCCGAAGAGCTGGTGCAGGACACCTTCCTGAGCGCCCTCGATGGCTTGGCTACCTTTCGGGCTGAGGCGTCGGAGCGCACGTGGTTATTCATCATTCTGCGCCGCAAAATCATCGACCACTACCGGCGGCAGGCCCGCGCTACCCACGTCGGGCTCGACGAAATCAGCGACGGCGGCTCGGCCGAAGCCGATTTTTTTACTCCCGAAAACGGTCATTGGAACGGCCCGCAAGCGCCCGCCAGTTGGCTTCAGGCCGATGCCGCGCTCGAACAACAGGAGCTGCACGAGATTCTGCAGCGCTGCCAGCAGCGGTTGCCGCCTCAGCAAGGGGCGGTGTTTGCCCTGCGCTTCGTGGAGGAATTATCGGCCGCCGAAATTTGTCAGGAGCTCGGTCTGAGCTCGGCTAACTACTGGGTTATCGTGCATCGAGCCAAGCTGCAACTGCGCCGCTGCCTCGAAAAACACGGCCTGGGTAAGAATTAAGTATTGGTTATGCGACGTCTTATTACCTGTCAGAACGCGACCCTGCTGCTGGAAAAGCAGGCCGACCAGCCCGCGCCCCGTGCACTGCGGGCCAGCCTGTGGCTGCACCTACGCTATTGCCCCGACTGCAACCGCTACGCCACGCAAACCGTGCAGATTGCCGAGTGGGCGCGTGCCTCGGCCGCCACGCGCGTCAGTTCCAGTGTTGGCTTGTCCGATGCGGCTAAGCAGCGCATGCGCGAACGGCTGGCGGCAGCGGGCTGATAATCATCATTGATTCGTCGTGCCTCGTCGCAATGACCATTACGCGCCCGTTGGGGCCAGGCGTACCACTAACCCGTCGGTGCGGGGCGTGAGGCGAATCTGGCAGCTCAGGCGCGAGCCGATGTGCACCACGGGCAGGGTTTCGAGCATGTCGAGCTCGTCGTCGCCGGGTTCGGGCAGGGCGGGGCCGGCCAGCACCTCCACGTGGCAGGTGGCGCAGAGGGCCATGCCGCCACAAGTAGCCATGATGTCGTAGCCGCTGGCTTTTAGTAGCTCCATCAGGTTCAGGCCCATGTCGGTGGGGCCGATGAGCTCAGTGCGCTGGCCGGCGTCGTCTTCGACGTAGATGCGGATGTCTTCTTCCATAGAACAGTTGGGTGCTTGAGACAAAAGAACGTCATGCTGAGCTTGCCGAAGCATTTCTACCGCTAGCGTAACTAATTACTGCTGCGGTAGAGATGCTTCGGCAAGCTCAGCATGACGTTCTTTTTATACCACTACATAGAGGGCGCCCCGTTGACAGTGGTGTACTTGAGGGTGTATTTTTTGTCGGGGTAAATGTACTTGAACGCGCCCTGGCACATGAGCGCGGCCTCGTGGAAGCCGCAGAGGATGAGCTTCAGCTTGCCCGGGTAAGTGTTGATGTCGCCGATGGCGAACACGCCCGGCAGCGAGGTGCTGTAATCGAGGGTATTGACTTTCACGGCATCGTTCTCCAACTCCAAACCCCACTCGCCGATGGGCCCGAGCTTGGGCGTGAGGCCGAACAGCGGAATAAAATGGTCGAGCGGTACGGTTTCGGCCCGGCCGTCATTACCGGTGATGGTTACTTCGGCCAGCTTGCCGTTGCCGTGCAGGTGCGTCACGTTAGAACTCAGCACCAGCTTGATTTTGCCGGATTCGTGCAGCTTCTGCACTTTGTCGGCCGAGTCGGCCGCGCCACGGAAGGTGGTGCCGCGGTGCACGAGCGTGACATCGGCGGCCACGTTGGCGAGGAAATTGGTCCAGTCGAGGGCCGAGTCGCCGCCGCCCGCAATCACGATTTTCTTGTCGCGGAAGTGTTCGGGGTCGCGCACCATGTAATGCACGCCCTTGCCGCCTTCAAACTGCTCCAGGTTTTCCACGGCAGGCTTGCGGGGCTCGAAGGAGCCCAGGCCGCCGGCAATGGCTACGGCCTTGCACTGGATTTCGGTGCCGTCGGTGGTGTAAAGTTGAAAGGAACCGTCGTCGAGCTTGGCAAACCGCTCCACCCGCTCGCCCAGCGTGAACGTGGGGTGGAAGGGCTCAATCTGCTTCATCAGATTATCCACGAGGTCGCCGGCCAGGATTTCGGGGAATCCCGGGATGTCGTAAATCGGCTTTTTAGGGTAAATCTCGGAGAGCTGGCCACCGGGCTGGGGCAGGGCATCCACCACGTGGCAGCGAAGCTTGAGCAGGCCAGCTTCAAAAACAGCGAACAAACCCACCGGCCCGGCTCCGATGATGCAGATATCAGTTGAAATAATATTGGACATAAACGCAGTAAGTGCCTGAAGAAAAGCGGCCGCAAAGGTACGTCTCGGGGCCGGGGCCGCCAACGACAGCCGAATTTATAACAGCCAACAGGCCAAAAACGTTGGCTCAGTTTTGCTTATGCTACAGGTAATCTAGAAAATACGCGGCTTCCCAGATGCTCAGGAACTGGCGCACGGGCATGACCCGGCTAGTCGTCACCTCGTCGGTAAGGCGCCGGGTAAGGAGGCCGGGCACGTGCACTTCAGCCACTACGTGCACGCCCTTGGCCACAATCAGCTGCTCGACGGCCTGAAAATGGATGAGCAGGGCCCTGTTGGTTTGGTTCACCACCTGCATGTCGCTGAGGATTTGGAATCCCGGGAGCATTCCGGCCAGCGCGGCCGTCCAGTCGGCTTCGTAGTGAGGCAGGGCAGTAGCAGTCTGCATCGGCCCGAAGTTTTGGTAGAAAATACGGTTGCGGGCGGGCTCTACCAGCAGTTGATATTCGGGACGGAGAGCGATAAGGCGCATAAATAAAGCTGGGCGACTCTATTACTTACAGCCAGAATTTATAAGCGGCTTGGAGCAGGAGGAGGCTGCAAAGATACTATTGCGAGGAGCCATAAAGGTGGGGTGCAACTACATGGGCCGAATGCGAGGCCCAACAAATTTTTGCTCGCCGACTATTTCCAGGTACCACCGGCCCGATGGGCGCGTTTAGCTGGCACGGTTTCGGCCGGAGGGCCGTTTGTCCTGTCTCGCAGATGGGTCATGCCGCAAAACAAATCCTGATGAGCATCTTCAAAAAAGCAGTAGTATTGCTAAGCCAACCCCTTTCTACAAATTATTTAGGTTCGATGCTGTTTACCCTGGCTTCCCGCAACACGTTATCCTGCCTGGCTATTGGCGCACTTTTTAGCGCTTGCTCCGGGCCGAAAGGCGAGGGTAGCGTAGCGGGTAGCCCCACCAAAGAGTCCGCTGCCAACGTGGCGGCTGCCAAGGTCAGCCAAATCAACGTGTTCGTGGATATGTCCGGGGGAATGCGCGGCTTCATGCACGCCAACGACCCCGGCCGCAACGAAACGGGTAGTGAGTTTCAGCGCACGGTCATGGACCTGTTATCTGATGTAAACCGCCTGGCACCCAAGCTGACAGCTCCGCCAGCCTACTATTTCTTCAAAGAAAAAGAGCCGACCAACCCGCAGGTGCTCGTACCCTCTACCTATGCCGGGATGACTGGTGCGGTCAGTGGCGGCCTCAAAAATGCGGCCCGCGGCTCGGAACTGCCGCAGATGTTGAGCGAAGCCCTAACGCTGCAAGCCAAGAAGCCCGGTACCGTGAGCATCCTCATCTCGGACTTCATCTTTGCTCCGCAAAATGTCAAGGATACCTGGCGAATTAAGACCTTTATCAAGGATGCCCTCAATGCTGTGGAGCCCGCCAAGCTGGCGGTATCGGTATTTGCCAATACGTCGGAATTCCGGGGCAATTTTTACCCCGGCAACCGCACCGGCAAGCAGCCGCTAAACGGCGAGCAGTTGCCCTACTACATCTGGGTGCTGGGCGACCCCGCCCTGGTGGGGCAGGTAGACGGCGGCCTGCTGCGGCGGCTCGCCGCGCAGCCGCAAGCCCACTACAACGTGGCGTTTGCCCCGCCCTACGCCGTGCCTGATTTCCTGACCGACCCCGTGGGCAACTGGACCGTGGCGGAGGGTACCGGCGCGACAGCGCCAGTAGTTACGTTCACCAAAAAGCCAACCTTGGGCAAGCCTGCCGAAATAGTAGTAGCCCTCGACCTGAACCAGCTGCCGGCCAGCATAGTGGGCCAGGTAAGCGCCAACACCCTGCGCCTGGCCGAGGCCGGCACCGGAGCCACGCTCACGCAAGTCTTTCCGCTGGCCCAGATGCCGGATGCCAGGCAACAGCCGGCGCTGAAGAAGTACACGCATTTTGCCCGGCTGCGCTTCGTGCAGGCCCCGGCGGGGGCTCCCACGCTGCACCTGGAGCTGGCCCGCACGGAACCCGCATGGGTGGCAGCGTATTCGACTGCTTCGGACAGTGGGATTAAAAAGCAAGGGCCCAAAACGTACTACCTGAAGGAGGTCATGGCGGGCGTGGCCGACTACTTTGCCGATGAGCCCAGCGCCCAGCGCGTATTCAGCCTGCCGGTACGCGTCACGGCGCGGGATTAGTAGCCGCGCCCCGCCGGGCGGCGTTCCGGCCCTGCGCCAACATTGTATTTTATAACCATTTTCCCGTGCGGCAGTGCTGCATTTCATTCCTATTCTATGTTCCAACAGCTGTTTACCTCTCTCTACGAAGCATTCCTGGGCCTGCCCGAGCCCGCCATGCTGACCAATGCGTTTGAAAACAGCATTTTCCCCGGCGTGGGATTGGCTACGCTGTTCGGCATTGGTTTGCTCGGGGCCTTGTTCTTCTACCTGGTATTGAACCGTTTGATGACCACGCCGCTCTATCAGACCAAGCATTGGCTGTTGTTTTTGCTGCTGTTTGCGGTGGTGGCCGGTGGGCTGGCCTGGTTCCAAGCCCGCGAAGTGGTGTACCAGGTGCTGAGCGACAAAGGCGTCGTGATTCCGGCGGGCAGCGAGTCGGCCTATTCGCGCTACGTGCTGGGTTTTGCTTTTGTAAATGCCTTGTTTGGAGCGGTGTTTTTCGTGCTCTGGTCCTTCGTGGTCAAGGGTTTGTCGCCGAACGCAAAGGTGACGCCGGTGCGCTGGCCGAACTAATAGGAGCGGGTTGCACCCGCCCGTTGCTGAACAGCCCAAGTGGGTCACGACGCATATAGACCGAGATAAACACTAGCTGCCCCCGCCCGCCGTTGAACGCGTATCGGGCCAACGGCACACCCGTCGGGCGGGTGCAACCCGCCCCTACGCCATCCACTAAAAAAAGCCATGCCTAAACTATATATTTTCGGAATCGGGGGCACGGGCTCCCGCGTTATTCGTTCGCTGGCCATGCTGCTGGCGGCCGGGGTCACCGTCGAGAACTGCGACAAGGTAGTGCCCATCATCATCGACCCCGACGCGCAAAACGGCGACATGACCCGCACCGTGGAGCTGCTCAAAACCTACGAGCGCCTGCGTAAGCAGCTGCGCCCCGCGCCCAGTCCCGGCGAGTTCTTCGCCACCGAAGTGCAGACCCTGGCTGGCATGGCGGCCAGCGAAAACCAGCCCCGCGATGCCCGCGTGAAGGAAACCTTCGCCTACAACTTCGGCGGGATGGACGAAACCTACCGCGACTTCCTGCACTACGACGACATGCCGGTGGAAAGCCGCTACCTCGTGGACCTGCTCTTCACGCCCGAAAACCTGAGCAGCAAGCTCACCGTGGGCTTCAAGGGCAGCCCCAACGTGGGCTCAGTGGTGCTGAACCAGCTGATGAGCTCGCCGGAGCTGGAGTTTTTTGCCAACTCGTTTGCCGAAGGCGACCGGGTGTTTTTCATCTCCTCCATTTTCGGCGGCACCGGCGCGGCGGGGTTTCCGCTGCTGCTCAAAAACCTGCGCGACCCCCACACCAAGCTACCCCGTGCCGAGCTGCTGAACAAGGCCCCAATGGGTGCGCTTACGGTACTGCCCTACTTCAACCTGCTAGCCGACGACGGCAGTGCTATCGACTCCAATGCTTTCATTACGAAGACGAAAGCCGCCATGTCGTACTACCAGCAGAACCTCCAGAACCTGAACGCCCTGTATTACCTGGGCGACCAAAGCACCGGCCAGTTGGCCAACCATGAGGGCGGCAGCCAGCAGCAGAACAACGCGCATTTTATTGAGATGGTGGGTGCGCTGGCCGTGCTGGATTTTATGCGCCAGTCGCCCGACAACCTGATTAACAACCAGCCTCTGCACTACGAGTACGGCCTGGAAGACGACGTGCGCCAGGTGAATTTCAAAGCCCTGGACCCTGGCCAGACCTTCCGGCACGTGGCCCGGCCGCTCACCCAGCTCCAGCTGCTGGCGCTGTGGTGCCGCCACCACCTGCCCCACACCCAGGAAGCACCCTACGCCAACCACTTACAGCTGCCCCGCGCCTGGCGCGACGAGGACTTTTACCAGCAGCTCCAGCGCTTCCTGCAAGACCCGCAGTTTGGCTACGAGGCGTGGCTGCGCGAGCTGCAAGCCAACGAGCGGGCCTTCGTGCCCTTCGAGGACCCGTCCCTGGCCACCGAAAACCTCAACCGCGTGGTGAATGGCCAGCCCACCGCCACCGGCTTCCTGAGCAAAGGCCTTACCCGTAACCACATTATGGGCGAGCTGAATAAAGCCGTGCCCAAAGCGGTACTGACGGCTGATGGCCCGGCGGTTTTTATCCGCGCGTTCAGCGAGGTGCTGGGCAAGGCCGTGGTGGAGAAGGTGCCGGGAATGTAAGGGGGAGAGCGAAGGGAAGCAAAAAGAACGTCACAGAAGAACGTCATGCTTCGGCTGCGCTCAGCATGACAGACTAAGCAATAACGAATAAGCCATTATCCATGAGCAAGATATTACGTCTCCACAGCGGGGGCAACGAGCAATACCGCGGCTGGCAGGAGTCGAACCAAATCACCAAAACGGTGATTGATGAGAACATTCTCGACCCGGCCGGGGGCAATGCCCGGCGCACGGCCACGGCCATTCCCACGCCATTTGGTCAGCTGCATCTGCTGAAGACGGCGTTTGAGTTCGCGGCCAAAAACCCGGCGGCCAATTCCATGTACCACCGCTTGGTGAGCCAGTGCTGGGACCTGCTCGAATTTATCTTCTACGCCAAGGACACCGATGCTTACCGCCTGCGCTTCGTGCCCTGGAAGCGGGCCGAGCAGCTGGAGCGCCTGCAAGCCAATCCGCGCACCGCCCTGCTGGGCCGTACCCTGGCCTTGTACCTGGCCGACGACCGCCACTTCGCGGGCGTCGAGTCGCTGTTTCTGATTTTTGCCGAGCACAAGAACGGGCAGGAGCGCCGTCTGCTGGGGGCTACTTCGCCCTTCACGCTGGTGTTTGCGCATCCGGCGTTGCAGGCGCTGCCAGTGGCCCGCAAGAACGGGCAGGGGCAGTATTTCGACCAGGCGGCGGTGCCGCTCAGCGCCCGTCCGGCTCCGTTTCTGGAGTATATCTACGGGCTGTTTACGGTGCGGCGGGAGCTGCGGGAGGCGTTTTTCGCTTCCAGCGTTTATGCCTACCTGCAAGCCCTGCCCGGTGGCAAGGAGCGGGTGAACCAGCTCGACCAACGGGGCCTGACGACGGAGGCCTTCCAGGCTCCCTACGAAGAGTGGCGCGACGATAACGGCAACCCGGTGGAGGTGCGCGGCATTCGGCTGGCGCGCCTCAGCCAGGCCCGGCAGGCGGCCAGCAGCGACTGGTTTGTCGTGCCCAACCCTGAGCTGCGCGCCGCCCACCCGCGCCTGCCGCTGGTGCTGCGCCCGGGCCTCGACCTGCGCCGCACGAACTACTTCGCCGGCACGCCCGGCGATGACACCTCTGTGGTGGGCTACGCGGCCCCCGCCGGCCATGAGAAGCTGGAGAGCCGCGAGCTGCCCGGTCTCGGCGAGCTGTACCCGTACCTGACGGTGAACGACTTCCTGGAAGACGTGCTGGTGGAAGTGCCCTTCGCCGTGAACCGCGACAAGTACCTCTTCGGCGAAGTGCAGGCCGAGCCCGGCCAGACGCTGGAGCAGCGGCCCTTCCGCTACCTGCTGCCGCTCAAGCGCGCGTATTTCGACTATTTCAAGCCCGAAGACCTGGCCCGCCAGCTGCGCCTGACGGTGTTTTCGAACCACGTGCAGGTCCAGCTCACCATCCCAGTGTCAGGTGGCAACGCGGTGGTTTATGAACGGCGCTACGCCCTGCCCGGACCTGGCCAGCCCGCCGAGCAGGCCGTGCCCTCGGCCCCCAGCCAAAGCGCCGACAAGCCCTACGGCGGCGGCCGCGTGAGCGCCCGCCTGCAAATTGGGGTGTTTCCGTTTTATAAGTTTGCCCCGCCGCTCGACCGCTATAACAACGCCTACTCGGTGATGCTGGCTGAGCAGAGCGAAACGGCCGCCGCGCCCGCGCAGCTGCGGTTTCTCACGTACTCGGCCACGGGCGGGCCGCAGGAGCTGGGCGCGGCCACGGGCGGCGCGCTACGCGGCGTGGTGGCCCGCACCCGGCAGGTGCGCTCGGCCTTGAGTCCGGCCAGCACCTACTACGAAGTGCGCGGCACGCATTTCGACCTGTTGGAAGTGAGCGTGCCCAGCGGCGGCGGCTACGGCAGCCCGGCCGCTACCGGCCTGCTCGCTCCCAACTGGCGCACCGATGTGGGCGGCACCACCCAGTTCACGTTTGCCGTGGACTTTGGCACCACCAACACCCACGTGGCCGTGGCCGCCGATGGCCACGTAGCCGAGCCGCTGACCATAGCCAACGAGCGCGAAATGCAAACCGTGCTGCTGAGCCAGCCCGAGCCGGTGGGCGACTACGACCTGCCCTCGCGCTACCAGGTGCGGGCTTTCCCACGGGCTTCGCTGCTGCAAAACCGGGAGTTTGTGCCGTCGTTCATCGGCATTCGGGGCGCTGAAACCAGTTTTCCCATTCGCACGGCTACCTGCGAAACGCCGCGTTTTGCCGCCGAGGGCGACCCGCTGCTGTTCGGCGATGCCAACATCGGCTTCTACCTCAGCCGCGACAGTGAGCTGTATAACCAGCCCGAAGACGGCCGCTACGAAACCAACCTGAAGTGGAACACCGACGGCGGGGCCAACACCGAAGCCGCCAAAAACCGGGTGCGCCTGTACTTCCGCGAATTGCTCCGGCTGCTGAAGCACAAGGCCGCGCTGAACGGCGGCGACCTGAACCTGGTGCGCCTGGTGTGGTCGTACCCGCTGAGCATGGACTACGGCGTGCAGGCGTTTTTTGAGCAGGTGTGGCAGCAGGAATACGAGCGCACGTTTGGCCGGGTGCCAGCCGACAAGCAGCTGGATAAGATTCCGGAGTCGCTGGCTCCGTACCTGTACCTGCGGAAAATCGGCAAAATCGTGCCCACGCAGGAAGACAGCGCCGTGAATATTGACATTGGCGGCGGCACTACCGATGTGCTGCTGCTCAATGGCTTGCAGCCCGCGGCCACGTTCTCGTTCCGCTTTGCCGGCGATGTGCTCTGGGGTGACTCGGGCCAGACCGGCTCCGATGGCCTGCGCCAGCACAACGGCCTGCTGTACTACTACGTGAGCCGCACGGCCCACACGCCCGTAAGCCCGCAGGCCGGCGAGGCGCGCAAGGTGTTCGTAGCCGCCCTAAAAAATCCCCGCGTGGGCTCGGCCGACCTCGTGAGCCTGCTCTTTAACTTCGATGAGCAGCTCAATTTCAGCCAGCACGTGCGCGAGGCGAAGCAAATGCGGGTGCTGCTGCTGCTGCACTACACGGCCATTCTCTACCACGTGGGCCAGGTGTGCCGCGCCAAGGGCCTCACGCAACTGCCGCGCCACGTCACGTTCAGCGGCAAGGGCAGCACGTATTTGCGTCTGCTTGATTTGAACGCCAACCTGAGCACCATCAAGAGGCTGGCCCAGCGGGTGCTGGAGTTTGCCAGCGGCCTGCAGGTGCCCGCCGACTTCTCACTGACCCTGGTGGACAACGCCAAGGAAGCTACCGCCAACGGCAGCGCCCTGCGCTGGGACGAGAGCGGCGGCCAGGAGTTGGAACGCACCATGCGCCAGACCAGCCGCGACAGCGGGGCCGAGCTGGGCGAAATGCTCGAAAAGCTGCAATTCGTGTTGCCCGGCCACGAGCAGTTCACCCCGGCCGAATTAACCGCCGCGCCCGCGCCCGACGCCGTGGCCCTCATCCGCCGCCCCGCGCTGCTGAGCGAGGCCGGCGACCTGCGCGAAGGCGTGCTGGCTAATGCCCGTCACCTGCTCGACTTCCTTACCCAGGACCGCGAAGACGGTGTGCAGGACCTGCTGGCCCGCCTCAACATTGAGCTGGATGCCGACTTCGTGCGCGACTTCCTCGCCAGCCGCTTCAAAGACAGCCTCAATACGGGCTACAACGCGCTAGTGGCCGCCAGCAAAAAGCCCGGCGACAAGCTGCCCGAATCCTTATTCTTCTTCGCTTTCCGCGACGCGCTGTTCAAGCTGTCGCAGGAGCTTTACCGGAAATACTATGGCGCGCAAACTGTGTAAACTCGTTCTGTTGGTGGGGTTGGGCCTTGCGGCCGAGCAGTCGTGGGCACAAGCACCGAGCAGCAAACCGGCCAAAGCCGTAGCAGCTAAAGTTTCAGCAGCTACGGCAGAGGAGGCGGCATCAATGGGCATTATCTGGGCTGCCACTGCTGAGTATGTGTTCGCATCTGACCCGGATTTGAAGCCACTGCTTTCAAAGTTGTCGCCGGTTACAAGCGCGGGTACCGTCGAAAAATTTAGGCAGGAGCTGAATAAAGCAGTACCATTAGAAGGTAGGACAAATAGAGACAGCCATGTTTTTATGTTTCAGACCAAAGTGTTTAATCCGATTCAGAAACAAGGGCTAGATAATGCGAATGCGTTGGTTACCGCTATTAAAAAGGCTTTGCTGGACACTCATCCAGAGCGTAAAAACGACCCTGGATACCAGTCGTTTGTAAGTCGGATTGAAGGGTTGGCAAATAATGGTTCTGCCGCTGCAAAATCAGGAGCAATCGCGGGTGCATCCCCAGAAGCACCCGCCAATAATGTGGGCCAGTCCCTGGCTGCTGGCCCGGCCGTGCCCGACCCGGTTCCGACTGATGACCTTGCCGCTACCGAAACCGCTACCGTAGCTGCCCCAATGGCCGCAACGCCGGCCGCGCCGGTTAGCAGCGGTGCGCCGGCCTGGGTGTCGTGGCTGGCGCTCATTTTGTCGGGTTTGAGCTTTACGGGCATGATGCTGTTGTTCCGAAAGCAGAACCAACCGGCTGCTGTGGCCGCGCCCGCTTTGCCGCCCGCCCCGCCGGAGCGCACCAGCCGCCAAAGCTCCAAGAAGGAGCCGACTGTGAGCTGGGACGAAATGCGCAAATTTGTGGAGCGGCAGATGGATGAGCGTTTGAACCCGGCCGTTGCGTCCGCCACCGCATTGGTCGCTAAGCCTGTCCTCACGGCGCCCGCGCCCGCCCCGCCCGTAGCGCCCGAGCCCGATGAGTTTGAGGCAATGCTTGCGCCGCTGCCCGCCCCCGGCCCGCGCCAGCGCACGCAGTACGCCAACGAAGCGCCGTTCAATAACTCCTTTCCGGCGCGCGCCCTGAGCGACCAGCCGGGCACCTACAGCATGTTTGCCATTGTGAGCAGCGAGCAGCAGCCCGAGCAGGGCTCCTTCGCTGTGACCGGCAACCTGGCCAGCCATGTGCGCGACCACCGCAGCGTGTTGGAGCCCGTGTGTGAGTACGTGGGCGGCTACCCGCTGGGCAGCGAGTCGCGCGTCATCACCGTGGAGCCCGGCCACGTGCGCCGTCGGGGCGACGACTGGGAAGTAGTACAGCGGGCCAAAGTGCGGTTTGAATAGTTGATTTTTTTGTTATGATGGAGGTTTTGGAGTGGTTGGTACTGGTCGTTATCATTGGGTTTCAGGCTCGGGCCTTCTGGCAGGGCCGGCAGGACAGTGCGCAGCTGGCGGCGCTGTTTCCGCCTGGCAGTGGCCTGCGCCTGACGCGCCACCAGGACGAGGTCACCGGCCAGCAGGTGGACGTGCTGTTGGTGGTAGGGGCCACACCCGAGTTTGAGGCGGTCATTCAGGACACCAACGCCTACCTGCTCAAAAACAAAGGCACCGCCGATTTCGATATCCTGCAAAGTATCGCCGAGCGCCGCGCCGTGGCCCTCGATTCGGAGGTGCAGTCGGGTACGTCGGCCCCGCTATTTATCGGGTTGATGGGCACATTTCTGGGGGCTATTCTAGGCTTGGCCGGCTTGCTGGCGGGCGGCGGCAAGTTTGATGAGGTGGGCATTCAGGGCTTTTTGCGGGGCGTGACGGTGGCCATGATTGGCAGCCTGATGGGCTTGGGGCTCACCCTGTGGGGCAACACGCTCTACAAGGCGGCCCGGCGGCAGAGCGAGCAGCGCCGCAACGACTACTGCACCTTTTTGCAGGTGCAGCTATTGCCCATTCTGCACTCCGACATGGCCGGCAGCCTCGGCACGCTCAAGGCGGTGCTCGACTCGTTCAACCAAGAGTTTCTAAGCAAGATTTACGAGTTTGGCCCCATCGTGGGGGCGCTGAACGCGAACATCACCGTGCAGAAAGATTTCCTCGCGGAGCTGCAGAAAGTAGGCTACACCGAGATGGCCAACGCCAGCATCCGGGTGTTCGATAAGGTGGCGGAAAGCGCGCATCACTTCGAGAATTTCCTGGGTTACCAGCAGGAACTGAACCAGACCCTGCGCAACGGCCAGCAGGTGGCCACCACGCTCACCAGTCTGCTGGGCCGCCTCACGGGCCTCGAAGAAGGCCTAAACCAGGTGCCGGCCCTGGTGCAGCAGCACGCGGGCACGGTGGAGTCGCAGCTGCGGTTCTTCCGCCAGAACCAGGCCGAAATGGACCGCCTGGCTCGGCAGGGCGAGGCGTTTATGGACGAGAGCTACCACAAGCTGGCCCAGGTGATGCGCCAGCGCATGGCCGTGCTCACCACCGAAGCCGACCAGGCCGCCGGCGTGCTCGAAGACCACTTCCGCAAGCTGAACAACGATAACGTGTACGAGCGCATCGTGCAGTATCTGAGCCCGTTTAGCGAAATGCCGGCCCAGCAGCGCCTGCTCAACCAGTTGCAGGAAAAGCAGGCTGCCCAAACCGCCCAGGCCCTGCAACGCCTCGAAGCACGCCTGGCCGCCGACCAGGCCCTGCAACAGGCCCTGGTGCAGCAGGTGACGCGCACCAACGCCGTGCAACAGGCCCTGGTGCAGCAGGTGACGCGCACCAACGCCGTGCTGGAGCTGCTTACCCAGCGCACCTGGCTCCAGAAAATGCTCGGTCTCCAGCCGAAAAATTAACCAGCCCGCCCCGTGAACCAGGACCGCAACAATTTTTTCTGGCCCAGCTACGTGGACCTGATGACGGCCTTATTTCTGGTCATGCTCGTGCTGTTCGTGCTCAGCTACAAGCAGTTTCAGGACAAGGAAGCCAGCCTGATTGCGGCCAAGGCCAAGCTGGAAGTGCAGCTGAAGGAAAAGCAGAAGCTCGACGAAATCAAGGAAGCCCTCAAGCGCCTGAGCGACGGCCGCAACTTCAGCTACAACCAGCAGTACAAGCGCTACGAGCTGAATTTTCCGGTCGAGTTCAAGCCCCAGCGCTACGACCTGCCCCCCGAGGCGCGGGCTCCGCTGGTGCAGGCCGGCCGCTTCCTGCTCGGCCAGATGCGGGCCCTGAAACGCGACGATGCCGTGCAGTACCTCATCGTGGTGGAGGGCCGGGCCGCCAAAAACCCCAATCTGCCTGACTCTGACCCCCGCAACGCCGACGGGGCCGAAGTGCGCCAGCTGAGCTACAACCGGGCCATGGAGGTCATTCGCCTGTGGGAAAGCGCCGGCCTGCGTTTTCCTGCCAACCTGGAGCTGGTGGCCGCCGGCAGCGGCTTCAAGGGCACCGGGCGCTACCGGGGGTTCCGCGAAGAAGCCAAAAACAAGCGCTTCATCATTCAGATTCAGCCCAAAATCGGCTCCCTGGGACAAGCAGCCGACACGAGTGCCGCCGTGGCCAGCCCGCCGCCCGCCGATTAGGCGACGTGGCCGGGCATCACTCAAACATGTTTTCGAGCATCTTTTCCTGTCGCAGAAACGTGATGCGGTAGTCCGCGTCGAACTTGACCCGCACCTGGGTACGCAGGCGCTGGTAGCGGCCCTTTGATACCCGAAACAGCCGGCAGGCCTCGCTGTAGGTGGCAGTGCGGCTGCCGTCCTGCACGGGCGCGCTCACCCGCAGGGTGCCGGGCTCCACTTGGTACACGGCTTTCTTATTGTCTGGAAAAAAAGTTTGGGTGATGGTGGTGTTGATTTGGGCGGGCGTGAGGTGCTGCTGAATGTAGAGGCGCTCCACCTGCGGGGCAAAGTAGTTTTCGGCGGCCAGGGGCGGGGCAAATAAGTCGGCATAGTAATCGGCCAGTACCGTGCGGATTTTTTGGGTCGCCTCGTCGTCGCCGGGCTCGGGCGCGGCCGGCACGGGGGCGGACACAGCTGCGGTAGCAGCGGCAGCGGGGCTATTTTCCGAGGCCGCAGCATCGGCTGATTCCTCCGGGGCCGAGTTCGGGTCCGGGTCCGGGGTTTCGTTCGAAGTGGCTTCCGTAGTGGCGGCGGCCAGGATGCTGGAATCGGTAGCGGGAATGGTGGGCGCGGCTTCCAGCACGGTTTCCGGCACCGCGACCACGGCGGTCGCAGGCTCGGGCGTGCGGGCCGGGGCCGCCTCTTCGGTGGGTGCGGGCTGCGGGCCGGTCAGGATTTCGCTGGGGTGACTTTGGTCTACGTACAAGTAGAGACCCACCCCGAGCAGGCCCACGCCGCCCAGCACGGCCAGGAGCGTCGTTAGGGCATTGCGTTGGGGCGGGGCATCCGGTTCTGGTTCCGGCTCCGGAAGCGGCGGCACGTAAACCGGCGCGGGCGCGGCGGGCGGTGCCGCCGGCGGCACAAGGACCCGGGCGGCTGCCACCGGCGGCGCTGCTAAGGTTGGTGGCAATGGGTTGGTTGCGGGTCGCCGTGGCAGCGGCAGCGCTCCGGTGGCAGCGACGGGCACCGGAGGCGGCAATGGCGCGGGTGGGGCGGGCAGTGGCGCGGGAACAACCGGCGGGCTCTCAAAAAGCGACAGCAGCGAGGGAAGTTCGGCGGGCTCAGCGGCCGGACTGATGCTGATGCGAGGTGCGGTGGGGGGAGCCGCTGGGGCCGCGCCTGCGCGCAGCTGGGCCGCGAGGGTGGCGAAAAGCTCCGGCGAAATGGCTTTGGCCCGTAAGGCCGCCTCTAGTTGCTGTAGCTCAGTAGGAGCAGCGTTGGGAGCTGAATCGTCGGGGCTGGTAGAGTTGTTGGTCATTGCCATAAAAATACGCGCTTACGCGCGCCGAAAGGAAAAATTCTATCAGTCAGGCAAAACCGGAATAGTGGGTGCGGTCTCTTTGGGTAGTGTAATAAGCTGCTGACTAAGAATAAGTTAGAATGCTTCGACAATAATAAGCCCTGACACCGTTGCGGGTATCAGGGCTTATCGCATTATTGGGTTGGTCGCGGAGAACAGGACGGATTACTTCGGCTGCGCCTGGTAATGACAGTCCCGCTCCGCCCGAACTAGAACCGGCGGTTGAGGCAGTTCAAATCCTCGAAGGCCTGCTTCAAACGGGCCATGAAGGTTTCTTCGCCTTTGCGCAGCCACACACGCGGGTCGTAGTACTTCTTGTTGGGCGAATCGGCCCCGGTGGGGTTGCCAATCTGGCCCTGCAGGAAGCCTTCGTTCTTCACGTAGTAATCCTTGATGCCTTCCCACAACGCCCACTGCAGGTCGGTGTCGATGTTCATCTTGATGGCGCCGTAGCTGATGGCTTCGCGGATTTCTTCCTGCGACGAGCCCGAGCCGCCGTGGAATACGAAGTCAATGGGCAGCACCTCGGCGATGTTGTGCTTCTGGCGCAGGAACTCCTGCGAGTTGTGCAGGATTTTGGGCTGCAGCTTCACGTTGCCGGGCTTGTACACGCCGTGCACGTTGCCGAACGCCGCCGCGATGGTGAAGCGTGGGCTGATGGCGCTCAGCTGCTCGTAGGCGTAGGCCACTTCCTCGGGCTGGGTGTAGAGCTTGGAGCTGTCCACGTCGGAGTTGTCCACGCCGTCTTCTTCGCCGCCGGTCACACCGAGCTCAATTTCGAGCGTCATGCCGATTTTGGCCATGCGTTCGAGGTAGCGCTTGCAGATTTCGATGTTCTCCTCAATCGGCTCTTCCGACAAGTCGAGCATGTGCGAGCTGTAGAGCGGCTGGCCGTGCGTCTGGTAGTATTTCTCGCCGGCATCGAGCAGGCCGTCAATCCAGGGCAGGAGCTTTTTGGCGGCGTGGTCGGTGTGCAGCACTACGGGCACATCGTAGAGCGCGGCCATGTGGTGGACGTGGTAGGCCCCCGAAATACCGCCCGCGATGCTGGCCCGCTGGCCGTCGTTGCTCACCGACTTGCCGGCGAAGAACTGCGCGCCGCCGTTCGAAAACTGAACCATCACCGGCGAGTTCACCGCTTTGGCGGTTTCGAGCACGGCGTTCACGGTGTTGGTGCCGGTCACGTTCACGGCGGGCAGCGCGTAGGCGTGGGCTTTGGCGTGCTGGAAGAGGGCCTGCACTTCGTCGCCGTGCAGCACGCCGGCCCGCAGGCCGGTAAGGGTTTGTTCAGCCATAATAAGGAGTTGTGCGGCAGGGCCGCGGTGGGCAAGGAAATGCAAGGGAAAGCCAAGCCCCCCAACGCGGGTGCTCGGGCCGCAAAGTACGGGCGGCGCTGCCTAACCTGAAAGTCCCGGGCCAAACGAGTGCCGCCGCGCCAGCCAAAATCCCCCGCGGCCGGGCAAAAAAAGAGGCTGACCGTTGCAGCGGTCAGCCTCGGGCTGCACAGTTCCCCCACATAATCCGTGTACTGGTCCAGCGTGCAACTCATCACGGACGTACTAAACGGCCAAACCCACCCAACGACTGCGCAACATCAGTTCAGCAGGTAGCCGCGTGGGGCTTGGCTATTGCAGCTAGAGCGGTTTTCTGGGCGTTGAACGGTCTGATGGGAACGGCGCGGTCTTGGAGCCGCGAAGGGTCGCGTCTCTACATGCTGTATACTAACCGAAAAACCGCTGTAATTGGCTCGTTGCCGCTGTCGCCTGTACCTTGGCGGCATGTCCGATTTTCGCCTTCGCGTATTCCAGGCCGTGGCCCAGCACCTGAGCTTCACCAAAGCCGCGCAAGGGCTGTTTATCACGCAGCCAGCCGTCACCAAGCACATTCGGGAGCTGGAAACCCAGTACGGCCAGCGCCTGCTGGCGCGGCGCGGCAACCGCGTGGCCCTCACCGAAGCGGGCCGGCTGCTGCAAGTCCACGCCGAAGCCGTGGCCGCCGCCGCCCAGCAACTCGAAGACCAGCTCCACGCCCTGCGCGACCCCGACGAAGCCGCCGGCCGTCTGCGCCTGGGAGCCAGCACCACGCTGGCCCAATACGTGCTGCCCGGCCTGCTGCCCGCCTTCCAGGCGCGCTACCCCAAGGTGCAGCTCTCGCTGCTCAACGCCAATTCGGAGCACATTGCCGAAGCCCTGCTGCGCGGCGAGCTGGACCTGGGCTTCGTGGAAGGCCGCTCGAAAAGCCGCGACCTGCACTACGAGCTGCTGCTGCCCGATGAGCTGGTGGCGGTGCGCCGCGCTACCCCGGCCGGGCCGGCCGTCCAACCGCTGCCGCTGGCCGAAGCCCTGGCCTGCCCGCTGGTACTGCGGGAGCGGGGCTCGGGTACGCTGGAAGTGCTGGAGTTTGCCCTGCGCGCCTTCAAAATCAAGCTCAGCGAGCTGCGGGTGGTGTTTTATTTCGACAATACCGAAGCCATCAAGGCCTACCTCGAAGCCTCGCCGACGGCGTTGGGCTTTGTCTCGCGCCGGGCCCTGGTGCGGGAGCTGGCCGCTGGAGCCTTGGAAATAGTGCCTGTAGCCGACCTGCATCTGCCCCGGCAATTCGAGGCCGTGTGGGTGCAGGGGCAACCGCTGTCGCGCCTGGCCCAGCGGTTTCTGACTTTCGCGCAGAGCCACTTTGTAACCACATTATAACTTCTGGTAATTCGGAATAACCTTTTGGGATTACTAAATGGAAGGGGAGAGCCGTAAATTTGAGGGACTTAAGCGTCCTTCTCGTATCTCATCCCGTTCTGTTCACACCCACGTCCGGTCCCGTCGCTACCAAGGCTGATAATCAGCCTGAAATCACCGGTTTCCGGCGGCATTTTCACGCGCCGCATATGGTGCTGGGGCGCCCGGTTACGTTGCGGCAAGTGGTGTTTGGGCTGCTGCTGGTGTTCTGCCTCACGCCGTGGGCTTCGCCGCCCGTGGCGCTGGCCCTGGGGCTGGTATTGGCGCAGGTGCTGGGCAATCCCTTCGTCGCGCAAACCAAAAAGCTCACGGCCAAGCTGCTGCAGTACTCAGTGGTTGGGCTGGGTTTCGGCATGAATGCGCACGCGGCGGTGGCGGCCGGCAAGGAGGGCGTTCTATTTACGGTAGTGTCTATTTTCGGCACCCTGATTTTGGGATATTTCGTGGGCAGGTGGTTGGGGCTGGGCCGCCATGTGGTGCACCTTATTTCTTGTGGCACTGCTATTTGCGGGGGCAGCGCCATTGCAGCAGTGGGGCCGGTGCTGCGGGCCAAGGACGAAGAAATATCGGTAGCGCTGGGCACGGTGTTCGTGCTCAATGCCATTGCGCTGTTTGCATTTCCGCCCATCGGCCACGCGCTGGCCATGACGCAGAACCAGTTTGGCCTCTGGTGCGCCATTGCCATTCATGATACGTCCTCAGTGGTGGGGGCGGCAGCGGCCTACGGCGACCAGGCCCTTCAAGTGGCCACCACCGTGAAGCTCGCCCGCGCCCTCTGGATTATCCCAATTTCCCTGGGCACGGCCCTGCTGTTCAAGCAGCAGGGCGTGAAAGTGAAACTGCCTTATTTCATCGTCGGCTTCATCCTGGCGATGCTGGTCAACACCTTTGTGCCGGCCGTGCGGCCCCTGGCTCCGTTGCTGGTGGCCCTGGCCAAAATCGGCCTGACGGTGACGCTGTTTTTCATCGGCGCGGGCTTATCGGCCGCCGTGCTGAAGGCGGTAGGGGCCCGGCCCTTTGTGCTGGGGGTGGTGCTGTGGGCGGTGATTTCGACGGCTTCGCTTTACGTGATTTTGCAAGCCGTATAGCCAAAAAGCCGGCTTGGGAGCTCCCAAGCCGGCTTTTTGCTGATATAATGAGCCTAAGCAACCATGGCCGTGCGGCACGCCTGCTCGCAACGGCGGCAAGCCTCGGCGCACTCCTTGCAATGCGGCATGTGGGCCGCGTGCTTCTCGCACTCGTCGCCGCAGATTTTACAGATTTCGGCGCATTCGCGCATCACGTGCTGGGCGTGCTCCGAATCGCGGGCCACGAAGCGGGCAGTCAGGGCACAGATGTCGGCGCAGTCGCGGTCGATACTGATGCAGCGGGCCATCATCTTCACATCCTCTTCTTTGAGGCAGGCGGTGGCGCAGTGCTCGCAGGCCGCGATGCAGGCGTTGAGGGCGTCGAGGAGGGCTTGGTTTTGGGTGTGCATGGGAAAGGAAGTTTAGTTTGAGCAAAACGATTAATGCCTTCTTAGCTAACGCACTTTTAACCGGTGGGTTCGGGTAGCATTCGGGCAAACAGCCCCTGTAATTCGGGCAATTTTAAACGCCGGGCCGCGCCGGATGAAGGTCGGTGGGCGGCGTCAGAGGCTGGGCGTCGAGTTCCTGGGGGTTAGCATCGAGGCTCACTTCGTTGTGGCCGCGACGGTACTGGGCCAGGGCGCGTTCGCCAAATAGCCAGAACACCACGGGCGTCACGATGATGTCGAGGAAGGTGGACGAGAGCAGGCCGCCGAGAATGACGGTAGCCACGGGGTACAGAATTTCCTTGCCCGGCGCGTCCTTGGCCAGCGTGAGCGGCACCAGGGCCAGGGCCGCCACCAGGGCCGTCATCAGCACGGGCACCAGGCGTTCGAGCGAGCCGCGAATTATCATGGGTTTGCCGAACTGCTCGCCCTCGTGCTCCACGAGGTGGATGTAGTGCGAAATCATCATGATGCCGTTGCGCGAGGCGATGCCGGTGAGCGTGATGAAGCCCACCAGCGAGGCGATGCTGAACGTGCCGCCCGTGAGCAGCACCGCCACCACCGAGCCAATGAGGGCCAGCGGAATGTTGAGCATAATCTGGGCCACCAGCAGCGGCGACTTGAAGTGCGAAAACAGCACCAGAAAGATGCCGGCCAGCGAAAACAGGCTCAGCCAGAGAATCTTGCTGGCGGCCGACTGCTGGCTCTCGAACTGGCCGCCGTAGGTGAGGTAGTAGCCGGCCGGCAGCTTCACTTGCTGCGCAATGCGGGCCTGCACCTCCTGCACGGTGCTGCCCAGGTCGCGGTCGGCCACGTTGAGCGAAACGGTGATGCGGCGCTGGGTGTTCTCGTGGTTCACGGTGTTGGGGCCGGGCTCGTAGCTCACGTCGGCCACCTGGCTCACGGGGATGAGGGCGCCGCTGGGCGTTTCGATGCGGGTGTTGGCGATGGTGGCCACGTCGCTGCGCTGCGCTTCGGGCAGCTTCACGATGAGGTCGAAGCGTTTCTGGCCGTCGAGTATCTGCGATACCACCTCGCCCTGAAACAGCGTTTGAAGCGTGGCCACTACCTGGCCGCGCTCCAACCCGTAGGCGCGCAACGCGGCGTCGCGGGGGCGCACCAGCAGCTGCGGAATCTGCACCTGCTTCTCCACTTGCAGGTCTACCACGCCGGGCACGGTGCTGGCGGCGTTGCGGATTTCGGTGGCGTAGCGGCGCAGTTCCAGCAAGTCATTGCCGAAAATCTTGATGGCCACCTGCGCCCGCACGCCACTCAGCAGGTGGTCGAGGCGGTGAGAAATGGGCTGGCCGATGTTCACGTTCACCCCCGAAATCAGCCCCAGCCGCTGGCGCAGGTCGGCCAGGATTTCGTCGCGGCTGCGCATGGTTCGGCCTTCCTTTTTCAACTCTTCTTCGGTTTTGAAGGCCACTTCAATTTCCGAGTTGTTCACCGATTCGGCGTGCTCGTCGAGCTCAGCGCGGCCGGTGCGGCGGGCCGTGTAGGCCACCTCTGGTATTTTCAGCATCTGCTGTTCGCCCAGGGTGCCGAGCTTGTTCGACTCGGCCAGGGAGGTGCCGGCCGGGGCCGAGAAGTTCACCGTGAGCGAGCCTTCGTTGAACGGCGGCAGAAACTCCGTGCCGAAGAAAGGCACCAGCGCGGCGGCCGCTACGAAGAGCAGCGCGGCAATGGCCACCACGGCCTTGGGGTGCAGCAGGCCCCAGTTGAGCAGGCGCGTGTCCCGGCCCTTGAGCCAGCGAATGAGCCGGCCCTCCTGCTCGGCCTCCCGGATTTGCTTCATGCGCGGCAGCAGGTAGTAGCACAGCACCGGCGTGACAGTGAGCGACACGAATAGCGAGGCCACGATGCTCGTGATGTAGGCAATGCCGAGCGGCGCGAAAATGCGGCCTTCCATGCCTTCCAGCGCAAACAGCGGCAGGAACACCAGCACCACAATAATGGTGGCGTACACGATGGAGTTGCGCACCTCGGAGCTGGCCGAATAGATGACTTGCAGCGCCGGTCGGGGCTGGGGCAGGGCCTGGTTTTCGCGCAGACGGCGAAATACGTTTTCCACGTCCACAATGGCATCGTCCACCAGCTCGCCAATGGCAATGGCCAGCCCGCCCAGCGTCATGGTATTGATGCTGATGCCGGCGGCCCGGAACACCAGCGCCGTGACGAGCAAGGACAACGGAATGGCCACCAGCGAGATAAATGTGGTGCGTACGTTCAGTAGGAAGGCAAACAGCACGATGACGACCAGGATGGCCCCGTCGCGCAGGGCATCTTCCACGTTGGAAATCGAAGACTCAATAAAGTCGGCCTGCTTGAACAGGCGGGTGTTCACCTGCACGTCCTTTGGCAGCGAGGGCTGCAGCTCCGTCAGGGCTTTTTCCACGGTTTCGGTGAGGCCCACGGTGGCGGCGCCGGGCTGCTTTTCGATGCTGAGAATGACGGCCGGCTTGCCGTTCACGCTGCCGTCGCCGCGTTTGAAGCGGGCCCCGAAGGCCACGGTGGCCACCTGCTTCACGGTGATGGGCGAGTTCTCGCGGTACCCGACGATGATGTTCTCAATATCCGCCACCGAGCGCAGCCGGCCCAGGTTGCGGATGAGGACTTCGGAGCCGTTGCGGTCAAAAAAGTTGCCGGTAGTATTGAGGTTGGAGCGGCGCAGGGCCTCTTCCACCTGCGTAATGGTCACGCCCACGGCATTGAGGCGCGGCATGTCGAGCAGCACCTGGTACTGCAGGTTATCGCCGCCGATGGGAATGACCTGGGCCACGCCGGGAATGCTGAGCAGCCGCTGCCGTACGGTGTAGTTGGCCAGGGTGCGCAAGTCGGCCGCGGTGGTAACCTCACCTCCCGACCCCCTCTCCAAAAGAGAGGAGGAGCTTGGCGAATTGGCTCCAGCCGGGGTATTATTTTTAATTTTTAATCCTTCATTTTTAATTGAAACCGACATGCCCACCAGCATAATCTGGCCCATGACCGATGAAATAGGCCCCAGCACCGGCGTGACGCCCGTGGGCAGCTGCTCACCCACGGTTTGCAGCTTCTCGGCCACAATCTGGCGGGCCGTGAAAATATCGGTGCCGTAATCGAACTCCACGAACACCAGCCCCAGGCCGATGGCGGAGTTGGAGCGCACCGCAGAAACGCCGGTGGCCCCGTTCAGGGCCGTTTCAACGGGAAGCGTGACCAAGGCCTCCACTTCCTCGGGCGCCATGCCCGGCGATTCCAGGAATACCGTGACGCGGGGCCGGTCGAGGTCGGGCAGCACGTCGACCGGCAGCTGGCGGGCCGTGTAGGTGCCGGCAATGAGCAGGCCCGCCGCGAAGGCCAGCAGGAGCAGCCGGTTCTGCAGGGCAAAGCGGATGATTTTATCAAGCATTCCGCTACTGGTTCAGGTAAATGGACTTCAATTGGTAGGTGCCCACGGTCACCACCCGGTCGTTTTCGTTCACGGTGCCCCCAAGCAGCACGGTCTGTTCGCCGTTGGCCGGGCCGGGCTGCACGTAGTGAATTTTGAAGATTTCGGGGTCGGTGTGCACAAATACCACGGGCTTGCCATTGAGGTCGGTGAGGGCGGAGGTTGGCACCACCAATTGCTTGGGGCCATTGCCGGCCTGGCCCAGCACCTGCACGTTCACGGCCTGGCCGGCGCGAAAGGTGTTGCTCACCGTGCCATCCAACTCCAGGATGAGCTGGCGGGCCTGGTTCACGGGGTTCACCACGTTGCTGAACACCACCAACCGGGCGGCTGCGCTGCCTGCCTGGCCCTGCAAACCCTCGACCCGAAACTGCGCGCCGGGCGTGACTTTGGCCAAATCCTGGGCAAACACCTCGGCCGTGACGCGCAGCTTGCCGGGGTTCAGCACCCGGAACAGCTCGTCGCCCTGGGTCACTTGCTGGCCCACGGCGAGGTTGAACACGTCCACCGTGCCGCTGATGGGCGAGGTGATAGTAACGCGGCGGCGGCTGGCCTGGCCGTTGTAGATGTCCGCGTTTTGGCGGGCCTGGCGGAGGCGCAATTCGGCGGCCACTACGTCTTTGCGGGCGGCGATGTCGGCGATGGTTTGCAGGCGGGCGTAGTCCTGCCGGGCGGCGCGCAGCTCGGCCTGGGCGTTGGCCCGCTCGGTGCTAAGGCCGATTTGCTGGGTGGCGTCCAGGGTTTGGTCGACCACGGCCAGGGCCTGGCCGGCGCGCACGGCCTGCCCCACCCGCGCCGAGAGGCTGACGATGCGCCCGGTCTGGGGTACCACCACCCGGCCCTCGCCGCCGGCCGCCGAAGACACGGTGCCGTAGAGTGTGAGGCGGTTGTAAGTGGCCGAGTAGCTGGCCAGCGCCGTGCGCACCCCAAACAGAAACTGGCTTTCTTTGGGCAGGGCCACGGCATCAATCAGCCCCGTGCCGGCGGCGGGCTGGGCCCCGCCGCCGTGGTCTTCGCCGCCGTGGGCCAGCAGGCTGGTGGGCGGCGGCAGCAGCACGGTGAGCACCGCCACCACGGCGGCTATTGCAGCGAGGAACTTAGGCGCGGTTTTCATAAACGGGGGGCGTAGCGATGGAAACAGGGGCGGCCGCGCGGCGGCGCAGTAGCAGCACCGTGAGCAGGATGCCCAGGGCGAAAGCGCCAACGAGGGCCAGAATGGTTTTCCAGGAGGAGAAAAGCGAGGTGGCCGCCGCCAGCGGGCCGGGGGGCGCGGGTAGTTTCCTGCCCACTTCCAGGCCCTGCAGCAGCAGCAAATCAGCCTGCGACCCGGCCACGATGTTGACGGCGAGGCTGTATTTCTTGTTCTCGGGGAAATTCCCTTCCACCAGATAGCTGCCGGCTTCCAGCTCCGATACGGCGAACTTGAGCGCCGGGGCCTCGGGGCAGCTCACGGTGAGCTTGGCTCCTTTGATGGGGGCGTTGGTGGCGTAGTCTGACACGAACAGCCGCAGGTCGGCATCCTGGGCTTTTTCGAGGGGCTCGAACCGCAGCAGCAGCTCGAACTTTTCGGACAAGGCCGCCACCGAAAACGTGGTGGGGAAAGCGCCGCCGGAAGATTTGGCGGTTCCGCCGTGGTCCTCGCCGCCGTGAGCGCGGGCCGCGCCACCTGGCAGCAGGGCCAGCAGCAGGAGCAGCAGCGTAACGTGAAGGGATTGTCTCATAAGCTGGAATAATTACTGGCCGCGGAGGTAGTTGAGCTCGGTGATGGCCTGCCGGTAGTCGCGGATAGTGGCCAGGTAGTTATTCTGAATCGTAAAAGCCTGGTTGAGACTCTGAATCAAGACCAAATAGCTGATTTCGCCGGCCCGAAACAGCCGCTGCGACTGGCTGATGATGGCCGTGGACTGCGGCAGCCCGGTTTGCTCGAAATAAGTGAGCGAGGCCGCAAACTTGCGGGTGTCGGCTAGGGCCTGCTGGTACTGGGTGCCCAGCTCCAGCTGCTGCACCTGCGCCTGGGCCTGCGCCGCTTTGGTACGGGCCGTGGCCGCCTGCAATTGCGAGCGGTAAGTCCAGAAATAAATCGGGACCGACACGCCTAACTGCAGCCGGTACCGGTAGGGCGAATCGGCGAAGCCCTGGTTCTGGTAGCCCACCGTGACGGCCGGCGTGCGCCGGGCCCGCACCAGGCTGATGCCCGACTGGCTCAGGTCCACACTCTGGGCGTAGTAGGCCAGCGTGGGGCTGCCGGCCAGCGCGGCGCTGTCCCGGGTGGGCAGGCCGCCGAGCAGTTCCATGCCGGTGCGCGCCAGCTCCACGCCGGTCCCGCGCAGGTCGGTGCCGGTGGTCAGGTCGGCATCGGGCTGGCCCAGCAGCAGGCCCAGGCGGCGCTGGGCCGAGCGGCGGTCCACCACGGCCTGGGCCAGCTGGTTGGCTACCTGGCGGGCTTCGGCTTCGGTGCTGATGCGCTGCAGGGAAGTGACCTCACCGGCCTTAAAGAGGCGGTCGGTGGCAATTTGGAGGGTGCGAAACAGGCTGTCCTGGAAGGTGAGCTGGCGCACTTGGGCTTCGCTCACTTGCAGAGCCAGGTAGGCCAGGCGTACGTCGCGGCGCACGGTGGCGCGGTTCACATCGAGGCCGCGCTCAGCCAAGGTGATGCCGGCCCGGGCAGTGCGCGCCTGCTGCCGGTACACGGTCGGGAAGTCGATGGTTTGCACCACGCCCGGCGCCCACTGCGCGCCGGTGGGCGCCGAGAAGAGAAAATCGGGGTTGCGCAGCGAGAAGCTGCCGCGCTTCAGGGCCCGCTGCTCCTCAATTTCCTGGGTGGACTGGCGCAGGCGCGGGTGCCGGCGCAGGGCCTGCGCCTCGGCGCTGTCGGGGCGCACGATAAGCTGCTGGGCCCCGGCCGGAACGCTGAAAACCAGCAGCAGCAACGCCCCCCAGCCCGGTAGGAAATTAAAAATTAAAAATGAACAATTAAAAATGACCCTTCTCATGCTGCAACCCCCATTTTTTAATTTTTAATTCTCCATTTTTAATTTTCAATTCCCCCAGCTATCCTTTCTTAACCAGCGCCATTTCGCAGGTTGGGCACTTGCCAGGCTTGTTGCTGGTGCTGCCTTTGCAGCCCATGGGGCACTCGTACACGGCTGCGGTGCCGCTCATTGGGCCGCCGTTTTTCGCCTGCCAGGCCTTGAACTGCCGGATTTCCTTTTCCTGGGCCGTTATCATCTGTTGGGCCATTTCCTTGAGCTTGGTGTCGCGGCCGTGGGCCAGCTCGGCCTTGGCCATGTCCACGGCGCTCTGGTGGTGGGCCACCATCATGGCGGCGTAGTCCGTGTCCACGTTGCCGCTGGGCTGGCCCATGCTCATCATGCCGGCCATCGAGGTTTTCATTTTGCTCGTGAAGGGGTCGGCCGCGTCCTGGGGCTTGTAGTTGGAGGGCGCGCCGTCGAGCCGGGTGGCAATGGCTTCGAGGGCCTGCAGCTCCTGTTTCTGGTCGGCGCTGATTTTTTCAGCCATGGCGCGCAGCGTAGCGTCCTTGCCTTCCTTGAGCTCGAGGGCCGACATCTCCACCGCGCCTTGGTGGTGGGCCATCATCATGTGGGCAAAATCGTGGTCGGTGTTGCCGGCTGGCTTGAACGCGTCCATGTTTTTCATCATGGTGTTCATGGCGGCCATCATGCCCGAAGCGCCGGCGGTGCTGCCGTGGTCCATGCCCGAATGGTCCATGCCGGCCATGCCCGCGGCCGAATCAGCCGGCGCGGCAGCTTCGGTGGAAGTCGTGGTCGTGGTGGTTTCCGTGGTCTTGTTGCTGTCGCAGCTGCTCAAAAGGCCGGTGGCGAGGCACAGGGAAGCGAGGAAAAAAACAGATTTTTTCATGGGTTTGAGGATGAAATGTGAGCGGTAAAAAAATGGCGTTACGCCTTGACGTTAACGGTGAAATTACCGGTGTGAATGGTGCCGGCGTGGTTGAATTGCAGGAATACCCGGTACAGGCCGGGGGCTTCGAAGTTGGTGTTGAAACCGATGTTGGGGCCCTTGTCGGCCTGGTCGTTGGGGTGCACGTGCAGGTAGCGCTCGGTGTCTTCGCTGATGACCACGACGTGGCCCAGCGCGCCGAGGTAGTTATCGAGGTCCGTTACGGGCTGGCCGCCCTTGGTGAGGTTGATTTTCATGGCCAGCAGCTGGCCCACTTTCAAAGCCTTATCGAAGGAGAGTGTGGCCTGATAGCCGTCCTGGCTCCACTGCATCTGGTCCTGGCCGAACTTGACGGGCGTGTACTTCGGGCCCTGCACCGATACTGGCTGGCGGCCGAGCTGGTGGCCGCTGCCATCGGGTGTGTAGTCCTGAAACAGCACGTAGTCGCCGCCTTTGGCGAAGGTGAACGGCACGCGGTAATTACCCTCGGCGGTGTACTCAGGGTGCTCGTGGTAAAAAGTCGACAGGTCTTTACGCACGATGATGAGGTGGATTTTCTTCTCGTGCACCACGGCCAGCGGCACCGGCGCTTGCTCGTTGCCCACCTCCTGGGGGGTGTAAGTGAGGGTGGCGGGCTGGCCGGCCACCAGCTGCATGGGCTTCGGCTCGAACCTCATCTGGTAAGTTTTGCCGTTGCTCACTTGGTCGTTATGCACCAGGGCCATGCCGCATTTAGGGCATTTTTCGCCCTCCTTGGTGCTGGTGACCTCGGGGTGCATGGGGCAGGCGTAGGTGTGGCCGTTGGCGTGGCCGGCAGTGCTATCGGCGGCGGTGCCAGTGGGCGTGGTCACGGTGTCGGTGGCGCTGCTCGACGAATCCGAAGAGCAGCTGGCGGTGCTGAGCAGGCTGGCGGCGGCCAGCAGGGAAATAAGAAAACGATTCATTGACAAAGAAAAATAGACTTGAAAAAAGTGGGGTTGGCAGGCCGGTTTACAACAATTCATAACTGCTGTGAATGGAAAACCCGGAAGTAGAAAAGGGGAGCTGGCCAGCTAAAAGCGGCGCGACGGGCAAACGAAAAGGCTCGCCCCGGACATAGCAGAGCCATGCCGGCGCGAGCCTGAGCGCGTCGGAAGAATCAGACAGTCAGCGACTGAATGAAAATACGGATGTCGGGAATTTTGGGGGGCAGATATTGCCGGGGCACCAGCTGCACCGGCAGCGTGCGGTGCCATTGGCCCACCAGGGGCCGGAAGTGGAAGCTCAACGGTGCGGGCAGCAGGGCTGGTGCTTCTGCCAATGCTTTGGCCGCCGCGCCATCGAGCGTCGCCACCAGCGAAGCCGCTTTTTTACGGCAGCAGTCGTCGGCCCCGGATGAGTGCTTCTGATGGGAGGCACCCGCTGGTCCAGTGGCCATGCGAGCAGCTTTTTTAGCGGCAGCTGCCCGGCAGCAGGCGTGGCCGGGGGCCATGGGCGCGGGCTTGGCGGCTGCGCTGGTTCCCGGCTTCGCGCCAGCAGCCTGGCGCAGGCTTGCGCAGTAGCACTGGCCCGCCAACACGTTGACGAAGACGAGCAGGAAGCTCGTCGCCAGCAAACGGCGGAAAGGGAACAGACTACGGAACATACCAGACCGGATTAAACACGGACGGCCGCAAAACTAGAACATTCTTTTTTGGCGGCCGAATCATTCTTCTACCTATTCAAGCACGTATTAGTTCAGGTAGTGCTTGTATCAGTCTGTGGTTTTCACCGTTTATTAATTGATTTTCAGCTGATTTTATTAGCATCCAGAGGCCCGGCAGAATAAAGCCAAGTAACGGTATGACAAAATTATGCAAGCCCTGAGCGTGATTTTATGAATCCGAAGCCAGCGGGTTTAACGAGTCAAATTATACGCATCTGCCGCCGGATTCCGTACCATTATCGCTTGCTGGCCGCCGTTCCTTTGTACCGTCTTACTGCGCTGCCGCTTGATAGCCCGAGATACTTTGAGCCAATGAAGCCCTTGCTACTATACTCCCGACTACCACCGATACCTAAACCGCGACCCTCGACATTGAGGGCATAACCTGCGCCTCCTGCGCGTCGGCCGTGACGGATTTCCTGGCCGCTACTGGCCCTACCGGGGCGGCCCGTCAAACGGCCAGCTCCGTGTCCTCATCGAGCGGCGTGCAGGAAGTTGACATCATCATGAAGGGTGGCTACTCGCCCGATGTAATTGAGGTAGAGCGCGGCAAACCCGTGCAGCTGCGCTTCTACCGCGATGAGGAAAACAGCCGCTCCGAAGAGCTGCTGATGCCCGACTTCAGCATCCGGCGCGACCTGCCGGCGTTCCAGACTACGCTGGTGGAGCTGCTGCTCCAGCAGGCCGGCACCTTTGTGTTTACCTGCGGCATGGGCATGCTGCGCGGCAGTCTGGTGGTGAAATAATCGAGTTTAACACCTTGCAACCTGCCGCCGGCAGAGCGGACTTGCTTGCTACAGATTGCATAAAAATAGCCCCTCAGCAGATTGCTGAGGGGCTATTTGTGGTCGTGTAAGGAGTCGAACCTTAAACCTTCTGATTCGTAGTCAGATGCTCTATCCAATTGAGCTACACAACCGCTTTCCCGTGTTGGGAGTGCAAAGGTAAGGATAGAAAAACGGGCTTTACAAGCCTGCTGCGTGTTTTTCGCTAATAAACTTTTGTTTTTGGCGCAAGCTACTCATAATCAAGGGTGCTTTAGTGCTTCGGTGGTGCCTTTGCTGAGGGCGCGTTTCAGCGCGTGGTTGAAGATGTAATAGAGCCCGAAGAACGAAACGACTACCAGGCCCAGCAACAGGAGCTTGCCGGTGGTACCGGTACCCGGGTCTTTGAGCAGCGTGAAAACATCCTGTGCCTTGGTGCCGAGCCAGTAGAAAAACAAGCTGCGCGGCAGCATGCCCGCCACCGAGGCCAGCAGAAACGGCCAGCGCCGCACCCCCATAATGGCCAGAATAAAGGTCATGAGGGCAAAGGGCGTGACGGGCGACACTCGGGTGAGGAAAATTAGCTGCCAACTGTCGGTTTTCAACTCCTTCATCACGGCATCGGCTTTGGGAAAGTGACTGATAAAGGCTGTCATTTTGCCGTGGTCGAGGGTGGCGGCTATTTGGTAGCCGAGCAGGGCGGCCAGGGCGTAAGCTATGACCATGCCCGGAAAGCCGCTCCAGCCTAGGTAGAAGCCCGTTATGAGTACTACGGCCGTGGTGTTGACCAGCGAAAACGCCATGGCCACGCCCACAATCACGAAATAGAGCAAGCTCTGCGCCGTGGTAAGGTTCTCCAGAAACTGCTGGTTGCGGTAGAGCACGAAGGTGAGCGACGAACTGCCCACCAAGGGCACCGCCACCAGCAGGAGCATGGACAGCAGGGTGGAGAAGTTTTTTTCCTATGTTCAGACACGACCTCTTAATTTAGGTCAATGAAGGAAAGGAGTGGAGTAAGATTCTAA
>NZ_BMGY01000009.1 GCF_014640435.1 Hymenobacter frigidus | reverse complement strand
AGCACGCTCAACGACGTGGTCTGCTCGGACAACAGCAACGTGGTGACGGTAACGCCCAACGCCATTGCGCCGGGCGTCATCGCCGGCAGCGCCACGGGCTGCTCGCCGTTTGACCCGGCTGCGTTCACCGGCACGGCCGGCAGCGGCGGCGGGGCCGTTACTTACCAGTGGCAGAGCCGGACGGGCACCACCGGTGTCTTCGCCGACATCACCGGGGCCACGCTGGCCATCTACGACGCACCGGCCGTGACGGCAACGACCGACTTCCGGCGCGTGGCCACGAGCACGCTCAACGGCGTGGTCTGCTCGGACAACAGCAACGTGGTGACGGTAACGCCCAACAACTGCATCACCGCGCACATCTACCCCACGCAAACGACTTGCTGCAACTACCAGAGTGGCGGCACGGCCCAATTGCTGAAAGGGTGCTTGGCCTTGGCCACACAGGGTAGCAAAACAACGGTAGCGAATGCCATACCAGGCGTATTCTTCTACTACGGTAGCTACACTGCTTCCGCAAGTGGTGGCTTAACTACTATTGTCGTTCAGCAGTCTGTTGCACCAAGCTCCATCAGCAGGCTGTTCAGTGCTCAGAATACTTCTAACGTACGCTTGACAACGGGTAACTGTCAATCGGTGCCTGGCAGTGTCACGTATACTCTGGACAGAACCGGCACTACTGCTACCATTGTATTTACCGCAGCTGCCAATCAGACGTATGTGGTTTCTGTCAAGTATGACATGAAGTCGATAGTTGGGGCCACCGTTCCTACCACTACGGTCGGCGGAACTGTAGCAACCTACACGTTCTCGATGACAGCCAACGGCTCGCTGGTTCCTGCCTCAACCGGCCAGCTACCGTTGGTCAATGGCTGCTCGGATACTACGCCTCCTGCTTCGGGTAGCTGCCCAGTTGCTCGCATCGCCTCTGCTGGTAAGTCGGCGGCTAGCGGCTCTGCCGGAACCAACAATTTGCTCACTGACGTGTACCCCAACCCAACCAGCTCCGATGCCACCATCACCTTCTCAGTGGCTAAAACCGGCTATGTTGTGCTGGATGTATACAATGCCATCGGCATGAAAGTGGCCACGTTGTATAACGGTGAGGCAATGGCCGGACAAACCTACTCGGCTATCCTGAAAGGTGCCGACCTGGCCATCGGCACGTACTTCTACCGGGTAATCACCGACGGTGAAACCAGAACTACTCGCTTCCTGATTATGAAGTAGTCCGTGGTTGTTCAACGTCTCACCAAAAAGACCCGCCCAGTTTGGGCGGGTCTTTTTGGTGAAGGATTATTGCCCCTTGAAAACCGGCTTGCGCTTCTCGCCAAAGGCCTGCACGCCCTCCGCGTAATCCTCCGATTCGCCGGCAATCTGCTGGCAGAGGGCCTCGTAGTCCAGCATTTCGTCCAGGGTGGCCGCGCCGGCTTTGTTCAGCATTTGCTTGATGAGGCCGATGGATTTGGTGGGGGCCGAGGCGTAGCGCGTGGCCAGGGCGTAAGTGGCCTCGTCCAGCTGCTCGGGGGCTACCACCTGGTTTACCAGGCCCAGGCGCAGGGCTTCTTCGGCCGGTACCTTGGTGCCCAGGCTGCACAGCTCAAAGGCCTTGAGCGTGCCCACCAGCCGCGGCAGAAACCACGACGAGCCCGAATCCGGCACCAGTCCGATGTTGATGAACACCTCAATCAGCGAGGCGTCGGTACTGGCCACCAGCGCGTCGCAGGCCAGTGCCAGCGAGCAGCCAGCCCCCGCCGCCACGCCGTTGATACGGCCGATGATGGGCTTGGGCAGCGCCCGCATGGCCCGGATAATGGGGTTGTAGCGCTTGTGCAACGAGTCGTAGAACGAGCGTTTCTCGCCGGTCTGGCTGGCCTTCAAATCCTGACCCGAGCAAAAGGCCCGGCCTGCACCCGTGAGCACCACCGCCCGCACACTGGCATCGCGCGCCACTTGCTTCAGCGCATCCTGCAGCTCGTAGCTCAGCGGGTCGTTGAAGGCATTGAACACCTCCGGGCGGTTGAGGGTAATGGTGGCGACGCCGTCGGGCCGCACGTCGTAAAGCAGGCTGGTGTATTCCAATGGATGAATGAGCGAATGGGTGGATGAGTGAATGCAAAGAAAGACACTACAAATTTCTCATTCCCCCATTCCCCAATTCGCTCATTCACCCATTGAAAGAAAGGCCTCTGCCACCACCAAATCCTCGGGCGTCGTGATTTTGAGGTTGCGGTAGTCGCCTTCCACCAGCTGCACGCGGCACAGGTCGTCCACTACGGTTGCGTCATCGGTGAAGGTGGCCAGTTCGGGCATGGCGTAGGCCCGGCGCAGCAAGTCAATCTCAAACGTCTGCGGCGTTTGCATCAGGCGCAGGCGGCTGCGGTTCTGGGCCGCCGAGCCCTGCGGCGACACCAGCCGCACCGAGTCTTTGGGCAGCACGGCCGCCGCCGCCGCCGCGTGCGTGGCCGCCGCCGCGTAGGTGCGCTCCACCACCTGCCGCGACACCAGCGGCCGCACGCCGTCGTGCACAGCCACCAGCCCTGCCGGGTGCGCGCCCAAGGCCGCTAGCCCCGCCTTCACCGAGGCCCAGCGGGTGGCCCCGCCCGCCACCAGCCGGTGCGGAATGGTCACGCCGAACTGTGCGCACAGCCCCTGCCAGGTCGCCAGCTGGTCGGCGGGCAGCACCATAATGATTTCGGCCACGCCCAGGGCCGGGTCGGCGAAGCGACGCAGGGTGTGGAGCAGCACGGGCTCGCCGCGCAGTAGTAGGAACTGCTTGGGCCGGTCGGCGGCCATGCGGCTGCCGCTGCCGCCCGCTACCAGCACGGCAAAGCGTGGAACGAGGGCACCGGGTGCCAGTGGCGGTTGGGGCTGAGGCGTTTGCGAAGCGGGAAATTTCATCGCCGCAAAGTTCAGACAAAAAAAGAGCGCCGCAGCCCCTTTTCAGGAACTGCGGCGCTCAAAAAGCTAGCTTTTCGCTCGAATTACAGAATCAGCATGGCATCGCCGTAGCTGAAGAACTTGTATTTCTCCTTAATGGCCTCTTTGTACGCCTCCATCAGCAGCGGGTAGCCGGCAAAGGCCGCCGCCAGCATAATGAGCGTGCTCTCCGGCATGTGGAAGTTGGTGAGCATGCAGTTGGCGATTTTGAAATCGTGCGGCGGGAAGATAAACCGGTCAATCCAGCCCTGGGTGGGTTTCATACGGGCATTGGCCGACACCGACGCCTCCATGGCCCGGACGGTGGTAGTGCCCACGGCGCACACGCGCTTCTTGGTGTCGAGGCCCTTATTCACCACTTCGCAGGCGGCGGCCGTCACGATGAAGTTCTCCGAGTCCATCTTGTGCTTGGTCAGGTCTTCCACATCCACGGTGCGGAAAGTGCCCAGGCCCACGTGCAGCGTCACGTACGCGGGCTCGATGCCCTTGATTTCCATGCGTTTCATCACTTCGCGGGTGAAGTGCAGGCCGGCCGAAGGGGCCGCCACCGCGCCAATATGCTCGGCGTAGATGGTCTGGTACCGCTCTTTGTCGGCCGGCTCGGTCTCACGGTTGATAACTTCCTTGGGCAGAGGGGTTTCGCCCAGCTCATAGAGAGCCTTGCGGAACTCCTCATCAGTGCCATCAAACAGGAACTTGATGGTACGGCCGCGCGACGTGGTGTTGTCGATAACCTCGGCCACCATGTCCGACTCGCCGAAATACAGCTTGTTGCCAACGCGGATTTTGCGGGCGGGGTCCACCAGCACGTCCCACAGGCGCAGCTCCTTGTTCAGCTCGCGAAGCAGGAATACTTCAATTTTGGCCCCGGTTTTTTCTTTGTTGCCGTAGAGGCGGGCTGGGAAAACCTTGGTGTCGTTGAACACGAAAACGTCGCCTTCAACAAAGTAATCGAGAATATCTTTGAAGGTGCGGTGCTCAATCTGGCCGGTGGCGCGGTGCACCACCATCAGGCGACTTTCGTCGCGGTTGCGGGCGGGGTGCAATGCCACTAAGTCCTCGGGGAGTTCAAATTTGAACTCGTGCAATTTCATCGCCATAGGGCAGTATTTGGGGGAATATACAGAATTTGGGAAGGCAAAAGTACGGCTTTTTCTTTAGAACTCGTTTTTTAGGGTTTGAAAGGCACAGGTGAAGTCCAGGACGTCGTGCTCAGCACAACGTCCTGGACTTCGTGACAGTCATTCCGCCGCAACTTCCCCGCCGAATTCCGTCTTTTGACCTCGGAATTCTGATTGCCACGCGCGCCCTCCCTATATGCTAGCCCTTCGTCTCACGCTCGAAAGCTTCCGGTTTGCCTGGGATGCCCTCAAAGCCAACTTGTTGCGCACGGTACTTTCGCTGTTGGGCGTTACGGTGGGCATCTTCGCCATCATCGCCGTGTTCACCGTCGTCGATTCGCTGGAGGCCAATATTCGCAGCAGCCTGGACTTTGTGGGCGATAAAATTATTTCGGTGCAGAAGTGGCCGCTGGAGTTCGGCCCCGATTATCCGTGGTGGAAATACTTCAACCGGCCCGTGCCCACGCCGCGTGAGTTCCAGCAGATGCGCAAGCAGCTGGGACCCAACAACAAGGGCCTGGCCATTTTCGCGGCCAATAGCGGCAATACCCTCAAAGCCGGCTCCAACTCGGTGGCCGACTGTGTGTTGCAAGGGGTGAGCTACGACTTTCGCATTGTGAGTAACGTGCCCATCAAAGAAGGCCGCTACTTCACTATGCAGGAGATGGACGGGGCCCGGCCGGTGGCCATCATCGGGGCCACCATTGCCGAAAACCTGTTTCCCAGCGGCGGTGCGCTAGGTAAGGAATTCAAAGCCCGGGGACAAACCTTCATCGTGATTGGGGTGATGGAAAAGGAGGGTAAAAAACTGCTCACCATTTCCAGCAACGACGCCAACTGCATCATTCCGTTCACGATGTTCACCAAGATGTTTGCGCTGAGCACCACCGGATTCGGGGGCGGGCCCAGTGCCACCATTGCCGTAAAGGGCCGCGACGAAGACCCCGGCCTGCTCGATTTGGAGTACGAAATGCGCGGCGTGGTGCGCAACATCCGCGGCCTGAAGCCCCGCGAACTAGACAACTTCGCCCTGAACCGACCCGAAATGGTGGCCTCAGCAGTGGGCAAGCTATTTGGTGTTATCGGCTTGGTAGGAGCCGTAATTGGGTCGTTTGCGATGTTGGTGGGTGGCTTTGGCATTGCCAACATCATGTTCGTGTCGGTGCGTGAGCGCACCAATATCATCGGTATTCAGAAGTCGCTGGGGGCGAAAAATTTCTTCATCCTGTTCCAGTTTCTGTTCGAAGCCATTTTCCTGTGCCTTATCGGGGGCGGGGCGGGCATCCTGCTGGTCTGGCTCATCACACTGGTGCCGCAGGACGCCCTGCCGCTCACCATGACGGCCGGGCGGGTGGTGCTGGGCCTGCTGGTGTCGGTGGGTATCGGCGTTATCGCCGGTATCGTACCCGCCGTAATGGCTTCCAACCTCGACCCGGTTATTGCCATTCGGGCGCAATGATAGTAGTGGTTGATAATTAGCGTATGTTGTTAACTACCAATTAGTAATAACTGATTACTAATCATTAAAAAACTGATATTCCGGCACTGGGTCGGAATCACTGCATGATGTTACCTGATTTCCTGCGTCACGAATTCCTGGGCAATACCCTGGGTCAATACCTGATTGCGCTACTCATTCTGCTGGTAGGCAGTGTGTTCCGACGAATCTTCTCGCGGCTGCTTAGCAAACTGCTGTTTTCGCTGACCAAGCGCTACACGGCCGGCGTGAGCGAGGAAGAACTGCAGGGCTTGCTCATTGAGCCGCTCTCCACGCTGTTGCTCATCGTGACGCTGCTCCTGGCCGGTACCACGCTCACCTACCCGCACAGCTCCATAGCGCCCGCAGGCGTGCTGCCCTGGCACGAGGTGCTGCTGCTGCGCCTGCTGACGCTGGCGTTCATTGTGGCGGCGGCGCGGGTGGCCCTGCGCCTGGTCGACTTCGCGCTGCTGGTGATGGCTCGGCGGGCCGCCCTGCGCACCGATGCCAGCCCCACCCGGCTCGACAACCAGTTCCTGCCCTTTGCCAAAGACCTGCTGAAGGTACTCTTCATCATCATTGCGGGCCTGGTGGCGCTGGGGCAGGTGTTTGGGGTGAATGTGACGGCGCTTATCGGCGGCTTGGGCATTGGTGGGCTGGCGGTGGCCTTTGCGGCCAAAGAAAGCCTCGAGAACCTCATTGCCTCGTTCACCATCTTCCTCGACCAGCCCTTTGGCGTGGGCGACCTCGTGACGGCGGGCGACGTGAGCGGTACGGTGGAGAAAATTGGCTTCCGCAGCACCCGTCTGCGCACGGCCGAGAAAAGCTACGTCACGGTGCCCAACAAAAGCATGATTGATAAGCCGCTCGATAACCTCTCGCTCCGCACTTCGCGCCGCGTAGGCTTCACGCTCATCTTCGACCAAAAGACCACCAGCGCCCAGCTGCACGCCATCATTGCCGGGGCTGTGGCCGCCATGAAAACCCATCCATTGGTGACGCAGGAGGTCCAGATGAAGTTTAGTGCCTTGGTGCCGGCCGGCAAGGAAGTGACCGTGCAATACTTTGTGGAAACCACGAGCTACGACGAATACCTTGATGTGAAAGAAAACCTCAACTACCGCCTCGTGGAAGTAGTGGAACAGCACGGCGGCGCCTTTGCGGGCACTCCAGTGCCCGTGGCGGCAGCCAAAGCGTAAGCCGCATTCGCCGCCCAGGTTTTGGCGGTGTGTAGCGCCACCCGCAACTAAGAAGAGGCCGCCCAATGAGCGGCCTCTTCTTGTTTTACAGCGGAATGTGGGTGTTGCGAAGGAGCGAACTAGCGCCCGCCGAAGAGGCCGCCGAGCAGGCTGCCCATGCCGCCGCCGAGCAAGCCGCCCAAACCGCCGCCGCCGGCACTGGCCGGCTGCGAGTTGGGCCGGCCGCCCAAGCCGCCCAGAATCGACATCATCGAGCCCAGACCGCCGCTACCGATGGCCGAGCCCTGTTGGGGCATGCTTTCTGCCCCCGAGTTGCCACCGCCCAGCAGCCCGCCGAGCATGCCGCCGCCCAGCAAGCCACCCAGCAAGCCGCCCAGGCCGCTGTTGGCCGCGCCGCCGAGCAGGCCGCCCATGCTGCCCCCCATCAGGCCACCGCCGGGGTTCGTGTCCTGGCGCTGGCCACCGCCCATCACGCGGGAGATGACCATAGGAGCCACCACGCCCAGCAGGCCTGCCATGAGCGCGCCCTTGGGAATACCCACGCTGGACAGCTTATCACCGATGCCGCTTAGGAAACCCTGTTTGCCCGGGTCTTGCGGGTCGTGGGCTACGGTGGCGGCTTGGTCCACTACGGTTTCCAGGGTGTGTTGCTGTTCGGCGTTGATGCCGAGGTACTGCGACATCTTGCCAATCATGGCCTCTTCGTCGTTGGCGTAAGCGCCATCGGCCCGCGCAAAGCTGATGAGGTCGGTAACCAGGGAAAAGCGCAGGTCGCTGCCTTTAAGCACGTCGAGGTGCTGCTGAATGCTTTGGTTGCTGGCATCCTGGGCGGCGGCCAGTACTTGCTGGGTAGCTCCACCCGATAGGCCCGCCTGCTGCGCCAGGGCCTGCAGGAACTGTCCTTCGGCTCCGGAGGCCTGCCGGTCGGCAGTAGCCAGGCTGGCAATGGCACTGAGGTAAGCGGTTTTTTCTGCTTCGGAATAGTTCTGGAGAAGTTGTGTGTCCATGGTTGGAGGAAAATTATGGCGAGAGTTGTTGTTTTTGCTCCTTAACGTGGCCGGTCCGATTACGTTGCTGGGCCATTGAGCACATTATTCGCAATGCTTTGGCAGAAAAAAATTAAAAATTTCCGGGTCTGAAAATGAATTTGTTGCTGCAAAAAAAGGCCCCAATTAACCGGGGATTCAGGTATTAATTCGGTGACATGTTTGGCATTTCCAAAAAGACCCGCCATCTTTGCAATCCCAAACGGGAACATGCAGACGGGGGATTAGCTCAGCTGGTTCAGAGCATCTGCCTTACAAGCAGAGGGTCACTGGTTCGAACCCAGTATTCCCCACATTGAAAAACAGGCACTTAGGCGTAACACCAAGTGGCTATTTTATTTTTGGTTTACAATTCGGTTTACACAGGCATGGCTCACGCCTTGCTCTTTTACTTGGGAGGTTAGCTCAGTTGGTTTAGAGCGCTTGCTTCACACGCCAGAGGTCGAAGGTTCGAATCCTTTACTTCCCACCATTATTATCAGCCACTCAGCTTAATTGCTGAGTGGCTGTTTTTTTGTCTGAACATCTTGTCAGGGGCTTGGCTCAGATGGGTGGTTGTGCATTGGTGCAGGAACCCAGGGCCGCTATTCTGAACCGCAACGAGCGGGCCGTTTGGTGCCTGCGTTGGGGGAGTAGCGGCCCGCAGGTTTCAAGTCTCGGTGGGCTGCATTTCGTGCACCAGATGCTCTACCTGGGCGGGCTTGCCAAACACGTAAAGCATGTCGTGGAGCTCAATAATGGTGTCGCCCGTGAGTTCATCCAGCATCAGGCCGTTGCGGCGGATGGCCAGCAGGCTGAGGCCGAAGCGCTGCTGCACCTCGGCCTCACACAGGCGTTTTCCGGCCAGGCTGGTTTGTAGGTTGGACTCGACGGGCACGGTGGCCAGCTCGACATCGGGTAGGCCTACGTGCATGGCCGACCACGTGGCGGGGGTGAGCGAGTGGGGGCGCAGCATGGCGTGGGTGCCCCGCCGCAGCTCGGTGATAAGCTTTTCAATATCGGTGAGCGGCACCAGAAAGCGGGCCAGTACGTGGGCCAACACTTCCATGGAAGTTTCCTGCTCTTGTGAAATCACCTCGGTAGCGCCCGCGTGGTACAGGTTTTTGCGCTCGTACACGTAGCGGCTGCGCACCAGAATACAGGTTTTGGGATTGAGCCGCCGAACGGTAACGACGGCCCGCAGCGTGGCGGCGGGGTCGGAGATGGCCATCACCACCACCCGGGCGCGGGCCACGCCCAGGTGCGCCAGCACGTGCTCGTGGGTGACGTCGCCGTACACGATGTGCTCGCCGCGCTTCAGGGCGCGGTGTACTTTGTCGGCATCGGCTTCGACGATGATGTGGGCGAGGTTGGCAAATTTGGCGGCCCGTACCACGTAGCGGCCGTTCAGGCCGAAGCCCATCACCACCAGGTGGTCGGAGAGGGGGCTGTCTGGGGCGGGGATGGCCGGCGGGGCCGCCCCGTTGTGGGCGTGCAGGTGCTGCTCGAGGCGCAACGGCAACGGCAGGCGCATCAGCCAGGCCACAAAGGGGCGCCCCCCCGCCATCACCAGGGGCGTGAAGCACATGGTGAGCACGGAAATAGCCAGGAATAGCTGGTAGCTGTCGGGGGAGATGAGGCCCGCCTGCAAGCCCGCCCGCGAGAGTACGAACGAAAACTCGCCGACCTGCGCCAGGGCCAGTCCGGCCAACAGGGTTTCGCCCACGGGTGCGCGCAAAAACACGGTGGCAAATGGCGTGAGCAGCATTTTGAGCGCCATCACGCCCAGCGTGAGGAACAGGATTTGGAGCGGGTGGGCCAGCAGCACGTGCACGTCGAAAAGCATGCCGATGGACACGAAAAAGAAGCTGGCAAAAATCTCGCGGAACGGCAGCACGTTGCTCACCGCCTCGTGGCTGTACTCGGACTCGGAGATGATGAGGCCCGCCAAAAAAGCCCCCAACGCCATCGAAAGCCCCGCTTTTTCGGTGAGAAAGGCGACCCCCAGGCACGTGCCGATGATGGTGAGCAAGAATAGCTCGCGGCTGCGGGTGCGGGCTACGGCCAGCAGCAGCCGGGGCATCAGGTACCGCGCTCCGAGGACCACCACGGCCAGCACGCCCAGAATTTTGAGTAGCATCAGGCCTATGGCCAGTAGGGGGCTGCCGGTGGCCTGCCCGCTCAGCAGGGGCACCAGCAGCATCATGGGCACCACCACCAGGTCCTGAAAAAGCAGGATGGCCAGCACGATTTGGCCGTGCACGGACTCCACTTCCATGCGCTCCTGCATCAGCTTGAGCACAATGGCCGTGCTGCTGAGCGAGAGCAGGAACCCCCAGAATACGGCCGTGCTCAGCGTGGTGCCGGCCGCCAGGGCCAGCACCGCCACGGCCAGCACCGTGAGCGCCACTTGCAGCGTGCCCCCCAGAAAAACCGCCCGCCGGATGCGCGCCAAACTCTGCATCGAAAACTCCAGCCCGATGGTGAACATGAGCAGGATAACGCCCAGTTCGGCCACCTGGTCGACCTTGGTGGGCATTTTCACCAGTCCCAGCGCATATGGCCCGGCCAGCATTCCGGTCACCAAAAACCCGATGATGGAAGGCAGCCGGAGCCGCATAAAGAGCAGGGTCACTCCCACCGAAAGCAGCAGAATGACCAGCAAATCATACAGTAAGGAAGAATGCATGGCTTCCGTTGTTGGTTGGCACCCCAGGCAGTGGGCCGGCCCACTGCCTGGCAGCTAAAGATAAAACAGGCGGGCGGGCGGGAGTATGATGAAAATCAGGACGGTGGCTTGGTCCAACGTGAGGGTGAGCCCAGCGCGTCCGTGCGGTTGTCGAACGGTGGGCCGCATCCGCAAAGGATGAGCGGCCGCTTGCGCCAACGAAAAACCGCGTGCGGCCCGTGGTAAACCGCGTACGGGTCGGCGGAGGCAATACTTTTTCATGATTGGCAACAATTTGTTGACGAAACCTGTAATTAGGGCGGCTTAAAATAATTTTTAGGGCAGCCTAAATTTAGTTACCTTGCAGCATCATTCAGTACCCTTGGCGATGTTTCCTCTAGTTGCTTCTCCCGCGCCTCCACCCGAAGCGGCTGGCACCCCCGTTCCTCAACCCGAAGCCGGCTGGCGCCACCCGCGCACGGCCCCGTCGCTACGGGAGGTGTTTGGCACCATCAAGGTGCCGCCCGCTAGCGCCTCGTTCTGGCGCAAAATGTTTGCCTTCTGGGGACCGGGGCTGATGGTGGCCGTGGGCTACATGGACCCCGGCAACTGGGCCACCGACCTGGCCGGGGGCTCGCGCTACGGCTACACGCTGCTCTCGGTCATTCTGATTTCCAACTTATTCGCCATGCTGCTGCAGCACCTGGCGGCCAAGCTGGGCATCGTATCGGGGCGCGACCTGGCCCAGGCCTGCCGCGACCACTACTCCAAGCCCGTGGCCATGGTGCTGTGGTTTTTGTGCGAGGTGGCCATCGCCGCCTGCGACCTGGCCGAAGTCATCGGCTCGGCCATTGCGCTAAACCTGCTTTTTGGCCTGCCGCTTACCTGGGGCGTGGTGCTCACCGTGCTGGATGTGCTGGTGGTGCTTTACTTCCAAAACAAGGGTTTTCGGGTGATTGAAAGCATCGTGGCCGGCCTCATCGTTATCATCTTCGGCTGCTTTGTCTACGAAATCATCGTTTCGAATCCTGACTACTACGCCATGCTCGGCGGCTTGGTGCCCCGGCCCGAAGTGGTGACCAACCCGCAGATGCTTTACATCGCCATCGGTATTCTGGGCGCTACCGTGATGCCCCACAACCTGTACCTGCACTCGAGTATCGTGCAGACGCGCCAGATTGAGCAGACCGAAGCCGGCAAGCGCATGGCCATCAAGTTTGCTACCATCGACTCCACGGTGGCGCTGTTTCTGGCGTTTTTCGTGAATGCCGCCATTCTGGTTACGGCCGCCGCCACCTTCCACAAGGGTGGTATGTACGAGGTGGCCGATATTAACGACGCCCACAAGCTGCTCACGCCCGTGCTTGGGGCCGGGGCCGCCAGTACGCTCTTTGCCGTGGCCCTGCTGGCTTCCGGCCAAAATTCTACGCTGACGGGCACGCTGGCCGGCCAGATTGTGATGGAGGGCTTCCTCAATATCCAGCTCCGGCCGTGGCTGCGCCGCCTGCTCACCCGCAGCATTGCCGTGGTGCCGGCCTTGGTTGTCATTCTGCTATATGGCGAAAAAGGGGCCGGCCAGCTGCTGGTGCTGAGCCAGGTTATTCTGTCCTTTCAACTCAGTTTCGCGGTGGTGCCGCTGGTGCTGTTCACCAGCAGCCGGGCCAAGATGGGGGTGTTTGCCAATAGTGCAGTCGTCAGGATTACTGCTTGGCTAGTGTCGGGCATCATCATCGCCCTGAACGTTTACCTGCTGTTCCAGACCTTTTTCGACTAGCTGAAACAAGCACTATGCCCCAGCGGCTCGCCTATTGAGCCGGCGAAGCAATCCAGCCGAGTCGCCTTGCTTCGGCTGTCCTTTTATCCGCTATTGAAGCGTGGGCCGGGCTCTTTCAGCCGTTGGTTTTTGAAGTCTCCTGCCATGAAACTTATCCTACTATTACTGGTGCTGCCGCAGGCGCTGCTGGCCCAGACCGGCACCCTTACGGGTACTGTGCGTGACACGCAGCAGCGGCCCGTGCCGTTTGCCAGCATCGTGCTGCCCGCCGCCGGACTGGGGGCCACGGCCGATGCCACCGGCGCATTCCGGGTGGCCGAGGTGCCGGCCGGCACCGTGCGGGCCGTGGCCAGCGCGGTGGGCTACGCCAATGCCACCCGCGATGAAAACCTGAGCGAAGGCCAGACCCTGAACGTGTCGTTTGTGCTGGCTGCCGTGCCCGCTGAACTGCAGGAAGTGGTGGTGACGGGCGTGAGCCGGGCCACCGAAATCCGGCGCAGCCCCGTGCCCATCGCCACTCTGAACCGCCGCGAAATCAGCCTGAATGCCAACACCAACGTCATCGACGCGGCCGTGCGTGGTATTCCGGGCCTGAGCGCCGTCACCACCGGCCCCAACGTGTCGAAGCCCTTCATTCGGGGCCTGGGCTACAACCGGGTGCTGACCATGTATAACGGCCTGCGCCAGGAGGGCCAGCAGTGGGGCGACGAGCACGGCGTGGAAGTGGACGGCTACGATATCGAGCGGGTGGAAGTAGTGAAAGGCCCCGCCAGCCTGCTCTACGGCTCCGACGCCGTGGCCGGCGTGGTGAACCTGCTGCCCGGCCTGCCCAGCGGCCCCGAAGGCCAGCTGCGCGGCGAAACCCTGGCCGAATACCAGTCGAACAACGGCCTAATGGGCAACTCGCTGGGCCTGAACTACCAAAAAAACGGGTTCCAGACCAGCTTCCGGGCCAGCCACCGCCTGGCCCGCGACTACCGCAATAGCGTGGACGGCGCGGTGTACAACACCGGCTTTCGGGAGCTGACGCTCACGGGCATGGCTGGCGTGAATAAGGCTTGGGGCAGCTCGCACTGGTACCTCACGCTCTACGACAACCAACAGGAGATTCCGGATGGCAGCCGCGACTCGCTAAGCCGGCGCTTCACCCGGCAGGTGTTGGAGAATGGCCAGGACGACATCAAGAACCGGCCGCTGGTGAGCGACCGGGAGCTGCGCGATTACGCCATCGGCCCGCTGCACCAGCGCATCCGGCACTACCGGGTGTTCACCAAAACGCAGGTGCACCTGGGCGGCGGCGAGCTGCACCTGCTACTGGGCGTGCAGCAGAACCGCCGCGAGGAATTCAACCACCCCACCGCACCCGCCCAGCCCGGCCTGGCCCTGAACCTGACCACCTACACCTACGACGTGCGCTACCACCTGCCCGATTGGAAAGGCCTGCAAACGAGCGTGGGCAGCAACGGCATGGGCCAGCTGAACCGCCATCAGAATGCCACCGACTTCCCCATTCCGAACTACGACCTGCTGGACGCGGGCGGCTTCCTGCTGCTCAAGAAGCCCCTGGGCAAGCTGGAGGTGAGCGGCGGCCTGCGCTACGACACGCGCTTGGTGAACTGGAACGACTTCCACGTGGCCCCGAACCCCGCCACGGGTTTCGACGGCCGGGCGGCGGCCGGGGCGGCGGGCGGGACGCTGCAGTTTCCCGCGTTTCGGCGGCGCTACCGGGGCGTATCGGCCAGCCTGGGCGCGAGCTACGTGGCCACCGAGCGCCTCACGCTGCGCGCCAACCTAGCCCGCGGCTACCGCGCCCCCAATATCCCCGAAATCGGCTCCAACGGCCTCGACCCCGGCGCCCACATCGTGTACCTCGGCAACCGCGGCTTCGAGCCGGAGTTTAGCTGGCAGCAGGACGTGGGCGTGCTCTGGCACCAGCCCACGCTCGACGTGAGCGTGGAGGTGTTCCACAACTACGTGCAGGCTTTCATCTACCAGGCCCGCCTGCTCGATGACGCGGGCCAGCCGGTGGTGGTGGTGCCGGGCAACACCACCTACCAGTTTCAGCAGGCCGCCGCCCGCCTCTACGGCCTTGAAGCCAGCCTGAACCTGCGCCCCGCCGCCCTGCCCTGGCTGGCCTGGAACAGCAGCGTGGCCCTAGTAAACGGCGAAAACGCTGACGCCACGCTGCGCGAAACCCAGGGTACCGCCGGCCGCTACCTGCCCCTGATTCCGCCGCTGCGGGCCCGCAGCGAGCTGCGCGCCACCCTGCCCGCCGGCAAGGGCCGCCTCACGGGCACCTACTTCCGCGCCACCGTGGACGGCAGCGCCCGCCAAAACCGTTTCTACGCCCTGGATAACACCGAAACCGTCACGGCCGGCTATGCGCTTCTGGGATTAGGGGCCGGCACTACATTCACCAGCCGCGCTGGTCGCTCAGTGGCCCAGCTGTTTGTGCAGGTCGATAACGTGTTCGACACCGCTTACCAGGCCCACCTCAACCGCCTGAAGTATTTCGAATATTACGCCGCTATCTCCAACGGCCGTTCGGGCATCTACAACCCCGGCCGCAACGTGGGCGTGAAGGTGGTGGTGCCGTTCTAGGGTAACTACTTGTCGTGGCAAGTGTACTTTTGCCCCGGATGCGCTTCCTCCATCTCCTGTTCTCCGTGTATTTCGGCCTGCTCTCGTGCTTGCCGCCGAATGTGGACGCGCACGAGCTAACGGAGTCGCTGGCCCTGCGCGACCACCACGAGCAGGCTCATCACGACAGCTCGCTGCTGGATTTTCTGCTCGACCACTACGCCGGCCAGAACCACAGCCACGACGACCACGGAAACGACCAAAAGCACCAGTCACTGCCCTTCCACCACGCCCACGACTGCTCGAACGTACTCGTGGCCTGGACTACGCCCGCCGTGGTGTTCCTGACGCCGCTACCCGCCCTGGTTCCGGCCGGTGCGCAGCTAGTGGACTACGCCGCCAGGGCCCCCACGGGCGTTTCGAATCCCTGCTGGCAGCCACCCCGGGCCTAAACTCCTTCCGCGCTTTTCCGGTCTTGCCGACGGGCTCCACGACGCGCGGAGTACGGGCATCGGCGCTTGTGTACGGGTTTCAATTCAGACCCAACCGCCGCCGACCGGCTTCTTTCTTGGTTAGGGTTTTTACTAAAGCGGCTTCATGTTCGACCGGCTGATTCATTTTTCCATTCACAACAAGCTCATTATCGGGCTGCTGACGCTGGCCCTGGTGGCCTGGGGCGGCTACTCGCTCAGTCGGCTCCCGATTGACGCCCTGCCCGACATTACCAGCAACCAGGTTATCGTGTACACGGTGGCCCCGTCGCTGGCCGCGCCGGATATTGAGCGGCTCGTTTCCTTCCCTGTGGAGCAGAGCATGGCCACCATACCCGGCCAGGTCGAAGTGCGCTCGTTTTCGCGCTTTGGCCTCTCGGTGGTCACCATCGTCTTCGAGGATAATATTGATATTTACTGGGCCCGCCAGCAGGTGGGCGAGCGGCTTAAGGAAGCTGAAAGCCGGATTCCGGCCGGCTCTGGCCGCCCTGAGTTGGCCCCGGTTACCACCGGCCTGGGCGAGATTTACCAGTACCTGGTGCGGGCCAAGCCCGGCTACGAAAAGCGCTACAACGCCACCGAGCTGCGCACCATTCAGGACTGGATTGTGCGCCGCCAGCTGCTGGGCACGCCCGGCGTGGCCGACGTCAGCTCCTTCGGCGGCTTCCTGAAGCAGTACGAAGTGGCCCTGGACCCGGAGCGGCTACGCTCGCTGGGCGTGACGATAAATGAGGTATTCCAGGCCGTGGCCGCCAACAACCAGAACGCCGGCGGGGCCTACCTCGACCAGAACCCCACGGCCGCCTTCATCCGCACCGAAGGGTTGGCCAATTCGCCGGCCGATATCGGCAACATCGTCGTTCGGAGTACCTCCGCGGGCTTGCCCATTTTGGTGCGCGACGTGGCCGAAGTGCGCCTGGGGGCCGCCGTGCGCTACGGGGCCATGACCCTGAACAACCAGGGCGAGGTCACCGGCGGGCTGGTGCTCATGCTCAAAGGGGCCAATGCCGCCGAAGTCATCAAGGACGTGAAGACGCGCATGGCCACCATCCGCAAAACCTTGCCGGAGGGCGTGACCGTAGAGCCTTTTCTGGACCGCTCCGCTCTCGTGGGCCGGGCCATCAGCACCGTCACCAAGAACCTGCTGGAGGGCGCGCTGATTGTGATTTTCGTGCTGGTGCTGTTTCTGGGCAACTGGCGGGCCGGTTTGGTGGTGGCTTCGGTGATTCCGCTGGCCATGCTGTTTGCCGTGAGCATGATGCGCCTGTTCGGCGTGTCGGGTAACCTGATGAGTCTGGGGGCCATCGACTTCGGGCTGATTGTGGACGGCGCGGTCATCATCGTGGAGGCCATTGTGCACCGGCTGCACGGCGGGCACGCGCCGGGCCACGCGGCCGGCGGCCAGCTTACCGCGGAGGAGATGAACGACGAAACCTACCAGGCGGCTTCTAATATCCGCTCGTCGGCGGCGTTCGGCGAAATCATTATTCTGATTGTGTACCTGCCGCTGCTGGCCCTGGCCGGCATCGAGGGCAAGATGTTCCGGCCCATGGCCGAAACCGTGGCCTTCGCCATTCTGGGGGCTTTTATTCTCTCACTCACCTACGTGCCCATGATGTCGGCGCTGGCCCTAAGCCGCTCCACCGCAGTAAAAAAGAACTTTTCTGACCGGATGATGGCCTTTTTTACCCGCCTTTATCACCCATTGCTGAAGGGCGCGCTCCGCCACCAGGCGCTGGTGCTGACGGCGGCCGGGGGCCTGCTGGTGGGGGCCTTTTTCCTGTTCCGCACGCTGGGCGGCGAGTTTATTCCGCAACTCACCGAAGGCGACTTTGCCGTGGAGATGCGCACGCTCACGGGTTCGTCACTTAGCTATACCATTGAGAAAAGCCAGCAGGCAGCGGGCATTCTCAAGCGGCAGTTTCCGGAGGTGAAAAAAGTGGTGGGCAAAATCGGGTCTAGTGAAATTCCGACCGACCCCATGCCCGTGGAAGCGGGCGATTTGATAATCATTCTCAAGGACCAGAAAGACTGGACCTCGGCTGGCTCCCGCGAGGAACTGGCCGATAAGATGGCCGCTGCCGTGAGCGTGATTCCGGGCGTGACGTTCAGCTTTCAGCAGCCCATTCAGATGCGGTTCAATGAGTTGATTTCGGGAGCGAAGCAGGACGTCGTACTCAAAATTTACGGCGAAGACCTGCAGCAGCTAGCCGATTATGCCCAGCAAGCCGGCCGGTTGGCCCGCCAGGTGAAAGGGGCCGAGGACGTGTACGTGGAACAAGTGACCGGCCTGCCGCAAATTGTGGTGACGCTGGACCGTAACCGCCTCGCGCAGTTCGGCCTGAACGTGGCCGACGTGAACCGCACCGTGCAAACGGCCTTCGCCGGTGAAACCGCCGGCCAGATATTCGAGCAGGAACGCCGCTTCGACCTGGTGCTGCGCCTGCGCTCCGACCTGCGCAAGGACATCAACAGCGTGCGCCGCCTCTTTGTGGCCGCGCCCAACGGCCGGCAGGTGCCCCTGGAGCAGGTGGCCAATGTGGAGCTGCGCGAAGGCCCCAACCAGATTCAGCGCGACGACGCCAAGCGCCGCATCACGGTGGCCTTCAACGTGCGGGGCCGCGACGTGCAAACCGTGGTGGAAGAGCTGCAAAGCAAGCTGGACCGCCAGCTGAAGTTGGCCCCCGGCTACTACACCACCTACGGCGGCCAGTTCGAAAACCTGCGTCAGGCCACCGAGCGGCTGAGTATTGCCGTGCCGGTGGCGCTGCTGCTCATCTTTGTGCTCCTCTTTTTCACCTTCCGCTCCCTGAAGCAGTCGGTGCTGATTTTTACGGCTATTCCGCTCTCGGCCATTGGCGGGGTGGCGGCTTTGTGGCTGCGGGACATGCCGTTCAGTATTTCGGCCGGTGTAGGCTTCATCGCCCTGTTTGGGGTGGCCGTACTCAACGGCATCGTGCTCATTGGCTACTTCAACCAGCTCAAATCCGAAGGCATCACGGACCTCACCGAACGCATTATGCGCGGCACCGAGGTGCGCCTGCGGCCCGTGCTGATGACGGCCACCGTGGCCTCGCTCGGCTTCCTGCCCATGGCGCTGGCTACCTCAGCCGGGGCCGAAGTGCAGCGACCCTTGGCTACGGTGGTCATTGGCGGGCTGGTGTCGGCCACCCTGCTCACGCTGCTGGTGCTGCCCGTGCTCTATACTTTGAGCGAACGGCGGACCTCACCCCCCCGGCCCCCCTCTCCCGCGGAGAGGGGGGAGCCAGACGATTCAAAACCGCGCATGACCGGCTCCCCCCTCTCCGCGGGAGAGGGGGGGCGGGCCCCGGAGGGGTCTCGTGAGGTTACGCTGGCCGGCTTGCTCCTACTGCTTCTGCTGCCGCTGCTCACCCACGCCCAGACTCCGCTCACCGCGCCCCAGGCCGTGACCCAGGCCCTGCAAACCAATGGCACCGTGCTGGCCGGCACCCGCGCAATTGAAGCCCAGCAGGCCGTGCGCCGGGCTGCCTACGACTTCGGTCGCACCATCGTTACGGGCAGCTACGGCCAGTACAATTCGCAAAACCGCGATACGCAGTTCAGCGTCACGCAGGCGCTGGTGTTGCCCGGCGTGTACCGCAGCGCGGCCGGCCTGGCCGATGCCCGCATTGCCGGCCAGCAGGCGCAGCTGCAGCAGGTGCAGGCCGAATTACGTCGCCAGGTGCGTTTGAGCTACGAGCAGGCCGTGCACGCCCGCCACCGCCTGCGGGTGCTGCGCGGGCAGGACAGCGTGTATTCCGAGTTTCTGCGCGCGGCCAACCTGCGCTTCAAAACTGGGGAAGCCGCCCGTCTCGAACCGGCTACGGCGCTGGTGCAGCAGGGCGAAATACGGACCCAGCTGCTGGCCGCCCGCACCGATTTCCGGGTGGCCCGGCGCCAGCTGCAAGCCTTGCTGCAGGTGCCCGCTGCGGTGGCCGTGGCCGACAGCCTGCTGCGCCCCCTGGCGCTGCTGGGCGCGGCCTCGCCGGCCGATTCTGCCGCGCCCGCCGGGGCTGATACGCTGCTCCAGCGCGCCAATCCCCAGGCGCGGGTGCTGGCCCAGCAAGTGGCCGAGCGCCGCGCCGAAACCCGCGTGGTCCAGGCGGCGGGCCTGCCGGAGTTCACGGTGGGCTATCTGAATCAAAGCATTATCGGCTACCAGCGGCTCGATGGCGTGGGCACCGAGCGCTACTTTGGCAGCGACTCGCGCTTTCAGGCTGTGCAGGCCGGCGTGGCCGTGCCGCTGTGGCGGCAGCCGCAAAAAGCCCGGGTGCAGGCCGCCCGCCTGCAGGAGCAGGTGGCCCAGGCGGGCTACGACCGGTACCGCGCCCAGCTGGCGGGCCGGCTGGATGAACTACTGGCCCGCCGCGCCGAGCAGCAGCAGCGCCTGGCCTATTTCCAGGCCACGGCCCTGCCGCAGGCGGTGGTCATTACGCGCCTGTCTACGCTGGCCTACAAGGCGGGCGAAACCGGCTACTCCGAATACCTGCTCAACCTGGAGCGCGCCCGCCGCCTGCGCCTCGACTACCTCGACACGCTGCTGCTGCACAACCAGACCGTCATCGAGCTGGAATACCTCCTGGGCAGCGAGTAGCCCTTGCGCTACCACCCGGCTTTCCACCCTCAGAAAATCAACTATGCGATACTTAGCAACCGCCTTTTTACTGGTTAGCCTGCTAGCTGGCTGCGGCAAAAAGGAAGATTCTGCCGATAAAAAAGGAACTCCCGAAGCTTCTGCCCCTAAAGAAGCGGCCGAAAACGGTGCCCCTGACCGCGTCACGCTCACGGCGGACGAGCAGCAGCAGGGCGGCATTCGCCTCGGCACCTTTACCCAGCGGCCCATGAGCGGCGGCCTTAAAGTCAATGGCGTGCTCGATGTGCCCCCGGAAAACCTCGTGTCCGTGAGTGCGCCAATGGGCGGGTTTATCGCCCGCACCGATTTGTTGCAAGGCTCGCGGGTGCGCAAAGGGCAGGTGCTGGCCACCATCCGCAACCCCGATTTTGTGCAGCTGCAGCAGGATTATCAGGAAACCCGCAGCCAGCTCAAATTTGCCAAAGCCGAGTACGAGCGGCAGGGCGAGCTGTACCGGCAGGAAGTAGCGCCCCAGAAAAACTACCAGCGCGCCCAGGCCGAATACGAAGCTCTGCAAGTGAAAACCAATGCCCAGGCCGCCCGCTTGCGCCTGGCCGGCCTGCCCATCGGGGGCGCTATGGTGAGCACGGCCACGTTGCGCGCGCCCAAAAGCGGCTTTGTGAAGGCGGTGAACGTGAGTATCGGGCAGAGCGTGACACCCACCGATGTGCTGTTTGAAATTGTGAACCCCGAGCACCTGCACGTCGAGCTGACGGTGTTTGAGCGGGATATTCCGCAGGTCAGGAAAAACCAGCTCATTCGCTTTTCGCTCGGCAACGACTCGGTGGGCCAGGAGCGCACCGCCCACGTCTACCTCATCAGCAAAACCATCAGCGACGAGCGCACCGTGCGCGTGCACGCCCACCTCGACCGCGAAGACGAGCAGCTGCTACCCGGCACCTTCGTGCGGGCCGTTATCGAAACCAACCGCGTGACCGTGCCCACGCTGCCCGAAAAGGCGGTGGTGCAGTTCGGCGCGCAGGCCTACATTTTCGTAACTGCCGACTCAGTCACCAAGGCTGGTGCCGCTACCTACCGCATGGTGCCCGTGACGCGGGGCGTGAACGAGGACGGCTACACCGAAGTGCACCTGCCCGCCGCCGAGCAGGGCCCGGCGCTGCGCGTGGTAACGGAGGGCGCCTATTCGTTGCTGGGCAAGCTCAAAAACGCTGAGGAAGAGTAACCGCATTAGTGCCCGGGTTTGCCACCATATTTTTTTGCCGCCATGTTCCCAATTCTGAAACCTTTGCTGGTCTTTTTTCTGGCGGGCCTTTGCGAAATAGGCGGTGGTTACCTGATGTGGCAGTGGCTAAAGGCCGACCGACCCGGCTGGATGGGCGCGGCCGGGGCCGTACTGCTGATGCTCTACGGGTGGGTGGCTACCTGGCAACCCACCTCTTTTGGCAAGACCTACGCCGTATACGGGGGCGTGTTTATCGTCATGTCTATCGCGTGGGCCTGGTACTTTGATGGGTTTCGTCCCGACCGTTTTGATATTATTGGTGGGGTGGTCTGCTTCTTGGGCATCGGCATTATCCTGTTTTGGCCCCGCGCCTGAGCAATTTGCGTCCTTTTTTTGTTTGTGCTTTGCCTTCCGTAGTCATGCCGAACCCTTCATCCGACGATACCAACGAAGCGCTGAACACGGCCAAGCAGGTGCAGCCCGAAAACGTGGGAGCCCTCACCCGCGCCCAGCTCACGCCCGCGGCCGCCGCCGCTCCCCAGGGCCACGATGTGCCCGGCCATGACCACGCCGGCCACTCGCACGACCATGACCATGACCATGACCACGGCCCCGCCGGCGACAATCCCTACCTGGTGCCGGGCATCAGCTTGGCACTGCTATTGGCGGGCCTCGCGCTGGATTATTACAAAGCCGACTTTTTCACTGCCTACGTGCGGCTGGCCTGGTACGGGCTGGCTTTTGCGCTGGTGGGCTGGAAAGTCATCAAAGCCGCCGTGCTGAGCATTCCCAGCGGCAATATCTTCAACGAATTTTTGCTGATGAGCATTGCCACGATTGGGGCTTTTGCCATTGGCGAATACCCGGAGGGCGTGGCCGTGATGCTGTTCTACACCGTGGGCGAGCTGTTTCAGGACGCCGCCGTGAACCGGGCCAAGCGCAGCATCCGCGCCCTGCTCGAAATTCAGGCCACCGAAGTCACGGTGCTGCGCGGCGGCCAGAGCCTGGTGCTCGACCCCAAAGTGGTGCAGGTCGGCGACGTGCTCGAAATCCGGCCCGGCGAAAAAGTCGCCCTCGACGGCACCCTGAACACCGCCCCGGCCAGCTTCAACACAGCCGCGCTCACCGGCGAGTCGGTCCCCCAAACCAAGCAGCCCGGCGAGGTGGTGCTGGCCGGCATGATTAACCAGGAAAGTCTGGTACAAGTCACCGTCACGGCGGCTTTTCAGGACACCAAGCTCTCAAAAATCCTGGCCATGGTGCAGAACGCCGTGGGCCGCAAGGCCAAAACCCAGCAGTTCATCACCAAGTTTGCCCGGGTCTACACGCCCATCGTGGTGGCGCTGGCGGTACTGCTCGTGCTGGTGCCCTACTTCGTGGTCGATGACTACGTGTTTCGCACCTGGCTCTACCGGGCGCTGGTGTTTTTGGTGATTTCCTGCCCGTGCGCGTTGGTTATCAGCATTCCCCTGGGCTACTTCGGGGGCATTGGGGCCGCTTCCAAGGCGGGTATCCTGTTCAAAGGCTCCAACTTTCTTGACGTGCTGCGCGAAATTGATACGGTGGTGATGGACAAAACCGGCACACTCACCCAGGGCGTGTTTGCCGTGCGGCAGGTGCAGCCCGCCCCCGGCACCGAGGCCGCGCAGCTGCTCCGCCTGGTCGGGGCGCTCGAAGCCAAGTCCACGCACCCCATCGCCAAAGCGGTGGTGGCCCACGTGGGCGCGGCCACGGCGGGGGTGCCCGTCGAAAGCGTGGAGGAAATAGCCGGCCACGGCCTGCGCGGCAAGGTGGAAGGCCGCGACGTGCTGGTCGGCAACGCCAAGCTCCTCGCCAGGTTCGACGTGGCCTACCCGCCCGAAGTCGACCAGGTACTGGACAGCATCGTGGTAGCGGCCATCGACGGCCGCTACGCCGGCTACCTCACCGTGGCCGACGCGCCCAAGGAGGATGCCGCCCGCGCCATCCAGGAGCTCCGGGCCGACGGCATCACCAGGCTGGTCATGCTTTCCGGCGACAAGGACAGCATCACCCAGCGCGTGGCCAAGGAGTTGGGCATCAGCGAAGCCCACGGCGGCCTGCTGCCCGAAGACAAGGCCCGCTACGTGCAGCAATACCTGGCTGAAGGCCGCAAGCTGGCCTTCGTGGGCGATGGCGTGAACGACGCGCCCGTGGTGGCCCTGGCCGATGTGGGCATTGCCATGGGCGGCCTGGGCTCCGACGCTACCATCGAAACGGCGGATGTGGTCATCCAAACCGACCATCCCAGCAAAATTGCTACTGCCCGCCGCATTGCCCGCGCCACCCACCGCGTGGTGTGGCAAAATATCTGGCTGGCTTTCCTGGTGAAGGCCATCGTGCTGGCCCTCGGGGCCGGGGGCCTGGCCACCATGTGGGAAGCCGTGTTTGCCGACGTGGGCGTGGCGCTGCTGGCCATTCTCAACGCCGTGCGCATTCAGCACATGGATTTCACCAGCAAGCCCTAAGGGCCGCCGCTACAGCAGTTTCGGGAGTTGCCGTAGCGGCAGCTGGCTGTGCCATTGCCAGCTGCAGCACAACTGATGCGCCGGATAAAAGCCCTGGAACCATGTCCTTGGATGCGGGTATTCATTATGATGGGAAATAAATTACTCGGAATAGTGAAAGTTAATACTTTATTACTATATTTATAAAAAATGTTAATCATGCCATGGCTTCCTCCTTTCCTTTCCATTCTGAACTACTGGACACGGCCGAAGCGGGCGTTTTTCATACGCACCCACGATGTCGGATAGGGCAGGGGATTGAGGGGGCCAGCCGGGTTGCGGGCACCGGAGAGGGCCGCCAGGAGTGTCCGTTTTGCTTTGTGTTGGGGCAGTTTCAGGCCAACCGCGCATTGCGTGGGTACGGCTACTCAACCGCTCTGGCGGGCGGCGCGGCGCGGCAGGAAGAAGGCTTATTGGGAATCAGATAAGAATAATTTTACCAATAGAGCAGTTCCGGGGTTGGCCGGCGGCAAACTTAGCCCGGCAGGCAAATCGTAAATTCAGTAAATACTCCTTCCTGGGAATCGACCGTGAGAGTGCCGTGGTGGCACTGGGTTACAATATCGTACGAGAGCGACAGGCCCAGCCCGGTGCCTTCGGTGGTGGGCTTGGTGGTGAAGAAGGGTTTGAAAATGTCTTGCCGCACAGACTCCGGAACGCCAGTGCCGTTGTCGTAAATTTTGATTTCGACGGAGTTGGCCGTCAGCCGTTGCGTTGAGGCCCGCACTTCGGGCCGGTAACCAGCCGCGTCCGTTTTGGCCCGCTGCTGCACGGCGTAAAACGCATTGGTGAACAGGTTGAGCAGCACCCGTCCCAGCTCGGGGGCTACGGCGGGCACCAGCCCCAGCTCGGGGGCCAGCCGGGCCGTGCGCAGGGCGTGGAATGTGGGGTCCTTGGCGCGCAGGCCCTGATAGGCCAGCCGGAAGTATTCCTCCACCAAGGCGTTGAGATTGGTCAGGGCCTGGGGCGTGCTGCTGTTGCGGGAGCGGGCCAGCATGCCGGCAATAATGGTGGTAGCCCGCTGGCCGTGCTGGCTGATTTCCTGCAGGTTTTGCTTGAGGCCGGCCAGTAAAAACTCCTGGTCGGCGTCGCGGGACGGGCGGGGGGCATCGCCGGCAATATCGTCGACCAGCAAGGTGCTCACCTCGGCAAAGTTTTTCATGAAGGCCAGCGGATTTTGCAGCTCGTGGGCAATACCCGCCGTGAGCTCGCCCAGAAAGGCCGTCTTTTCGCTCTGCACCAGCTGGGTCTGCGTGTCTTTGAGCTGTGGGTGAGGGCGTTGCTCAGGTCGTCGCGCTGCCGGGCAATCTGGGCGTTTTGGGCATTAAGCTGTTGGTTGGCAAGCTGCTTGTGGCGGTTGTTGCGCCACAGCAGCAGCAGGGCCGGCACGGCGCTGGCCAAGGCGGCCAGCAGCCAAAGCTGGCGGCGCTCGTGGGTGGCTTGGGCTTGCTGCTCGGCCAGCTCGCGTTGGCGCAGCCGCTCGTTCACATCCAGGGCCTGCAGCTGGGTCATCTTGGTCTGGCTAAACAGGCTGTCGCGGGTGGCGCTGGCCAGCGCCAGATAGCGGAAGGCCGCGGCGCTGTCTTGCCGGGCGGCAAATGCCGCCGCCAGAAACTGGCTGGCTTCGAGCACGCCTTTGGGGTAGTTGCTTTGCTGCCCGACCCGTAGTGCCTGCCGCCCGAAGTATATGGTGGAGTCGGCGCGGGCCCCGGCTTCCTGCTGCCAGAGGCGGGCCTGGCCCAGGTAGGCGCGGCACAGCGCAAAGGTGATGCGCTGGCCCTGCGCCCGGCGGATGCTGCCGCGGTAAAACTGCCGGGCCAGGTCGGGGCGGCCCATGCCGGAGTAAATATTGCCCAGCATGGCCGCGTCGCCCACTTCGCTCACCAGGTCGTTGTTGGCCAGGTCAAGCTCGTAGCCTCGCCGGGAGAACAGCACCGCCGAATCGAGGCGGTGCAACTGTTGGTAGGCATTGCCAATGTTGCCCATCACGCGGGTCAGGAGCTTGGTATTCTTGCTTTTTTCGGCTACTGCTTTGGCTCGGAAAAAATAGGCCAGCGCGGTGCGGCTGTTGCCCTGCTCCCAGTTGAGGTAGCCCAGCGCATTCAGCCCGCGCCCAATGAGCTCCGGCTCACGCAGCTCTTCGGCCAGCCGTAAGCCGTGCAGGCCCACTTGCAGGGCCGCCGGGTAGTTGCCGGCTTCCCGAAACCCAGACCCCAGCCGAATAAGGGCCAGACTTTCGCCCCGCCGGTAGTGCAGTCGTTGCGCCAGCTGCAGGGCCTGCTTGCCATAGGCAATGGCGGCCAGGGGAGTGATTTGGGTGTACTCGTAGGCCAGCTGGGTCAGTAGCAGCACACGGCCCGTATCGGGGGCGGAGGTGGCCAGCTGTTGCTGCAGGCTATCTATTCGGGCCGTAGACTGAGGTGGCCCGGTTGCGGGCACCAAGCTCAACCACCACGTTAGCAGCTCACAAATCATTCTCATACAAGGAAATGGAAAGCGCTGTATGTGTGTAATATAAATAGCGGATGACGCAGGGGCGGCGGGCAGCCGGGATAATAGCGCGGCCGCTGGTGCGCCCGGCCGGCCAGACTGTTCTCCTGCTTATAGGTTTGGCAGTGGCTTCGGGTAAAAAATGGTAAAAGGCTGGGTGAGTGACTAAATATATTGTTGCCAAAGTAATAATATTATCTAATATAAAGAAGGCTGCGGCGATGCATCCGGCAATTTGCCAGTGGCGCAGCGCCTCTTTGCGGGGCTGCGCTCCTGCGTTTTGGGGTTTTGGCGAGGCGTTTCCGCGCCTTGTTTCGTGCTTCACGATGCTGAGCCGGAGCCCCGAATGGCGGCCCGGGTTTTTCTTTGTGGTTCCGCCGAGCCTTTCCATCGTTAAGCCGGTTGCGAAGCTGTCCTTATTGCCCCCCTGCCCATGCCCTTGCTTGAAGTAGCCGATGCCCGCCTGGCGCGCCAGTTTATTGAGTTGCCGGCCCGCCTGCACCGGGCAGAGCCCAACTACATTGGCCCGCTCGAAAACGAGGTGGAAGCCGTGTTCGACCCTGCCAAAAACCCCCTGCTAACCAATGGCGAAGTCGTGCGCTGGGTGTTCACCGACGCAGCGGGCGTGGTCATTGGCCGGGTGGCGGCGTTTCTCGACCGCGACGCGGTGGACGTGCAGAACCCCGACCTGCCCACCGGCGGCCTGGGCTTTTTTGAGTGCACGGAGGACCAGTCGGCGGCCAACCAGCTATTCGACGCGGGGCGGAAGTGGCTGGCCCTGCGCGGCATGCAGGCCATGGATGGCCCCGTCAACTTCGGCGGGCGCGAGAAATTCTGGGGCCTGCTCATCGATGGGTTCGACCGCCCGCCCAACTACGGCATGTTCTGGCACCCGCCCTACTACCAGCGGCTGTTTGAGGAGTACGGGTTTCAACTTTACTTCAAGCAATACACCTGCTACCGCACCATCACGGCGCCGCTACACGCCAGCTTCGCGAAGCGCACCGAGCAGCACGCGGGCGAATTCCGCTTTGCCCATGCCCGCAAGCAGGATGGAGAGAAGCTGGCCGCCGATTTTCACCACGTATATAACCTGGCCTGGGCCAAGCACTCCGGCGTGAAGCCCATGACGATGGACCAGGCCCGCAACATGGCGCGCGAGATGAAGCCCGTAGTGGACGAGCGCCTGCTCTGGTTTGCCTACCGCGGCGCTGAGCCGGTGGCCTTCTTCATGAGCCTGCCCGAATTGAATCAGATTTTCCGGCACATTGGCCGGCGGCTCAATTTGGTCGGTAAAATCCGGTTTCTGTGGGAGCAGTGGCGCTACATGCAGCGGCGCGACAAGCGCATGTTCGGCATCATCTACGGCGTGGTGCCCGAGTACCAGGGTAAGGGCGTGGACGCGGCCATGCTGGTCTACGCCCGCCGGACGTTCCTCGACGCCGGCTACGCCGACCTGGAAATGAACTGGATTGGTGATTTTAACCCCCGCATGTTGGTTACCATCCGCTCCATCGGGGCCAGCATCGTGAAAACCCACGCCACGTACCGGTACCAGTTCGACCGGGAGCGGCCGTTCGAGCGGATGCCGATAATACGATGATTACAGACTTAAATGACCGTTTTTCATTTAACCTCAACCGACTCTTTAGAACGGATACCCGATGGCCAGGTTGAACCGACCAGCGCTGCTTTCGGGCGTGCCATACGGGGCCTGGAGCGGGAAGGCGTAGTCGAAGCGAATAACGAAGAACTGCACGTCGACGCGCAGACCCACGCCGGCCCCCACGGCCAGCTGGCTGAGAAAGGTGCCGGCGCTGAACTTACCGCCGGGGCGGGAAGGGTCGTCGTTGGCCAGCCAAATGTTGCCGGCATCCACGAATACGGCTCCTTTGAGGTAGGGCACCAGGTCCTGACGGTATTCGAGGTTGCCTTCGAGGCGGATATCGCCCACCTGGTCGTAGAAGCTGTTGATATTTTCCTGGTTCGAGACGGGGCGATAGGTGCCGGGGCCAATACCGCGGGCGGCGAAGGCCCGGATGCTGTTGGGCCCGCCAATGCCGTACTGCTTGGGGTAGGGTAGCACGTTGGAATTGCCGTAGGGCAGGCCCACGCCGGCCTGCAGGCGGGCCACAATGCGGTTGCCCTTGGCGGGGTTCTGGCTGAGGCGGTAGTACTCGCGCAGCTCCAAATCGAGCTTCAGGTACTGGCTGTATTCCTGGCCGGCGATGGTGTAGCGGCCATTGGCGTTTTTGGTGCCGCCGCTGCTGCTCACCAGGCCCTGGGCCAGATTGCCGCTGCCCTCCACCTGCCCGCTGAAATAAATCTGCTGGCGGCGCTGCTCCAGCACCTGCTGGTTGTAGGTGTAGCGGTAGGCGCTGGCCAGAATGAACTGCTGCTGAAACGCGCTGCGCAAAAACGGCCGCTCGCGCAGCAACGCATCGAACACCGGCGTGGGCGTGAAGCTGACGTAGGTGATATCGATGGGGCGAACTTCCTGCTCGTTGGTAATCTTGGTTTTGAAGGTGTAGCCGTAGTTCAGGTTGAAGAAGTACTGCGTGAAGTAGCTGGCGCGGGTCACGGCCCGCACACCGGCCCCAAGCGTGGTGCGCGGCTGGAAGTCGGAGTTGGGCAGGCGCGGGTTGAGCAGGGGCAGCTTGGGCACCACTAGGCGCGGAAACAGCAGCTGCCCGTTCAGGCCCAGCTCGTAGCTGGTGAGGCCCAGGGCCCCGCTGCCGCTGCCGGTCTGGGTTTCGGTCGAGGCCACGGCGTTGAGCAGCAGCTGCTCGCCGCCGCGCAGGGCCGAGCGGTTGCGAAACGACACCGTGAGGCCCGGTCCGGTGAAGCCGTTGCTCTTCTGCACGAGCTGCAAGTCGGCCCGCAGGCTTTTCTTTTTGAGCTGGGTCATCAGCACGTCGACATCGAGGCGGGCGCGGCCGGCCGAGTCGCCGGCCGCCGACGGCTTCAGCCGGATTTCCACGAACTTGAACGTGTTCAAACTCATCAGGCGGCTGATGGTCTGGTCGCGCCGCCGCCGCCGAAACAGGCTGTCCGGATACAGGAACGTGGCGTTGGTGATGGCCTTGGCCTTGAAGACCTTCTCGTCGGGGAAATAGCGGTATTTCTTATACAGCACCGGCTGCCGCGTAACGGTATCGGTCAGGATGTAGCTGGTGTTCAGGCTCACCTGGTTGAGCCAGTAGGGGCGGCTGGCCTTGGCGGGCGTGGTAGGCTTCACCCGCACATACACGTTGGCCTGGTGATTCAGCGTGCTGTCAACCTGAAAAAGCAGGTACTGCGGCGAGAAGTAGAAGTAGCCCTCGTTTTTCAGCACGTTGTCAATCCGCACCCGCTCAGCCGTGAAGGTGTTCAGATTGTACGGCTCGCCTACCTGGAGCAGCGTGCCGGCCTGGGTGGCGCGCACGGCCGCGTTTATCAGCGTGTCGCCCACGGGAAAATTGATTTCCTTAATGGTGTACACCTTGCCCGTATTGGCGGTGTAATTCACCTGGGCCGTTCTTTCCTGCGTAACCACCTCGTTGGTCACCACCGCCTTAAAAAAGCCGTTGTTGTAGAGCCGATTGGTGATGAGCCCGCTGGTGGCGCTGATTTTCACGTTCTTCAGCAGCACCGGCGCTTCCCCAAACTTGTCGGCCATAAACTTGCCCAGGCCCTTGGTTTTGCCCTGGCCCAGGTGCCAGAAATACAGCTTGGGCCGCTGCCCCAGTATGGCCCCATTAGGCTTAGGCCGCAGCACTGATTCCAGCTCCGCTTGCAGCGCCGACTGGTTCTTATTCTTTTCCGGCGACTTGATAATCACCTTGCTGCCCGTGTAGAGCCGCTGGCCTTCGGGGACATACTTGAGGCCCGAGCAGGAGGAGAGCAGGAGCAGGGCAACTAGGGTTGCCAGGCGGCGCGGCGTAACCTCACCCCCCGGCCCCCTCTCCGCAGGAGAGGGGGAGAGTTCTACGATGCTTGCGTTAGGCTCCCCCTCTCCGCGGGAGAGGGGGCCGGGGGGTGAGGTAAGCCGGGCACGCCATTTAATCATATCCATCATCACTACTTATTATTCCGTGCCGAGTCCTGTGCCGGGGTTACGGCCTGCACCGAATCCTGCGCTGCCTTCTTTTCCTCTTTTTCCTCTTTACGGTTGGTTTTCCGCTCGGCTTTAACATCCTTCGGGACTTTCGAGAACAGCTCCTTCAGGTCCTGATAGTCGCGCTGGAACACCAGCGCCGCGCCCGTACGCACGATGGCCCCGTCGATGTCCTCGAAAGCGTTTTGGCGGAACACGCGCACCCGCAGGCGGCCGTCGGCCAGCAGCTGGTACTCCAGGCTCACGTCGCCGGCGAAGTTGCTGGGGCTGCTTCGGCCCTGGGTCACCTGGTTGCCGGAGTTGCCGCTCAGGGCAATGTCGGTGCCCACGCGCACGGTCAGGCGGTTGTTGAGCAGCTGGCGGCGCACGGCCACGTTCAGGTCGGTGCGGCTGCCCTGGCTGCCGTCGGCGCTGTAGTTGGCCTGGTTAGATACGCCCAGGTCCAGGCCCAGGCCGGAAAGGTACTTACCGGTCAGGTTGGTGAGCTGGTCGGTGAGTACGGCGCTGGCGCTGCCCCGTAGCTGGGTAGCCACCAGTCCTTCGCCGCTGCTGGTCTGGAAGGGGTTCTGGGCCACAAACCGGCCCAGCACCAGCAGCGAAAACACCTGCTTACTAAGCTCGGAGGTCTGATTGGGTTGGCGCAGCTGAGCCAGCTTGGCTTCCACCTGCCCGTTCAGGGTGCTGCGCTGATTTTCGGGCAGTGTAATATCGAAGTCAATAGTCGGCTTGCTGAGCTGGTCTCTCACATTCAGCAGCACGTCGAAGGGCAGGCGATTGCGTGAGATGGTGGCGCTGGTCAAGTCGTCGCTGCCCTGACCGGCCAGCAGCTCGGCAGGGGCGGCCTGCACCCGGTACACGGCCGTTATATTGAGCGCGGCGTCGTACGGGTCGCCATCCCAGGCGATGGACGAGCCCGGCCGGATAATAAAATCACGCGAAACCAGGTCGTAGAGCGACATATGGTACTGGCCCCGGGCCACGTCGAGCCGGCCGCTCAGCGTGATGGTGCCATCGGGCGCAATGTTGGTGTTGAGCGTGCCGTCGGCCCGCACGCGCAGATTGTCACCGCTCACCGGGTCGATGACGATGGTAAACGGCGTGCGGTCGGTGAGCGTGACCACGGCCGTGACGTCGTATCCGGTCGCGCCCACTTTGGTGGTATCAAGGGCCAGCTTGCGGGCCAGCATGGTATCGAGCGGGGCGCTCTTGTCCACAAATTCAATGATGCCTTCGCGCTCCACCGTCGTCGGCGTGGCGCTCGGCGACTCCACCGTCAGGTTCGAACCCTCGACCACCGTCACGCGGGTATCCACCTTGATGAGCGTGAGCGGGCCCGTGAGGCGGGTGTCCGAATCGAGCACCAGGCGGCCGTAGAATAGCTCGTTGTTGGCGCGGGTGTTGCGCACGGCCAGGAAATTGTCGGTCGTGGCGCGCATGTCGAACGTGTAGTTCACGAAGTCCTGTGTGAGCAGGTACCCGTTAATTACGGCCTTGTTCGAGGCCGAATCCAGCACTGTGAAGTTGTTGAAGGCAATGCCCCGGTCATCAAACGTGAGAGACTGGTTGGGCAGGCGGAAGGGCGAACCCAGCTGCGGCACCACAAAGCCGGCATTGGCCGAGGTATTGAGCGTGCCGCGCACCACGGGCGCGGCGGGTGCTCCGGTCACGGTCAGCTGGCCGCTCACGTAGCCGCTGGCGCTCCGCACCTGCCCCACCGAAAAGGGCTCGACCAACGCCAGGTTGAGGCGGGTAGCATCCACGGTGAGGTTGAGTGGGGCGGGGCTGCTGGCGAGGTAGGTGCCGCGTACCCGCACATCGTTGCCGTCTCCGCCCAGCGTACCGGCCGCCCCGCCGGTCAGGCGGCCGTCCACGTCGTAGCGGCCGGCACTGGGGTTGGTGGCTTTGAAGGCGATGTCGCCGATGAGGGCTTTCTGAAACACCAGGTTTTTCACCGTGGCATCGGCCGTGAAGGCTTGGTTGGGCTTGCCCAGGTTGTCGATGCGGGCCGTGCCGTTGAGTGAGCCGGCCACCAACGAGTCCTGCTGCTGCACGATGTGGGCCAGCTCGGCCAGCTCGAAATTGGTGAACGTGACGCCCAGCGGCGAGGTCTGCACCCGGGGGTTCTGGCTTTGCAGGGCCAGCGTGCTGCGGCCATTGGTGAGGTTGAGGCCATCGGCCACCACCGCGCCGCTGGGGTAGTAGCGCACGAAGTTGTTGGCCCCGGCCGTCCAGTTCTGGTAGTTGATAACCTGCTCGGGCGCGGCCTGAAATTCATACATCATGCTGCTGTTGCGGCCGCCGCCCTGGGCCAGGGCCTGCAGGGTGCCGGCCACCGCCAGCCGCTCGCGGTTGGCCGAGTCGCCGAGGATGGCCACGCGGGTAAAAAGCTTGTTGTTGGCCACATTGCCTACCACGCTGGGGCGGCGCAGCTTCAGGGTAGTATCCTGAGCGGCCTGGGCCAGGCGCAGGGCGTAGTCGAGCTTGCCGGGGTCCGAGTCCACATCCAGGCGCAGCGAATCGAGCCGGTAGTTGGCGTAGCGAATGACGGGAATGCTGGTGATGGCCGTGAGGCGGGCGGCGCGGCGCGAGTAGTCGCCGGCCAGCGTGAAGGGCGAAATCTGCTTCAAGTCCTTCACCAGCTTGGTGGCCAGCTTGGGGTCTTTCAGCTGCAGGGAATAGCTGAAGCGGCGGTCGGCGTTGCTGGCCACGTAGCGTACGCCCGGCACGTCGAAGTAGCGGTCGAGGTGCTGCTGCAGCTCGGGAGCCAGGTCGCCGAGGTGCACGTTGCCATCGAGCTTCACATTGGCAATATCCGAGGTGATGACGGCCAGCGTGCGGTTGGCGTTCTGCACGATGCGGCCGTTGAGCGAGTCGAGCGGGAAGGATTGATTGTCGCGCACAATCACAATGCGCCGCCCGCTGAACGTGCCGTTGAGCGAGTTCAAATCGGAGCCGCGCAGGTTGGCCACCAGGTCGCCCTGCACGCGCAAATCGCCGCCGGTATAGAAGCCCAGCGCCGTCAGGTTGGCCCCGCGCAGGTTCAGTTTGGTCACTTCGTAGGTGGGGTTGCGCGGGTCGCGCAGGTTCACCACGGCGCTCAGGTCGAGGTCGAGGTTGGGGTCGTTTTTGCTGCTGGCGTTGATGACGTAGCGGTTGCGGTCAAGGTCGATGGTGGCGGCCACGCCGCGGTAGGTGTAGTTGTTGTAGCGGGCGTTTTGCACGTTGGCCTTCACCTGGCCTACCAGGGTGCCGGGGTCCCGCAGGTCGCCGGTGGCGTTGATGCGGCCCGTAGCCGTGACGCGGCCAATGGTCGGGTCTTTCAGCAGCTTGCCAAAGTCGAACCCGCCCACCGCAAACGTGCCCACCACTGGCTGCCGCCCGTTGGCCTGCTTCGCGCCCAGCTTGCCGCTGAACGCCAGGTTGCCGTAAGTCGAGCGCAGCTTCAGATTGGTGTTAAACGCCAGCGTGGTGGGCCGGCCCCGGAACGTGCCGCTCAGCGCCAATGTAGGCGGGATGCTGATGTTGTTCGGAATGCTGCCCTTCGGGGCCAGACTCATAATATCGGCCCGCGAGGTGCTAAACTGCTGAATGTCGAGGTCGGCATACAGCCGTGCATCGGTATTGGGCAGGCCCTGAATACGGCCGCGCCGGGCCTTCAGCACGGTATTGCGCAGGCCCACAAACTCCAGGTTGCGGACTGAAAAGTCGCCCACGCGGCCCGCAATCTGCCCGTTCAGCAGCACCGACTGGTTGGGGCCGGTGTTGAACGGGGGCGTGTCGGCCAGGCCGGGGGCCAGGTACAGGATGTCACGAAAGCCCAGCCGCACATTGCGCAAATCACCCTCAATCTTCAGATTCGGCAGCTTTTTTACGTCGCCCAGCGCGGTTAGGCTTTCGTAGCCAATGGCCAGCGTGCGCCGGATGCGGGTGTGCGGCGTTATCAAATCGAGGCTGTCGAGGCGAATCTGCACGGAGTCGTACACCACATTGGCCCGCCACGAATCGACGCGAAAGCCGCTTTGCTCTTTGCCCGCCAGGTTATCGACCCGGCCGGTGGTGCGGTTTTCGGAGTAGCTCAGGTCGTGCGTATTCAGCACGAGGTCAGTGAAGTGCAGGTGGTTGTAGTCGAGCGCCGGCAGGCGGGTGCGTTGTTTGGGCTGGTTGAAGTTGTCGAAATTCACCGCCAAGCCGCTGATGTCGGATTCGGCCAGCCGTACCCGCCAGCCGGGCGCGGCGGCTGCCTGGCCAGTGGCGGCCTTCATCTTATCGGTGGCCTCGTCCAGCTTGCGCACGGCTTCGGCGGGGTTCACCACGCGCTGCTCCACGGGCACCTGCTCGTTTTGGGAGTAAGCGAAAGTGGTGTTTTTCAGCGTGAGCTTAGTAAGGTTCACGCGCTGGCGCCCAAGGTCAATATTCTTGGCGGTGATGTCGGCCAGGCCAATGTTGGTGCTGATAAATTGCGCCGCCGGGCCATTCTTATACACAAATCGCACGCTGTCGAGCGTGGCCCGGTTCAGGCCAAATTGCAGCGTGAGCGGTTCGGTGGGAGCGGGGTTATCCACCTGCGGAGCCGTTTTGGTTTGCACGATGCTGATGGCCGAGCGCCGCAGCGCCGCGTTATCCACCTTATAGATGGAGTTATCCACATCTATCTCGTCCATGTTGGCCGTGAACTCGCCGATGCGGGCCCGCACGTCGGAGCCGGTCACCTGGTCGTTCTGCGTGAAGTAGATGTTGGTGAGCCGGGCCTTGCCGATGTCGTACTTCAGGCCCGAAGCGGTGGTGTCGACCGGGGCCGTGGGGTCGGTGAAGGCCGTGAGGATGAAGTCGTAGTTGTTCACCGAATCGGGCTCGGTGCGCGTGAGGCGCACGCGCCCGTCATTAAGCTCGATGTTGGAAACGTTGATTTGCTTGTTCAGCAGAGCCCACACATCGAGGTCGACGCCCAGGTGGCCTACGGAGAGCAGCGTGTCCTGCTTCTGGTCTTCCAGGTACACCCCATCGAAGTTGATGGCGTGGCGGAAATCAGTCCGGAACTTCCCAATACGCACTTCCGTGCCCAGCTTATCGCGCAGGTAGCTTTCGGCGCGGCGTGCCACAAAGTCCTGGCCGGAAGGAAATTGCAGGTATACCACTACTGCAACAACGAGCAGCAGCACCAAGGCTAACAGCCCCAGCAAACCGAAAAGGGCACGACGCAGAAAAATCGACAAAGCAGGGCAGAATGAACGGCAAACAAAAAGGCGCGTTTGACCAAACGCAAAACTACGGGCTGGGGTTGGAAGCCCATTATTTGGTCGAAGTCGCGGGGCCGCTTTATACCGACAGCCAACTACCCTTCTTATCTTTCGACCCCCAAACTCCAGCTGCGACCGCATGATTCTTCGTTTTTCTCTTCCCTACCGTACCATTCCTGGTCAGCAGCTTGCCGTTTGTGGTTCACATCCCGACTTGGGCAACTGGCAATTGGCGGCGGCGGCTCCCATGAGCTACGATAATGCCACCGGCTGCTGGAGCTACGAGCTGACCGTTGCCGATGCCTCGGGTGAGCTGTCGTACAAGTATGCGCTGCTGGATGCCAACGATGGTGCCGAGCACTGGGAATCCGGACCGAATCGCACGGTGCAGTACGCCGCCGGTAGTATCCCGCGCCTGCATCTGGCTGATTATTGGCGCGCTCCCTCTCAGCCCGAGAATGAGCTGCTGACCGCCGCCTTCACCAAAGCGCTGTTTCGGCGACCCGCACCTGTTGCGGCCCCGTCTACCGAAGCCGCCAAAACCAAAAAAACCAAAGCTCCCGCTAAAACTGCCAGCGCCCCCGCCGGAATTGCTGCGCAACCCGCTGCTGCGCCCGCCGCCGGCGAAATCGTATTTCGCCTCCTCGCCCCACGGGTAGCACCGGCGCTGGGCCTGTGCGTGCTCGGCTCAGACCCCGCGTTGGGGGCCTGGGACAACACCAAGGCCCTCGTGCTAACCGATGCTGATTACCCCACTTGGGCAGCCACCGTTAAGCTGCAGAACCCCGCCAAGGACTGCCTGTATAAGTACGCCATGTGGGATGCCCAAGCCGGGCAGGCCCTCGACATGGAAGGCGGCGAAGACCGGGTGATTCCCGCCGCCGCCGACCCCGCCGCCGCCCGCGTCTTTAACGACGAAGGCTACCGCTACGCCAGCTCCTGGCGCGGCGCGGGCGTGGCCCTGCCCGTGTTTGCCATGCGCAGCGAAAGCGGCTTCGGCGTGGGCGAATTCTCCGACTTGACGCTGCTCACCGATTGGGCCGTGCAAACCGGCCTCAAACTGGTGCAGATTCTGCCCATCAACGACACCACGGCTACCCACACTTGGGTCGACTCGTATCCGTACGCCGCCATTTCGGTGTTTGCGCTGCATCCGCAGTTTATTCACCTCGAAGGCATTGCGGCACTCAAGGACAAGAAGGCCGCCCAGGAGCTGGCCCGGCTCAAGCAGGAATTCAACGCCAAGGATTTCGTGGACTACGCGCCCGTGATGGTCGCGAAGTGGAAATTTCTGCGGCTGCTGTATCAGCAGGAGAAAAAGGCGTTTCTGGCCGATGCCGACTACCAGGCTTTCCGGGCCAGCGAAGCCAGCTGGCTGGTGCCCTACGCCGCTTTTTCGGCCCTGCGCGACCGATTCGGCACCGCCGACTTCCAGCAGTGGCCCGCCCAGTTTCGCACCCCGAAAGCCCTGGAGGAACTGACCGCCGAAACCGCGCCCGACTACGACGAGTACGGCCTGTTCTTCTTCGTGCAGTACCACCTCGACAAGCAGCTGCTGGCCGCCGTGAACTACGCCCGAGCCCGCGGCGTGGTGCTGAAGGGCGACCTGCCCATCGGCATCTACCGCCACTCGGTGGACGCCTGGACCCAGCCCGAGCTCTACCACATGGACAGCCAGGCCGGCGCGCCGCCCGATGACTTCTCCACCACCGGCCAGAACTGGCGCTTCCCCACCTACAACTGGGAGCGCATGGCCGCCGACGGCTACACCTGGTGGAAGCAGCGCATGGGCCACCTCGCCCGCTACTTCGACGCCCTGCGCATCGACCACATCCTGGGCTTCTTCCGCATCTGGGAGATGCCAATTGAGTCGGTAGAGGGCCTGCTGGGGCACTTTGCGCCCGCGCTGCCGCTGCACCGCCACGAGATTGAGCGCCGCCTGGGTTGGTTCGACTACAGCCGTCTGTGCGAGCCGTACATCCGCTGGCACATGCTCCAGGACATCTTCCAGGGCGAGGCTGAGGCCGTGTTCGACGAGTACCTGTACGATGCCAGCTACGGCCGCATCCACCTCAAAGAGCCCGTCGACAATCAGCGCAAAATCGAGGCCCATATCGCCCAGAAGCTGGTCGATTTCCCGGAGCACGCCGAGTACTTTCGGTGGCTGCAAAAGGGCCTGTTTGCTTTGGTGAACGAGGTGCTGTTCGTGCCCGCCGGCAACGACTGCTACCACCCGCGCATCACCCTGAACAAGAGTTACTCCTTCCGCGAGCTGGATACGGATGAAGACCGCCGCCGCCTCTACGACGACATCTACGTGGACTTCTTCTTCCGGCGCCACGAGGAATTCTGGCGCGAGCAGGGCTTGGTGAAGCTGCCGGCCGTGCGCTACGCCACCGACATGCTCATCTGCGGCGAAGACTTGGGCATGGTGCCCGCCTCGGTGCCCGGCGTGATGAACGAATTGGGCATCTTGGGCCTGCACATCCAGCGCATGCCGTCGAACCCCGAAACCGAGTTCGGCCACCCCGACGCCGCGCCCTACCTGAGCGTGGTCACGACCAGTAGCCACGACATGAGCACGCTGCGCGGCTGGTGGGAAGAGGACCGGGTGCGCACCCAGCGCTTCTTCGAAACCGTGCTGGGCCATTGGCGCGAGGTAGCCCCGTTCTACTGCGAGCCGTGGGTGGCACGCGAAATGCTGGTGCAGCACCTGCACGCGCCGGCCATGTGGGCCATCCTGCCCTTGCAAGACCTGCTGGCCATGGACCGCAACCTGCGCCGCGCCAACCCGCACGAGGAGCAAATCAATGTGCCCAGCAACCCCACCCACTTCTGGAAGTACCGCCTGCACCTGCCGCTCGAAGAACTGGTGGAGGCTGTGGGCTTCAACGAGCCGCTCCGGGCACTGGTGCAGGCCAGTGGGAGAAGGTAGCGCTTAAGGGAGTTGCCCCCGAAGCCCCAAGTTCAATCTAAACGGACTAGGAAAATAGCGGCCGGCCATGCTTGGACGGTCGCTATTTTGGCGAATAATTAAACCGTACCAGAAAAGACTTTTTGGTACTTGTTTAAGAACGCCCAGTGAATTCTGTGGTTGTTTTCAATAAATGCAAAAACGTATTTCCTTGTCAAAAGCTAAAATCTAACTGGAATTTTGCCACGTAAGTACACGGGAAAAAGTTGTACTATTATAATGCATTCAAAGCAAGTAAAAATAAAAAGACACAGTTATTGATGATGGTAACACATAATAAATACATTATAAGTTAACCCAATGTATTTACTTTGTGCTATAAACTAAGAGTTATAGGCAAGTGAGCGAATAACTTCTTGTTTTGTACTTTACTTGGTAATTTTTGAATCATCACAAAAATTATTTAAATGTGTACATCCCTTGACGCTTATAAACGAGCACCTTCATCGGTCGAACAAGTCCATCGGTCGAAATTAAGGAGATTGGTTTGGCCCCGCGGGTAATTTTGCCTTCCTATGAAACGGGCATTTGCACGAAATACCTGTGTAGCGACTTAGACGCACTCCTTTGATTTTTCAATTTTTGTAAATTACTCTTTTCACCCTTTCTTTTTTATATGAGAAGAATCACCTTACCCTTAACATTTACCCGCTCAGTGCCGCAGCCCGCAAATCAACCCGGCCGTAAAGCAAAGGTGGGCCGTTGGACTGGCTTCTTAAAAGCAGGCACCTTGTGCCTGCTGCTATTGAGTAGCTTTGCCGGTAAAGCTCAGTTTCCGGTTAACCAGAGCTTTACTGGTGCACCGGGTTCCGCCACCAATTTCACGTTGGGCGGCAATGCCATCCTTACGGGTACTTCCACTACGCCAGGCTATTTGCGCCTCACCGAGGCCATTGCTAACCAAGCTGGCTACGCCATCTTCAATAACAGCTTTGCCTCGCCGCAAGGTTTCAGTATTTCGTTCGAATTTTTCTCGTATGGAGGGACTAACCCTGGTGCCGATGGCTTCAGTGTGTTCCTGATTGACGCTGCCGGGACGAACCCTGCCGTGGCCGGGGAATTTAACATCGGGGCATCGGGCGGCTCGTTGGGCTATGCCCAGAAAACAGTGGCCGGAGGAAATGCCACCGACATCCCCGGGGTGTCGAAGGGTTACCTGGGCATCGGAATTGATGAGTTCGGCAACTACCCCAACCCCACCGAAGGCCGCATCGGCGGTCCCGGCCCGGTGGCTCAAAATGTCACCCTCCGGGGGCCGGGCACGGGGCTAGCTAACTACCAGTTTCTTACCAGTAGCGGTGCGCTACCTTTTGCGGTTGATGTGGCCACCGTCCGGGCCCAGCCGGGCAGTGCCGACTATCGCAAAGCCTTCGTGTACGTGGTAGCCGCCAACGGGGCCTACAATGTCACCGTTCGGATTCAGCACGGTAACACCATTCGGACTACCACCGACAGCTACCCCATCACGACCCCGCCGGCTAACCTGCGCATCGGATTTGCGGGCTCGACGGGCGGCAGCACCAACATCCACGAAATCCGGAACCTGGCCATCGTCAGCAATCCGGTGGCGGTGAACGACTTGGTGGGTACGAATTACAACACGCCGGTGACGTTCAGCGTGGTGGCCAATGACAAGGCCTTTGGAACCACACTGAATAATAGCACGGTGGACTTAGACCCCACCACGCCCGCGCAGGAAACTTCTTTCACGGTGACCGGCCAAGGCACCTTCACCGTGGACGCCAACGGCGTGGTTACCTTCACTCCCGTGAACGGATTTGCCGGCACGGTCACCATCCCCTACACGGTCAATGACCTGCTCGGGCAAATGTCGAACCCTGGGAAAATCACCGTGGTGGTGAAAGGGGCCGACGTGGCTACCAACGTGAGCGGCCCAGCTTCGGCCAACCCCGGCTCGCAGATAACATATACGGTCAACACCACCAACATCGGCTCTCTGACGGCTACCAACATCAGCCCCACGCTGCAGTTGCCCGCTGGCCTAACCATTCCGGCCTCGGCCAACTACACGTACAATTCTGCCTCGGGCCTGGTCACCTTCAGCCAGACCACGCTCGCGCAGAACGCATCGGTTATCAATTCGATAACATTCACCGTGCCAGTCAGCGGCACGACATCCATCGTTGCCACTTCTGGGTACACTTATCCGGTTGGTGCTGTGGTGGCCGACCCCGTAGCGAACAATAATACCAGTACGTTGACGACCACCGTAACTGGCCCTGCTACCATTGCTACGGCCTGCGCTACGCCCGGCAAAGACGGCCCCGGCAGCCTCACGTCCGCATCGTCGCCCAACACCTATTACCCTGGTGTTTCGATTTCGACCGCCAACGGAGCTTCAACCATTACGGTAGGTACGCCCTCAGGCACAACCCCGGTGGAGGCCGGCGACCTAGTGCTGGTGATGCAGATGCAGGGTGCTACCATCAACACCACCGCGGACAATGTCAACTACGGCACCGTGGCAAGTTCAACCGCCGGGCAGTACGAATACGCTAAGGTGGCCAGCGTGAGCGGCTCGCCGATTACGACCATTGCGCTGACCACGGCGCTGGGCAATGCTTACACCACCAGCGCGACCGCCAACCAGAACTTCCAGGTGGTGCGCGTGCCGCAATACTCATCGCTCGTGGTGAACGGGAAAGTGACCGGCACGGCCTGGAACAGTCAGACACGCATTGGCGGCGTGTTGGCCCTGGACGTGGCGGGCTCTACCACGTTCTCTGGCACTACGCCCGGCTTGGACATGACGGCCAGAGGCTTCAGCGGCGGCGGCGGCAAGAGCTATGTTGGTACTGTCGGTGCTTCCAACACCCCAGCGGTTTACGCCAGCATGGCTGCGGTTGCCCACGGTTCCAAAGGTGAAGGCATTGCCGGTACCCCGCGCTATTTCTACAACGGGAGTGTCGTAACGGATAACACCGCCGAGGGCTATGCCACCGGCAGTAACAATATCGGCGCTCCTGCTAATGGCGGCGGCGGCGCGCAGGATTTTAATCCAGCCACTAACTCGGGCAATGCCGGCGGCGGCGGCGGCGGCAATATCTCGGCTGGCGGCACCGGTGGCTTTGGTTCAGGTTCAAACGGCTCCGGCGCTAAAGCCAGCGGTGGGCGTGGCGTTGTTGTTTCGGCCACCAAAATAATAATGGGCGGTGGCGGCGGCGCAGGTTCAAGCGACGATGGCACCGCTCTGGCAAGCAGCGGCGGCGTTGGTGGCGGCATCATCATCCTGCGCACGGGGGTCATTTCCGGTGCGGCCACTATTCAAGCTAATGGTGCGAATGCTCCCAGCACTGCCGCAACGGCTCTGACTCAAGGCGGCGGCGGCGGCGGGGCCGGCGGCACTATACTCGTATTGGCTACTCCCGTTACGGGCACTAGTGCCCTAACTGCTCTCACGGCCAGTGCCGTAGGTGGCGATGGTGGCACTGTCAACAGTGGCGTTAGTAATGGTGCGTCTTATGGCCCAGGTGGAGGAGGTAGCGGCGGGGTAATTTATGCCAGTAGCGCATTCAGTGCTGTCACTTTAACCGGTGGTGCCAATGGTACTACTACTGATGGAAAAAACCAACCCAAGCCAGACGCCTACGGCGCAACCGCTGGCGCGGCCGGGAGTACCAACACCACGACGCAGCCCACGAATACGACTACTATCGGCGGGGCCAGTTCCTGCCTCCCAATGCTGTCGGTGGCACTTAGCACGGCCACTCCCAACGTGACGCGGGATAACGGCACGCCGCGGCCTGCCTCCTACACGGCCATCGTCTCCAACACCGGCGGCTCGGCCCAGGCCTCCAGCACCACGCTGACGCTGGACCCGCTCTTTACTTACGTCACTGCTCAGATACCCACTGTGATACTCACGGCGGCTGATGGCACCGTCACCAAGCCAAACTCCACGCTTACTGGCGCTGGCACGTCCACGCCGGTCTTTAGTGGTATCACCATCCCCAGCGGCTCCACGCTGAGAATCGACTTCAGCGCCGCCATTGCGGCCACCGCTGTGAACGGCACCGTCTACCAAGCCAGCGGCAACGTGACGTTCACGGACCCCACCCGCACGGCCACCAGCGCCACCACCACCACCCCAGGGGCCACGTTTGCCAGCGGCGGCGGCACGGTGCCGGGCACTAACTACGCGGCGGCCAGCAGCACCCTCGAAAATGTCACCATTGTGGCCCCGCTGCCGGTTGAGCTGACCCGTTTCGAGGCAGTTGCCCAGCGGCAGGACGCGGTGCTGACCTGGTCTACGGCTTCGGAAAAGAACAATGACTATTTCGTGGTTGAGCGCTCCGTAAGCGGGCGTAATTTCACGGCGATTGGCACCGTGCGCGGCCAAGGCAATAGCACACGACCGACTGACTACCGCTTCACCGATGCCGGTGCCGGGCGTCTGGTTTCTGGCAAGGTGTATTACCGCCTGCAGCAGGTCGATGCCGACGGCACGCTTACTTATGGCCCGGTGCGTGCCGTTGAGTTTGCCGCGTCCACCAAAGCCACGGCTGCCCTGTACCCCAACCCTAGCCAAAACGAAGCAACCATTGACCTGAGCGGCTTAGCCGATGGCACCTACACGGTGACAGTGCTCGACTTGGCCGGCCGCGTGTTGCGCACCCAGCATCTAGGTGCTCTGGCTTCACCACTGGATTTGAAAGGCCTGCCCCAGGGTGCCTACGTCGTACTCGTGCGAGGCGTGGGCATCAGCCAGGCTCTGCCACTCATCCGCAACTAAGCCGGTTTGCGAATTAAGCTGACAATTCCGTCGGCGACCAAAAAAAACCCTTCCCCTGCGGGAAGGGTTTTTTTTGGTCGCCGACGGAATTGACTGGTGCAACCTAGGGCCCGGGGTTTGAGTTAAGTCACTCCACGTGGTTTCTACTGTTTCGATGCAATACGACGTTCTCATTATTGGGGCGGGCAGCGCCGGACTGTCGGCGGCCCTCACCCTGGGCCGATGCCTGCGCCGCGTGCTCGTGGCCGACGGCGGTCCTCCGCGCAACGAAGCCTCGCCGGGCGTGCACGGGTTTCTCACCCGCGACGGCATTCGGCCGGCCGAGCTGCTGCGGCTGGGCCACGAGCAGCTGCGCCCCTACACCAGCGTGGAGGTGCAGTGCTTTCAGGTCGACACCCTCGTTTTGGAGGGCAACGGCTTCCGGGCCACTGGCCACGGCAGCGCCGATGATACGCCCCTTGCCGTAACGGCCCGGCGGGTGCTGTTGGCCACTGGCGTGTCCGATGTTTTGCCGGCCTTGCCGGGGTTCCGGGAATTGTGGGGGCGGGGCGTGCTGCACTGTCCGTACTGCCACGCCTGGGAAGTGCGCAACCAGCCCCTGGCCGTGTATGGGCAGGGCAGCACCGTGACAGGGCTGGCGCTACTCGTGAGCCGCTGGAGCCGCGACATAGTGGTGGTGACCGATGGCCCGGGCCACCTCACGGCCAATGCCCGCCGCCGCCTGCGCCGCGAAAAAATCAGCATTTGCGAGGAAGCCGTGGTGCGGCTCATTGGCTCCGATAACCGTGACCTGCGCTACATTGAATTCGCCAACGGCGAGTTGCTGGAGCGGGCCGCCTTGTTTCTGCATGCTCCTCAGCATCAGCGCAGTTCCCTGGCCGCCGATTTGGGCGCTCGCCTCACCAGCAAAGGAGCCGTCTGGGTCGACTCGGGGTTGCGCACCTCCATACCCAGGCTGTATGCTGCCGGCGACACTAAACCCGGTAACCAGCAGGCCCTGTTGGCTGCCGCCGATGGCACCCGGGCGGCCATTGTCATCAATGAAAACCTGAGCCGCGAGGAGTACTCGCGCTAAGTGGTTATACCCGTCCCGGAATGGTTTGCGAAAATCAGGCAGCTATTGTGTCTCTACAACTTCTCGCATTCTACTTCGCGATGGGCATGATAAGGCAGCTGCAAGTCCCTGCCTGGGGCTACTGTTTACTTGCGATTTACTGCGTCTTATTGCTCTTTGGTTAATTGGGCGAGTACGTTTAGCGCTGCCCGCGCCCGGGTTTTCACCGTTGCCAGCGGAATGCCCAGCTGCTCGGCGGTTTCCACCTGGGTGTAGCCCCCGAAATACAGCAGGTCGATGACCTCGCGTTGGCGGGGCTTGAGTTTCAGGGTCAGCTCACGCAGGCCGATATGGTCGGGGTTGAAGGTGGAAGGGGCCAGGGTTTGGCTGACGCCGCCCGTCTCCAACGATTTGTTGCGGTTGTGGAAGCGGTGCCGCGGACTTCGCAGCGCATCAATTGCCTGATTGCAGCACACGCGCACCATCCAGGTAAACAAGCGGCCCCGCTCGGGAGCGTAGCTGCCAATACTTAGCCATACCTTGAGCAACCCTTCCTGCAGCACGTCCTGCGCGAGGGCTTCGTCGCGCACTAGTCGCATTATTACAACCAAAATACTCTTGGCGTACCGGTCGTGCAACAGGCGTAAAGCGTGCTCGTCGCGGGCCAACAGGCGCTGTACAAGCACTTCTTCATCCGTGGCTGTAAGCAACGTCGGCGCTGAATTCATATAAGGGGAGGAAGTAATAACGGGCCATTGGTGGTTGGGTAAAGACCACGGGCATGGTTATCCGGATAAAGAATTAAAAAAAAGAATAGTAAAAGTTATGATACGCGGATTGGTTAGGGTTAGGTTATCAGCGACGGTAGCCCGAAAGCCCACGGAAAGGAAACACGACCGGATTGCTGCCAGGGTGCCCCGCAGTTCTTTGAAAGAAAACCTAAATCCAGAACGGGGTCAAATGAGTTAGTGTCAGGCGAGGGTCGGAGGGGTTGAGCGCACGCCTTACACGGGGTGGTTAGCCGTTCCGAAGAGTTTTTTTTAGATATATTCCCACTTATCATTTTAGTTTATGCCCCACACCGTACTCGCCCTGCATTACTGGGCCGGCGCTGGCCGCGAGTTTGATTCCTTACGGCCCTTGCTTTCGCCGGATACCGCCTTGCTGGCCCCCAACCTGCCCGGGTTCGGCGGGCAGCCCGCGCCGGCGGGGTTCGATTATTCGGTGCAGGCCTATACTGATTGGGTGGCCGCCTACGTAGCCCGCCACGCCCTCACCGATTTTACGCTGCTGGGGCACAGCATGGGCGGCAAAATTGCGTTGGCCCTGGCGGCCCGGCGGCCAGCCGGTCTGCGGCGGCTGGTGCTGCTGTCGCCCTCGCCACCGGCCGGCGAGCCCATGAGCGACGACGAACGCACGGCGGCGCTGGCGTGCTTCGGCAAGGCAGCCGACGCCGAAAAAACGTTCGATACAATCACTTGGCTGCCGCTGTCCACTGCCATCCGGCAGGCCGTTGTTGCCGACAACCTGTGCTGCTCCCACTCCGCCTGGAACGCGTGGCTCATCGCCGGCAGGCGGGAAGATATTTCGGCTCAGCTGCTCGGGCTGACAGTGCCCTGCCGCTTGCTGGTGGGCGAGCACGACCAGGCTGTTACGCCCGCTATGCAGCGCACGCAAACCCTGCCGTACCTGCCCGCGGGTACTACCTGCCAAGTAGTGCCCGCGGGCCACCTGCTCCCGCTGGAGGTGCCCGCTCTTGTTGCCGAACTGGTGAGTTAAACGACGGGCAGCCGCCGCGCTGGCGGCCGGCTTATTCCAGCGCCCGGCTGCGGAACAGCAGGAAGCCCAGGTGCCCGTAGATGCCGAAGCGTTCGGACGAGTCGTCGTAGAAGCGGGCGTGCAGGGCCAACGGGCCCACCGGCGACTGAAAAACCAGGCCGGTGGTGGCCGTGAAGCGGGGCCGCTCGAAGCCCGACTGGCGCACGGCTACTTGCAGGTCGCCCTGGCGCAGGGGCTGCGCGTTCACGTGCATGTACACCTCGGTGCGCCACTCCAGCTTTTTGAGGAAGGGCTGGGTGTAGCGCAGGCCCACGGCCGCGTAGCGGGCGGAGCGGTAGGCGTCCATAAACAGCGTGCGGGAGTCGGGCAGGGGAGCAAACACGGGCGCGGTGGTTTGCGAGGAGCGGTAGTTTGAGAACGTGCCCTGCGCGCTCACCATCAGCTCCGCGAAATAGCCCCAGGCGTAGCGCTCTTTATTGAAGCCAAAGTAGCGTTCCACGGTGGCCCGAAACTGCAGCCACTCGTGATGCCGGGAGCTGGCTTCCTGCTGCGCCGTGGAGCCCGGCGTGTACGTAGAAGTGCCCGTGACGCCACGCAGGGTGTAAACAAAACGGTGTCCGCTGGTGGCGTACTGCTTGCGGTTGAGGGTGTTGCGGGCCAGGCGTAGCGCAGCCGTGGCGCCCCGGAAAACGGTGGCATCGAGCACATCGCCCGAAGTTATTTCCTTGGAATTGGTGTATTCGTCTTTGGTTACGAAGGTGGCCGCATCGAGCAGCAGCCGGCTGCGGTAGTTGGGGCTAACGCCGAGCTGCACCCCGAGCTTCGTGTCCTGCTGCCGCACCTGCGTGTTGAGCGCGTTGCGGCCGAGTACGCCGCCCGTCTTCTGAAAATCCCACTGGTTGTAGGTCACCTCGGGCTCGATGAAGTAGGGCAGCTTGGCCGGCACATTGATGCGGAACGAGCCGTGCGCCCCGTTGTAGAAGCGGCCCAGGCTCACATCGGCCGAAGCGGTGTAGAGCAGACGGCGCAGGTAGCGGTACTCCAGACCGAAATACAGGTTATCGATGGGGCGGTTGCTGAGCACAAAGCCCGCTTCGGTGCTCACGTTGTTGTTGCGCCGGGCATCCAAGCTAAACACGTAGCCTTTGCGCTCGGTATCGTAGCGAATGCGCGGATAGATGTTCTTGAAGTAGTCGTCGGACGCCAGACGGTAATAACCTTCCTCGATGTCATCGAGCGAGTATTCGCGCCCGGAACGCCGGAAGAACCGCGCCGCGTACTCGTTCTGGTCGGGGCGCAAGCCATTCACTTTCACCTCAATAAAGCGGGGCTTGGGGGCCAGCGCCTGGAAGGCCAGCCGGCGCTTCTGCAAATCCGTCGAATCGACGCGGCGGCCTATGCGCTGCTTAATCAGTGCCATGGCGCGGCTGCCGGCCGTGTCGCCTTCGGCAATAAATTCTTTCACCCGGTCGAAGTCGCCCACGCCCATGCCTTCCAAATCGGGTTGAATGTAGATGCCGTCTTTGCCCACGCTCAGGGTATCGGCCACGCTGGTGCCCAGGAAGGCCACGGTGCTGCCCAGCAGGGCGTCGTCGTTTTTGGGGTACTTCTTCATGGCCACGTCGCCCACGTTCACCCCGATGATGATGTCCGGGGAGAAGGTTTTTTTCATGGTGCCGGTGGGGAAGTTGTCGTATACCGCGCCGTCGTAATAGTACTTACCGTCGAGGTTGCGGATGGGCCGGAACGCCAGCGGAAACGACATCGAGTTGCGAATGGCATCGGAAAGGGCCCCCTTTTTCTGCTCCACCACCTGGCGCGTAAACACCTCGGAGGCCATGCACCGGAAGGGCACAAACAGCTTGTCGAAGTCATACTGCGCGCTGGCCGAGGCCGGGGCCAGCAGTCGGGCCAGGGCCAGGTTCAGGTTCAGGTCGTTCACCAGGCTGGTGCTGATGCGGGCCTGAAACGTGGAATCGATGGCAATGCCCAGGCGCAGGGCCGAGGGCGAAGGCTCGGCCGTGAGGAAGTTGAACGTCTTGCTTTCCAGTTGCTTGCCCGATGTCCAGCTCTGAAATTCGGGGCTGAGTACTATCTGCTCGATTTCCTCCGGCGAGTAGCCTGCCGCGTACATGCCGCCCACCACGGCCCCCATGCTCGTACCCACGATGTAGTCGATGGGAATATGGTTTTTTTCCAGCTGCTTGAGTACCCCAATGTGCGCCAAGCCTTTAGCCCCGCCACCGCTGAGTACCAAACCCACTTTCTGGGCCTGAGTAGGAAGGAAAAATGTGCCGGCCAGCACCACAGCCAGCAGTATTCGAGAGCAGAATTGGGTCATATACGGGGAAGAAATAGCTGGCCTCAAGCGCGGCCGTGTTGCGGCAGGTACGCCGCGCCGGGCCGTGGGGTTTTTGCCAGTCGAAAGGGGCGGGGCACACCGCGCACGCCAATTTTGATGTGGTGCGAAATCAGCCGTATCCAAGCGGTAGCCACGAATGCTTAAAGATACGCAGCTACTGTCCTGTAGGCTGTTCGCCGCTCAGGAGGAGCGGAATTTGAACCGGGCCTGAAGAGAACTAACCAGCAAGCCGCCAACAGACTTGTTTTCAGGGGGCTAAACCATTTGCTTAAGCCAGCGTGTAGGCAACACATCAAGAATGGATTGAAGATGGCAACCAGCTGCCGCCTATGCGCCTTTCAAAAGAAATGAGCGTAAGAGCGCGCATGCCCGTTGCCGCACAAAGGGCGGTGCCGAACTGCCGGAGCGCCGCCCGGTTCCGATGATGGCCGATACTTTTGGCAACTGCACAACCCAATGGGCTGCGCAACCGGCTCATTGCTGATTCTTTATTTAAGTAACTGACAAATGGCTACTATGGACCCCGGTATTGGCGAAAAGTTCTCGCGCCGCACCAAGCGCGCCATCAACCACGACGGTACATTTAATGTGCGGCGGCGCGGCGGCCCCCACCGCCAAGACCCCTACCAGTGGCTCATTCAGATGGAATGGTGGTCGTTTATTGGCGTGGTGGTGGTGTTTTTTATGGTGCTCAATATGGTCTTTGCCGGGGCTTACCTGGCCTTGGGGCTCGACGACCTGCCCGGCGTGGCCGCCCCGCACGGCTGGTGGCAGGACTTTCTGAGCGCGCTGTTTTTCTCGATTCAAACCTTCACGTCCGTCGGCTACGGGCACGTGTACCCCGGCAGCAACGGCAGCGGTTTCATCAGCAGCGTAGAGGCGCTGGTGGGCGTGCTCACCTTCGCGCTGGCCACGGGCCTGCTCTACGGGCGGTTTTCGCGGCCCACGGCGCGCATTCATTTCAGCCGCACGGCCATTATCAGCCGCCGGCCCGATGGCACGCCCTGCCTGCAGTTTCGCATCGCCAACCAGCGCAACAACACCCTTATTAACCTGCAGGCCAGGGTGCTGCTCAAAACCGTTGACCCCAGCACCAGCGACCAAATCTACGCTTTGCTGCCCCTGGAGCGGAACGAAGTGAGCTTCTTTCCGCTCAGCTGGACCGTGGTGCACGACATCACCCCCGAAAGCCCACTGCATGGCCTCACGGCCGAAGACTACGCTCGTCTTGATGCGGAAATCATCATTCAGCTGAAGGGCTACGACGACACTTTCGCCCAGGATGTGCACGCCCGCAACTCCTACACCCACGACGAAATAGAGTGGCACCGCCGTTACGTCCGGGCCTACGAAGTGGACGACGACGGCATTGCCGTGCTCGATTTGGACCAGGTGCACCTGACCGAAGCATTGGGTAATTAGCACGTCATGCCGAGCGCAGCCGAGGCATCTTGCGTGGGGTAGTAATCCAATCGTTGGTTGCGCTCGGCATCACGTTCAACGGTGCGGGCGAGATACCTCGGCTGCGCGCGGCATGACGGTTCTCTCATTCGTCGTGCCCGGGCACGGCTACCACCGGGGCCACGGCTGTTTCCTTGGCCTCGCGGTCCAGCCGCTGCTGCTCGGTTTCGGAGGGGATACGTTGAATTTGGCGCAAATCGGGCGAGCCGCCGTCTACCCAGCAGGTAAACCAGAAGTTACCGATAAGGCCCGCTGCGTAGCGCATCTGGCGCTCCACCTGCCCGTTGAGCTTGGCGTGGTAGGCCTTGCTGAAATCGCGGGAGTAGGCCCGTACCGTCTGGCTGCCGCGCTGCTCGTAACCGAATTTCTGGTCCTCGGCAAACTGGGCCGTCAGCTGCTTTTCGAATAGTAAAACCGAGTCCACGGCCGCGTGCGAACGGATGACGGCCGCCCAAATGGCATCGGTGGCGTTGGGCAGGTATTGGGCCTTGCCGCTGAACAGGTCGTAGTCGGAACTCAGCAGTTCCGGCAGCCGCGACTCCCACAGCCCGTGGATGCCGCGCTGGCCGGTGAGCTGGCCGTTGTAGTTTTTGGTGGTGTGCAGCGGCACGCAGGCATCGGCAATGTAGTGGCCCATATCGGCCGAGAGGCGCAGAATCCGGTCGGTGTCCTTGGCCTGGAAGGCGGCGGTGAGCTGGTTTTTCATGGTCACTACGTTCCAGGGCACAATGCCGTGGCGCAGCAGCGAATCCTCGCCGTAGCGGGCCACGGCGTCGGCGTACTTGCGCGGGAGCTTGTACTCGGCGCTGTCGCCGTAGCGGTCCACGTCGAGGAAGTGCTTGGGGGCCTCGCCAGGCACCAACGTGCGCCGTGAGTCGGGCCGGGTGGCGTTCACGGTCAGGTAGTCGATGTTGGATTTGTAAAAGCCAAACATGCCCGGTGGCAGCGTGTATACGGCCAGCCGGTTCAGCAGCCGGTGGCCAAAAAAGCCCCACGCCCGCCCCGGGTGGTGGAAGAAAAGCAGCGTTAAACAAAGCAGAAGGAGTAGAACAGGTTTTTTCATGGGTAAAAGGTACGAGCACTGCTGGCACAACAGAGCACTCAGGACCCTGCATGACGACGGGCAAGGAGCTGGGCATCGAGCCAATATATCTCGTGACCTACTCTAAGCAGAGCACACAAAAAAAGCCCCGGTCAGTGCGACCAGGGCTCTCTTTCAAAACGCAAAAAAAGTTAAATCACACGAACCAGCACCCGAGGGGGAATGATAGTGGTGCCATCTTCCAGCGTAATCAAAAAGAAGAATTCGATTTGATTGGGCGACTGGGGGGTAACAGATACTGTAGGCGCCGTAGGAGCCACACCCGTGCCCACTCGCGTCCGGTAGGTACTATAAGCGGCCAGAGTGGAGGAGAACATAATGGTATTGCTGCCGGTGCCAGGGATGGGAGTGAACCCCGCGTTGGTACCCGTCAATCCGTTGTAGTTGTAGAGCACCGTAGGAGCGCCAACCTGCACGTCTCTCAAACCGCTGCCACCGGTGGCTACCCGGGTAATTTCCTTGATTTTGCCTTTATCGGACGGAATCGAGAAATTGATGCTGAACGCACCGGATGGAGCCGTGGCAACCACGATGTAGTAGCGTTCAAAAAAGTTGGAATTGGTTACGGTAACCGGAATGGGAGCGTAAGCCAGGTCCAGCGGGGCCAGGCTGTTGTCATCGTACTGCTTCTTACAGGAGGAGGAAACCACTGCCAGCACTGCAAGGATGCATAAGGTAAAAAGTTGCTTTTTCATGGAGAAGTGAATTTTGCTGTTGGAAGTTAGGCCGGGCTATCTAGCCCACCACACCGACACACTCGTGAGGATGTTTACATCCTGGTTTTGAGCTCCTGCGTTGGCCGTAAGTTCCGACAGGGGAAGAGCAAAACGCTTAGGCAGCGTGGCGTCATCACCGGCCGGGTTCAGGGCCGGGTTCAGGCTGGGGTAGCCCGTGCGCCGGTAGTCATTGTACGCCTCCAAACCGTTGCCTACCCAGGAAACCCACTTTTGAGTGATAATCTTGTTACGCCTCTGCTCGGTAGTGCCGCTGAGAATGGCAACTCTGGGGTTGGCAGCGAAGTAAGCTGTAACGTCCGTATTGGCGATGCCGGCTTTAATCATCGATGCACGGATGGCATCCTGGTAGAGCGACTGGGCCGTGCCTGCTACCGTAATGCCGGGCAACGTTAACGCCGACTCCGCCAGGATGAATAGCCGCTGCACGTTGGTCAACAAGCGAGCCGGAGCTTCTCCGGAGTTGCCCCGAATGTAAATGTTGTAGCGTGAGCGGTTAGCTAAAGCGGGAATCGTAAGGCCGCTCGCCGTGCCACCGTTCTGATAGCCGGTGAATGTCAGAAAGGTCGGCGTTGGCACTCCGTTTACCACAGGCCCGGGCAACGTCGTCACCGTGCCAGTGGCGTTCACCGTTGCGGTCGGCGTGGGGGTTGGCGTGAAATAGATTGGCAGACGTGGGTCATTCAACACCCTCATGCTGTCGAGCAGGCGCTGGCTCAGCATCTGGTCGCCGGTGCGGTTCACGAAGTTGAAGGAGTACAGCGGATTCTGGTTGCCGTTACTGGAGCCAAACGGAACTTCGAAATCGTCAGCATTCGAGGTGAAAGCCCCCGCTGCTGCCTGGTTGATGAGGGAAGCGGCCAGGGCCGGCTCCCGCTTGCTGATGGTATTGGCAAATTTGAGCAACAGGGTGTTGCCCATCTTTTTCCACTGTGTAATGTTGTTGGCCGTTTTGCCATACACCGGGTCATCGGTGGTACCGGGCTTCAGGGTGCTGGGCTTATCCAAATCCGCCAGTCCTTCCTTTACCAGGTCAATTAAGCTCTGGATGCCCAGCGCAGAATTGCCTTTGTAGATGTCTTCCTGCTTGTCGTAGCGCGGTCTGGTGTTGTCTTTGCCTTTGAGCGCCTGTGAATACGGGACGTCGCCATACATGTCCGTGACGATGGAGAAATTGTACGCTTTCAGCAATTTGGCGATGCCCCCATACGCTGGGCTTTCCTTGGTGGCTGCCAGGTCAATCAGCGTTTGGGCGTTAATCAGCGCACCGCCGTAGAGTTCCCCGTTCCACTGGTTGTCGAACGAGCCGCGGATGTTGTAGCGGTCGTAGTCCGCCATCTGGTTGGCAGTACCCGCTTGGTGCTGGATAAAGAGAGAGGCGGCTCGGCCCAGGTCGTTGGTGGCCGCAAACCCGGAATAGACAACCGTGCTGGTGAATAGCAACGGCATGGTTACCACTGTCGGGCTGTTGGGGGTCGTGTTCACGTCCAGGAACTTGTCCCGGTTGCAGCTGAAGGTAGACAATGCCACTGCCGCTGCAAGCGTAATGCCTGCTAGTTTCTGATTTTTCATGAGAAATTGAATGGCTGGATTAGAGGGTAAAGCGCAGGTTTACACCGTAGTTGCGCGTGTTGGGTGCACCTTGCAGGTCGAGGCCCCGGATGTTGCCCGCTCCCTGCGTGTTCAGCTCCGGGTCGAAGTTGGCGTTGGGTGCGTAGTAGAACAGGTTGCGGCCCGACACCGACAAGCGCACTTGGCCAAAAGGCGTTCGCCCAAGCAAATCTTTTGGTATCGAATAGCCCAGCGAAACTTCCCGCAGGCGGTACACTGTGGCATCGTACACGTTTAGCGGGCTCTGCAGGCCACCGGAAGCGCCCCAGTAAGTCTGGGCATCAATTTCGATGTTGTTGGGACGGTAGCTGCCGTCGGCGTTGCGGATAACGCCGGGGATGATGCGCGGGGCCTCGCGGTTGATGCCCGTTTCGTACAGGTTGCCGCTGCCTTTCAGCGAAGCGTTGGTGAAGGAAAGTACTTCGCCGCCGTACTTGGCATCAACCAGGAAGGAGGCCTCCACGCCCCGGTAATTGAAGGTGTTCGTGACGCCGCCCTGCCACAGCGGGTTCGGGTCGGCAATCACCGAGTTGGGAATACCAGGAGCAAACGTGCCAGTGGTCTGGTTGATAATGTACTTGCCCACAATCGAGGGGTCGTTCTCCCGGCCCGTCACCGGGTCCTTCGCGGGCACCCGCGGCAGGGCGTTGCCAATGATAACGCCGTAGGCCTCGCCCACCCGGAAGCTGGGCTGCGAGCCGATGAAGCCCCCGCCCGCGATGGTAGAGGTGGTGATGCCCGGAGCAATGCTGATGACTTCGTTCTTAATCCGGGTGAAGTTCGCGCTGATGTCCCAGCGGAAGGCAGACGTTTTGACGGGGTTGACGAGCATGATGCCCTCAAACCCTTTGTTGTCCAAACGACCCACGTTGGCGAAAAGAGTACCAAAGCCCGAGGAGCTGGCGATGGTAACAGGGATAATCTGGTCTTCGCTGCGGGTGTAAAAGCCCGTCAATTCGAAGCTCAGCCGGTTGTTGAAAAAGCCGAGGTTGGTGCCCACTTCGTACGACTTCGTGGATTCGGGCTTGAGGGTGTTGCCGCCGCCAATGGTGTTGGCGATGACAAAACCGGGAAACGTGCCGTTGACGTTTGAGAACGGAAAGTTGATGCTCGCCACGTTGTTGCCCACGCTGCCTGAGCGGTAAAGGGTTTCCAGGGCGTATGGGTCAGCGTCTTTGCCCACTTTCGAGATGTTCGCCCGCAGCTTGCCGTAAGAGAAGAGGCTATTCGAAATCTTAAACGCGTCGGTGAATACGAAGCTGGCAGTGGCCGACGGGTAAAAGAAGGTGTTGTTGGCTACCGGAAGGGTCGAAGACTGGTCGACCCGACCCGTCAATTCCAAAAACAGGTAGTCTTTATAGCCCAACGACAGCTGGCTGTAGGCGCCCAGAAGGCGGCGTAGGCTGTTGTTTTCGCCCGTGCCATTCGAAAACACGGTGCCGTTTTGCGCGTTAAAAAAGCCCGGGACCGCCAGGTTTTCCGACTGGGACGTGATGGTCTGCGTACGCCGCTGGTTAATGTTCTGGCCTACCAGCAAGCTGGCGTTGAGCCCTTCCATGAAGATGTTATCCTTTTTGGCCGTTGCAATGATGTCGCTGTTGAACTCGGTGCGAGTCAGCGCTTGGTCCTGAATCAAGCCCAACGGGTTGCGGGCGGAGCCGGCCACGAATACCGTCTTGCGGCGGTCGGTGTAGGTGTCCAGACCTACCCGATACAGCACGTTCAGCCAGGGAGTAATGTCGTATCCGAGGTTGGCCACGTTAATAAAACGGGTTACGGCCGAGGTGGTGGTGTTTTTGTTAGCGCTAAAATAGGGGTTTTCAGTATTTGGGAAAAACTGATTGGCCCCCGTCACCGGGTCCACAAACGGCATGCCTTGCAGGTTAAGGCTCCGGGGTACCGCGAAAGAGAGGTTCGAGAAGGCCGAGTTGTTGTTGCCTTGGCTTACCCCGCTTTGGTTGGTTTGAATGAAGCTCACCGAACCGCCGACTCTCAGCTTGTTCTGCAATTTAACGTTGCCCCCCAGCAGCACGTTGGTACGGTTGAGCTCCGAACTCTGCACAATGCCTTTCTGGGTGGTGTTGCTCACGTTCAGCGACACGTTCTGGTCGGGGTTGCCGCCCGCGATGTTCGCGCCGTTGGTAAGGATGGTGCCCTGGCGGTAGAAGTCCCGGATGTTGTTCGGGTAGTTCTGGTAGGGGAGCTGGCTGCCGTCGGTCAGCAACAAGCCGTTGACCAGCGTAGGAGTGGTGCCGAAGCGTGGGCCGAATGACGCGGAGCTGGCACTGGGGTTAAAAACGTTGCCCGTGCCTCCCGTGTTGATAACGCCGTTGGCGCCCTGGCCATATTCGGTTTGCAGGCGAGCGGTACCGTACACGTCCTGCACGTTGAAGCTTGAAGTAGCGGTTACTTCCAGCTTTTTGTTGGCGCTGCTGCCGTTTTTAGTGGTGATGATGATAGCACCCGAGGATGCCCGCGAGCCGTAGAGGGCCGCGGCCGCCGGGCCTTTCAGGATGTTGATGCTGGCAATCGACTCGGGGTCGATGTCCAGCGCCCGGTTCGAGACCTGCGCAGCGCCCAGGCTGCCCTGGCCGCCGCCGCCGAAGCCGCGCTCCAGGTCGTTGCTAATCGGAATACCGTCGACCACAAACAGCGGCTGGTTGCTGCCCTGCAGCGACGTAATGCCCCGGATGTTGATGTTGGTGGACGAGCCGGGCAAGCCGCTGGACGAGCTGATGTTCACGCCCGACACTTTGCCCTGCAACGAGTTCAAGACGTTGGGCTCCGATTTCTGTGAAATCTGCTCCGCCTTGATTTGCTGGGTGGAATAGCCCAAAGAGCGGGTGTCTTTTTCGATGCCCAGGGCCGTCACCACTACCTCGTTGAGCTGCTTGGAGTCGCCGGCCAGCGCCACGTTGTACTCCGAGCCCGCCCCCAGGGGCTGCTCCACGGTGGCAAAGCCTACCGAGCTAAACACCAGCGTGCCCCCGGAGGCCGGCACACTCATCGAAAACGCCCCGTCCATATTGGTCGACATGCCCACGGAAGTGCCTTTCAGTAGCACCGTTACCCCAGGCAATCCCTCCGATGTTTGCTTATCGGTCACCCGCCCGGATACCTTCCGGTCCTGCGCCGACGCGTACTGCAATGCCCCCAGCACTAGCAGCAGCCCCATAAGTAATAGTCTTTTCATGCTTGCGTGATTTTTGTCGGTGAATTATCACCAGCAAATAACAGACAACCACTCCGTATAAAGAAGCCTCTTAATTCCATTACAGAATAGGGACTATGATTGCACCCAAAAAACTAGCTAAAATTCGCTGGAAAAAATCTGAACAATCGTCTGACACAAAACATGTTATTGTACACGCTCCCTAATAATTATCAGCCATTATATCTTTTTGGAATGGGTCATGCTCAAACCATTCTTTTGGCTCCCGGCCAAATGCGGCTCAGTGCCCTGTCTGCTCTTGCCAGCGCCGGCCCAGCCGGCGGGGTATCTGTTGGTCAGTCCGCGCGTTAGCGCCGCCGGCCTTCGCCCGCGAACTTCATGCGGTAGTCGTGCTTCACGTCGCCCTTGCTGATACGGGCCAGCTTGCCCTTCAGCAGCTGCTTTTTAAAGGTGGAAAGCTTGTCCGTAAACAGTACGCCTTCGAGGTGGTCGTACTCGTGCTGAATCACGCGGGCCGCCATGCCGGAGAAAGCCTCTTCGTGGACCTGGCGGTTTTCATCTTCGTAGCGCAGCACGATGTCGGCGTGGCGGTTCACGAGCTCGCGCACGCCGGGGATGCTCAGGCAGCCTTCCTCGAAGCCCCATTCCTCGCCGGTTTCACTAACCATCACGGGGTTGATGAAGGCCCGCTTGATACCTGCCTCGGGCGTTTCGCCCTCTTCCAGCTCGGCCAGGTCCTCTTCATCCAGCTCCACCATCGGCCCCGAATCCATCACGAACAGGCGCACACTCTTGCCAATCTGGGGCGCGGCCAGACCCACGCCGTGGGCATAATACATGGTTTCAAACATATCGGCCACTAGCTGCTGCATGTCGGTGGCGGGCAGGTCGGCGGGCAGGTTTTTGGCTTTGGTTTTCAGCACGGGGTCGCCAATGGCGACAATGGAATAAATCATGGTAATGGTCGGTTTTGGAACAGAACGTCATGCTGAGCTTGCCGAAGCATCTCTACTGCTCAAGTAATCCATTTACTTCTGCGGTAGAGATGCTTCGGCTGCACTCAGCATGACGGTTTAACGAAACAACTAAACTTCCCGCATGAGCGGCGATTCGAGAAAAGATTGCAGAATAATGGTGGCGCTGATGCGGTCCACGGTGGCCTTGTCGCGGCGGGCTTTCTGGCCCAGGCCCCCGGCCAGCATAGTAGCATGGGCCATGCGCGAGGTAAACCGCTCGTCGAGCTCGTGAATGGGCAACTCGGGCAGGGCGCGGCGCAGCGTGCGCAGCAGGCCCACCACGGCGCTGGTCACATCGGTGGGCTCGTTGAGGAGCGTGCGCGGCATGCCCACCACGATGGCCCGCAGCGGCTCGCGCTGGTGGTAGGCTTGCACATAAGTCACCAAATCCTTGCTGTGAATGGTTTCCAGCGGCGTGGCAATCATGCACAGCGGGTCGGTCACGGCCAGGCCCACGCGCTTGTTTCCGTAGTCGATGGCGAGGATGCGGGGCATGGGCGGGGGAGGGGCAAGGGGCCGGGCACCTTGCCCGACGGGGCGCAAAGATACGGCCGGGGCCGGGCAAGCTTTTTCAGCAGGACCGCCACGCCACCGGTAGTGGCAGCAGGCCTTGCCACGCCCCGGCAAGCTGACCAATTCTAAGCCTGCCGAAACCCGGGAGCTATTGGTCAATCCGAAGCCAAAGTGCCTGCGTAGTTGTGCTCCGGTCAAGTGCAGCAAAGCTTAGTGCCATAAATCGTTTGGCTCACCGCGTAAGTCATTTCGTTCAGCGAAAAGAATCGGGTGTTGTCCGGATAAAATTATAAATTGCGTTCAATTACAGATAAACCTACGGTCAGCGTTTTAATTGTAATATGCCGGCAGCAAAGTCGTATTATAGCCTTTTGAAGATAAATTATTGCATTGCTATAAGAAATAGTGTAATGGTCGTTCTTTTAGCTAGTTAGCCGGGAAAGTTTCAATAAATTTGAGGTTAAATAAGCTTTCTTCTATTCGTTAATACTTCTACCCTATTTATGCCCTTTTCTTCGCCCGCTGCCCCCAAAACTGGTCGGCCTGCTACCGCTTGGTGGCGGCGCGGCTGGCTGCGGCAAACGGCTTTGTTGCTGCTGGCCGTGGGCTGTGGGGCGCTGGTGGCCAACAACCCGTTTCGGCCCTCGTCCGAAAACCCCGATGCCACGGCCCGCGGCTACCTCCGCTTCAAGGAAATCCTGAGCTACGTGGACCGCGACTACGCCGACTCCGTCGACACTGAGGGCCTGGCCGACTACGCCGTGGTGCAGATGCTGGAAAAGCTCGACCCGCACTCGGTGTACATCCCGGCCCGCGACCGCGAAAAAACTGACTCTTTCCTGCAAAGCGACTATGATGGCGTGGGCATCGAGTTCAACCTCTTTCGCGATACCATGACCGTGGTGGCCCCGCTCAGCGGCGGCCCGGCCGAGCAGGCCGGTGTGCAGCCCGGCGACCAGATTCTGAGCCTGGGCGGCAAGCGCGTATCGGGCGCGCGCCTCACTACCGCCCGCCTCAGCGAGCTGCTGCGCGGCCCCCGCGGCAGCAGCGTGGTGCTGGAGCTGCGCCGCCGCCACCAGCCGCGCCCGCTTAGCCTCAGCATTGCTCGCAGCCGTCTTCCCAATACTTCCGTTGATGCCGCCTACCTGGTCGATGAGCAGACCGGCTACATCAAGGTGAGCCGCTTTGCTTCGAATACCTACGAGGAGTTTAAGGCGGCCCTGGCTGACCTGCGCCGCCAGGGCCTGACGCGCCTCGTGCTGGACCTGCGCGGCAACCCCGGCGGCTACCTCGACCGCGCCACTCGCCTGGCCGATGAGTTTATTGGGGGCTCGCGCAAAATCGTGTACACCGACGGCAAGGGCGAGCAGTACGACTCCCAGACCTACGCCCGCGTGGCCGGCGAGTTTGAGGAAGGGGCCCTAGTGGTGCTGGTGGACGAAGGCAGCGCCTCCGCCGCCGAAGTAGTGGCTGGCGCATTGCAGGACCACGACCGCGCCATTCTGGTGGGCCGCCGCACCTTCGGTAAAGGCTTGGTGCAGCAGCCCATTGCCCTGAGCGATGGCGGCGAGCTGCGCCTCACTATTGCCCGCTACTACACGCCGGCCGGCCGCTCCATCCAAAAGCCCTACGGGGCCAACTACGCTGAATACAGCGCCGAGCTCACCGGCCGTTCGGCCCGTGGCGAGCTGCAATCGGCCGATAGCGTGCATTTTGCCAAGGCCCTGCGCTTCCGTACCGACCATGGCCGCACGGTGTACGGCGGCGGCGGCATCATGCCCGATGTTTTTGTGGCCCGCGATACCCTCGCCCACTCGGCTTACTACACCAGGTTGCTGAGCCGCGGCGTGGCTCGGGCCTTTGCCCTGAACTTCTACCAAGCGCATAAAGCCGAGCTGGAGGGATTGCGCTTCGAGCAGTTCAACGCCACCTTCCGCATCACGGATGCGCAGCTGGTGGGCCTCGCTGCCCAGGCTGCCCAAGCGGGCGTGAGCACCGATGTGGCCGCTGTGCGCCGCTGCGCGCCGCTGCTGCGCAACCTGCTCAAGGCATTTATTGCCCGCAGCGCTTATGGCCAGGTAGCTTATTATACGGTGCTGCGTGAGCAGGACCCGGAGCTGCAGCGCGCCCTGCACGCCGTGAACGACAGCACCGCTCAGCTGGCGCTGCTGGGCAAGTAGACCAGGGCGGGGCCCCACGGCCGGCCCACCGCCGTTCCGCTTGCGCTAATCCCGGTAGTTGAGGGCAGGCTTGCGGTCACCGAGCAGCGGCTTGTACACGTAGGTACCCACGTCTTGCTTGAACTCGGCTTTGGCCTTGATAAGCAGGGCTTCGTCGCTGAACAAATCGATGGCGGTGAGCGTCATGGTTTTGGCGGCCACCATCATGCCTTTGGTGCCAATTTCCTGGCCGCTGCACGCCACGGCCTGCCAGCTGTGGGCGGGCGTGCCCGGAATCCAGGTGGCGGCCGTGAGGCCCACGGTGGGCACTACGTAGCTTACGTCGCCCACATCGGAGCTGCCGCCCCCGTCGCTCAGGCCAAACGGCTGGATGGTGGCCGCATTTTCCACTGGCGGCGCGGGGTAGCCAAACGAGGCCTGCAGCTGCTTGCCGATGGCCATTTCCTGCGGCGTGTAGGCGACGCCGCCTACCTGGTCCAGGTTGACTTGCAGGGCGCGGGCCAGGGTTTCGTTGAGCAGCAGCTCGTGGGTGCCGCCAATGATTTCGTAGTCCATGGTGGTGCCGGTGCCCAGGGCAGCCCCCTCGGCTGCTTTCACCACGCGGGCAAACACGTCCTTCACCTGGTCGCGGTTGGGGTGGCGCACATAGTAGTACACCTCGGCATAATCGGGCACTACGTTGGGCGCCCTGCCCCCGCCGGTGATGACGTAGTGAATGCGGGTTTCCTGGGGCACGTGCTCGCGCATCATGTTCACCATGTGGTCCATGGCTTCCACGCCGTCTAGGGCGCTGCGGCCGCGCTCCGGCGAAGCCGCCGCGTGCGATGCAACTCCGTGAAAGCGAAATTTGGCCGAAGTGTTGGCAATATAGCTGGCCATCATGGACCGGTTCTGGTTGCTGGGGTGCCAGTGCACTACGGCGTCCACGCCGTCGAACAAGCCGGCCCGCACCATGTATACTTTGCCGCTGCCGCCTTCCTCGGCCGGGCAGCCATACACCTTTATCGTGCCCTTCAGCTTGCCTTCTTTAAGCAGCTTTTTCAATTCGATGCCGGTTGCCACGCTGGCGGTGCCAAACAGGTTGTGGCCGCAGCCGTGCCCCGCGTCCTGCCCGGCAATGGGGGTTTTGGCCGTCGTCGCCTGTTGCGCCAGCCCTGGCAGGGCATCAAACTCAGCCAGAATACCAATCACGGGTTTGCCACTGCCATAGGTGGCCACAAAAGCGGTGGGAATGTCTGCCACACCGGCCTGCACGGTGAAGCCGTTATCCTTCAGAGTCTTCTGGAGCAAGGCCGAGCTTTTGGCTTCTTTGTAGCCCACTTCGGCAAAGCCCCAGATGCTCTGAGCCACCTGGCGGTAATCGGCGTAGCGGCCCTGCAAATCCTGCAAGGCCTGGGTTTTGATGGCCGCCACCGGCTCGACTGGCTGGGCCGCCATCATTCCGATACTGAGCAGGGCGAGCGAAGCGTAAATTTTTGAATTCATGGTTGAGTAAGGAGAGAGGCGTAAGAACCCTGTCTGCTGTAGGCGAAACTAATACACGGTTGCCTTTCGCGAGCCAACGCTTTCTAAGTTACCGGGCAGTTTGATGCAGCAAGCTCGGTATCCTGAAGCAGCAAAGCAACGCCGGAATCCTGCCTTGGTTGGCTTATGAAAGTAATGAGACGAAGCACTGGAAACATAATGCACTGCAAAGGCAACGACAATACTATATTTTCATTCAGCTGACTACCTTTCGACTTCATCTGAATTTTTTGTCAAAGCCATGCTTCTTCATTTTACAACGAAACAGGTTTGCCGGGGCCTGGCCCTGCTGGCCTTGGCCCTGGCGCCCCTCACCGGCCTGCACGCCCAGCACCCGTTCGAGCTGGGCGACCTAGCCAAGCTCACCGGGCTGTCGGACCCGCAGTTTTCGCCCGATGGCAAGACCATTGCCGTGGTGGTTTCCACGCCTGACTACGAGGAGGACCGGTTCCAGACCGGCCTGCTGCTGGTGACGGCCGCCGGCGGGCAGCAGCGCCTGCTGGCCCAGAAGCGCATAGGCCTTACCCAGCCCCGCTGGTCGCCCAACGGGCAGGAGCTAGCGTACCTGGAAAAGACCGGCACGGGCAAAGACGCAGCCCCGCAGCTCTTTGTGCGGGCCCTGGCCGGCGGCGAGCCCCGGCAGGTGACCCACGCCCGCAAAGGCGTGCAGCACTACGCCTGGCGGCCCGACGGCGGCGCCTTCGCCTACGTGACGGCCGACGAGCCCGCCAACCAGGCCGGCCCGCCCGAAAAGGGCTACGACGCCTTCGAAGTGGGCAACAACGACTTGTTCCTAACCGCGGCACCCACGTCGTCGCACATCTGGCTAGTGCCAGCAGCCGGCGGCGACGCCCGGCGACTGACCTCCGGCGCGTGGAGCCTGCCGGTGACCATCCCGCCCGGGGCGCCCTCTTCGCCGCTGTCCTGGAGCCCAGACGGCAAGCTGCTGGCCTTCGTGCAAGTGCCCACGCCGCACTCCGGCAACGGCAACCAGCGCGCAGTGCAACTGCTGAACGTGGCCGACGGCACCACGCGCCCCCTCACCGGGCGCACGATGCTGGAAGGCTACCCAACGTTTTCCCCCGATGGCAGCCAGGTTTCCTACTGGTATCCGCGCCAGGGCAATACGATGAACATCAACGAAACATGGACGACGCCTGTGGCGGGCGGCGAAGGCAAAAACCTCACGCCCAACCTGGACCGCGACGTATTCCGCACAATCTGGATGCCTGGTGGCAAGAATTTGCTGCTCGGAGGCCTCGATGGTAACCGGACCTCGCTGTGGCTGCAGCCGGTGAAAGGCGGCGCGGCCCGTAAGCTGGCCCTGGGCGAAGTGAGCCCGACGTGGTCGTTCTGGGTAGAAGTGGGCGTGAGCCGGCAGGGCGGTATCGCCTTCATCGGTTCCAGCCCCAACCAACCCTCTGAGCTGTTTTACATGGCTTCGGCTTCGGCAGGACCGAAGCGGCTTACTGATTTCAACCACGACGTGAAAGCCCTGCAACTGGGCAAGGGCCAAACCCTGACCTGGCAGTCGGACGGCCTGCAGCACGACGGCGAGCTGACTTATCCGGCCAACTACACGCCCGGCAAAACCTACCCGCTGGTGCTCGTCATTCACGGCGGGCCCACGGCCGCGTCCATTGCCACGTTCTCGGCGCAGGCCCAGCTGTTTGCGGGCCGGGGCTACTTTGTGTTCGAGCCCAATTACCGGGGCAGCGACAACCTGGGCAATGCTTACAAAGCCGCCATTTACAAGGACGCGGGCGCCGGACCCGGCCGCGACGTGATGGCTGGCTTAACCCAGCTCAAGCGTGGCGGGCTGATTGACACCAACCGCATCGGGGTGAGCGGCTGGAGCTACGGCGGCTACATGACGGTGTGGCTGCTGGGGCACTACCCCGCGCAGTGGAAGGCGGCCGTAGCCGGCGCGTCGGTCACCGACTGGCTCGACCAGTACAACCTGGGCGACTCCAACATTCAGCGGGCGGCCGCGCTGGGCGAGTCGCCCTGGCTGAGCGAGGCCAACGCCCAGAACTACCGCGACCAGTCGCCCATCACCGCGGCCGGCAAGATTCGGACGCCCACGCTCATTCTGGCCAATACCGGCGACCCGCGCGTGCCCATCACGCAGTCGTACAAGTTGTTTCACGCTCTGAAAGACAACGGCGTTACCACCAAATTCATTGCCTGGCCGGTGGCCGCGCACAATGCCAGCGACCCCGTGCGCCAGCGCGAGCGCAACCGCTTCTGGCTGGACTGGATGGACACTTACCTCAAGCCCGGGACCGCTGCCGCCGCGCCGCCGCGCACCGGCACCAACTGAGCCGGGGCGGGGGTGGGGCGTTACTTCTGCGTATTTTCACGCCGCCAACCGCCAGGTTAGCGAAGCTAATCCCGCCCCCTACTTCTTATGGCTCATTACCACCGCCTCGGCCAGATTCCGCGCAAGCGCCACACCCAGTTTCGCCAGCCCGACGGCACGCTGTATTCGGAGCAGCTGGTGGGTACGCTGGGGTTTCATGGCGTGTCGTCGCTGCTCTACCACGTGCATCCGCCCACCCAAATCAAGCACGTGGGCGAGCCGAAGCCGTACGCGCCCAAGCTGCTCAAGGACCGGCCGCTGCAGCCCGAGCACCTGCGCACGCTGGCCCAAACCAGCACCGGCGGCGACTACCTGGCCGCCCGCCAAACGCTCATCGGCAACGCCGACGTGACCATGAGCATCTGCAACCCCACGGAAAAGAGGATGCAGTACTACTACAAAAACGCCCAGGCCGACGAAGTGATTTTCGTGCACGAAGGCCGCGGCGAGCTGTGGAGCCAGATGGGCAAAGTAGCCTTCGAGCCCGGCGACTATGTGGTGGTGCCGCGCACGGTCATTCACCAGCTGCACTTTGAGGACGGTCCGGTGCGGCTCATGATTGTGGAGTCGTTCAGCCCCGTGGAAACCTGCCGGCGCTACCGCAACCACTTCGGCCAGCTGCTGGAACACTCGCCTTACTGCGAGCGCGACATGCGCCCGCCATCGGAGTTGATTACCGAGGAATTTCCCGAAGGCGACTACGTGGTGCACATCAAGAAAGAGGGCCTGCTGCACGAGCTGACCTACGCGCACTCGCCCTTCGACGTGGTGGGTTGGGACGGCTATTTCTACCCTTACGCCTTCAGTATTCATGATTTTGAGCCGATAACCGGCCGCCTGCACCAGCCCCCGCCCGTGCACCAGACGTTTGAGGGGCACAACTACGTCATCTGCTCGTTTGTGCCACGGCTGTTCGACTACCACCCGCTGGCCATTCCCGCGCCCTACAACCACGCCAACGTCGATTCGGACGAGGTGCTGTACTACGTGGCCGGTAATTTCATGTCGCGCAAAGGTGTCGATTTGGCCTCGTTCACCTGGCACCCCACCGGGCTGCCGCACGGCCCGCACCCCGGCACCGTGGAGGCCAGCATTGGCAAAAAGGAAACCCACGAGCTGGCCGTGATGGTCGACACGTTCCGCCCGCTCTACCTCACCGAAGCCGCGCTGCCCTACGTGGACGGCCGCTACCCCATGAGCTGGAACCCCGGCTTTGTGCCCGACCCGCCCCGGGCGGCCGACATGATGGACTAAATCAGCCCGTCGGTGCGTTAGCACGCCTTTATTGAATTAACCAGTCTTCATTCGTATGAAAAAAAACCTTTTTTACCTCCTGCCACTGTTGGGCCTGTTGCTGCTCGGCAACTGCAAGAAAGTGCTCGGCCTGCTCACTTTTAACGTGGAGGATTCCAGCACGGTGCAGCTGCCGCCCTCGGGGCCGCTCACGGGCGTGCTGCTCACGTTACCGGGCGTCACGGTCAACTCTACGGCCAACGCCACTTACGCTAATAATAAAACGGCCGCCAATTACGTGCAGGACGTGATGCTCGACCGCCTCAACCTGACGGTGACCAACCCGGCCACGCAAAACTTCGACTTCCTGAAGCGCATCGAAATCTACATTGCCACCGACGCCACGGGGGCCAATAAGACGCTGCTCGCTTCGCTCGACCCCGTGCCCACCGGCCAAACCTCGCTGGCCCTGAAACCGGCCGGCAACAAGCTCGATATGTTTCTGCGCGGCGATTCTTACGCGCTATTCGTCACGGCCGAGCTGGCCAAGGTGCTGCCCCAAACCACCACGCTGCGCGTCGATTCGCGCTTCAGCGTGAAGGCGAACCCGCAGTAAGGGAATTAAATCAAAAGGCCGATGGCCGTCCGTCCTGCTTTATGATTAGCAGGACGGACGGCCATCGGCCTTTTGATTTAATCTTGCCTATTTTACCACCGCTATCCGGTTGTAGTGGTCGATGATGCGCGCCACTTCGGTGGGCTGGTCGAAGTGCAGGCGCTGGGCGTTGGCGAAGGCGCGCATGTCGTCGGCGCGCTTGCCGAACAGGCGCAGCACGGCGGCTTGATTCAGGTCGAGCGGATGCAGGGGCTCTTCGGGGGCATTGCCGACACCGGCCAGCAGCAGGGGAGCAAAGGAGAGCCGGCCCGCCGTGGCATCGGCCCCCGAGGCGTAGAGCCAGGCCAGTAGCAGGGGCCCGGCATCAACGGCTGTGAGCACTTCCACAAAATCGCGACGGGTACCCGCGCTGCCTTCTTTCACCAGGCGGGGGCGGAAGCGGCGCACCGGCGGCGTGCCGGGGCCATCGGCAGTCCCGAGGTCGAAGCCGCGCAGGCTGCCCACGGGCCACAAGTGCGTCGAGTCGGTATCAATCGAGTCCTGGGCTTCAATCAGGTGCAGGCCGGCGTGGAAGCGCAGGCCGGGCACGGGACGGTAGCGGCCATCGAAGGTGCGCAGGGCCCCGGGCTGAAAAGTGCCATCGCCAAAAAAGCCGGTCGCCTGCTTGGCCAGCACCGCGTGTGTCGCCGCACTCTGGAGCTTGGTATTGGCTTGATGGTAAATAGTGCGGGCCTCGGCCTGGTCGCGAGAGGCCTGAGCCAGCACCGCCGTGGGCCGTCCTCCCAGTAAAACAAGCAACGTAATAACGTAGTAGGAATGCTTCACTAATAATCAGGGCGAGGAGGGGTGAGAAATGGCGGCATCAAAAATACAATAACATCGGCATAAGCCGGTATCGCCGACGTATTTCCAATCATCATGCCAAGCCGAGCCCTTCCGACCACGGCAGGATGCCAAGGGAACTAGGCTGCCGGTCAAATCCTGGGCTCCGAGCAGGTTCAGGGCCACGTTGTCGCGCATGGTCTGCGCTGGGGCCGGGGCGGCTGGTAGGGCCAGCCCCAGCCCCAGCGCAGGCACAAACCGGGTCAGCAGGGTTGGGTTGAATGGAAAGGAAGAAGGCCGGACCGGAGCGGTCGGCGGCGGCTAGCGGTTGCGGCCGTACTGCTCGTGGCTGCTCACCCAGTCGGAGCTGCTGATGGCCGCGCCCAGGCTGAGCTCGCCGGCCAGCACCACGCCGGCCACTATTTCGGCAAACTTGCGCACCGTGCCCCGGCCCACGCAGCCCAGCATTTGCAGACATTCATTCTGGGTTGACAGGCTGGTGCCGCCGCCGTGCGTGGCCACAATCAGCGACGGAATAGTAATGCTGATGTACAAGTCGCCGTCCTTATTGACTTCTGAATACAGAATGCCGGCGCTCGACTCGCTCACGTTGGCCACGTCCTGGCCGGTGGCAATGAACATAGCCGTGATGCCGTTGGCCGAGTGCGCGCCGTTGTTATTGGCCCCCGAGATGAAGGCCCCCACGTTGCTCACCTGTCCGTGGTAGGCCAGCTGCTCGGGCGTCACGCGCATGCGCTGCATCAGCACATCGCGCTTCACCACGGCTTCGGCCACCACGCGTTTGCCGCGGGTGCGCATCACGTTGATTTGGGAGGCTTTTTTGTCGGTGGCGAAGTTCGATTCGAGGTAGAAATGCTCGATTTTCGCGCCTTTGTAGTGTTCTATAATCCAGGAGCAGGCCGCGAAGGTGGCCCGGCCCACCATGTTCTGCCCGGCCGCGTCGCCGGTGCTGAAGTTGAAGCGCAGGTAGGCGAACTTGTTGCTCAGGTACGTGTCGATGTACTGCAGCTTGGCCACACTCGACGTGCTTTCGGCCTGCGGCCGAATCAGACCGATGTTTTCCTCCACCCACAGGCCGAAATCGCGGGCTCCCCGGGCATCGTCGAACACAAAGACCGGGGCGCGCTGCATCGCATCGCCGATGACGGTGCACTTCACGCCGCCGCACAGGTTCAGGAGCTGGATGCCGCGGTTGTAGCTCGCCACCAGCGTGCCTTCGGTGGTGGCCATCGGAATCAGAAAATCGCCCTGGGCGTGCTCACCGTTCACCGTGAGCGGCCCGGCCAGGCCCACCGGAATCTGGGCCACGCCCATGAAGTGCTCGCAGTTGCCCTGCAGCTGGTGAGCATCAAAAGAGTAGTGCTTGAGGTGTTTGAATTCCTTGCCCGAAAACTGCTCGGCGAAGCGCTGCCGGGCCGCAATGGCGGCCTCGGAATAGTCGTCTTCCTCGGAGCGCGGAATGCGGGGCTTGGTGTTGGCCACGCTCACGATAGCGTCTTCCACTTCCACGTGCAGGTCGCCGAAGGCATCGGTCGAAAACCAGGCCTGCACCGAGTGGATGCCCTCGGTCAGAGCCGGCGTGTCGAGCACAATCACCAAGGTGCGGCCCACGGGCAGCTCAATGGCCTGCCCATCGGCGTTGATGTCGGCGGCGGCCCGCCGCTCGCCGTTGCCCAAATCAATCTGGATTTTATCGGCCGGAATCACCACATCGCCAATCTGCACCTGCCGGAAGCCGGTCACCTTCGCCGTATCGAGCCGGTTCTTGATGCTGAAAGCCACGCCCGCGTCTTGGGGCAGGTTGTGCAGGCTGCCACGCGTGTAAAGCAGCTTGAGGAGCATGGGGCTGGGGGTGAAGACCATCGTAGGGAGAGCGGGGGTTAGGTGATGAGGTGTGGAGAGTGAAGGTGGGGAGTTTTGGGCGGAAAATGTATAGAATGACCGCCCTATTTCAATTTGAAGGTAATTGGCAAAGTCAAACTTACGGGCACGGGAAGCCCGTTTTGTAAGCCGGGCATAAACGGTGGCAGGCATCGTACAACCACCAACGCCGCTTCATCGAACCGGTGGCTGAAGGTCTTAATAGCCTTAGCGTCGCGTACCTGGCCATCAACACCCACCGTGAAGGCGACGAAAAGTCGGCCTTCCGCCGCCACGATTTTGCCGTTCTTTCCTCGGGGCCACGCTATTCGCTTCTGGATGTAGTCAATTACCTCGCGGTTGCTGCCACCGTTCTGAAATACGGGCATTACTTCCATCACAGCTCCGTACACTTTGTCCTCGGGCAGGGTTAGTAGCGTTGTATCTGCCCGGAGCACAGATGCTGGTCTCATCTGGGCCGGCTGCCGCACCTGCGCCAGCGCTTCGCGCGCCGTCAGGCCCTGGCCCAGCACCAACACCAGCGCCATCAGAAACCACCGCAGCCGCCGCGTCAGGGGCGGTAGAGCCGTTGTCTGGGCCCGCCGGAACATACCGCACACCCGGCCATCGGGCGCGGCGGCGTGGGCGGCAGCCAGGTCGGCCACGGGGTTGGTGCTCTGGCTGAAATCCTGCACTACGCGCTGGCAGCTGCCGCAAAAATGCCCTTTTTCGTGCGCGCTAAACGCGGACGGGCCCACCGGGCAGGGCGTCAGGGAGGCGTTGAAGGTTGGCAACAGGAGCATGGCCGGGTGGGATAGAGGCAGAATGGACTGAAAATATACACGGTTTTAGCTGCCTGCTTGATTTTGCGGGCGCGCTAGCTCGCCATTTTGCTGCCCTGGAGTTTGGCCACTGGCGGTGACTCAAGCCGCGAAAGCGACTTTTTTACCCGCACCAGCTAAGAAGCTGTTTGAGTTAGCTAAAATCATTCTGAAATGGTCATGCTCATTTGGCGTCCGCCGCCTATCAAAGCATCTCTACCGCTTCGCTTGAGCCGGTGCAACAATGCGAGCGAGATGCTGCGACAAGCTCAGCATGACCGTTTTATTAACTCAAACAGGAGCTTCTAAGGTATTTTGGGGTGCTGGCCGTTGGCCCCCAAACGTTCATGCTTCGTTCACCCGCCCTAGGCTTACTTAATGTTTTCGAAACCCCCACGTGACAGCGTGGTTATAACCGCCGTGCTGGTCTTAGCCCCCTACCTAACTGGCAGGGGCTAGGTCAGACGTATTACCTTTGTGTGCCGGCAGGAATACCTGCCAGCCGCCACTTTTTTGTTATGGCCCTATCTTCTGACTACCCCCGCTTTACGCTTGGCAGTGCCCTCACCCCCGAGCAAAGGGCTTTTTTTGCTAAATACGGTTTCCTCCACTTTCGTCCCTTCGCTTCGCCGGAGTACGTGCAGCAAATCCTGAATGCCACGCAGGAAGTGCAAGCCAACTGGCTGGCCGCGGGTGTTGAGAAAGTAAATGGCGTGCCCATTAAGTACGGCCACGACGTGGACGGCGCGCCCATCGTGCAGCGCTTCGCTTTTGCCTCGCAGCACCACCCCGTGCTGCACAACCTGCTGGAGGATGACCGTTTCAAATCCCTGTTTCCCCTGCTCGAAGCCGAAGGCGGCCGCGTAGGCGAAAACGAAAAGGACGGCCTCGTGGTGAACCATTACGTGAACGTGGAAGGCTCCGAATTCTCGCAAATGGGCTGGCACACCGACTCGCTGCGCGACGTGTTCTACGGCAAGCGCATCGGCCCGATGCTCAACGTGGGCCTGCACCTCGACGGCACCAAGGCCACCAACGGCGGCCTGCGCATTATTCCCGGCACCCACCGCCAGGGCTTGCACAAGATGCTGTTTCGCAAGAAGTACTACAAGGACGTGTTCTACGACCCCAACGAAATGGCCGTTGAAACCGAACCCGGCGACCTCACCGTGCACGACGGCCGCATGTGGCACCGCGTGGCCCAGTCGCCGCTCACCGGCGAGGCCAGCCGCCGCCGCGTGATGTACGTGCCCATCATCGCGGGCAAGTACCAGCCCAAAAGCGAAGCCAGCCCCACGCCGTTCTACCTGCGCTTTCTGCACCTGGTGAAGTAGCTCAGCTGAAAAAAACCAGAACGTCATGCTGAGCGGAGTCGAAGCATCTTTATCGCGCAAGTATTTAGTTGCTCACGCGGTAAAGACGCTTCGACTCCGCTCAGTATGACATTCTGTTAGTAAATCTGTTATCATTTTCAGTCACTCAATGGCCTACGCTCTTGTTACCGGCGCTTCGCGCGGCATTGGCCGCGCCATCGCCCTCCAGCTGGCCCAGCGCGGCTACGACCTGCTCCTAGTAGCGCGGTCCGAGGACCAGCTCGCGGCCCTGGCCCTGGAAATCGGCACTCGGTATAAGCGTCAGGCGCACGTGCTGGCCACCGACCTGGCCGCCCCCGCCGCCGCCGAAGCCGTAGCGGCCTGGACGACCCAACAAACTGACCAGTTGGCCATCCTCGTCAACAACGCCGGCTACGGCCTCTGGGGCCGCTTCGAGCAGCTCAGCCTGCCCGAGCAGCAGAACATGCTGCAGCTGAACATGCACCTGCCCGTGGCCCTCACCCACGCCCTGCTGCCCGCCTTGCATCAGGTTCCCAAAGCCTACATCCTGAACGTGGCCAGCACCGCCGCCTACCAGGCCGTGCCCTCCCTGGCCCTCTACGCGGCCAGCAAGGCGTTTTTGCTGAGTTTCAGCCGCGGCCTGCGCTACGAGTTGAAGACTAGCAACGTGTCAGTCACGTGCATCAGCCCCGGCGCCACCACCACCAGTTTCGCCGACCGCGCCGGCATGGGCGCCGAGCTGCAAGCCACCGCCAATAAGGTATCGATGACCGCCGAGGCCGTGGCCGAAGCCGCCGTAACGGGTCTGCTGGCCGGCGAGGCCGAAATCATCCCCGGCGTGCTCAATAAGGTATCGGCGGGCCTCACTAGCCTGGTGCCCAAAGGCTTGGTGGAGAAGATTGCGGCCGGGATTTACGAGAAGTATTTGTAGGGAAAGCCCGTCATTGCTTCGCTGCGTTCGCAATGGCAACTGCCTTCTCGCAACGACGGTTACTGCTTCGTGACCCGTCCCGCCAGCCAGTAGGCTCCCCACGCGAAAAACGGCGCGGCTAGCACATCGTACGAATAATGTACGCGCTGTACCAGCACCAGCAGGCCCACGGCTACGGTCATCAGGCCCAGCGCCCAGCGCCAGCGGCGGCCCCGCCCGGCCAGCATCAGCAGCGCCATGGTGGCGGTGTGGCCCGAGAAAAACAGGTCGCGCACGATGGGCTGGGTCGTCACCGCGAAGATGCGGTCCATCACCGGGTCGTGCAGCATAAGGAGGGTGGTGGGCGGCTCCAGCGGCAGCAGCCACAGCGTGGCCATGCGCAGCACTTGCAGGAAATAGTAGGCCCACAGCGCCCGTAGTAGCAATTGAGGCCGTGGCAGCAGGTAAACCAGCGTAGCCACGATGGCCCCGTAAATCAGCGTGAAGGTGAGCACCGATACATCACGTACCGGCAATAAGTCTAGCAGCGGGTCAGCCAGCAGCCACCCGGGCCGCGCCTGAATAAAGTGGTAGAAGCCCGGAACCACCGGCAGCAAACCCAGCAGCAACATCGTTACCAAGCCCAGTCGGAGCCGAAAGCCAGCCCGAGCCCAGGCCGTGGGCCACGACGGTTTTCTTGGGAATGCTGCGCGTGGCGACGCAGCGGACGCGGGGGCGACGAGGGATTTTAGCAAAGTTGCCACAACAACGATAGGGGGTAATGAAGCTGTTTAGAAAGTCAAGAAGTCTGTCATCCTGAGCGCAGCGAAGGACCTTATCACAACTGAAGGGTCTCGTTCAAGCGTGTTGTAGCCGGGATAAGGTCCTTCGCTGCGCTCAGGATGACAAACACTCAAAAAAATTGACTTTCTAAACAGCTTCAATATTTGAGCGGTAAAGCAAAGTGTAAAAATACGCCACCAACTGAACAGTAGCGCGCTGGTTGGTAGCCTTGGCGTAACATTGCTGCCCAACGGCCCTATTGTCGGGCTTTCTTACTCTCGCCAATCATCTTATCCTCATGCGCATTCTTCTTGTTGCCTTGCCCGCGGGCTTGCTGCTGGCCCTGGCCGGCCCCGCCGCCCACGCCCAAAATGCCGCCCTCAACGCCCGCATCGCCCAACTCGCCACCCAGGAAGAGCCCAAGGTAATTGCCTGGCGGCGCGACCTGCACGAACACCCCGAACTGGGCAACCAGGAAACCCGCACCGCCGCCCTCATCGCCGCGCACCTCAAAAAGCTGGGCCTGGAAGTGCAGACCGGCGTGGGCCGCACCGGCGTGGTGGGCGTGCTGCGCGGTGGCAAGCCCGGCCCCGTGGTGGCCCTGCGCGCCGATATGGACGGCCTGCCCCTCACCGAAGCCAACGAGCTACCCTTCGCGTCCAAAGTAAAAACGACCTATCTGGGCCAGCCCGTGGGCGTGATGCACGCCTGCGGCCACGACACCCACGTGGCCATGCTCATGGGCGCGGCCGAGGTATTGACCCAGGTGAAAGCCGACCTGCCCGGCACCGTGAAGTTCATTTTCCAACCCGCCGAGGAAGGCTCGCTGCCCGGCGTGGAAGGCGGGGCCAAGCTCATGGTGAAGGAAGGCGTGCTCGATAAGCCCAAGGTCGATGCCATATTCGGCGTGCACATCAATGCCCAAACCGAAGTCGGCAACCTGGCTTACCGCTCCGGCGGCGAAATGGCTTCCTCCGACCGGTTCGCCATCAAGGTGCAGGGCAAAGGCTCGCACGGAGCCTACCCCTGGAACAGCGTGGACCCCGTGGTGACGGCCGCCCAGATTATTATGGGCCTGCAAACCATCGTGAGCCGGCAGGTGAAGCTGATTGACGACGCGGCCGTGGTCACGGTGGGCACCATCAACGGGGGCGTGCGCTACAACGTTATCCCGCCCGATGTGGAGCTCACGGGCACCATCCGGGCGCTGAACCCCGAGGTGCAAAAGCAAATCTGGGCCTCCATCCGCCGCATTGCCACCAACATTGCCGAGAGCGCCGGGGCCACTGCCGAGGTCACCATCGACCCCTACGTGCCCGTGACCATCAACGACCCCGCCCTCACGGCCCGGATGCTGCCCACCCTGCAAGCGGCGGCCGGCGCGGCCCACGTGCGCGAAATCAAGGCCGTGACCGGGGCCGAGGATTTCTCCTTCTACCAGGAAAAAGTGCCGGGCCTGTTTCTCTTCGTGGGGGGCATGACCAAGGGGCAAGACCCGGCCACCACCGCCGACCACCACACGGCCGGCTTTCGCATTGATGAGAGCGGCTTGACGCTAGGCGTGAAAACCCTGGCCACCCTGGCGGCCGATTATCTGAACGCGCCAAAACGCTAGCAGATTTTTGACTAAGCGGCCATTATTGATTAAGGAATATTTCAATTAGTATTAATGCAATTAGGTCTTCATCAAACCCTCATCAAACGTACAAAATTTCGGTTATTGTGATGAAATTGTTAATGTTTGGCAGGTTTCATCACGAAAATACATAGATTGCGGTCCGTTAGATGAAAAAACGTCAACACAATTTGTTTTCGATTTTCATCAATCGTATTTAACTTTTCATGAAGAAACAATACTCTGTCGCTGCATTACTCATGCTCGGCACTTTGGCTTCGGCCCAAGCTCAGGATGCCTCGCGCATCCAAACCAAGGTACTGGGCGAAGACAATCAGCCCGTGCTGGTGCAGTTTAATGCCGAAGGCAAAGCTGCCTACCGCGGCATGCCAGCCGAGCAGGTGCTGCGGCAGCTGTTGGCCCTGACCACCGCCGACCAGCTGCGTTCACGCACCGTTGAAACCGACCAGTTGGGCTTCACTCACCAGAAATTTGCCCAGTACTACCAGGGTGTGCGCGTCGAGCACGCCTCGTACTCGGTGCACGCCAAGGGCGGCACGACGGAAAGCATCAGCGGCGACTTTGAGAAAATCACGGGCCTGAACACCACGCCCACGCTGAACGAAAGCGCCGCGCTGGACCGTGCACTGGCTAGCGTAGGAGCCCGCAAGTACATGTGGCAAACCAACGACGCCGAAGCGGCTTCGTACCGCCCCCAGGGCGAGCTGGTAATTGTGCGCGACGCCCGCAATGGCGAAACCGGCCCGCTCGTGCTGGCCTGGAAATTTAACGTGTACGCCGCCCAGCCTGTGAGCCGCGCCTACATCTACGTTGACGCCCGTAGCGGCCAAGTGGTGCTCAGGGACGACATCATCAAGCACGCCGCCGCCACCGGCACCTTCGCCACCGCTTACAGCGGCTCGCGCTCGGTTGCCGACGGCACCACCACCAACGGCTACTACCTGCGCGAAGTGACCCGTGGCCTGGGCATCGAAACCTACAATTGCAAGAAGGGCAACAGCTATACCGCCGCCGTTGATTTCGTGGACGCCGACAACAACTGGACGTCCGCCGAGTACAACAACGCCAACTTCGACAACGTGGCCGGCGATGCCCACTTCGGCGCCCAAGCCACCTACGACTATTGGAAAGGCGTACACGCCCGCAATTCCTGGGACAACGCCGGTGCCAAAATCAAAAGCTACATCCACTTCGACGACACCCCCGGCGACGGCGTGGGCTACGAAAACGCTTACTGGAACGGCAGCGTGATGACGTACGGCGACGGCGACACCCGCTTCCGCCCGTTGACATCGATGGACGTGGTGGCCCACGAAATCGGCCACGCCGTGTGCGAAAAAACCGCCGGTTTGGTGTACTCGAACGAGTCGGGCGCCATGAACGAAGGCTTCTCCGACATCTGGGGTGCCGCCGTGGAGTCTTACGCTGTGAATACGCTGAGTGCCGCTTCGAGCGGCGTGAAAGCCAAGTCGACCTGGCTTATTGGCGAGGAAATCGACAAGGTGCAGGTGGCGTTGCGCTCCATGAGCGACCCCAACTCCCTGAACCAGCCTGCTTACTATAAGGGCCTGAAGTGGTACACCGGTACCGGCGACAACGGCGGCGTGCACACCAACTCGGGCGTGCTTAACTACTGGTTCTACCTAATTTCGGCCGGCAAAACCGGCACCAACGAGAAAGGCGTGGCCTACTCGGTGGCCAGCCTGGGCATCACCAACGCCGCTAAAATTGCTTACCGCGCCGAAAGCGTGTACCTGACGTCTTCCTCGACCTACTCCAACGCCCGCACCGCTACCATCGCAGCAGCTAAGGACTTGTACGGAGCCAACTCAGCCGCCGAGGAGGCAGTGACCAACGCCTGGTCTGCCGTGGGCGTGGGTGCTAAATACGCCGCCTCTTCTGTCGTGGCTTACTGCGCCAGCAAGGGCACCAGCGTGGCCTACGAGTGGATTGACTACGTGGAACTGGGCACGTTGGCCCGTACCTCGGCCGCCGACGCGGGCTACTACAACGGCACGGCCCTGTCCGCGCCGAGCATCGGGGCTGGCACGTCGCAAACCGTGAAATTCTCGGCCGGCTACGCGGGCACGGCGTACACCGAGTACTGGAAAGTCTACATCGACTATAATGGGAACGGCGTATTCACCGACGCCGGCGAACTGGTTGTAAGCGGCAGCAGCGCCAGCGCGGCCACGCTCAGCGCTACCTTTACCGTGCCTAGCACGGCTAAAACCGGCAACACCCGCATGCGCCTGGTGATGAGCGACGCCTCGGCCACCACCAGCTGCAATAGCTACAGCTACGGCGAAACCGAAGACTACACGGTGACTATCACCGGTGGCGCAGCCCTGCTAACTGCCACGGCCAGCGTCGCGGGTCTTACCAGCCTCACGGGCACCGTCACTCCTATCGGCAACGAACTGGCCAAGCAGCTGGAAGTATACCCCAACCCCGCCACGGATGCCGTGCGCATTGTGCTGCCCGGCAACGCCGAAGCCACCAGCGTAATGCTGACGGACGTGCGCGGTGCCCGCGTGGTTGGTGCCACGTTCAGCAACGGGACGCTGAACGTATCCAGCCTGGCCAAAGGAATGTACACCCTGAGCGTGAGCGACGGGCAGAAGGTGTTCCACCAGCGCTTCGTGAAGGAATAGTCTTCCTGCTAAGCTTAAGTAAAGAGGCCCGTTAGCTAATGCTGACGGGCCTCTTTTTTGTGCCTGGTTTTGGGTAGTGCCGGCACTTATTCCAGCGAATAATCCAGCTTGAGCATCACCGTGCCAAAGCCGTCGTTGCTGGCCGATGCGCCGCCGAGGCGCAGGTTGATGTCGTCGAGGTGGTCGGTGGTGGTGAAGTAGTAGTTTCCTTCGAGGCCGACGCGGAGCTTATCGATGACGCGGACGGTGAAGCCGGCCCCCACCGGGGCCACGCCGGCCAGGGCCGGGTAGTCGTTGCGCTCCGGCGCCAGGAAAGAAGTGTCGCCGGTGGCGCGCTCGGTGCCTACGTAGGACTTTGGGTCATAAAGCAAAAGTCCCGCGCCGCCCTGCACGTAGAGCTGGAAAATCGGCGCTTCGGTCATGGAGGCGGCAAACACCGACTCATCGGGCAGCAGGTCGAAGCGGAGCAGTACCGTGCCCAGCCCATTGGTGCTGGTGAAAGCCAGGCCCCGCTCCTTGGCCTTGTCGCGCGCGCCCATCTTCAGGTAAGAAAATTCGCTGCCCAAGTGCAGGTGGGGCGTGAGACGGTAGCGCACGCCCACACTCAGGGCCGGGCTCAGGAAATTATCGCCGGGGCTGTTGCCCAGGTCGCCATTGTAAAGCGCCGTGCCGCCGCCAAGCGTGACGTGCAGCGGCCCACGGTAGTAGGCTCGTCCCTGGCTGTTGTAGTGGCGCACCTGGCGCTGGTGCTGGGCCTGGGCGGCCTGGCTGCTAAACAGGCCAGCGGCCATTACTCCCAAAATCAACGCTTGAAACCGCATACTTTCCAAATAAGATAAAAAACTACTTGTACGGTTCTCAACGCCCAAACCGCCGAAATCCGTTTATACTACCCGTTTTATTTGAATATGCCCTGCGGGTCGGGCAGCTTGGCTTGCAGGTCGCTGATGAGGCTGAAATCGAGGCTGCTCACGTTCAGGGCCTGGCCTTTGTGCACGGCGGCCCAGGCTTCGGGGTACTTTTCCTGGTAGTAGAGGCCGCGGGCCTGCTGCTGCCAGGCCACGGCGTTGGCCGGGTCGAGGGTGGTGGCGCGCTGCAGCAGGTCCATGCCGGCGGTCAGGTCTTTTTTCTTCTTGGTGAGGCCGTAGCGAATGAGGTAGCTGATGCCCAGGTCGCTGAGCATGGGCGCACTGGCTGGTGTCAGCGCCAAGCCCTTGGCGAGCAGGCCAATGGCCGCATCAGGCGTGGGCTGGGCGCTGGCCACAATGCCCAGCCCGTGGTAGGCATCGGCATTTTGCTGATTCAGCAACCAGGCCAGATTGAAGCGGTAAGCGGCCGTATCGGGCTGGTTCTCGCTGAGGTATTCGTAGCCCTTGGTGGAGAAAAACGTGCTGGCCTCGGCAGCGGAAGCAAAGCTGGCGGCAATGGCTTTCAGTCGGGCTTCGCCGATAACCTGAGTGGCTTGGGCGGGTGTGATACCCCCAAACAGCGGCTGCAGACGGGCCGGGCGCGCTGGGGCTGGGGCTGGGGCTGGGGCCGCCAGGCTGCCGTCGGCGTTCACGGGCTTGCCCTTGCGCTGGGCCTGGGCGCGCGGCGCTACCAGCAGGCTCAGTAGCAGCGTGGCGGCCAGCGCCCGCGAAACAGATTTGAAAGTGACGGAAACGAGCACGGCTACGAATAAATAAATAATGAGAAAGCACCAGCCACCTAAAAAAGGGCTCGGCGCGGTTGCTGACAAAGATAAAGCCAAGCCCGGCACGGACCGCTGCTCTCCTTCTGCGCGAACGCGCAAACTGTGGCCGGCCCGGGGGCGTAGGTGAGCCATTCTGCCGGCAATGGGCAGAGGTTTTATTCCTGTTTATTGGTCTTATGCGTCGTTTTATTCTGCTGACTCCCGTAGCGCTGCTGCTAGCGGCTATCGTAGTCATATTGGCCACCGAATACGTGGTGGCCCGCCCCAGCCGCCGCGCCAAAGACGTGGCCTACGTGCCCGCTTCGGCTCCTGATTTTGACCGAGAGCGGCACATTCTGGACGTGTATTCGCCCAAGAAGAAAGCCGCCACGGCGGCGGGCTGCCCGGTGGTGCTGTTCATTCACGGCGGCAGCTGGACCAGCGGCAGTAAGAACATCTACACCTTCATTGGCCGGCGGCTGGCCAAGCAGGGCGTGGTGGCCGTGCTCATCAACTACCGCCTCGCGCCGCCCGTGCACGTGCCCGAGCAGGCCGCCGACTGCGCCCGCGCCCTGGCCTGGACCGTGCAAAACATCAAGCAATACGGCGGCGACCCGGCCCGGGTATTCGTAATGGGCCACTCGGCCGGCGGCGGGTTGGCCGCCCTGCTCGCTATCGATGATGCCCTATTGGCCGCCCACGGCCTGCCCCAAAATCCGGTGCGCGGGGCCATCATGGACGACCCGGCCGGCCTGGATATGTACAGCTACCTCAAAGAAATGAAGTACGAGGGCGACCAGCAGTACCTCGTGCCCTTCGGCAACGACCCCGCCGTGTGGAAGCAGCAGTCGCCCATTTACAAAATACGGCCCGGCATCCCACCGTTTCTGTTCTACATCGGCGGCGAAACCTACCCCAGCATCAGCGGCAGTTCGGGGCGATTCCGCGACCGGCTCAAGGCCATTGGGCAGCCGGCGCCTTATACCATTATTCCCGGCCGGCACCACATTCCCATGGTGTTGCAGCTTTATTGGAAGGATAATATTATCTATCAGGGTCTGCTGAAGATGGTGGGCGCGTAGGTTAGAAAGCTCGTCATGTCGAGCGCAGCCGAGACATCTCGCTCGAATCGTTGAACGATTGGATTACTGCTGCACGCGAGATGTCTCGGCTGCGCTCGACATGACGGGTTCACGTGTTCACGAGTGGCCTTTGCAATTACCCAAACAGCCCGCCCTGCCGCGTGGGCTGCTCAAATTCCAGCAGCCACTTTTTGCGGTGCAGGCCGCCGGCGTAGCCCGTCAGGCTGCCATCGGCCCCGATGACGCGGTGGCAGGGCCACACAATAGCCAGCGGGTTTTGGCCATTGGCCGCGCCCACGGCCCGTACCGATTTGGGGTTGTTCAGCCGCTTGGCCACCTCGAGGTACGAAGCCGTGCGGCCGTAGCCGATGCCGCTCAGCGCCTGCCACACTTGGCGCTGAAATTCGGTGCCCGCTTCGGGTGCATAGGTCAGGCTGAACTCGCGCAACTCGTGCCCGAAGTATGCTTGCAGCTGGCGGTGCACTTCCTGCAAACAGGCAGGCACGGCGGACAAAGCCATGGCCGTCTGCCCCTCAGTGCCGTGAAAACTTATCGCGCTTAGCCCCGCATCGGAGCCGGTGAGAGCTACCAAGCCCAAGGGCGAATCGAGGTAAGCCGTGGTTATCATGGCCTAAAAATAGGAACCGCTTACGACACGCGGCCCAGCGCCAGGCTGCCGGCTGCTGGCTGCCCACGCCCGTCGGGCATGGCGGCGGTTGTCAGGGCCTGCGCCTGCCGCAGGGCCTCGGCGCTGGGCTGGTGCAGCACGCGGGCCGGGCCGGGCCGGCTCAGGTCGGCATCCCAGAGGCCGGACTGGTGCCACTGATCGAGGTGGTCCCAGTCGGGCCGGTCGATGATGGGGTACAGGCAGATGCCCTGCAGTGGTAGGCCCATGCGCAGCACGGCGGTACATTCTTCGGCAATCATGCGCAGCCAGGCGGGGCGGTCTACGCCCGGATGGCTGGTTTCGGTGAGGGCAAAGGGGCGATTGTAGCGGCGGTGGGCGGCGCGCAGCAGCGTGCGCAGCGGCACCCAGCGCGGGTCGGGTACATCGTCGCGCCAGCCCAGTTTGTTGGGGGTGCCGTTCTGCCACTGATTGTCGTAGTAATAGTTGAAGCCCACAATGTCGAGCAGGCCTTCGTGGCCGCCCAGCTCGGGGCACATTCGGCCGCTGAGCATGTCGGTGGCCTGAAACTGGTTGCGGTGGGCTTCGCGGGCCCAGCTGCGCTCGCGGGCCGAGGCATTGAGCGGTGGCACAATGTTCACCAGCGGCTCAGTGGTGAGCATGCGAATACTGGGGTCAGCCTCGCGCAGGGCGTGGGCCCCTTCGATATAGGCGCGCATCAGGCCGTATTTCACTTCCCAGCCCTGATGGTTGCAGTAGGGCGCGGTGCCCCGGGCGTCGCCACCCAGCCAGGAAATAAAGCTGACTTCGTTGATGGGCGTGACGACGAGCACATCGTCGGGCCGCTGCGAACGGTAGAACGCCACGAAGGCCCGGCAGAGCGCGGCGAAGCGCTGGGCAAACAGCGGGTGCAGCGGCGTGAGGTCGTCGGGATAGCCGAAATGACACAAATCCCACACCTGCTGAATGCCGTGACGCTGGCCGGCTTCCAACATGAGCTGCACCGTGCTGAAATCGTATTGGTACGGCGTCTTTTCAATCTGGGCCCAGCGAATGCCCTCGCGCACGGTGCGGACACTGAACGGGGCTAGCGCCGCATAATCCTCATTAATCAACTGCAAATGGCCGGTGAGGGGCAGGAAATCGACGCGGTGGCCGAAGGCGTTGAGTTGGTCGGTGCACTCGTAGCCGCCCCACCAAAAGGAGCGAAACGGAGGGGTTACGGGAGTGGGAAAAGCCATTGGCCAGGGGCTGCGTGAAACAAGCGGCGGCCCGCACCAGCTCAATGCCGGGGCGGGCCGCCGCTTGTTTTACCCCAATAGGGCCGCCGGGGTTCCGGTCGGTCTAGCTGGTTGGCTGGGCCTGAGACGAGGCGCGGGCCGACAGGGACTTGGCCTCCACAAAAATGCGCTTCATCTCGGGGTAAGGGACCCGGATGGCATCTTGCAGGTCGTCGATGGCGAATTCTATCTCTTCGGCCGTGAGGTGGTGGGCAAATTCTACGTCGAGGGCCAGCACCACGTCGGTGGGGCCGAGGTAGGAGGTGAGCGGCGGGCCCACCTGGTCGATGTTGGGCTGAGCGCGCACGATTTTTCCGATGTTGTCCAGGGTTTCGTCGTCGACGCCCATGCCCACCAGCAAGCCCTTGGTTTTATAAATGAGGAAAATGGCCACGCCTACCAGCAGCGCGCCGATGCCGATGGAGGCGGCCCCGTCGAGGTACGGGTTATTCAGCAGGTGCCCGAAGTACACCCCGGCCAGTGCAATCATCAGGCCCAGCAGGGCGGCCAGGTCTTCGAGCAGAATGGCAAATACCGACGGGTCTTTGCTGCGGCGCAGCGCGGCCCAGAAGCCGAAATCGCCCCGGTCGGCATTGAAAGCCCGAAAAGCGAGGAAGCAGGAAACGCCTTCGAATACCAGCGAAAAGCCCAGCACCCAGTAGTTCCAGGTGGGGTCGGTGATGGGGGCGGGGTGCTTGATGTGCTCCACGCCCTCGTAAAACGACATGCCGCCGCCCACCGAAAACACCAGAATGGCCACAATCAGGGCCCAGAAATACAGCTCTTTGCTGCGGCCGAAGGGATGACGGGCATCGGCGGGCTTCTCGGCCTGCCGCACGCCGTGGAGGATGAGAATGCCGTTGCCGCTGTCGACGAGGGAGTGAATGCCCTCCGAGAGCATGGCCGATGACCCGGTGAACGCCGCCGCCACAAACTTACTGGCGGCAATGGCAATGTTGGCCCCAATGGCCCCGTAGATGGCAAGTTTGGAAGAGGTAGCGGCTGAACTCATGCCGTGCCATACGTGAGAGCGGGGCCTGGCGTTGGCCGCGCCCGGTGGGGTAAGGCCCTGGGGCTGCGCTTAGGCGGTGGGCTGGGCGGGCCGGGCCGTGGCCGGGTGCCCGGTGAGCGATGAGGCCTCAATAAAAATCTGCCGAAACTCGGGGTGCTGGGCTTTGATGGCGGTTTGCAGGCGCTGCACGGCTTCTTCTACTTCCACGGCCGTGAGGTGGTCGTGAAAGGCAACGTCGAGGGCCAGGATGGCATCGGCCGGGCCGAGGTACATAGTGAGCGGGGGGCGCAGGCGCACCACGCCGGCATCTTGGCGGGCCAGGGCCTCAATGCCGCGCAGCACGTTCGGGCTGGCCCCTTCGCCCAACAGCAGGCCCTTGGCTTCGCGCAGCATAAACATCGCCATGCCCACCAGTAGCGCCCCGATGGCCATGGAAGCGCCTCCGTCGAAGTACAGGTTATTCAGCAGGTGGCCAAGGTAAATACCGGCCAGCGCGATGACCAGGCCCACGAGCGCCGCCAGGTCTTCGAGCAGAATGGCGAACACCGCCGGGTCTTTGCTCGTGCGCAGGGCCTGCCAGAAGCCTTGCTCGCCCTGGGTCTTGCGGAACTCGCGGTAGGCCAACGTGCAGGCCACACCCTCAAATACCATGGCCAGGCCCAGCACCCAGTAGTTCCAGGTGGGGTCGGTGAGGGGAGCGGGGTGGCGCAGGTACTGGTAGCCCTTGTAGAGCGACATGCCGCCACCCACGGCGAAAATCAGCACCGCCACGATAACCGTCCAGAAGTAGATTTCCTTGCTGTAGCCGAACGGGTGGCGCTCATCGGCGGGCCGGGCGCTGCGGCTCATGCCCAGCAAAATGAGCCCGCCGTTGCCGCTGTCGACCAGCGAGTGGATGCCTTCCGACATCATGGCCGCGCTGCCGGTGAAAAAGGCAGCCACAAACTTGGAAACGGCAATGGCCAGATTGGCCCCGATGGCTCCGTACACCACTATTTTTGAAGAACTGCCAGCCATAGAAAAAAGCGAAGAAACGTAAGAAGCAACGGACGGACTTACGCAACTGCCGCCAGCGGGTTTGGAAAGCCCTGGCAGCAGCTTTTAGTCCATGCTATGGCACTTGGGCGCTACTTTCGTCCCATGTCCGCACCCACTCTGCAGCGCCGTCTCGGCCTGGTTCAAGCTACTGCTCTCAATATGATTGACATGGTGGGCATTGGCCCCTTTGTCACCCTGCCGCTCGTGATGGGCTTTATGGGGCCGAATTTCCTGCTGGCCTGGCTGGTGGGCGCGGCGCTGGCCGCCGTCGATGGCCTGATTTGGAGCGAGCTGGGCGCGGCCTACCCCGAAGCCGGTGGCAGCTACCGTTTTCTCAAGCTGGCGTATGGCGAGCACAAGTGGGGCCGCTACATGTCGTTTCTCTACGTGTGGCAGACGCTTATTCAGTCGCCGCTGGTACTGGCCTCGGGAGCCATTGGCTTCGCTCAGTACTTCGGCTACCTCGTGCCGATGACCGAATGGTGGCAGCCCAAGGCCGTGGCCGGCACGGTGGTGCTGCTGCTGGTGGTGCTGCTCTACCGCCGCATCGAGGACATTGGCAAGCTGGGCGTGGCGCTGTGGGTGGGCGTGCTGGGGTTGATGGGCTGGCTGATTTTTGGCGGCCTCACGCACCCCAACCACCACGTCGATATTTTCCCAGTGGGCGGCTTCTCGGCGCTGCCGGGCCTGCTGATATCGGCGGCCATGGGCCAGGCGGCGGTCAAAACCATCTATTCCTACCTCGGCTACTACAACGTGTGCCACCTGGGGGCCGAAATCGTGAATCCGCAGCGGGTGATTCCGCGCAGCATTTTCCTGAGCATTCTGGGCATCGCGGCGCTGTACCTACTGCTGAACTGGAGCGTGGGCACCGTTATCCCGTGGCAGGAGGTGCAGGGCTGGCAGGCCAGTGCCGGCGACAAATCGCAGTTCATCATCAGCGTATTTATGGAGCGGCTGTATGGGCCAGCCGCCGCGCAGGCCGCCACGGCGCTGGTGCTGCTGGTGGCGTTCGCGTCGTTGTTTGCGGTGCTGCTGGGCTACTCGCGCATCCCCTACGCGGCGGCGGCCGATGGCGAGTTTCTGCCCATCTTCGGCAAGCTGCACCCCACCAAAAACTTCCCCTACGTGTCGCTGCTGCTGCTGGGCGGCGTGGGCTTCGTGTTCAGCCTGCTGTTCCGGCTGGGCGAGGTGATTTCGGCCATTCTGGCCATGCGCATTCTGGTGCAGTTCGTGGGCCAGGCCGTGGGGCTGATGCTGCTGCGCCGCCGGCGCGGCACGGCCTCACTGCCGTTCAAAATGCCGCTCTACCCGCTGCCCGTTGTGCTGGCCATCATCGTGTGGCTGTTCGTGTTCGTGGGCATTGCGCCAGTCGAAGTGACGTGGGCTGGCATGCACTTCAAGGTGTATTTCCAGCTGGCCGCGCTGGGCATGATGGCCCTGGGCACGGGCGCGTTTCTGCTCTGGAGCCGGAGCTTGGGCCGCTGGCCATATCAAAGCAAATCGGTTCAGCCCTACGAGGAATAATCGCATGAATACCCGCTATCTACTGGTTTGCTGCATGCTTTTGCTTGGGTATTCCAGCCGTGCTCAGCCCGGAAAACCATTGCCGGCTGGCTACTTACAATGGAGCCCTACCCGCTACTTACAAGCCAGCGATTTCCAGCTTCGCATACGTCCACGGAACAATCTCAACCAGAGCGTGGGCAACCTGGGGATGCAAGTGGACGGGAATGTCTATGATTTGTTCGGCAAGCGGGCCAACCAGGTTGTGCAAAACGTCTTTGATACCTCCGGTTCCTACCTCGATTCGACCGACCGCCTGGGCACGGAATTGCAGCTTCGCTACATGCAAACCTTGTGGGACATCAACGAAGTCGCCGCTCGTCGCCTCCGGCAGGAGCTACGGGCCAGTGCCAAACGCATGCTTTGGGTAGGCAAGCCCAGTATGGATGACCTAATCAGGCTCGCTTACGAAGCGGCTAACAAACGTCAAATCCAATACGCCGACGAAACGAAGTACGGCCATTTCGTCGACAAGCAGGAAGATTGGCAAAATCAGTTGGCCAAGGAGTTAGCGGAGCTTGCGGCGTTTGCTGTTCCAAATTAGTCCAGCCGCTTCTCGTAGCAGAAAAACCGCAGCCCCGGCCGAAACCCCAGCGTAATCTCGCCCGCAAACCGGTAGCCCAGCTTCGGAAACAGCCGTTGCGTGGCGGCATTCTCCGAGTTGGTGTCCACGCGCAAAAACTTCAAACCCTGCGCCACTGCCTGCCTTTCGGCTTGTTCCATCAGGGCCAGCGCCACGCCTCGGCCCTGGGCGGCGGGGTCTACGGCCAGGCGGTGCGTTACCAGGGCGGGCTCGGTCACGTCCCAATCGGCCTGGGCGTATTCGGCATCCTGGTCTTGGGTGAGGGCGGCCACGCCGGCCACCGCGCCAGCCAGCTCGGCCACCCAGAGGTGACTTTGCGCGATGTCGGCGATGAACACGGCTTCGTTGGGGTAGTCGGCTGACCATTGGAAGTTGCCGCTGGCGTGCATAAGCGGCACCGCCCGCTGGATGAGGGCGAGGATGGCGGGTAGGTCGGCAGCGGTGGCGCGGCGGATAGTGGGCATGAGTGAAACGGGGATGCGGTTGCTAGAATAGTGCTGCTTGCTGCTTGGTCCGCTCAGTGCGACAGTGACCCCGTAGCGGCCGGATTAGCAAAGAGCATGAGCCGCAAAAGTTTGTTGGTGCGTTGGTAACGCGCCACGAAGGCCTGGCCATCGTGGAGCTTGGTTTCGAGTAGCTGCACCGAAACAAGAAATTCCGTCAGCGAAGCCTGTTGGACTGGGGCAACCGGCTGGGCTGTAGATAGTAAGCGACGCACCTCGGCCAGCTGCGCGGCCAAAGGCACCAGCACCTGCTGCAGCTCTTGGTCGGTCCGGCGGGGCAGAAATTGATGATTGAAAAAAACGATAAACGCGTTAAACTCCTTGGTGCCCACGTTGAAGGCATCGATGGCACTGTTGTACGCATCGACAAATTGGTTGGACTTCTGCTGGCGAATGTGGAGCAGAAAGCTATACGTCAAGTCGTTTTTCACGCCGTTCTGCTCCACCCCGCGCGCCGTGGCTCGTAGTCGTTGCTCCGGGCTTTGCAAGGCGTAGGCGGCTACTGAGTCGGCAAAGGCGAAGGGGAGGCTGGGCGGGGTGGGGCGCGTGCCTTGCTGAAACTGTTGGGGCGTGCGCGGCGCTGGTAGCAACTGCCACAGCGGGTCGAAGGGCATGTGGGTAGCGATGAACGTGGCCGGTGCCACCCGGAAAAAATCGTTATTCAAGCGAAACGTGAACTTCTCCTTTTCCAGGTAGCCTGCTGCCCAGGTGGGGTCCATCAGCCACCACTGGCTGGCTATGCGGCTGGCGCACCAGGCATGACCCACCGGGGCGCGCAGGCTGGTGTAGCCGGTTACCACGTAAGTCAGTACGCCCACTTGGTTGGCCAGCGTACTAAACAATTCGGCGTAGTGCTCGCACGTCCCGCGTCGCTGGTCCAGCGTTTGCTGCGCAGAAATGGGGTGTTCGCCCTGCAGGTCCGGCACATACATGTCCTCCACGTCGTAGCGAATGTTGCGGGCCACCCACACAAAGGCCGCGCGGGCCCGGTCACTTTCCGCCGAAAATGTAGCCGTGATGAAGCGAGCCAAGCTGCTTATGGTGCGCGCCGACGAATCGGGCACGGCCCGCATCCGGGCATCTACGGCTTGATAAGGTGCTGGCGGGGGGACGGGACGGGGCTTGGCGCGCTGGGCTGTCGCCGGATAGGCCAGCCCCGTCCCCAACACTAGCACCACAAAACGGCAGAAAAGCATACGCACGGCGGCAAACAAGTCAACAACGGAAAGCCCGCCAACAAAATTGGGCAAATCCAGCGGCATTACCCACCGGACTTGCCCAATGCTGACAACTCGCCAACCGCGGACGTCTACTCTACCCGCGCCGCAGCACGGCGGCCGCTTCCTTCGCGAAGTAGGTCAGAATGGCGTCGGCCCCGGCGCGCTTGATGCTGGTCAGGACTTCCATCATCGTCTTTTCGCCGTCGAGCCAGCCGTTTTGGGCGGCGGCTTTCACCATGGCGTACTCCCCCGATACGTTGTAGGCCGTCACGGGCAGGTGGGTGCGCTCCTTCACGGCATGAATCACGTCGAGGTAGCTCAGGGCGGGCTTTATCATCACCATGTCGGCCCCTTCGGCCTCGTCGAGGGCCAGCTCGCGCAGGGCCTCGCGCTTGTTGGCGGGGTTCATCTGATAGCTCTTTTTGTCTCCTTTCTTGGGGGCCGAATCCAGGGCATCGCGGAACGGACCGTAGAAAGCCGAGGCGTACTTAGCCGTGTAGCTCATGATGCTCACGTGGCTGAACGCATTCTCGTCCAGCACCCGCCGAATCCAGGCCACGCGGCCGTCCATCATGTCGCTCGGGCCGATGATGTCGGCCCCGGCGCGGGCCTGGGCCAGGGCCATCTGGCCCAGCACTTCCAGGGTGGCATCGTTGAGAATTTCGCCGGAGTCGGCGTCCACCACGCCGTCGTGGCCGTCGCTGCTGTAGGGGTCCATGGCCACGTCGGTCATCAGCACCACCTCGGGGAACTGGCGCTTGATGTCGGCCACCGTTTTCAGGTACAGGCCTTCGGGGTTGGCTGATTCCTTGGCCAGCCGGTCCTTCAGCGAGTCGTTGATGCTGGGAAACGGCGCGAAGGTTTTAATGCCCAACTCCACGCATTGGCCCACCTCCTCAATGATTTTATCGGCCGAGTAGCGGTAGATGCCGGGCATGGATTTCACTTCCAGGGCTTGGTTCTGGCCCTCAATCAGGAAGAGCGGGAAAATGAAATCGTGGGTAGTGAGGCGCGTTTCCTGCACCATGTCACGAATAACTTCGGACTTGCGGTTGCGGCGGGGGCGGTGGGTGGGGAGCATTGGGTGCAGGAGAGAGGTCTGTATAAAAAAGTAGGAAGGCAGCGCGGACTAAAAAGCAGGACGAAGCCACAAAGTTCGCCCCGAACCTTCGACTACCGTCCAAACGGGTCCAGATACGCCACCAGCACGGCCAGCGCCGCTGCCCCAGCCACAATGCCCCACACCAGCCCGCCACCGCTCAGCAGCAGCCCAATCAAAGCAATGGGTAGCACCACTAAGCCCAAAACGCCCAGCACCGTGGTGCCGAGCCCCACCTCCGCCGTGGCGTGCGGCCGGGCTAGTAGCGCCCGCCGCCGCGTTGGCATTGGACGTACTACCGTGCGCTTGTCAGTGCTAGCTATTGCCGTTGGCACTGCCACCATCGACACTTCCCGCACTTGGGTCCGTGCCTGACGTGGTGCCCGGTTTCTGGCCGGAAGAACTGATGTCGTCGGAGCCAGAGTCGTAATTGCCACCAACGAATTGGAGGGCGCTACTGCCAACGGCACCGGCCGCACTCGTCCCGGAGCCGGCTGAAACGAAAAGCTGGGTCGGCTGCTCTGGCAGCCACTGGTCAGGCTCGCAAAAACCACGAACAGCGCGAATAGGCAGGTGTGAGAAAAGCGGGGAAGCGTAGCGAAAAGCATAAGTGAAGCCGAAAATAAAGTCTGAGCTGTGCTGTACGAATATCCGTCGGTTTCCGCTACGCGGGAGCAAGCATCCCGGCGGCCTGCCAACCCGTGCCCGCGCCCATGGCCACGCCCATGCCGTTGCAGCGCACGGCGGCCAGCACGTCCGGCCGCACCCAGTCGATGATGGGAGCCAGCGCCGGCCCAAAGCCCATCACCCCGCTCCACCGGAAATCAATGCGTGGCTGCCGGCCCGGCAAAACTACCGTGTGGAGCAGGTTTTCCAAGTAGGTCTGTACGGACGGAGTGAGGCCCGGCGCAGCGGTTGCCTCAGCCGCGAAATCCAGGTTGCGGCCGCCGCCCAGCAGTATCCGGTGGTCGGGAAGCTGGCGGAAGTAGGCGTAGCCGTGGTCGTAGTGAAAAGTGCCCGACAATGATACATCAGGTAGCGGCTCGGTCACCAAAATCTGGCCCCGGCCGGGCGTCACGGCCAGTTCGGGCAGCAGCTCGGTGGCGAAGGCGTTGGTGGCTAGCAGCACCCGGCTGGCTTCGATAGTGGCCCCGTTGGCCAGCCGCAGCCGCTGGCTCGTGGCCGCCGTTTCTACCGCTTCCACCGCGCAATTGGTGAGGACCGGCACGTCGGCGGCCCAGGTACGGGCCAGCAGGGCGCGCATCATGCGCCCGGCATCGAGGCTGCCTTCGTGCTCATTCTTCAGCAGCGTGCTCACGCCCCCGAAACCGAAGCGCTTGGTCTCGGCACTGGCATCGCGGAAGGTGCGGGCGTGGCCCACCACCGGGGCCAGCAGCTGGTTGAAGTAGTCGATTTTGTCCCGGCACTCCGCCGCCAATGCGGCTTCTTCGTCCCGAAACAGCTCATAGCCGCCCACCGGCTGGTAGTCGAGCGCGGCATCGCCCACCAGTTCGCGTAGCCGGGCCAGGCCTTCGCAACGGGCCGTTACCACGGCTTGCAGGTCGCCGCGCTTTTCCTGCTCAATCAATTCCGATATCGACCCGAAGCAGGCAAATCCCGCATTCTTTGTCGATGCGCCGCTGGGCAACGCCCCGCGCTCCAGCACCACCACGCGCCAAGTGGGCCGGCGCTGCTTCAGGTACAGCGCCGCCGTAAGCCCCACCAGTCCCGCGCCGATAATGGCCACGTCGGCCGGGCCGAAAAAGGACTGGTGCTCCCAGTAGGAAAGGTTGGCGGTTGGCATGACTAAAGAAAAAATGTCATCCTGAGCATTCTGCGATTAAAGCAGAATGCTCAGGATGACAGACGAGGCTAACAGCGCGGAGATTAAAAGGCCAGAATAACCTCCTCAATCACGTCGCAGGCTTTGTGCAATTCCTCCTCCGTAATCACCAGCGGCGGGGCGAAACGGATGATGTCGCCGTGCGTGGGCTTGGCCAATACGCCGTGCTCCATCAGGGTCACGCACACGTCCCAGGCCGTGCGGCCGTCCTCGGCGGGCACGATGATGACAGCGTTGAGCAGGCCTTTGCCGCGCACCAGGTCCACCACTTCGGGGCGCTTGGCTTGCACCTGGCGCATGCGCTCGCGGAAAACTTCGCCCATCCGGGCGGCGTTGTCGGCCAGCTTTTCGTCTACCAGCACATCCAGGGCGGCGCGCATCACGGCGCAGGCCAGCGGATTGCCGCCAAACGTGGAGCCGTGCTGGCCGGGCTGAATCGTGAGCATAATGGTGTCATTGGCCAGCACGGCCGACACCGGCAGCACGCCCCCGCTCAGGGCCTTGCCCAGAATGAGTACATCGGCGTGCACCGCCTCGTGGTCGCAGGCGAGCAGGCGGCCGGTGCGGCCCAAACCGGTCTGGATTTCATCGGCGATGAACAGCACATTATGCGTCTTGCAAAGTGCCGCCGCCTGGGCCAGATAGCCCACCGATGGCACCATCACGCCCGCTTCGCCCTGAATGGGCTCGACCATGAAGGCGCACACGTGCGGGTCCTGCAAAGCCACTTCCAGCGCCGCAATATCGTTGTAGGGCACCACCTGGTAGCCCGGCGCAAACGGCCCGAAGCCGCCCGTGCTGTCGCCGTCGGTGCTGAAGGAAATGATGCCCGTGGTGCGGCCGTGGAAGTTGTGCTCGGCCACGATGATTTGGGCCATGTTCGGGGCAATGCCTTTTTCCTGGTAGCCCCACTTGCGGGCCAGCTTCAGGGCGGTTTCCACGGCTTCGGCCCCGGAATTCATCATCAGGGCTTTGTCGTAGCCGAATAATTCGCAGAGCTGCTGCTCGGCGGCCCCCAGCTGGTCATTAAAAAACGCCCGCGACGTGAGCGTGAGCTGCTGCGCCTGCTTGGTGAGCGCCCCGATGATGTGCGGGTGGCAATGCCCCTGGTTCACGGCCGAGTAAGCCGAGAGAAAGTCGAAATAATGCTTGCCGTCTACGTCCCAGAGGTTTACGCCCTCGCCCCGATTCAGCACCACGGGCAGGGGGTGGTAGTTGTGGGCACCGTACTGGTCTTCGAGTTGCATCAGCTGTTCGGCGCGGCTGGTGGCGGTGGTCGGGGAGGCGATTTGCATGATTGGGCGGGGTAATGAGCACGATGAGGTGTCCAAAATTACGAACAAAGCGCCAGGGCTGCCGATTACAGAAAATATGCAATGAGCCATTCCTGTCGTTCTTGCCCGAACGTTGTCACCCCATCACTTTCAAAAAATGGAAATTCTGCACCATCCCGACGCCCCCCAGGCCGTGGGGCCCTACGCCCAAGCCATTGTGGCGGCCGGCCTCGTTTTCTGCTCGGGCCAAACGCCGCTCGTGCCGGCCTCCATGCGCATCGAGGCCGATAATATTGAGGACCAGACCCGCCAGGTACTGGCCAACCTGAACACCGTGCTTTCGAGCCGGGGCCTGAGCCTGGCCGATGTGGTGAAAACTACTGTTTTCCTCAAGAATTTCGCCGACTTTGGCCGCATGAACGCTGTGTATGCCGCCGTGTTCGGCCTGCACCGGCCGGCCCGCACCACCGTCGAGGTGTCACGGCTGCCGCTCGATGCGTTGGTGGAAATAGAGTGCGTGGCCGCCCTGCCACCCGCCGCCCAGCCGGCCGCCGCTCGTTAGCGCAGCGGCAGGCTTTCCATTTGGCGGGCCGTATCGGTGTAGCGGCCCACGTAGTTGCCCTCCTCGCGGCCGCTGGCTCGCAGCAGCGTCCAGTCCACCACGGCGGTTTCGGGGAAGCTCACGGGTAGGGGTTCGGCGGAGTCGGCTACCTCGGGCAGCAGCAGGGCCTGCACCGTGGTGCCTTGCCAGCCCAGCACCCGTGCCGATACCTGCCGGAAGCTGGTATCGGTGGCTACTACGCGCACCGAGAGCAGGAATTGGTCGCCGCTGGGCAGTCCGGCCAGAAACTTTTTCTTGGCCTGGGGCAGCGTCCGCAGCGCCTCGCGCACCGGGTCGGCCAGCGCCGACTCGTCACGGGCCAGCGCCGGCCGCACGCCCGCCGGGGCCGTGGCTGTCGTCAGCACCACCGGAGCCTGGCCCCAGGCTGAGTCGACCGGTCCTAGGAAAGATGCCGCCAGTAACAGCCCGAGTGCAAAAGGTGTTTTCATAGGAAAGGATTGTAGATTAACGATAGCAAGATACTACCGCGAATGGTTCCAGCCGCCGGAGACCGTAGCTTTGTAGTCACCATGCCCGCTCCCGTTCCCCAGCCCCTTCAGCCCGGTGATTTTTACCACACGCCCGAAGGCTACCTCGTCTTCACCGAGCAGTACCACCGGCGGCGGGGCAGCTGCTGCCAGAGCGGTTGCCGCCACTGTCCCTGGAAATTTCGGGCCAAACCAGCCCCTGAGGGGCAATCTGACCAGAAATAGGGCAGGGTGTTTGGTGAATGCCAGACTTTTGCCGATATTTGCGGCCCGTTTCCCTGCTTTGTAATTTTTTAATCCTCCGATATCATGGCCCGTGTTTGTGATTTGACCGGCAAGCGTACCCGCGTTGGTAACAACGTTTCGCACGCTAACAACAAGACTAAGCGCAAGTTCTATCCGAACCTGCAGAAAAAGCGCTTCTACATCCCCGAGCAGGACGCTTGGGTGACGCTGAAAGTAGCTACCTCCACCATCCGCACCATCAACAAGAACGGCATCATGTCGGTATTGAAGAAGGCTAAGGAGCAGGGCTTCATTGTTTACTAGATTTGAGTGCTAAGTAGCCGGTATATCAAGTTATTAGCCAGATTCGTCTGCTGATTACCCGATACTGGATACGTATTGCAATCAGACAAAGCCAGCGCCGGTACAGCTGCCTCACAGGCAACCGTACCGGCGCTGGCTTTGTCTGTTGGCGGGTATCTTGCCCAGCGGCTTGTTCCTTTCGCCAACACTTCTATTCCTGCGCCCAATGCGGTTCTCGTTTTCCCACCTGTATTTGTCGCGTCGCTGGACGCGCGTTTCATCAGCCGTAGCGGGCGGCTGGCTATTGCTGGCTGGGCTCAGCGCCGCCGCGCAGGCCCCCACCTCCGTACCCGAGCCGCTGCCATCGGCCGCGCCGCCCGCCCGGCCCACCGATTTTCTGACGCCAGCCTTCCATCGGCAGCGGCGGGAATTGTTGCGGGCCAGGCTGCCGCTGCACGGAGTGGCCGTGGTATTTGCCGCGCCGGTCCGCAACCGGGCTAATGACGTCAACTACGTCTACCACCAAAACCCCGACTTCTACTACCTCACCGGCTACGACGAGCCCGATGCCGTGCTGCTGCTGTTCAAGGAGCCGCGCACCGTGGCCGGGCAGGCCGGCGTGACGGAAGCCCTGTTTACGCAGCCCCGCGACCCCGCCCGCGAGCAATGGACCGGCCGCCGCCGCGGGGCCGCCGATGCCAAAACCCAACTGGCCCTGCAGTTCACCGCCGATAACCGGGAGTTTGCCACTGCCGGTATCAAGTGGGCCGATTTCGACCACCTGCTGTTCATCGGCCTCCCCACCGACATTCGCGATGACCAGACCAACGCAGCTGACCTACACGGCCTGGTAGCCACTTTTCGGCAGCAGGCCGGTCTACCGGCCGACTATAATCCGGCGCTCACCGAGCATGAGAGCGTTATCCGCCGCTACGGTGTCCGAAACGATAAAGCTGTATCCAAATACCTCGCCACCCAGCTGAAGGAAAATCCGGCGCTGGGCAGCGTGCCCTTGGTGAAAGACTACCTGGCGGCTACTACTGCCGCCGCCCGCGAGGCCGCCATTGCCGCCCACCCGCCCGGCCGTTTCGACGACAGCACGCTGGGCGAAAGGCTGGATGAGCTACGCGCCGTGAAGGCTCCCGAGGAACTGGCTTTGCTGCGCCGCGCCGCCCGCATCAGCGCCCAGGGCCAGCGCGAGGTGATGAAGCTGCTACGCCCCGAAATGGGCGAAATGGAAGTGCAGGGCCTCCACGAATACGTGTACCGCCGCTACGGGGCCGAGTTTCAGGGCTATCCCAGCATCGTGGGCGGCGGGGCCAACGCCTGCATTCTGCATTATGAAACCGACGACCGCCTGCACCTCGACAACGACCTTGTGCTGATGGACTGCGGGGCCGAGTACCACGGCTATTCCGCCGATGTGACGCGCACCGTGCCGCCCTCCGGCAAATTCAGCCCCGAGCAGCGGCAGATTTACGAGCTGGTGCTGGCCGCTCAGGAGGCCGGTTTTGCCGCTTGCCTCCCCGGCGTGGCCTTTGATGCCCCCAACAAAGCCACTCAGGATGTGATAACGGCGGGCCTGCAAAAGCTGGGCATCATCAAAAAAAAGGAAGAGATGCGGCGCTACTACCCGCATGGCGCCAGTCACTACCTCGGCCTCGACGTGCATGACCGTGGCCCCTACGGCCCGCTGCAGGCCGGCAACGTCATCACCGTTGAGCCCGGCATCTACATTCCCGCCGGCTCGCCCTGCGACCCCAAATGGTGGAATATCGGCGTGCGCATCGAAGACGACGCACTGATTACGGCCACCGGCTACGAGAATATCTCGGCCGAAGCCCCGCGCACTGTGGCCGATATTGAAAAGCTGATGACCGAGCCCAGTGCGCTGGAAGGCTTTACGCTACCGGTACTGAAGTAGCAGCGTGGGACTTTGAGGTCTATTCCAATCCGCACGTCCTGTTGAGCGCCGCCGAAGCCTCGCTGCCTCGTGAATAATTAGTTACTTCCACAGTGGAGATGCTTCGGCAGCGCTCAGCAGGACCTTTCTTGTTCACCTAAGGGATGCCACGTTGCCTCACTTCTGCTTATCCGACTGAAAGTTGCGCAACATTCTTTTGTCGTTTCCAAAAAGACATGTACCTTTGCAGTCCTAAATTTAAAAACACACACCCCCGTCGAGATGGCCAAGAAAGGAAACCGGGTGCAGGTTATCATGGAATGCACCGAGCATAAAACCTCGGGGCTGCCCGGCACCTCGCGCTACATCACCACCAAGAACCGCAAGAACACCCCTGAGCGCATCGAGCTGAAGAAATTCAACCCGATTATGCGGAAAATGACCGTTCACAAGGAAATTAAATAACCTGAACAATGGCTAAGAAAGTAGTTGCAACTCTGAAAACCACAGAGAACGCCAAGAACTGGGCAAAGGTAATTCGGGCCGTTAAATCGGAGAAAACCGGTGCCTACACCTTCCGCGAGGAGATGGTGCTCCTCGACAAAGTGCAGGAGTACCTGGCCACCGGCAACAAATAAGTTGCCTGCCGGCTTCGGCTTCGTAAAAGTTTAAAAAGTCCCACCTTCGTGGGACTTTTTGCGTGTAATACCGTCTGTCATGCTGACTTTTGTCATGCTGACGAACTGAAAGCCGGCATTAGTCAAGGAAGCATTTCATTGAAGCTGCTTCTTACAGAGTTATCAATTAGAGTCCTGCGGACGTGACAAGGTGCTTCGCAAGCTCAGTATGACAGAACCCCCATGGGCCTCTTCGATTTTTTTAAAAAGGACAAGGAAAGTACCGCGCAGCAAGCCTCGCTGGACGCGGGCCTGGAAAAGACCAAAACCAACTTCTTCGAGCAGCTGAGTAAGGCCGTGGTGGGCAAAAGCACCGTGGACGAGGCCATGCTCGACGATTTGGAGACGCTGCTGGTGCACGCCGACGTGGGCATCGACACCACGGTGAAGGTCATTGACCGCATTGAGGCCCGCGTGGCCCGCGACAAATACGTGAGCACCTCCGAGCTGGACCGCATCCTGCGCGAGGAAATTGTGGCCTTGCTGGAAGACAACAATTCCGGCTCTACCGCCGTGCTGGACCGCGCCGGTACTACCGGGCAGCCCTACGTAATTATGGTGGTGGGCGTGAATGGCGTGGGCAAAACCACGACCATCGGCAAGCTGGCCCACCGCTTCCACTCGGCGGGCAAGAAGGTGGTGCTGGGCGCGGCCGATACATTCCGGGCCGCCGCGGTTGACCAACTCATCATCTGGGGGCAGCGCGTGGGCGTGCCCGTGGTAAGCCACGGCATGAACACCGACCCCGCCTCTGTGGCCTACGATGCCGTGCAGAAAGGCGTGGAGATGGGAGCCGACGTGGTCATCATCGACACGGCCGGCCGCCTGCACAACAAGGTGAACCTGATGAACGAGTTGAGTAAAATCAAGCGCGTGATGCAGAAGGTGCTGCCCGACGCCCCGCACGAGGTGCTGTTGGTGCTGGACGGCAGCACCGGCCAGAATGCCTTCCTGCAGGCCAAGGAGTTCACCAAAGCCACCGAAGTCACGGCCCTGGCCATCACTAAGCTCGACGGCACGGCCCGGGGCGGCGTGGTAATCGGCATTTCCGACCAATTCAGCATTCCCGTGCGCTACATTGGGGTGGGGGAGAAGATGACCGATTTGCAGCTGTTTGACCGGCACACGTTCGTGAATTCGCTGTTTAAAAAGTAGGCGTTTTCGTAAATCAAGCCAAAAAACAGGACGGCCCGTCCCAGCAAGCCACGCTTGCCGGGACGGGCCGTTTACCTTCGTGCCATGAATGAAATCCAGACTTTAGCCGTCGTCGGAGCGGGCACCATGGGCTTGGGCATTGCCCAATTGGGCATTCAGCACGGCCTGCCCACGATTCTGTTCGACCTCAATCCCGCGGCACTCGAGAAAGCCCACGCGGCCATTACCGCTGGTTTGGGTAAGTTGGTGGAGAAAAACAAGCTCACGGCCGAAGCCCGCAGCGCGGCGCTGAGCCGCCTCACCCTCACCACGGATATGGCCGTGGTGCAGGCCGACCTCATTATTGAAGCCGTGGTGGAGCGCCTCGACGTGAAGCACCAGCTGTTTCGGGAGCTGGCGGCGCTCAACGGGCCCACTACTATTCTGGCCTCCAACACGTCGTCGTTGCCCATTACGCAGCTAGCGGCGCCAGTGCCACACCCGGAGCGCGTGGTGGGCCTGCATTTCTTCAATCCCGCGCCCCTGATGGCCCTGGTGGAGGTAATCAGCGGCGTGGCCACTGCCCCCGCCGTTACCGATGCCGTGGAAGCCCTGGCCCGCCGGCTGGGCAAAACGCCGGTGCGGGCCGCCGATGCGCCCGGATTCATCGTGAACCGCGTGGCTCGGCACTATTACGTGGAAAGCCTAAAAATTGTGGAAGAGCAGGTGGCGTCGTTTGAGCTCGTTGATGAGCTGCTTCAGGCCAGTGGATTCAAAATGGGCCCGTTTCGGTTGATGGATTTGATTGGGGTCGACACCAATTTCGCGGTGACCAGCGCCATGTTCGCCTCTTTCCACCAAGACGCCAAGTTCCGGCCCAGCCGCATTCAGCAGCAAAAGGTGGACGCCGGCCACCACGGCCGCAAAACCGGCCGCGGGTTTTACGATTATTCTTAAGCCACGAAATGCTGCGGCCTCAGGTGCCGCTCGAAGTGCCACGGACCATCTGCCTGCTGCTCTCTATCGCCTATTCATCAACTATGCGCCGCCTATCCTTCCTGCTCGCTATTTGCTCACTCCTGATTACCGCGGCCTGCGGGTCGAAAAACGATGACCAGCCGCTGATACCCTACGCGTCGGTAAATCTTAGCATCAACATCACCAACCAGCAGTACGCTGCCCTGCGCGCCGATAACGGGGCCGTAACCCTGCCGGTGCAAGGGCCCGCCGGCGATGGCGGTGTAAAGGGCGTAGTTGTGGTACGAGAGCGTGCGGGGGTCTATTTGGCCTTTGAGCGCAATTGCCCCTACCGCCCATACGATGCGTGCGCCTTGGTGAGCCTGGACCGCAACTCGCGGCTGTTTCTGCGCGATTCCTGCTGCAATTCGCAGTTCGATTTGCGGGGGCAAATCACCGGTGGCCCCAGTCCTCGCCCGTTGAAGCAGTACAGCACCAGCCTGCAGGGGACGTTGCTCAACATCACAAATTAACCCATCAGGTAACTTTTTAGGAAAATAAACTCGTTTCGGCTTGTACCTTTTTAGAGAAGGTCGTAAGTTTGCAGTCCGAAACAACAACAACCGGGTTTCGGGTAAGCAATTGCTTCCTTAGCTCAGCCGGTTAGAGCATCTGACTGTTAATCAGAGGGTCCCTGGTTCGAGCCCAGGAGGGAGCGCTAAAAATTAAAATCCCCTTGTAAACTAAGCGTTTACAAGGGGATTTTTTTTGGTGTGCCCGTTAGTGTGCCTGTTTGCTTGATTAGCCAGAAAGGTATTAGTAGTTTGGTGAGCCCAATACGCCTCACGGAAACCCGCATTGCGCAAAAGCACATCGGTTGGCCCAAAGGTTTGGACGTCGAGAACCTCGCCAAAGTCCGGAAAGCGCTCGAAAAAGGCTTATCTATGGCCAAAACCGGGGTATCAGCCGCTTCAGCATCACGCGCTACTAAGTACCTGCAGGTCGCGTTGGGTCTCTAGTATAGCTGGCCGCAGGGCTCTGCTTAATTTTATTCTCCACGGCTATAAGAAGGCCGAACAGAAAGTTAATGGTGTGTGATGCATTCATTAGCTTTACCCGCCGGTTCTTAAAATCGCCAAGCCAGCATTCTGGTCACCATTACAAAAAGGGTTGTCAACCTAGTTGAAGGCCATTTACCCCATTCTTTTGCTTGTAAGCACAATCGTTTGTGTTTTAATAAAGCCCACACAAAGCAAATTTTTAACTAAATTTCCGTAATAGGTAACCACTGAACTTTTTTTTTGCATCTTTACACAAACGATTGTGTTGGTCCCACCAAAATCCCCACCTAGCTTATGAAAAAGCCAGTACCTAAGAATCTGCGACGGCTGTTGCTTCCCGCCGTCATCTGCTGCCTCCCAATCCAGCCGCTTTTGGCCGGCGCTCCTGCTGAAAACAGGACGCTGCTTGCCAGCGCCGCCGTTGCGGGCCCGGTAACCGGGCGCATCACCGACGAAAAGGGCGCGGGCCTACCCGGCGTCAACGTTATCGTGAAGGGCACCAGCACCGGCACCCAAACCGATGCCGACGGCCGCTACCGCATCGAGGCTCCCGATGGCGCTACGTTGGTATTTTCCTTTGTAGGCTATGCCGCACAGGAAGTGGCAGTTGGTAGTCGCGGCACCATCGACATGGCCCTGGTGCTGGACAACACCGCCCTGAGCAACGTGGTGGTGGTAGGCTACCTCACCCAGGACCGCCAGAACCTGAGCAGCGCCACGAGCAGTCTGGACGTGAAAGAAGCCAACAAAACGCCCGTGCCCACGGTAGGGCAGCAGCTGCAAGGCCGGACGCCTGGCGTGAGCGTGGCCGGTAGCGGCGGCCCCGGCGACGCGCCGGTGGTGACCATCCGGGGCATTGGCACGCTGGGCCTGGCCGACACCAGCCCTCTTTATGTGATTGATGGCCTGTGGACGACCGACGCGCGCAACCTCAACCCCAGCGACATTGAAACGCTGACCGTGCTCAAAGACGCTTCCTCAACGGCGGTGTACGGTTCCCGCGGCGCCAACGGGGTTATTCAAATTACCACCAAAAAAGGCCGGGCCGGCACGCCTACTATCAGCGCCAACGGCTACGTGGGCTTCGACCAGGTGCGGAAGAAGTACAACCTGACCAACGCCAGCGAATGGGCCCAGCGCGCCGTAGTGGCGTACCGCAACGCGGGCCTCGACCCGCTCAACAACGGGCAGAGCAGCTTGTCGGGCGCGGTGCCGGTGTCGCAGGGCGGCACCTTAGACCCCAGCGTGAACACCGACTGGCAGGATGCGTTCCTGCGAGTGGGCCGGCGCGAAAACTACAACGTGACCTTTGGCGGCGGCAGCACCGGCGAGAAAAGCTCCAGCAACTTCCTGATTTCGGGCGATTACTTCCACCAGCAGGGCATCGTGAAAGGCCCGGACTTCGAACGGTTCAGCCTGCGCCTGAATTCGGGCATCAGCCGGGGCCGCTTCCGGTTTCAGGAAAACCTGCAGCTGAGCCGCGCCAACGCGACGCTGCTCAACGGCTTCCCATTCATCGACGTGCTACTGATGATTCCGAGCATTCCGGTGTATGACCCCACCAACCTGAAGGGCGGGTTTGGCGTGGGCACCTCCCGGCTCAACACCTTCGCCACCAACCCGGTGGGCGCACAGACGCTGCTGAGCCGCAAACAGGCAGAAAACCGCTTGGCGGGTAACATGAGCGCCGACGTATCGATTTTCGACTTCCTGACCTACCGCCTGAACGTGGGCCTCAACCTGCACACCTACGCCAACGTGGACGCGCAGAAAACCGGCATCATCCGGCAGAACACGGAAATCACCTCGGCATTGCTGAACGAGTTTTTGGGCTACGACACCTACCTGATGGCCGAGAACACGCTGAACTTCACCAAGGCCCTGGGCGAAAACCACATCAACGCCCTAGTGGGCTACGGGGTGCAGAGCTACAACCAGCACAACGTGCAGGCGGGGGCAACGGGCTTTGGCGCATCGCCTCAATACTACTTTCAGCTCGATGCTGGTTCCAAACCAGGTGCCATTCGGGGAAATTCAACGCAGTACGGCATTCGCTCGTATTTCACCCAGGCCACTTACGATTTCAAGAACCGCTACCTGCTCTCGTTGAGCGGCCGCCGCGATGCCTCGTCGCGCTTTGCCAAGCAGAACCAGAAAGCCGACTTTGGCGCGGCTTCGCTGGGCTGGCGCATCAGCGAAGAAGACTTCTTCAAGGGCGCGGTACCTCAGATTAACAACCTAAAGCTGCGGGCCAGCTACGGCGTGATTGGCAACGAGTCTGTAAACAACAATTATCTGCCCTACGCGGCAGTGGGAACGAACGTCAATTACGTGATTGGCACGACGCAACAGATTGTGAACGGCCAGGCCCAGATTCGCCTCAACAGTCCTGATGTGCAGTGGGAGGAACGCGCCACCAAAAACATAGGCTTCGACCTGGCCATGCTGGACAACCGCCTGAACTTATCGGCCGACTACTACGTGGCTGATACCCGCAAAGCACTGGTCTATGTACAAGTGCCTACTTACCTCGGCAATTTCGACGGCGACCCGGTGCAGAACGGCGGCAACCTGCGGAACAAAGGGGTTGAAATAGCCCTGGGCTACCATCAGAACAAGGCGGCCTTCACCTACGGTGCCGACTTTGCGCTGACCACGGTGAAAAACGAAGTGACGCAGGTACCCGTCATCGGAGGGGTCATTGGTGGCGGCGACGGGCCTACCCGCACGCAGCTAGGCCATTCGGTAGGTGAGTTTTACCTCATTCAGTTCGACGGCATCTTTCAGACGCAGGAGGAGGTTAAAAACCACAAATCGTCGAACGGCACCATTATTCAGCCCTATGCCTCGCCCGGCGACGTGCGCTACAAGGACCTCAACGGCGATGGCAAGATTGACAACGCCGACCGGGCTTTCTCAGGCAGCGCCATTCCCACGCTGCAGCTGGGTTTGAATATGAACGCTGGCTACAAGAACTTCGACTTGTCGCTGTTCTGGCAGTCCGCCTCGGGCAATAAGGTGTTCAACGTGGCCAAGCGGGCGTTGGAGAGCTATAACGGCCCCAACAACTACGACGCCGACGTAACGCCGTGGTCGCCGAACAATCCTTCGACCACCACGCCGCGCCTGCTGCAGGGCGGGGGTGCTGGCAACCTGGGCATCGCGGCCGGGCAAAACTCGCTGGCCAACACCACGCGCTGGCTTGAGAACGGTAACTACCTGCGTATGAAGAACATTCAGCTGGGCTACACTATCCCCAAGAGCCTGAGCAGCAAGGTGCCGAGCCTGGGTTCGGTTCGGTTCTACGTGACGGGCACCAACCTGGTGACCTTCACCAAGTACACCGGTTTCGACCCAGAAACGACGGGCACGGGCTTCTACAGCCGCGGCGTCGACGACGGTTCTTACCCCAACGTGCGCACCGTCATCGGCGGCGTGCAAGTCAACTTCTAGTCTCGTTTGGCCGCGGCCCGCTGGTCGGGCCGCGCCTTCCCACCCCGATTTTACTTTTTCGACTTATGAAAAAAGTTAACAAGTTCCTCACGCTGCTCTGCGCCGGGGGCCTTTTCCTAACCGCCACCGGCTGCGAAAAGGATTTGCTCGATAAATCCAACCCCAACGCGCCTACCACGGCCGATTTCTGGAAAACGTCGGACGACGCCGTGAAGGGTGTGTTCGCCTGCTACTCCGGCCTGCAGCAGTTTGCGGTGTACTACCGCAGCTGGCACTTCATGGCGCACCGTTCGGACGAGTCGTTCAGCCAGAGCCCTTTTGTGGAGCTGGCCAACTTCACGCGCTTCCTCACGCCCGATAACAACTTCTTTATCTCGTCGTTTGCCTGGAACGACTACTATCGCACCATTTTCCGCTGCAACCAGGTGCTGGCCAACGTGCCCGGCATCGATATGAACGCCACGCTGAAAAATCGGCTGCTAAGCGAAACCCGGTTTATCCGGGCGCTGTCGTACTTCGACTTGGCCTACTTTTTTGGTAACCTCCCGTTGATTACGGTAGAATCGAAGGTGAATACCCGCGTGCCGCAAAGCACACAGGCCGAAGCCGAGGCCCTGATTATCGCCGACCTGCAGGCCGCCATTCCCAACCTGGACCTGGAGTACAGCGGCGTCGACAAAGGCCGGGTAACTAAAGGTGCCGCCCAGGCCCTGCTGGCCCGGGTATACATGCACCAGGGCAAATACGCCCAAGCGTCGGCCTTGTTCGCCGAAATCATCAGCACCGGCAAGTACGCGCTGGTGCCCAGCTACCTCGACAACTTCACCGACACAAACGAGAACAACTCGGAGTCAGTGTTTGAGGTACAGTTCACGGATTTGGTGCTGGAGCAGCAGCCCTCCCAGGGGCAGGACAACGCGGCGTCGTCGGAAAGCCACGACCGGCCCAACTTCTTCGGCCCTCCCGGCCCCACGTTTGCCGACGTACAGCCCCGCCGCTGGCTGCTGGACGAGTACCGCGACTCGACGGTGGCCTTTGCCCCCGGCAGCACCACCAAGCACCGCATCGACCCGCGCCGCGACGTGTGCATCATCAGCAACCGCAACCCCGAGGTGTTCTACGGCAAAACGTTTGCGGACTGGGGCTGGAACCCCAGCCAGCAGTACTGGCGCAAGTACCAGAACGACCGCACCCGCACGAACGAAAACTTCACCTCGGGCATCAACCACCGCGTAATCCGCTACGCCGACGTGCTGCTTATGCAGGCCGAAGCCCTCACGGAAATGAACCAAATGAGCGCGGCCGTGCCGCTCGTGAACCTGGTGCGCCAACGCCCGTCCGTGAATCTGGCGCCCCTCACGGGTACCTTCACCCAAGCCACCCTGCGCCAGCTCATTCGCAGCGAGCGGGCCAAGGAACTGGCCGGCGAAGGCACCCGCTGGTACGACATCCTGCGCTGGGGCCTGATGGACAACCAAGCCGGCATCGACGAGTTGAAGGCCCGCGACGGGGACTTTACCAACTTCCGCCTCGGCATCTCGAAGCTGCTTCCCATTCCGCAGCGCGATATTGACATCGACCCAGGCATCAAGCAGAACCCTGGCTATTAAAAAGAGGTGAGTGGTGAGTAGATGTCCGTCCCGGGCTGCAACCCGGGGCGGCTCTTCTGCTTTAGCGCCCGCACTTAGGTACCGCCATTATGAATGTAAGCATGCGCAACCTCCGCCTTATTACCAGCCACTTGCTGCTGCTGACCGTGTTGCTGCTGGGAAACCTGGCGTGCAGCCAAACCAAGATGGCAGTTCCGCCGGTGGCCTCGCCGCCCACCGTGGTTACCAGCACCACCTTTCAAAACCCGCTGCTGCCCAGCGGCCCCGACCCGTTCGTGGCTCAAAAAGACGGATACTACTACTACCTGCACACGCTGAGCAACCGCTTGGCCATCTGGCGGACCACGGCCATGTCGGGTCTGGGCACCGCGCCCAGCACCGTGGTGTGGACGCCGCCGGCTAACGGCGCCGCCTCGGGCAACCTCTGGGCCCCGGAAATGTTCTTCTTCGACGGCAAGTGGTACATCTACTACACGGCCGGCCCCAACGGCTCCAACCTGGGCTTGCAGCGCACCTGGGTGCTCGAAAACGACAACCCCAACCCCACCGTTGGGACGTGGACGGATAAAGGCCGCATCTTCAACCCCACCGAGGACCACTGGGCCATCGACGGCACGGTGCTGGAGCAGAACGGTAACCGCTATTTTCTCTGGTCGGGCCACAACGGCATCGACGGCGTGCAGCGCATCTACATCTCGCGGATGAGCAACCCCTGGACCCTGACCGGGCCGCGCGTGGAGCTGACGCGCCCGCAGTACGTCTGGGAAAACGTGGGCCCGCCCTACGTGAACGAAGGCCCCGAAATTCTTAAGCACAACAACAAAACGTTCATGGTGTACTCGGCCAGCTTTTGCGGCACCGACGACTACGCTCTGGGCATGCTCACGGCCAGCAGCACGGCTGACCCCATGCTGCCAAGCTCCTGGACCAAATCGACCACGCCCGTGTTTTCGCAGCGCCCGGCCAGCCGGGCCTACGCCACGGGCCACAACGGCTTCTTCAAGTCGAAAGACGGACAGGAAGACTGGATTATCTACCACGCCAACTCCAACCCCGGCGAAGGCTGCGTGGACCGGCGCAACCCGCGCATGCAGAAGTTCACCTGGAACACCGACGGCTCGCCCAACTTCGGCGTGCCGGTGCCCATCAACACCGACATTATCAAGCCTTCGGGCGAATAGTTGCCTGCCTTACATCGGTACGCTTTCCAAGCCCACCCGCTATGCCTAATACCTGTCTTTTTGCCCCTGAAACTCTCCGGTGGCAGCAACTGCTGCGCCGCTGCCTGACGAGCCTGTTCGTGTTGGTGGCCGTGGGCTGGGCCGCTCCCGCGCGCGCCCTGCAAGGCCTGACGGGTATTCATGACCCGTCCACCATCATCAAAAGCGGCAACACGTACTGGACCTTTGCCACCGGCCAGGGCATCTACAGCCTCTACTCCACCGACCTGGTGAAGTGGACACCGAGCCCCCGGGCCGTATTCCAGAACAATACCTATCCGGCCTGGATAAACACCAAAGTGCCCGGCTTCACTGGCATTTTCTGGGCCCCGGAGTGCGTGTTTCAAAACGGCAAGTACTACCTCTACTACTCCTGCTCCACGTTCGGCTCGAGGGTGTCGGCCATTGGCTTGGCCACCAACGTGACCCTGGACCCGGCCAACCCTAATTACAACTGGGTGGACGAAGGCGAGGTGATTTCGACCAACAACGGCAGCGCCGTCAACGCCATCGACCCGGCCATTTACCGCGACGCCAGCAACAATTTGTGGATGACGTACGGCTCGTTTTTCGGCGGCATCCGCATTGTGCAGATGGACCCCGCCACGGGCAAGCTGCTGGCCGGCGCCGCCCAGGCGGCCGTGGCCAACGGCGACGTGGAAGCGGCCTACGTGAAGCAACGCGGCGCTTTTTATTACCTGTTCATCAACCGGGGCACCTGCTGCCAAGGCTCCAGCAGCACCTACCGCATTTTGGTGGGCCGCTCGGCTTCGCCCAACGGCCCTTTTCTCGACAAAACCGGAGCCAACCTGAACAACGGCGGCGGCACCCTGCTGCTCAGCGCCCTGGGCCGCTACCGTGGGCCGGGCCACGTCGGCATTTTTGAGGAAAACGGCACTGCCTATTTCTCGCACCATTACTACGATTCGTACGAAGGCGGCGCCCCCAAGCTCGGCTTGGCCAAGCTGACCTGGGACGCTGCCGACTGGCCTGTGGTGAGCCGCGACTGGCTGAACGCCCCCGCCGTGGCCGGCGCCCCCGTGCGCTACACCGTGGCCACCGGCCCGGCCACCACCAGCCTGGTGTGGCAGTCGCAGGGCTGCACCGGCGGCAGTGGGCAAGCCATCACCCAGGCCGCCCGCACGGGCGGCACCTGCCAGCAGTGGGACTTTACGGCCCTGGGCAACGGCGACTACAAAATCACGAGCGCGCTCGGCGGCCTGGCCGCCAGCGTGGCCAACTGTTCCGACGCCAACGGCGCGGTGCTGCAGCTGGGCGCTTACACCGACCAGGACTGCCAGCAGTACCACCTGGACCGGGCCAACGACGGCAGCCTGGTGTTCGCCTCGCTGAACGGCAACCGCGTGGTGGAGGTGCCCGCGGCCTCGGCCAGCCCCGGCACGCAGCTGGCGCTGTTCGATTACAACGGCTGCGCCTGCCAGCGCTGGTTTCTGACCCCCACGGCCGGGCCCACGGCCACGGCCGCAGGCCAGGGCCTGCCGGGCGTGAGCATTTTCCCCATCCCCGCGCCCATGGGCAATTTCACGGTGGACATGGGCGGGCAAAAGTCCTCGGAAGCCGTGACGGTGGAAGTGCTGGACTTGCAGGGACGCGTGGTGTACCGCCAGACGGTGGCGCACCCCTCAGCGCAACTGTCGGTGGATGCAGGCTTGCCCACGGGCCTATTTCTGGTGCGCGTGCGCATCGGCGCGGGTCAGCTCACCCAGAAGCTGACGGTGCTGTAAGCGCATCTTGCCCGGTTTTACTTTCCTCGGTTTTACTTCAAATCCCCACACGATATTCTGCTTTTATGATGACTACATCTTTCCGTTTAGGGCGTCTGGCCTTGTCCTGCTCCGGCCTGCTCGCGCTGGCTGCCTGCGGGGCCAACAATACGGCTACCGACAAAACCACGACTGACGCGGCGGCCACCGCCACCGCCGATTCTACCCAAACAACAGCCGCTATGCCCACTTCCGCCGCCTTTGGTAAAACCACTGCTGGCACTGAGGTGCAGCTTTTCACGCTCACCAATGCCAGCGGTGCCAAGGCCACCATCTCCAATTTCGGCGGCACGCTCACCAGCCTGCTAGTGCCCGACAAGGACGGCAAGCTGGGCGACGTCATTCTGGGCTTCGACAACGTGAGCGGCTACCAGAGCCCCGAGTTTCGCAAGTCGAACCCCTACTTTGGCGCGCTGATTGGGCGCTACGGCAACCGCATTGCCAAGGGCAAATTCACGCTCGATGGCAAGACTTATACCCTGGCCACTAACAACGGCGCCAACACGCTGCACGGCGGCAAAGTGGGCTTCGACCAGGTTGTCTGGACTGCGGAGCCCGGCGCTTCGGCTGAGGGCCAGAGCCTAAAGCTGACCTACCTGAGCAAGGACGGCGAGGAAGGCTACCCCGGCAACCTGAACGTGGCCGTGGTGTACACCCTCACCAACGACAACGCGCTCAAGATTGACTACACCGCCACCACCGACAAGGCCACGGTGGTCAACCTCACCAACCACGCCTACTTCAACCTCAGCCACGGCACGAGCAAGGACATTCTGGCCCACGAAGTAACCCTGCCCGCCGACCGCTACAACGTGGTGGACGCGGGCCTGATTCCGACCGGCGAGTTGCGCCCGGTGGCGGGTACGCCCTTCGACTTCACCACGCCCCACGCCATCGGCGAGCGCATTGCGCAGGTGCCCGGCGGCTACGACCACAATTGGGTGCTGAACACAGCCACCGGCCAGCACCCCGCCGCCACCGTGTACGACCCCGCCTCGGGCCGCACCCTGACGGTGACGACCGACCAGCCCGGTATTCAGTTCTACACCGGCAACTTCCTTGACGGCACGCTCAAGGGCAAAGGGGGCACGGTGTACGGCAAAAATGCCGGCTTCTGCCTCGAAACCCAGCACTTTCCCGATTCGCCCAACCAGCCCAAGTTTCCCAGCACCGTGCTGAAGCCCGGCGAAACGCTGCACTCGGCGAGTACCTACACGTTTGGCGTGCGGAAATAAGAACAACGAAGAATGGGGAATGAAAGGCAAGAAACCAGCGGTGGGACTCTGTCCTTGCTTTTCATCCCTATTTCTTCATTTACCCAATCACCCTTCCTGAATCCCTTATCAACCGTGGAACAGATAGCCACTACTCCCGCCTACGTCATCGGCATCGACTACGGCACCGACTCGGTACGCGCCCTGCTCGTGGATGCCCACACCGGCACCGAAGTCGCCCAGGCCGTGCACCATTACGCCCGCTGGAAAACCCTGCAATACTGCCGCCCGGCCCACAACCAGTTTCGCCAGCACCCGCTCGACTACATCGAGGGCCTGGAAGCCGTGGTGCGCCGCGTGGCCCAGCAGGTGCCGGCTGCCCAAATCGTGGGCCTGGCCGTGGATACCACCGGCTCGACGCCTGGCCCCGTGAACGCGCAGGGCGTGGCCCTGGGCCTGCTGCCCGAGTTTGCCGACAACCCCAACGCCCTGTTTGTGCTCTGGAAAGACCACACGGCCCTGGCCGAGGCGGCCGAAATCAACCACAAAGCCCGCACCTGGGGCGGCGAGGACTTCACCAAGTACGAAGGCGGCATCTACTCTTCGGAGTGGTTCTGGGCGAAGATTGCGCACGTGGTGCGCGAGGACGAGGCCGTGGCCCACGCCGCCCACTCCTGGATGGAGCACTGCGACTGGATGACCTTGCTGCTCACCGGCGGCGACCTGGCCACCTTCCGGCGCAGCCGCTGCGCCGCCGGCCACAAGGCCATGTGGCACGCGAGCTGGGGCGGGCTGCCTTCCGAGGAGTTTCTGACTTACCTGGAACCGAAGCTGGCCGGTTTACGCAATCGATTATTCAACGAAACCTACACCGCCGATGAAGTAGCCGGCCACCTTTCTCCGGAATGGGCCCAGCGCCTGGGGCTGACCACCAACACCGTGGTCGCGGTGGGCTCGTTTGATGCCCACGCCGGCGCGGTGGCGGGCGAAATCGAAGCCTATTCGATGGTGAAGGTGATGGGCACCAGCACCTGCGACATCGTGGTGGCGCCCACGGCCGAAGTCGGCAGTCACCTCGTGGCCGGCATCTGCGGGCAGGTGGATGGCTCCGTGATTCCCGGCATGCTGGGGCTCGAAGCCGGGCAGTCGGCCTTCGGCGATTTGCTGGCCTGGTTCCGCAACATCGTGGAATGGCCGCTGCATAATGTGCTGCCCCATTCCAAGGTGCTGACGCCCGAGCTGCAAGCCGCGCTACGCGAGGAAATGAGCGACGCGCTGCTGGTGCAGCTCAGCCAGGCCGCCGCCGCCGTAGCCCCCGAGGAATCGGCGGTGCTGGCGCTGGACTGGGTGAACGGCCGCCGCACGCCCGACGCCAACCAAGCCCTGAAAGGCGCACTGATGAACCTGACCATGGGCACCAACGCCCCCCAGATTTTCCGCGCCCTGGTCGAAGCCATTTGCTACGGCTCGAAGCAGATTGTGGAGCGATTTGAGGCCGAAGGCATTCCCATTAAGCAAGTCATCGGCATCGGCGGCGTGGCCAAGAAGTCGCAATTCGTGATGCAGACCCTGGCCGACGTGCTCGACCGGCCCATCAAAATTGCGGTATCGGAACAAGCGCCCGCGCTGGGCTCGGCCATGTATGCGGCCGTGGCCGCGGGGGTGTACTCCGACGTGCTCACGGCCCAGAAGAAAATGGGCAGCGGCTTCGCCGAAACCTACACGCCCAACCCCGCCCGCGTAGCCGACTACCAAGCCCGCTACGCCCAGTACCAGGCCTTCGGCCGGTTCGTGGAAACGAGTAGCGTGGACTCGGCGAGTCCGCGCATGAACGAAGCAGAACCCTCCCTACTGCACGCCTAATGAGTGATTATCAAGCCCTGAAACAGGTCTGCTACGAGGCCAATATGCAGCTGCCCAAGCTGGGCCTGGTGCTATTCACCTTCGGCAACGCCAGCGTAGTTGACCGCGAGCGCAGCGTGTTTGCCATTAAGCCTAGCGGCGTGCCCTACGCCACGCTCACGCCCGAGGATATTGTTATTGTCGATTTCGAGGGCAATGCGGTGGAGGGCAGCAAGCGTCCGTCGTCGGATACCAAAACCCACGCGCTGCTCTTCAAGCAGTGGCCCGAAATCGGGGGCATTGTACACACGCATAGCACCTACGCCACGGCCTGGGCCCAGGCGCAGCTCGACATCCCCATTCTGGGTACCACCCACGCCGACCATTTGACGGTGGACGTGCCCTGCGCCCCGCCCATGAGCGACGACCTCATTGCCGGCGACTACGAGTACCAGACCGGCTGGCAAATCATCAACGAATTCGCAAAGCGTGGCCTCTCGCCCAGCGAAGTCGAGATGATACTCGTGGGCAACCACGCGCCTTTTACCTGGGGCAAAACCGTGGAGAAGGCCGTGTACCACAGCGCCGTGCTCGAGGAGCTGGCGCGCCTGGCCTACCTCAGCTGCACGCTGCGCCCCGGCGTGGAACGACTGAAAGACGCCCTGATTAAAAAGCACTACGAGCGCAAGCACGGCGCCAATTCCTACTACGGGCAGTCGTAGCACTGTTCCTTACTGAACGTCATGTCGAGCGCAGCCGAGACATCTCGCTCGGAGCAGTATTCAAAATTACTTGCGCATGCGAGATGTCTCGGCTGCGCTCGACATGACGTCCTCTTAATTTAATTTTCCATGATTGATATCACCCACTACGAAGCCTGGTTCATCACCGGCAGCCAACACCTCTACGGCCCCGAAACCCTGGAGCAGGTAGCCCAGCACTCGCAGCAAATTGCGCAGGCGCTAGGTAGCGTGCTGCCCATCAAGATTGTGTATAAGCCGGTGCTGACCGGGCCCGAAGGCATCACCAAACTGATGCAGGAGGCGAATACCACCGACAACTGCGTGGGCCTGATTGCCTGGATGCACACCTTCTCGCCGGCCAAAATGTGGATTAATGGCCTGAAGATTTTGCAGAAGCCACTGGCCCATTTGCACACCCAATTCAACCGCGATATCCCGTGGGCCGACATCGACATGGACTTCATGAACACCAACCAGTCGGCGCACGGCGACCGGGAGTTTGGCTTCATTGGGGCCCGGATGCGGCTGAAGCGCAAGGTGGTGGTGGGCCACTGGCAGAGCGCGGCGGTGCACGAGCGCCTCAGCATCTGGGCGCGGGCGGCCTGCGCCTGGGCCGACTGGCAGGGTGCGCGCATCGTGCGCTTCGGCGACAACATGCGCTACGTGGCCGTGACCGAAGGTGACAAAGTGGAGGCCGAGTTCAAGTTTGGCTACTCGGTAAATACCCACAGCGTCGGCGATTTGGTGGCCGTCATCAACGCCTCGGCTGATGCCGACGTGGACGCGCTGCTGGCCACCTACGAGCAGGAATATGAGCTGGCCGACGACCTGAAAACCGGCGGCGCCCAGCGCGAAAGCCTGCGTGAGGCCGCTAAAATCGAGGTCGGGATGCGGAAGTTCTTGCAGGACAACAAGGCCATCGGCTTCACCGATACCTTCGAGGACCTGCACGGCATGGCGCAACTGCCCGGCATCGCCACCCAGCGCCTCATGGCCGAGGGCTACGGCTTCGGCGGCGAGGGCGACTGGAAAACGTCGGCCCTGGTGCGCGCCATGAAAGTGATGGGTGCTGGCCTGCCCGGCGGTAATTCCTTCATGGAAGATTACACCTATCACTTCGAGCCCGGCAACGAGCAGGTACTGGGCTCGCACATGCTCGAAATCTGCCCGACCATTGCCGAAGGCAAGGTGAAGGTGGAAGTGCACCCGCTGGGCATCGGCGGCAAGGCCGACCCGGCGCGCCTGGTGTTCAACTGCCCGGCTGGCCCGGCCCTGAACGCGACCATCGTGGACCTGGGCCACCGCTTCCGCATGATAGTGAACGAGGTAGAGGCCGTGCTGCCCGCCCAGGACCTGCCCAAGCTGCCCGTGGCCCGCGTGCTCTGGAAGGTACTGCCCGACCTGAGCACCGGCGCGGCCGCCTGGATTCTGGCCGGCGGCGCCCACCACACCGGCTACAGCCAGAATCTGACGGCCGAGTACCTGGAAGACTTCGCCGAAATGGCCGGCATCGAGTTCGTAATTATTGACGCCGACACCAAGCTGCGGACATTCAAAAATGAGCTGCGCTACAACGACGTAGCTTTCGGCGGCCGCTAGAGCGGTTGACGACGAAACAATGAAAATGAGGCCGTCATGCTGAGCGTAGTCGAAGCATCTCGCTCGAAGCAGTAATCCAGTCGTTCAACGGCATTAATTACTACCACACGCGAGATGCTTCGGCTACGCTCAGCATGACGACCTAAATGAGATAGCGCCTCTCCCAAAAAATAATCCCACGCCGTCGCTGGCGCGGCAGGGGAGGCGCAGCCTCCCCATATGGCCGGCACGAGTTACGCTGCGCTAAACCCGCGCCAGTTCTTTTTCAAAATTTCCCACCTCCAAAATTCCCTATGCGGAACAACCTTACCACGCTGGACCTGCTGGTCTTTTTCTTCTACCTAATCGGAGTGTCGGGCTACGGCTTTTACATCTACCAGAGCAAAAAGAAGGCCGAGCAAACCACCAAAGACTATTTTCTGGCCGAAGGCTCGCTCACGTGGTGGGCCATTGGGGCATCGATGATTGCCTCCAACATCTCGGCCGAGCAGTTCATTGGCATGTCGGGCTCGGGCTTTAAGGTGGGCGTGGCGGTGGCGGCTTACGAGTGGGTGGCGGCCATCGTACTCATCATCGTGGCCGTGTTCTTCATGCCGGTGTACCTGAAGAATAAAATCTTCACCATGCCGCAGTTTCTGGAGCAGCGCTACAACTCGACGCTGAGCCTGATTATGAGCATTTTCTGGCTGTTTCTGTACGTGCTGGTCAACCTCACGTCCATCCTCTACCTCGGGGCGCTGGCCCTCAGCAACCTGGTGGGCGGCGACTCCTTTCACGTCATCATCGTGCTGCTGGCGCTATTCGCGCTGCTCATTTCCATCGGCGGCATGAAGGTGGTGGGCTACACCGACGTGGTGCAGGTGGTGGTGCTGGTGGTGGGCGGGCTCGTCACCACCTACATCGCCCTCACCCTGGTGAGCACCAAATTCGGCCTGGGCGGCGGCGCTATCTCGGGCTTCAACGCCTTGATGGAGAAGGCCCCCGACCACTTCCACATGATATTTGCCAAGCCCACCGGGGCCACGCCGCAGGTGGAAGTCGACAAGTACCTGGCCCTGCCCGGCATTGCCATGTACCTGGCCGGCCAGTGGATTGTGAACCTCAATTATTGGGGCTGCAACCAGTACATCACGCAGCGGGCGCTGGGCGCTGATTTGCACACGGCCCGCACCGGCATCCTGTTCGCCGGCATTCTCAAGCTGATGATGCCCGTGATTGTGATGCTGCCCGGCATCGCGGCCTACGTGCTCTACCGCAACGGCAGCCTACAGGCCGAGATGTCATCTACGGGCGCTTTTAACTCCGACAACGCTTATTCGGCCATCCTCACCTTCCTGCCGAATGGGTTGAAGGGCCTGAGCATGGCGGCGCTCACGGCAGCTATCGTGGCCTCGCTGGCAGGCAAGGTGAATTCGATTTCGACCATCTTCACCCTCGACATTTACAAGCGCTACCTCAACCCGGACGCTTCCGAGCGGAAGCAGGTGCTGGTGGGCCGCTTCACCATTCTGGCGGCCGTGGTGCTGAGCGTGGCCTTCACCTGGAAAGACCTGCTGGGCATTGGCGGCGAGGGCGGCTTCCAGTTCATTCAGAAGTACACGGGCTTCATCTCGCCCGGCATTCTGGCGGTGTTCCTGCTGGGCATGTTCTGGAAGCGCACCACGGCCACGGCCGGCATTGTGGGCATTCTGGCGGGCTTTGCCTTGTCGGTGTTTTTCAACAACTACGCCCCGGCCGTGCTGGGCCCGGAAACGCTACTCTACACGGCTTTCCGCAACAGCGCCGGGGTGTACGAAATCCCCTTCCTGATTTGCATGGGCCTGTCCTTCGTCATCACCATGCTGCTGATGGTGGCCGTGAGCCTGGCCGGCCCGGCAGTAAATCCCCGCGCCATTCAGCTCGATGCCGGCATGTTCCGCGTGGGCCGGCAGACGCTGACGCTCATCGTTATCACCCTGCTGATACTCACGGCACTGTACGCCAAATTCTGGTAGCGTCCGGAATGCTTCAATACAAGAAAGCCCTGCTATGCAGGGCTTTCTCTGCTTCATTTACACAATCGTTTGTGAATCTGATTCGCGATGTTTCTCAGTTCAAAATACCCGCTTCATCTTCCCGGATTCCCACGGCACGATGGTACTGGTTTTGCCCTTCCTGCGGGGCAAAACTGAAATGCCATGGCCAAGCCATCGCCAACCACTTTAAACCCGCTACTGCATCTGCCCAACAGCTTGCCCGGTGCCCCCGCTACAAAAGGGCCTTTTCGCCCGGTTCCTATTTGTCTTTTCACCACCAATTCCCACTCCCATGAAAAGCATTTTTACCTTCGTCAATCAGCCCTTGGCTGATGCTCGTTCTTCTTTTGCCACCGGCTGGCTGCTTGGCTGGTCGCCGCTGCCCGGCTACCTGGTTCGGGCTTGCCGGGTGGCGATGCTGCTGCTTGTTTTGCTGGGCGCTGGCAGCCGGCCCGCGCAGGCCCTGCAAGGCAACGACAACAGCCACGACCCGTCTTCCATCGTGAAGGACGGCAGCAAGTACTGGGTGTTTACCACCGGGGACGGCATTTACGCCATGTTTTCGACAGATTTGGTAAAGTGGGAATCGGGGCCGCGGCCGGTGTTCGCCAACGGCACCTGGCCGGCCTGGATTAACGGCCGCGTACCGGGCTTTGCCGGCACTTTTTGGGCCCCGGAGTGCATTTTCCGCAACGGCAAGTACTACCTGTACTACTCCTGCTCCACGTTCGGCTCCAACGTGTCGGCCATCGGGCTGGCCACCAACGTAACGCTGGACCCGGCCAGCCCCGACTACAACTGGGTGGACCAGGGCGAAGTGGTGTCGACCAGCAGCAGCAGCGCCAGCAACGCCATCGACCCCGCCGTGGTGACCGATGCCAGCGGCGGCCTTTGGATGACGTACGGCTCCTTCTTCAAAGGCCTGGCCCTGATAAAGCTGGACGGCACCACCGGCAAACGCTCGGGCACCAGCTTCTACTGGCTGGCCGGCAACGTGTCGGCCACGGGCACCCGCAACAATAGCGGCAGCGAGGCCCCTTACATTGTGCGCAACGGCTCCTACTACTACTTGTTCCTCAACAAGGGTGCATGCTGCAAGGGTGCCAGCAGCACCTACTACATTCAGGTGGGCCGCGCCACCAGCATCACCGGCCCGTACCTGGACAAGAACGGCGTCGACCTGAACAAGGACGGCGGCACCACGCTCATTGCCACCAACGGCAGCTACGTGGGGCCGGGCCACGCGGGCCTGTTCGTGGAAAACGGGGCCAACTACTTCACCCACCACTACTACGACGCCAACGACAACGGCCGCGCCCGGTTGAGCGTGGGCAACCTGGGCTGGGACGGCGCCAGCTGGCCCTTCATCACCCGCGACTGGCTGGCCGCAGGCCGCTACGAAGTGGCCAACGCCAACAGTGGCAAGGTCTGGGACGCCTGGGGTTGCACCGGCGCGCAGGGCCAGGCCGTGGCGCAGGGCACCCGGTCCGGCGCGCTGTGCCAGCAGTGGAACTTCGCACCTGTGGGCAACGGCGAGTACAAAATCACCGCGGCCGTGGGAGCGGGCCTGGCCGTGGACGTGGTGAACAACAGCCCCGCCAACGGCGCCCAGCTCCAGCTGTACCCCTACAGCGGCATTGCCGGGCAGCGCTTCAAAATCGAGCGCGCCAGCACCGGTGCCTACGTCTTTTCCTCGGCGAATGGCAACCGGGTGGTGGAAGTGCCCGGTTGCTCCACCACCGCGGGCGTTCAGCTGGCCCTGTACGACTACCTGGCCAACAACTGCCAGAAATGGACCGTGAGCGCTAGTGCCAGCGCCCGGCCCCTGGCCACCCAGGCCCCGCAGGCCAAACCCTTCAGCGTGGCACCCAACCCGGCAGCGCAGGGCCGTTTCGTGGTGGCGCTGGGAGAAGAGCTGACCGCCGAATCGGTCACCATTACGCTTTCGGACATGCAGGGCCGGCTGGTGTACGCGCGGAGCAGTGCGGGCCAGGCGGCGGTAACGGTAGCGGCCGACGTGCGCGCCGGGCTCTACCTATTGCGGGTGAGCGGGGCACGGCGCAGTCACACCGAAAAGGTCGTTGTGCAATAAAAACGAAGAGCCTGGAGCGGTTTCGGGTCCGGTAAAGCAGAATTAAAAAAGAAGAATTAAAAATCAGAACATCAAATCTTTAATTCTTCTTTTTTAATTTTTAATTAAATCCAGCCGTCACCAATAAACCATGTCCATCCGCTTTCTCACCCATCTGCTTGCCGGGACAACACTGCTAGGCGGCGCGCTGGCCTGCCCGGCAGCGGCCCAAAAAGCCGCGCCTAAAGCCGACTTTCACACCTGGGCTGCCAGGCCCCCCATGGGCTGGAACAGCTGGGACTGCTACGGCCCCACCGTGACCGAGGCCGAGGTGCGCGCCAACGCCGACTACATGGCCCAGAACCTGCGCAGCAGCGGCTGGGAGTACGTGGTAGTGGATATTCGTTGGTACGTGGGCAACGACACGGCCCACGGCTACAACGAGAAAGACCCCGACTGGAACCTGGATGCCTACGGCCGCTTTGTGCCGGCCGTCAACCGGTTTCCGTCGGCGGCCGGGGGCCAGGGCTTTCGGCCGCTGGCCGATTACCTGCACGGCAAGGGGCTGAAATTCGGCATTCACATCATGCGCGGGGTGCCGGTGGTGGCCGTGCAGCGCCGCTTACCCATCCTCGGCACCAAGCTGACGGCGGCCGATATCTACTCGAAAGAGGGCCAAGCGGGCTGGCTACACGATATGTACACCGTGAAAGCGGGGCCCGGCGCGCAGGAGTATTACGACTCGCTGTTCGAGCTATACGCCGGTTGGGGCGTGGATTTCGTGAAAGTCGACGACCTCTCCGAGCCCTACCACAAGCCCGAAGTGGAGATGATTCGGCGGGCCATCGACCGCTCGGGGCGCAAAATCGTGCTCAGCACCTCGCCCGGTGAAACCCCAATTGCCGAAGCGCAGCACGTGGCGGCCCACGCCAACATGTGGCGTACCGTGGGCGACTTCTGGGACAGCTGGGAGCAACTGAAGGAACATTTTGCCGTGTGCAGTCGCTGGGCGCCCCACATTCGGCCCGGCGCTTTTCCCGATGCCGACATGCTGCCACTCGGCCGGCTGGGCATTCGGGCCGAGCGGGGCGACGACCGCCAAAGCCGCTTCACCCGCGACGAACAGTACACGCTGATGACCCTGTGGAGCATCTTCCGCTCGCCGCTGATGTTCGGCGGCGACCTGCCCAGCGCCGATGCCTTCACGCTGGGCCTGCTCACCAATAAAAACGTGCTGGCCATGCACCGGCGCAGCACCCGCAACCGCCAGCTGTTTCGCCGCGGCGACCTGGTGGCCTGGACCGCCGACGACCCCGCCACCGGCGACAAATTCCTGGCCCTCTTCAACGCCCAGGACCAGGAGCTGGCCCCCGCCGCCGAAGCCGCCTGGGCCGGGCCGCTGCTCACCCGCCAAACGCCCGGCCACAGCCAGGCCGTAGACGTGGACATCACCAGCGCCACCACCCTTTACCTCAACGTGCGCGATGGTGGCGACGGCATTGCCTGGGACCACGCCGACTGGCTGAACCCCACGCTCAGCAACGGCACCGAAACCCGCAGCCTGACCGACTTGCCTTGGCAAAAAGCCACCGCCGGCTGGGGCCAGGCCACGGTGAACAAAAGCGTATCCGGCGCACCGCTGATGGTGAATGGCAAATCCTACGAACAAGGAATTGGCACGCACGCCAACTCGTTAATTGAATACCAGCTGCCGGCCGGCTACACCCGCTTCCGGGCCACGGCGGGCCTCGATGCCGCCGGTGCGGCCCAGAATACCGGCGGCACGCTGCAGTTCCTGGTGTTCACCAAAAGCCCGCTACGCCCGGCTCCGGCCGACTCAGTGCGGGTTCCGGTGGCGCTGGCACAGCTGGGCGTATCAGGCACCTGCACCGTGCGCGACTTATGGACCGGCCAGGCCACCACCGTATCGGGCGAATTTGCCCCTTATGTGCGGCGGCACGGCGCGCGACTATATCGTATTTCGAAAGCTGAAAAAAGCGCAGTGCTTAAGTAATGACGCTATTTATAGCTTCGTCAGATGGTCATGCTTCGACTTCGCTCAGCATGATGTTCCGATGTATTTAAGACGCCTTTCCAATCTGTTCCAAATTCAGATAAATTTAACTCCTCACTACTATGAAAATGTATTTTCCGGCCCTGGTAACAGTTCTCGGGCTCGCCACGGCTTGCCAGAAGGATAAGCCCGCGCCCTTTGTGCCGGGAGACGTGGCCCCCACGTTCCGCAATCCGATTGTGAGCGCCAAGTTCACGGCCGACCCGGCGGCGCTGGTGTCCAACGGCCGGGTGTACGTGTACGCGGGGCACGACGAGGCCGCCGCGGGCCAGAACCAATACGTGATGAACGAGTGGCTGTGCTACTCCTCGTCCGACATGGTGAACTGGACCGAGCACCCCGTGCCCCTGCGCGTGAGCACTTTCGCCTGGGCGCGGGCCGATGCCTGGGCCTCGCAGGTGATTGAGCGCAACGGCAAGTTTTACTGGTACGCCACCGTGGACCACCGCACGGTGCCGGGCAAATCCATTGGCGTGGCCGTCGCCAACAGCCCCACCGGCCCGTTTGTGGATGCCCGGGGCACGGCATTGGTTACCAATAATATGACCACAGCTGTCAACAGCTTTTTCGACGATATCGACCCCACGGTGTTCATCGACAGAACCGGGCAGGCCTTCCTCTACTGGGGCAACTCGGCCTGCTACTACGCCAAGCTGAAACCCAACATGACCGAGTTCGACGGCCCCATCCAGACCATTCCACTGCCCGCCTTCACAGAGGCACCCTGGGTGCACCAGCGCGGCGCGTGGTACTACCTGAGCTACGCCACTGGCTTCCCGGAGAAAATTGCCTACGCCATGAGCCGCAGCCCGGAAGGCCCGTGGGCGTACAAGGGCATTTTGAATGAGCTGGCCGCCAATTCTAACACCAACCACCAGGCCATCATCGACTTCAAGGGCAAGTCCTACTTCATTTACCACAACGGCTTGATTCCCACCGGGGGCGATTTTCGCCGGTCGGTCTGCATTGATTACCTGCGCTACAACGCCGACAGCACCATGCAAAAAGTGGTGATGACCAACCTCGGCGTTGACCCCGCCCTGTAGCCGCGCTGACCCAACCGGGCAATTGCGCCGCGGGGCTTCCGGCAATAGCTTGACCACCACCTGCGCCACGGCGCGCTTCTAACCAATTCTTTATGAAAACGTTGATTTGTACGTTGCTGGCCACTGCGGCATTGGTGGCTCCAGCCCGGGCGCAGTCCGTCATGCGCCACGATTATCCCATTCAGGCCGTATCGTTTACCAAGGTGCAGCTGGCGGATAATTTCTGGCTGCCCCGGCTCAAAACCAACCACGACGTGACCATTCCGGCGTCGTTTCAGCGCTGCGAGGCCACCCAGCGGGTCAAGAACTTCGAGATGGCCGCAGCCCGCACCGGCAAGTTTGCCACCATCTTTCCTTTCGACGACACCGACATCTACAAGACCATCGAAGGCGCGTCGTACTCACTGCAGCTGTACCCCGACGAGAAGCTCGCAGCCTACATCGACGCGCTGATAGCCAAGGTGGGCAAGGCCCAGGAGCCCGACGGCTACCTCTACACGGCCCGCACCATCGACCCGGCCCACCCGCACCCGTGGGCAGGACCGGAGCGCTGGGTGAACGAGCGCGAGATGAGCCACGAGCTCTACAACGCGGGCCACCTCTACGAAGCGGCCGTGGCCCACTACGAGGCCACCGGCCAGAAAAGCCTGCTCACCATTGCCCTGAAAAACGCCGATTTGGTGTGCGCGGTCTTCGGCCCCGGCAAGCGGCACGTGGCGCCCGGCCACGAAATTGTGGAAATGGGCCTGGTGAAGCTGTACCGCGTGACCGGCAAGCCGGAATACCTCAGCACCGCCAAGTTCTTTATCGAGGAGCGCGGCCAGTACAAAGGCTACGACCCCAAGAGCCCCGACGTGTTCAAAAACGGCGCGTATTGGCAGGACGACCAGCCCGTGTATGCCCAAACCGAAGCCAAAGGCCACGCCGTACGCGCCGAATACCTCTACTCGGCCATGGCCGACGTGGCGGCCCTGACCGGCGACCAGCGGATGCTGGCGGCCGTGGACACCATCTGGCACAACATGGTGGGCAAGAAAATGTACGTGCAGGGTGGCACCGGGGCCGTGCCGGGCGGCGAGCGGTTTGGGGCCAACTACGAGCTGCCCAACACCACGGCCTACAACGAAACCTGCGCCTCGGTGGCCAACGTGTACTGGAACCAGCGCATGTTCCTGCTGCACGGCGATTCGAAGTACGTGGACGTGCTCGAAAAAATACTGTACAATGGCCTGATTTCGGGCGTGGGACTGGATGGCAAGTCCTTCTTCTACAGCAACGCCATGCAAATCAAAAGCAGCGCCGGCTTTCCGCAGACCGAGCCGGCGCGCGCCGGCTGGTTCGACTGCTCCTGCTGCCCCACCAACCTGGCGCGGCTGATGCCGGCGTTGCCCGGCTACGTATACGCCCAGAAGGACCGCGACGTGTACGCCAACCTGTTCATTAGCGGCACCACCGACCTGACCGTTGCCCAAAAAGCCGTGCGCATCACCCAGCAGCATAATTACCCCTGGCAGGGCGAGTTAAAATTCACCGTCAGCCCCGCAGTGGCCACCAACTTCAACCTGCTGGTGCGCCTGCCCGGCTGGGCCCGCAACGAGGCCCTGCCGCTGGGCTTGTACCAGTTCGCCACGCCCTCCAATCAGAAAATTAGCATTCGGGTGAACGGCCAGTCCGTGGCCTACGCCACCCGCAACGGCTACGCCGTGCTGGCCCGCAAGTGGCGCAAAAACGACGTGGTGGAAGTGGCCTTGCCCCTGGAAGTGCGCCAGGTAGTGGCCCACGCCAACGTGCAGGACAACCTGGGCAAAGTAGCCCTCCAGCGCGGCCCGGTGATGTACTGCGCCGAATGGAAGGACAACGGCGGCCGGGCCAGCAACATCATCGTGCCCGCGGCCACCCGCTTTGCCACGGCCTACCAGCCCAACGTGCTCAACGGCATTATGCAGCTCACCGCCACGGTGCCGGTGGTGCAGGTGGATGCCGCCAACAGCACCGTCAGCACCACCCGCCAGACCATGACGGCGATTCCTTATTACGCCTGGGCCAACCGGGGCAAGGGCGAAATGACGGTGTGGTTCCCGCAGCAGCTCACCGACGTGGACCTGATTTCGCGCAAAGCCCCGGAATCAACCGTAAGCAAGTGACTCACAGAATATTTTGCAGGAATTTATCCTCAAAGTCCGCCGCGAAGTGCAGGACGTTGGGCAGGTGAGCGAACTCCGCCTCCGCGTGCGTGGTGGTGAGCACCACGGCCGCCATGCCCGCATTGCGGGCCGCTTCGGCGCCCTTGGGCACATCTTCGAACACGAGGCAATCGGCGGGGGACGCGTGCAATAGCGCCGCGGCTTTGAGGAAGGTTTCGGGGTGGGGCTTGCTCAGCGTCACGTCATCGGCGCTGACAATGGCCGAGAAATACGACCGAATATTAAGGTTGTCCAACACGAAATCGATGTTGAATGGGATGGCAGCCGACCCAATGGCCATGGGAATACCCCGTTGGTGGGCCTGTTCGAGGAATTCCGCCAGGCCGGGCAGTAGCCGCAGGTGGGGGAAAAAGGCCGTTTGGTAGCGTTTTTCCTTTTCGACGGATAAGCGCACCATTTCCGCTTCGGTAAACCGCTCCGCCCCGAACATCCGCACCAGCACCTCCTGATTTTTGCCGTACATCTGCTGCTTCACGTCGTTCCAGGTGAAGCTGCCGCCCAATCCCTCGTTTAGCAAGTCGCGCCAGGCACTGGTGTGGTAGTCCATGTCGTGAATCATGGTGCCGTTGAGGTCGAAAATAAAAGCTTTCATTCAGTTGAGAAAAGGCAGGATACTGACCGTAAAGTTCGGCTAATTGCTCCGGCCCGCTGGCTCGCGCGCAGGGCAGGGCAGGGCAGGGCGCGGGGAGTTCCGGGGCGCTGGGATTCCATCACGACCTTGCCCGACCGCGAGCGGTTCTGGGCACTGGTGGTGTGACCTCATCGGGGGCGTACCCGTGCCGATGGGCCGCTGTTCAGGGCTGTACTACCGGCCAGCCGGCAGCGTCCCAACCCAGTTGCTCAATGCGGAGCTTGGAGTGTCCTTTGTCCGCGGCGTCGTAGCCGTGAAAGACGAGGTAGTCCACCTGGTCAAACGTGCAAACGGCGTTGTGGCCCAGGCCAAACCAGTTTTTATCGCCGGCCAGTACCTGGGTGCCCCCGCCTTGGTCTAGTGCCACGCCGGCCCGGTCCAGGTAAGGCCCGGTCACGGCTTTCGCGCGGCCCACCATAATCTTGTAGGTGCTCTGGGGGCCGCGGCAGCAGAAGTCGAACGATGTAAAAAGGTAGTAATACTCCCCTTTTCTAAAAATGAAGGGTGCTTCAATGGCCCCGTCTCCGGGCAATGAATCGTTGAGCCGCGGGTCGCGTGGGCGCCGGGCCAGGGTGCGCCACTGCTCGGGTTGCGCGGGGGCTCTCAGGTCGGGGCGGAGTTTAACGAGCTTGATGCCTTCCCAGAAAGAGCCAAACGTCAGCCAGGGCGTGCCGGCTTCGTCGCGGACCAGGTTCGGGTCGATGGCGTTCCACAAATCACGGCCCGGCACCGACTGGAGGACCCGGCCCTGGTCTTCCCACTTGTAATTGGCCGCGTTGGTATTCAGCGTTTTATTCGTGGCCAATCCAATGCAGGAGGTATTTTTACCGAAAGCCGAAACGGAGTAGAACAAGTAATAAACCCCGTTGTGCTGGGAAATATCGGGGGCCCAGATGTGGTTGCCTCGGAAACCCGGCACGGCTTGGGTCGCCCAGGCCGGCGCTTTGTCAAACACCGGCTTTTCTGGCTTCCAGTGCTTGCGGTCGGCCGATGACCACACGGCGATGCCCGGGCCGGTGCAGAACAGGTAGTAGGTGCCGTCCTGCTGCATCATCACGGGGTCGTGGGCTGGTATCAGCGGGGGCGCGGGGGCTTGGGCACAGGCCAGCGAAGGCAGCCAAAGGAAAAGGATGAGTAAGCGCTTCATTGCTGTTAAAGGAACATGAACGATTGTGCAAATATGCATGGAATTGAGCGGTTTTGGCAACGATTTGGACGCACCTGCTTATCGTTGGATAAAAAGATTACCCTGGCTAAGGCGACCTGATTTTCAATGTGGTCAGGAGCGTTTGGCATTGTTAAATAGGTAATTTTAAAATATCAATACGCTATTTACCAATTGTATAACTAACGGGGTGGCATGGCTTACCGTGAGCGCGACCAGAGCACTGGACGAACTAATTCGGGAAACAGGAAGAAAATATTTTAGAGTTAACACAATCGTTTGTGCAAATGTAAACATTTACGTTATATTTGTCTGGTTATCTTTTTACACACTGCCGCTGGCGAACACCCAGCAGCAGCAGTGTTCCGTCTCCGTTGCCTCTTTCTTCTTTATTCTTCAAATTTTTCGAATTCCCATGAAAAAAAATGTACTCTTCGCATCGTTAGCAGCTGTGTGCCTGCTGGGTGCTGCCCATTCGGCCCAGGCCCAGGGTGCCATCGTGAATGGCGCTACCTACAAGCTGACCCATTACGAGGTAGTAGCCGACGGCTCAGCCGTGCAGTTCGGGGTTCCCGTTGGAACGGCGCTGTGCATGGACGTGGACAACAACCTGGCGACGGCGGGCACCAGCATCGGCCAGTGGGGCGACAACGGCAATGATGCCCAGCGCTTCATTTTCGAGCTGCAGGCCGATGGCTCGTACAAGTTTCGGCACAAAGGCACGGTGATGTACGTGCAGCCCGTGGCCCTGAACAAGGCGCAAGGCACGAGAATCGAGCAGAACGTACTGGTCACAGTCAACGATGACGCCCAGCGCTGGCTCATCACCGACCCGAACAACAACGGTCGTTACAAATTCACGCTGAAAAACTCGGCCAACGCCCAGAACATCTCCCAGGTGCTGGAAGTAGGTTTCGCCAGCGCAGCTCCCGGTGCCCGCGTCAACTTGTACGACGACAACGGCTTCGAGCCCGCCCAGCGCTGGCAGATGCTCCGCGTAGTCCTCGCCACCAAAAACGCCGCCGATGCCCAGCTCTGGCTGCAGGCTTTCCCCAATCCGCTGGCGCCGGGCCAGGGCCTGAGCCTGCGGGTGGAAGCTCAGCGCAAAGGCACCGCCGAGGTAGAAGTACTTGACGTGACGGGCCGCCGGGTGCACAGCCAAACCGCCGAGCTGCTGGTGGGTGGCAACCCCCTGGCGCTGACCAATGCTCCGCTGGCCCCCGGCCTCTACCTGGTGCGTGTGCACCAGGGCGCCTTCGTTCAGCAAACCCAGGTGGTGCAGCAATAGCCCGCCGGCTAGCCCTCCTCTCTTTTCTGCAAAGGCAAAGCGCCCCTGCCCAATCGGGCAGGGGCGCTTTGCTTAAAGGGTCGTCAGGCACCGATGGGTGCTTTAGCCAGTAGCCTGGTCATTTATTCGTGAAGCTGGTGGCGCTGGCAAATGGCGTGACCGGGCTATTCCGCCGTCAGCTCCAACACATGGCTAGTGAGCGGCTTCGCTTCGCGGTCCGTCAGCACCACGCCCACTTTCATCAGGTAGTCGCCGGAGTAGACCTGGCCATTGGCCGCCAGCTCGGATTTTTGGCCGGGCATGAGGTTGATTTCGGTGAGCTTGTAGCGCTTGGTCGGGTCAAGGCCCTGGAGCTTCACTGGCAACACGGTTTCGAGGAAACGGGTATGCAGGTTATAGCCGAACAGCACGGCCTGGCGCTGATTTTCGGCCACGTACACCAGCGCGGCCTGGTTGCCTTCGTAGGGCGAGCGCAGCCGGAACAGGTTGCCCTGCCAGATAACGGGGCTCAGCCGCTTGTAGTCGCGCACGGCCTGCTGGCTGAACTGCAGCTCCGGGGGCGTCAGCTGGGCTACTTCCAGGTCGTAGCCCAGCTTGCCCATCATGGCCACGTCGGTTCGGAACTTGAGGCTGTGCTGGCGGTTCCAGTTGGTGACGTGGCTGGCCAGCGTGTTCGACGGGAAGAAGTTAGAGTAGCCCCACTGAATGTAGATGCGCTCCAGCGCATCCGTGTTGTCGGAGGGCCAGAACTCGGTGAAGTACTTCAGCCCGCCGTAGTCGGTGCGGCTGCCCCCTCCGGAGCACAGCATCATGGGCACATGCGGGTATTTCTGCCGCACGCGGTCTAGCACCTGGTAAAGGCCGCGCACATAGTCAACGTAGAGGTGGGTCTGGTCTTTCCGAAGATGGGGCGAATAGGCATTGGTCATCATGCGGTTACAGTCCCACTTGATGTAAGCCACGCCCTGGCTGAACTGCTCATCGATGGTCTTGAACACAAAGTCCTGCACCCTGGGATTCGTCATATCCAGCACCAGCTGGCCCCGGTAGTAATCCTCCGGGCGGTTAGGTAACTTCAGCACCCAGTCGGGGTGCTTTTCATACAGCTCACTTTTGGGGTTCACCATTTCGGGCTCCACCCAGATGCCGAACTTCACGCCCTCTTTACTGGCCGTCTGCACCAGGTGGCCGATGCCGTTGGGCAGCTTCAGCTTGCTGGCCTGCCAGTCGCCGAGGCCTACTTGGTCGCTGTTGCGCGGATACTTATTGCTGAACCAGCCGTCGTCGAGCAAGAACAAGTCCACGCCCAGCTTGGCCGCGTCGCCGATAATCGTATCCAGCTTCTGCTCGTTAAAGTTGAAGAACGTCGACTCCCAGTTGTTGAGCAGCGTCAGGCGCGGCTGGGTGCCGTCGAGCACGCCGTAGCGGCGGGCCCAGCGGTGCAGGTTGCGCGAAGCCTGCCCCTTGCCCTGCCCGCTGTAGGTAAAAATGAACTCGGGCGTGGTGAAAGTCTGGTTCGCCGGCAGGTGGTATTCCGAAGCATACGGATTGATGCCGGCTGACACGCGCAGCGCGTTCTGATTGTCCAGCTCGAAGGCCAGGCGGAAGTTGCCGGTCCAGGCCAGGGTGCCGGCTAGCACCTCGCCGGTGGTTTCGGTGGCGGCCTGGTCGAGCCCCAGGAAGAACGCAGGGGTCTGGTACCAGTTGGCGCGGGTACCCAGCTTGGTGTCAATGACTTTGATGCCGCTGGTGAGCCGGCTTTCCTGCTGCTGCGCTTCCTCGGCCCAGTCGCCGTGAAATTGGGTCAGCCAGTACTCCCGCGCGTCGAAGTGCAGCATGGCCGAAGCGTAGCTCGTGAGCACCACCGGCTTTTTTTCGCGGTGCCGGATTTCCGTCCAGGTCTTGATAACGTCCTCGCGAAAGAAGGCGGCGAAGTGCAGCACTACCTCCACCGGGTACTGCGGGTCGCGCAGACGGATGGTGGTTTCCGTCACGTTATCGTCTTTCTTGCTGACTTGCTTATCCACGAAAACCAGGGCCAGCGAGGGGTTGCCATCGGGGTGCAGTAGGCGGATGGCGGGCTCAAACAGGTTGTCGGTCCCGGCCGTCACGTAGGCCTCGTGCCGGTTGGGTAGCCGGAGGTAGTCGGCCGCATCAGTCAGCTTGGTGCCCAGATAAGTTTGGTAGAGCTTCTGGTTTTCGCCCACGGTCAGCACCACGCTCACGTGCTGCGTTTCAACGATGATGGGGGCCGGCAGCGCCGCCGGCTGGGCCACGGCCACCGCCAGAAAACTAAAAAACAGCAAGCAGCTAAGTACGGGTGTGCGCACGGGTTGAGCAGGTAAAATTTTGTTAATCAATGAATGCAGGCCAGAAATGCAAAACGTCAGGCTGCGCGCAGCCTGACGTTTTGCATTTCTGGCCTGCGGTTGCGAGGGGCACTCTTTTACTTGGCTGGCTGCACGCCCTCACTCGTCATCACCACGCGCTTCATTGTGCCGTCCTTATTATAGAACAGGTTATCGACGCACACCGAACGACGGAAGCTGCCGCCGTCGGTGTTCACGCCGCCGTTGTGGTAAACGAAATACGACTTGCCTTTGAAGTCAATAATGGCCTGGTGGTTGGTGTTGGAGTTACCGGCCAGCTCGTTCAAAATGCCTTTATACACCCACGGCCCCTCCAGGCTGCGGCTCATGGCGTAGGCGATTTTCTCCGGGAAGCCCGTGGCGTAGCTCAGGTAGTACCAGCCGTTGTGCTGATGCACCCAGGGCGCTTCCGTAAAGGCCGGCAGCTTAATGGTCTGGATGGGGCCGTCCAGCTCGGTCATGTTCGGTTTCAGCTTGGCGTAGTAGCAGGCCGAGTTGCCCCAGAACAGGTAGGCCTGCCCGGTTTTGTCAATAATCACCGTGGGGTCGATATCGTCCCAGAATATTTTGGCGACCGTGGTCATATCATTGGTAACCAATGCCGTGCCCCGCGCATCCTTGAACGGGCCGGTGGGGCTGTCGGACACGGCCACGCCAATGGCTTTGCCCGGTACCGCGCCGTGCTCCACCGCCGCGTACCAGTAAAACTTGCCGTTGCGCGCTATCACCTGCGAGGCCCAGGCATCGTCCTTGGCCCAGGCGAAGGCCTTCACATTGAGCGGCGACGGGTGCTCGGTCCAGGTCACCATATCCGGCGAGGAATAGCACAGCCACTCGTGCATCACGTAGCGCTGCTCGGGGGCCGGGGCCTCGTCGTGGCCGGCGTACAGGTACACCGTGCCGTTGTGAACCAGCGCCGCTGGGTCGGCCGTGTACTTGTTCCGAATGATGGGGTTGCCGGCCGCGGGCAGGGCCTGCGCCAGACCGGGCAAAGCTGGAGCCACCGCTGCGAGCAGCAGGCCCGCAAACAAGGCCTGGGCAGCAGGCCGAAAGATGGGTATCGTCATGATTGCCATTGCTTAACGCTTGCCTGGAATGCGCAGCACCGTGAACGAGTGCGGCGCCAGCGTGTAGGCCACGTTCGCCGACGACACCTTGAACGACGCTTCCTTGGGCGCCAGGTTCTGGGGTTGGTCGAGGCTGTTCACGGCGTTCAAATCGTTGCTGGCCAGTACCAGGGCCTTGCCGGCTTTGCCCAGCTTCTTCGCTCCCTGTAGGTTGATGGTCACGGGGCGCGCTTCGGCGGAGTAGTTTACCAGCTTCACCACGATTTCGCCGGCCGCATCGTCGGCCACGGCGCTGCTGAACAGGTTGTCCTGGCCGTTTTTAGCGTTGTCGCCGCGCTGCATGGGCAGCATGGTGGTGCCGCGGTTGGCGGCGTACAGCTTCTGCACGTAGTAGTTGGGCGTGCCGTAAGAGCGCAGGTTGTCGAACCAAATCAAGTCCGGCGTCCACTGCCAGGCATCGACGTGGGCGAAGAGCGGAGCGTAGGACGCCATCACCACCTTGTCGGCATTGCGCTCCAAGCCCGTCATGAAGGCCGCCTCCGAGATGGCGCAGTCCCAGCTGTTCTTGTTGTCGGGGCTACCGATGGCCACGCTCTGGGCGGCATATTCGCCGGCGAAAATCTTGGTGCCGGTGGTGGGGTAGTTATCGTAGCGTCCCACGTTCTGGCGGAACCACTCCGGCTTGGCGTAGTAATGCTCGTCGATGACTTCGGCTTTCAATTCACGCAGCCGCTTGGTGGCTTTATCGAACAGGTCACCCTCGGGCGCGGGGCCGGTGCTCGACACGATGTTGATGCCGGGGTACTTGGCCTTCACCGCCTTGGCAAACGGCTCGTAGCGCTCCAGGTACTGCGGGCCCCACTGCTCGTTGCCGATGCCGATAAACTTCAGGTTGAAAGGCGCGGCGTGGCCCATGGCGGCGCGCTTAGCACCCCAGGGGCTGCTGGCGGGGCCGTTGGCAAACTCAATCAAATCCAGCGCGTCCTGAATAAACACTTCCAGCGTGGGGTCGTCGTCGGCGTGGGAATGGGCCTCGCCGGCGTTGGGACCTTGCGAGCTGCTCACCGGGGCCAGCTCGGCCGAGTTGAACTGGCAGGCCATGCCCACGTTCAGAATCGGCACGGGCTCGGCACCGATGTCTTCCGAGAGCTGGAAATATTCAAAGAAGCCCAGTCCGAACGACTGGTAGTAGTCGGGCGTGAATTTATGCGTGAATTCGGTGTTCCAGCGGTTTATCAGCGGCACGCGAGTTGCCACGTCCCCGATGGTTTCTTTCCACTGGTAGCGCTCGGCCAGGGTACGGCCCTCCACAATGCAGCCGCCGGGAAAGCGCAGAAAACCGGGCTGCATGTCCTTGAGCAGCTGCACCAGGTCGGGCCGCAGGCCGTTTTCGCGGCCATTAAAAGTATCCTTCGGAAACAGCGACACTACGTCGAGGTCGAGCGTGCCCGCACCGTCTAGGGTCAGCTTCAGGCGGGCCTTGGCCGCCGTGGCGGTGGGCTTCAGCACCACGGTGTATTTTTTCCATTCGCTGCCGAGGCCGCTGATGCGGGCTTGGGCCAGCATTTGGCCTGAAGCCGGCATCTCGGGGCCCGGGCCGCCCCGGCCCGCTTCTTCCAGGGTCACGTTCAGCCCCGCCACGGCCCCCGGCCCGCGCCGCAGGTACACCGAAAACGTGTACTCGGCGCCCTGTTTCACGCCCATGCCCCGGAAGCCTTCGTTCAGGAAGCCCGCATCGGGGCTGGCCGTGGCGGCGGTGAGGCGCAGAAAGTGGTTATTGGTGACGCTGATGGGCTGCTGGCCGGACACGATATACGTAGATAGAGCAGCGCCCCCCCGAATGGCTTTCCAGCCGATGAGGTGGTCGGCGGTTTCGAACGACTTGTTCTTGACCAGCTCCGGGTATAGGCCGCCGTCGGCGGCAAAGTTGATGTCCTCGAAAAACAGGCCGTACATCGTTTTGGCAATGGGAGCCCCCGGCTTATCTACCCGCACGGTGAGGGTATTGGCGGCTAAGGGTTTGGTTTGGGCCGAAGCGGGGGCCAGCCCGAGGGCACTGTGCAGCGCCAGACCAGCCGCGAGCTGGGCAAATCGGGTGGGGGTTGAGGTGGACATAGGCGAAGGGGAAGAATAAAGGGCGAGGCCACTTAATTGGGGCGGCCAACGGGTAAACGAAAGCGGCTCAGCTACCTGAACTAGGCAAAAAGAGGCCGTTCGAATTAAGGTGCTTTTACCAATTTGACACAATCGATTGTGTAAAGTAACAGGAAAAACACAGTATGTCGGTTGTTTTTCCTAAACTAACTAAAAATACGTTCCGTTACGAGCTTACCGGACTCCCGATTTGCTGGCGGCGTACCCAGGCGTACCGGAGCAGAACGATTGCAATGCCAGATAAACCTATCTTTACGCAAAGCATTGTGTAGCGTATTTCCGTATGGCCCCTCGAAAAAAACCCGAACCAGACCCCAAGGGCACGAGCCCGGTTTCCATGGCCGACCTGGCCCGGGAACTGGGGGTGTCCCTCACGACTATCTCGCGGGCCCTGAGCGACCACCACAGCATCGGGCCGGCGATGAAGCAGAAAGTGCTCAAGCTAAGCAAAAAATACAACTATCAACCCAACCGCCTGGCCTCGGCGCTGCGCAAGGGCAAGAGCCAGCTGCTCGGCATTGTGGTGCCGTACATCGAGGGCCGATTTTTTCCGTCCGTGGTGCACGGCATCGAAACGGCCGCCCGCAAGGCCGGCTACAACGTCATTATTTGTCAGTCGAATGAGGACGTGGCCCAGGAGCGGCGCAACCTCGACACGCTGCTCAGCGCGCAGGTGGCCGGCATTCTGGTGTCGTTGTCGCGCACCACCCACGACTTTCAGCACTTCGAAAAAGTGCGCAGCCGCGGCCTACCCCTCGTGTTTTTTGACCGGATTTTGGAGGGCGACAAGGTAAATGCCGTGGTGCTGGACGACCAGGAGGGCGGCTACATTTCCACGCGCCACCTGCTGAGCCAGGGCTGCCGCCGCATTGCCCACTTGGCCGGGCCGCAGCACCTGAACATCTACAAAAACCGGCGGCAGGGCTACTTCGACGCCCTGCGCGAGGCCGGCCTGCCGGAGGACGAAAGCCTGATTGTTTATACCGACATGGCCCAGCAAAGCGGCGCCGAGGGCATGCGCCAGCTGCTGGCTGCGGCCAACCCGCCGGACGGCGTGTTTGGCGCCGGCGACTACTGCGCCCTGGGGGCCATGCAGGAAGCGCGCCGCCAGGGCCTGCGGGTGCCAGAAGACGTGGCCATCTGCGGCTTCAGCAACGAAACCTTCACCGTGGTGACCGAGCCTACCATCACCACCATCGACCAGCGCTGCGAGGAGATGGGCCAGGCGGCCGTGCGCTTGCTGCTGGAGGTAATTGAGACGAACGGTTCTGCCTACACGCCCCGGCAAGTGGTGCTGCGGCCCGAACTGGTGGTACGCGGCTCCTCTACCCGGTTTCTTGACGCGGGAGCTGGTCCGGTTGCGGCGCCAACGGTGGAATCCGCTGACCCAGCGGACGCGTAAGGCCGGCGCACCATGCCAGAATACCTGCTCTTTGTGGACACCGAAACGACTGGGCTCCCCGCCCGCTGGGACCGCCCATACGCCGAAGAATGGGAATGGCCCTGCATCGCGCAAGTGGCCTGGGTGGTCTTCACCGCCGCCGGGGAGCTGGTGAAAGCCGACCAGGACTACCTGCAAATTCCGGCCGGCCGCATGCCCGCCGCAGCCGTCGCCGTTCACGGCCTCACGCCGGAGTTCCTGCAAGCGCACGGGCAGGAGCCCGCGGCCGTGCTGCGCCGCCTGCTCCAGGACCTGGCCACGTACCGGCCCCGCGTGGTGGGCCATTTTCTCCCGCTCGACTTTCACGTGTTGGGCGCCGCCTTTGCCCGAGCCGGACTTGCCAATGCGCTGCCCGCCCTGCCGCAGTTCTGCACCATGCAACTCACGCGCTTGCCGCTGCAGGGCGTGACGGCCCCCCCGCGCCGCCCCCTGCGCCTGCACCAGCTGCACGAGCGGCTGTTTGGGCAACCCCTGGAGCGGGAGCACGACGCGCACATCGACGCGGTGGCAACGGCGCGCTGCTTTTTCGAGCTCCAACGCCGCGGCCTCCTCCCCGGCAGCGTGCTGGCCGGGCAAGCGCATTTGACGCTGCCAGGGACCCGGCCGCAGCCCCGGCCCTGGCGCCGGGTGGCGCTGCTGGCCACCGCCGCGGTACTTTTTTGCTACCTCCTATACCGGCTCACCAATGGATAACCGCCTCGATTTTCTCCGTACCGTCGCACCGTTCGACCTGCTGCCCGAGGACGTGCTCCAGGGCGTGGTGGGGCTGTTGCAGGAAGTACACCACGGGCGGGAAGTGCTGCTCTACCAACAGGACACCTCCAAGCTGCGCAGCCTGGACATTGTGGCCGCGGGCAGCTACGAAACGTTTTTCTTCGACAGTGAGCAGCACAAGCGCCTGCCGGAAGTGTACGGCCCCGGCACCTGCTACGGAGGCATGTCCATCCTGCTCAACAAAAAACGTTCGCTGCGCACCGTCATCGTCCGCGCCGGGACGCGGGTACTGCAATTGCCCCGCCGCGATTTTCGGGCCCTGTGCCAGGCCTACGAGCCCTTCTTTCACTACTTCACCGCCCGCTACGGCGAGCGGATGCTGGACGAGGAATACGCGCACTTTGTGAAGCCCATCAGCCCGCCGGAACAGAATTTTCTGGTGGCCGACCAGCTGTTTTCGCGCCGCATCCTGACCCTGGAAGTGCGGGCGCTGGTGACCTGCTCCGGCGAGGAGCCCATTTACGAGGCGGCCCGGCGCATGGCCGAAGCCAAGGTGAGTTGCCTGTTTGTGACGGATGCCGCCACGGGGGCCATCGTGGGCTACTGCACCGACATCACCCTGCGCGACTCGGTGATTGCCCAACGGCTGGACGCCGCCCGCCCGGTGGCGGACGTGGCGGCCACGCCCCTGGTGTCGATTTCGGACGAAGCCTACGTGCACGAGGCCATCCTGCTCATGTTTCAAACCAAAACGCGCTACCTGCTGGTGGAGCGCGGCGGGCAGTACGTGGGGTTTCTGAGCCGCAACAAGCTGCTGAGCGATTTGGCCCAGTCGCCGTTCATGTTCATTCAGGCCGTGAAGCAGGCCCAGAGCAGCAAGGAGCTGAAGCGGCGCTGGGAAATGGTGCCCGACATCGTGAACCAGCTGCTGAGCCGCGGCGTGAAGGCCGACATCGTGAACCAGGTCATCTCCACCGTGGCCGATACCATGGCGCTGAAGGTGATTGAGAACGTGCTGGCGGAGCTGGGGCCGGCCCCGGCCCGGTTCGTGTTCATGGTGCTCGGCAGCGAGGGCCGCAAGGAACAAACCCTGCTCACGGACCAGGACAACGCCATTATCTACGAAGACAAGGCCAACGAGCAGCGGGAGCTGGTGCGCGCCTACTTCCTGCGCTTCGCCACGGCCGTGTCCGACCAGCTCGACCACATCGGGCTGCACTTCTGCACGGGCGGCTTCATGGCCAAAAACCCTAAGTGGACGCACTCGCTCTCGTACTGGAAAAGCTACTACCGGCAGTGGATGAGCGAATCGAACCCGGAAACGGTGATGCAGTTTGCCACGTTTTTCGATTGCCGCTACCTCTACGGCGAGAAAAGCCTGATGGACGAGCTGCAGACGTTCCTGCACGGCGAGCTGGCCCAGCCCCTCGACCGCTTCCTGTTTTACATGGCCAAGAACGCGCTGCAGTACGAGCCGCCCCTGACGTCTATTCTGCGCAATATCCGCACCTTCACGCAGGGCGACCACCAGGTGTTTGACTTGAAAAAGGCCATGACGCCCATCGTGGACCTGGTGCGGGTGTACGCGCTGCAGCACCAGTTGCTGCCCACCAACACCGGCGAGCGCCTGGCCCAATTGGGCGCGCACGGCGTGTTCAAGGAAAAAGAATGCCAGGAGCTGCTGCAGGCCTATTATTACCTCATGGGCATGCGCCTGCAGCAGCAGGCCCGCCAGATTATCAACGACCGCACCGCCCCCACTAACTACCTCGACCCCACCACGCTGACCCAAGTGGAGCAGGTGACGCTCAAGGAGATATTTAAGGTAATCGGCGACTTTCAGCTCAAAATCAAGGTCAACTTTACCAAGTCCTTGTAAGGGCTTTCTGCCTATCCGATGAAGTAAAAGCATGACCGTTTGACGAATTAATAAGCACTTCAACATTTTCCCCAAAATCCCCGCATGAAAAAACTCCTTCTCCTCGGCTGGCTGCTGCTGGCGGCCACGGGTGGCTTTGCCCAGAAAATCAAAACCAAGTCCACGGGCGTTGCCGCGGCGGGACCGGTTTGGCCCGCAGCCAAAGCCCAGGCCTGGTACCGGGCGCACCCCTGGATGAGCGGCGCCAACTTCGCGCCCAGCACGGCCATCAACCAGCTGGAGATGTGGCAGGCCGCCACCTTCGACCCCACCACCATCGACCGGGAGCTGGGGTGGGCCGAAGGCATCGGGTTCAATACCATGCGGGTGTTTTTGCACAGCCTGGCGTGGCAGCAGGACCCGGCGGGCTTCAAAAAAAGGGTGAATGAGTACCTGGCTATCTCCGATAAGCACCACATCCAGACCATTTTTGTGTTTTTCGACGACTGCTGGAACAAGGAGCCCAAAGCGGGCCTGCAGCCCGCGCCGAAAACGGGCATCCACAACTCGGGCTGGATGCAGGACCCGGGCGACCCGGCCTCGCGCGACTCGGCCACCTTCAGCAAGCTAAAGCCTTATGTGCAGGACGTGCTGTCGGCCTTCCGCAGCGACAAGCGCATTCTGTTCTGGGACCTGTACAACGAGCCCGGCAACTCCGGCAAGCGCACCGCCTCCCTGCCGCTGGTGCGCAACGTCTTCGCCTGGGCCCGCGAAATCAACCCCGAGCAACCACTGAGCTCCGGCATCTGGGCCTGGGACTTTGCCGAGCTCAACGCCCTGCAGATTCGCAATTCCGACATCATCACCTACCACGACTACGAAGACGAGAACTGGCACTTGCGCGTGATACACCTGCTGAAAACCACCGGCCGCCCCCTGATTTGCACCGAGTACATGGCCCGGTCCCGCAACAGCCGCTTCGCCAACATCATGCCCCTGCTCAAGCGGGAAAACGTGGGGGCCATCAACTGGGGCCTGGTGGAAGGCAAGACTAACACCAAGTACGCCTGGGATACCCCGCTGGCCGATGGCAGCGAGCCCATTGAGTGGTTCCACGAGGTATTCCGCGCGGACGGCACCCCCTACCGCCGCGATGAAACGGACCTTATCCGGAAGCTGAATGGGAGGTAATGCGTTGGGATAATTGCGTTCAAGGTTTTGTATTCAATCGTCTTACATCACTGATGTTACGCAGCAAGTAGGGTGAGTGAGGTGGTCTAGTGGTCTGACAACTTAGTTTTGCGTTGTTACTTTGGTCAGGTCGGCGTACCTGTTTTTCAAGG
>NZ_BMGY01000008.1 GCF_014640435.1 Hymenobacter frigidus | reverse complement strand
TTGCACAACCAACCGGGCTTTTCCCGCGCCCATGGCCAATAGGGCACGGGCGCGGGTAATTTTACGACTCTTGTGGGTGCCTTTTTTGATAATGCTCCGCAACGTGGCGTGGTCGGCGGGGGGTAAAATGAGGGGGGCAGCAGGGCGGGCCATGAGGGGGAAGGAGCAGGTACGCTGCCTAAACTAATAATGCTGTAATTAAGTTGTCAGAACACTAGTTTGCGTCTCTACATCGTTCTCGCGAAACTTGGTGAGGAGTGTAACCAAAGCATCACACTTCAGGACCTCAACCAATCAGCGCCGCCGTCTTATTTTCGAAACTGTTCAATCAGGCGTTTCAGGCCGGGCTGCTCCCGTAGCTCGGGGAAGTAGTCGAATAGCAAAATGTGCTGGTCGAAGTTCAGTGTGAGGGCCGTTTCCAGCGTGTTGTAGGCTTCGCGCATGCGGCCATCGGCCAGCAGGTAGGCACACAGCATGTACTGGAAATGTGCTTCGTGCGGGTGGAGCTCCACGGCATGGCGCACCAGCTCCACCGCTTCAGTAAAGTGGCCCTGTTCGTAGAGAATGGCACTCCAGCTCACCCAGCCTTGGGCATCTTCGGGGGCTACCTCGGTGGCTTTTTCATAAGCCTCCAAGGCGCTCACCACGTTGCCCACCTGGTTTTCGGCCGCACCCAGCGCCGACCAGTATTCGCCACTTTCGGCGTAGAGCTCGGTGGCCTTGCGGAAGTAATGGATGGCTTCGAGCCAACGGCCTTGCTCTTGCATCAGCACGCCCTGGCCAAACCAGGCCTCGTCCATTGCCGGGTTGATTTCCAACGCCTGGCGGTAGTAGCGGCGGGCCGGCTCCCAGTCACGCAGCTTCTCGTAGCACTCGCCAATGTTGCACAGGGCCTCATCGGTAGGCTCGCCGGTAGGGTACGCCAACTCGAACTCCGGAATGGCTTTCAGGTACTCCTGCTGGCACACAAAGGTGTCGGCCAGCCAGTGGTGGGCATCGTGAAAGTCAGGGCTGATAACTACGGCGTAGTCGAACGCCTGAACGGCTTTATCAAAGTCCTCGCGGCGGTACCAATACTGCCCCAAATTGTACCAGGCTGTGGCCGAATACGGGTCTTCGTCAGTGAAGCGTTGAAAGAACTCCTCGTGCTCCTCCAGGCGGCCCGTAATGTCAAGGCAGTGCAGCAGCTCCTGCACCCCGGTTTCATTATCGGGGTTGAGGCGCAGGCTCTGCTTGTAATGCTTGGCCGCACTCTTGAACTTCTGCCAGCTCTGAAATGCCAGGCCGAGGTTAAAGTGAATGTCCTCGCGCTCGGGCTCCTGCTCCAGGCCCGCCCGGAAAAACTCAACGGCCTGCGCAAACTCACCGCGTTGCGTGCTGATGATGCCCCGCGTCACGGCCACGTCGGCGTTGGTGGGGTCTAGGTCGGCTACGTGGTCAATCTGGCGCTCAGCCTCCGTGTAGTCGCCCCGCATGGCCGTTACCTGGGCACGGTCAATCAGCAGTTCAGTAGAGAAGGGGTATTGGCCCAAAGCCGCTTCGCAAGCTTGTAGGGCTTTGTCGAATTCGGCGTTGGTAACGTAGTGGTCGATGATGTTTTCAAAGTCTTCTAAATCGAAGAAAATAGACTCATGCTGGGCTACCATGCGCTCGAAGCGGCGCACGGTATCCAACACAGCCCGGTGATTCTCAAAATGTTCGTTCATGCGCATAAGTCACGGAATTTTCTCAGGATAGTCGGGATAGGAAGCCAGCTTTTCGGGACTCAATTACCCACGGCTCAGCTGGGTTTCCAAGGTACGTTTTTTCGGCAGTTTCTCTCTATTGTAACTCATAACAATTGTGCGCGAAATCCGTGCAATCCGGCGTGCAATCCGGCAAATGTTGAGGTGGCTAATGCCTGATAACTGCTGCTGGAGCCGCATGGTTTTGAGCCAGTCCAGCGGCACACCAGGTCAGCGTTTCGGCGAGTGACCGAAAGCCGAGGTCAGTAGCCCCCTGCACCTTAGTATGGGCGTACACCACGGGCTGGCGGCCCGCCCGGGCCGTGTCCCTGGTGATGAGCGGGCGCGCGCCGGTGAGTACGGCGCGGGCATGCTCTAGCCGCCAAATTACTTCGGCTGCCCAGTCAGGTACGGCCACGGAAGGTGGCCGGCGGTGCATGGCGGCAGCGGCTTGCTGGAAAAAATCAGCCAGCGGCACTGCTTCGGCACTCAGAATGTAGCGCTCGCCGCTGATTTCGGGGTGGTCGAGGGCCAGGGCCAGCAGCTGAGCTGCCACGTCGCGCACATCCACAAAATTGACCAGGCCCCGCGTGTAGAAACGGTGCTGCTGGTGGGCGTAGCGCAACAGGCGGGTGCTGCTGCGGTGCCAGTCGCCGGGGCCCAGCACCACAGAAGGGTTTACAATGACGGCCGACAAGCCCTCGGCCACGCCGCGCCACACTTCCAGTTCGCCCAGATATTTAGACGTGGCATAGGCGGGATGAGCAGCGCCCAAGTCCCAAGTGGCCTTTTCCGTGATGGGTTGAATAATGCCCGCCCCCACGGTTTCGCTAGCTCCCGCCCCGCCCAGCGCTGCCACCGATGACACGTGGGCCAGCCGAATTCCGGGGTGCGCCAGACAGGCATCGACAACCGCCGCCGTGCCCTGCACATTCACGGCCAGCAGTGCGTCTTCATCCTGCGGCGCATACGATACCAGCCCGGCGCAGTGAAATACGTGGCTTACCTCGGGGGTAAGCACGCTTCGCAGTAATTCGGTGTCAAGGAGGTCGCCAGCTACCCATTCTACGCCTCGGGCGGCTCTGGTGGGTACTTGGCCCCGGTGCAGGGCGCGCACGGCCAGCCCCCGCGCCCGCAGCGCGTGCAACAGAAACGAGCCGATAAGGCCAGTGCCGCCGGTAACAAAAATCATTTCTCTTGAAAGTCTTACAGCGTATTGTTCAGCAACGGAAGTTGCCGCAGCTTTGCCATGTGCGGCTGGGATAGGGTGCGTCGCAGCAGGGTATCGGTGTGGCGCAGGTGGTGGGTATCGGTACCCACAAAGTCGACCAAGCCACCGTCAACAAGCTGCTCGGCTACTTTTTTAGCCGCTGGCGAGTAGTAGCCCGCCAGTGAGTTCAGGTTCACTTGCATTAGCACGCCGTGGTCCTGGCGCAGTTTCTCGATTTCTCCAAAGCGACCATACAGGTAGGTATAACGCTCCGGGTGAGCCAGCACTGGGCGGTAGCCTTGGGCTTTCAGCTCAAATATGGTTTCAAACAGATTGAGTGGTTCGTTCATGTACGACGTTTCAAACAGCAGATACCGCTTGTCGCCGCCGAAGGTGAGCATTTCGGTGCCATCGGCCAGTTTGTGACCCAGGAATTCGTCGAGGTAATACTCAGCCGCGCAATCCAGTTCTACATCGCCCAGGCCGGCGGCGGCGGCGGCGGTGCGCAGTTGCTCCAATGCCGCCCGAATGCTTTCCGGGGTGTTCTTGTAAAAGTCACCCATAATGTGGGGCGTCATTATCAGCTTCCGAAACCCGAGCTCACGCAGGGCGCGCAGCAGGTCGAGGGAGTATTCCACCGTTTCGGCCCCATCATCGAGGCCGGGAAGTAGGTGCGAGTGCATGTCGGCCCTGAGCCACGCAAGGGTGGGTACGGCGGCCGGGGTGGGTGCTGCACCACCAAATAGCCGTTGCCAAAGCGAAGACATTGAACGGAAAATCGATTAAGTGAAGAACTTCTTCAGCTTCTCGCCAAAGGTGAGTTTTTTAGCTTCGGTTTCTTCGTAGTAACCCTGGCCATACGCCCCGTAGCCGTAGCCATACCCGTACCCATAGCCGTACCCGTAGCCAGCCCCGGATTGGGCGTCGTTAAGAATAGTGCACATGCGCGTTAGGTTGTTACTACGCATCAGCCGGTTCATGTTATTAACGAAGGCTTTGCGCGAATAACCTGCCCGCACAATGTAGAGGGGGATATCCGCCTTGCGCATAATCAAAATTCCATCTGTCACCAGTCCAACGGGCGGAGTGTCAATTAGAATAACATCGTAGGTCAGAAACAGCTGCTGAATCATCAGGTCAAACCGGTCATTCAGAATCAATTCCGATGGGTTTGGTGGCGTAGGGCCCGCTGAAATAAATTGCAGCGACTCGATGGTAGTAGGTTGAATACACTCCTGGATAGAATGGCGGTCGATGAGTATGGTACTCACGCCCCGCGTGTTTTCCGCTCCAAAAGCCAGGTTCACCTTGGGCTTGCGCATATCCAGGTCGAGAATGATGACCTTTTGCCCCGACAGCGCGATGATACCGCCCAAGTTCACGGTAACAAAGGTTTTGCCTTCGCCCGAAATGGTCGATGTCACTGAGATGAGCCGTTTCTTCTTTGCTGAGCTAATGAAATCCAGGTTCGTTCGAATCGAGCGAATAGATTCAGAGATGGCGGACTTAGGATTTTTGTCCACCACCAGGCGCGATACTTCCATCTTCTCCTTGTCGTAGGTCGGGATGATGCCCAGCACCGCTGCTTTGGCGTTGCGCTCCAGCTCCCGCACGTTGGTGATGGTGTTGTGCATAAAGTAGCGCACCGCAATCAGGCCAAGGCCCAGCAACAGGCCACCCGCCAAGCCAGAAGCATATACGATGAGCTTATTGGGGAAAATCGGCTCGGCTGGAGGCGAAGCTGGTGACAGAATCTGGAAGTCGGCGGTGTTGCCAGCTTTCATGATATTAAACTCAATCTTTTTGTCAAACAGCATCAAAAACGACTTGCTGTAGAGGTCTAGCGGCCGTTGCAAGCGTGCCAGTTCAGTGGCTTTGGCAGGTAAGCTTTGCAACAGGCCATTGAGTTGGCCCTGTTGCTGGTCAAACAGGCTTAGCTGGCGCCGTAGCAGCTTTTGGTCTTGCACCAGTAGGCGCTTGATGTTGTTGCGGGTATAAGTTAGGTTGGCCTGCCGCTGTTGCACGGCTTCGGTTTTGTCGGTGCTGGAGCGCAGTACGCGTCGCAACTGCCACTGCTGGTCGTTCAACTCAGTCAGCGCCTGTCCTAGCTGCGGGTCTTCGATGCCCGCCAGGCCCGGGAGGCTTTGCTCCACCGTTTCATTTTCCGAATTCGTGATGCGGTCTTGGTCGGCCAAACGACTTATTTCTGACAAAAGCGCCATCTTTTGCTCTAGTTTAGGCCGCTCTTCCTGTAGTTTTTCTAGTTTTTGCCCAATAGCCGCCAAGTCAGATTTTACATCGTATGTCTTTGTTGTTTCAGTAAATTGCTGTAGCTGGTCTTCAGCGTTCTGCAGATTACGTTGATTCGAACTTAACTGGTCATCCAAAAACCGCAACTGCAGTTCCGTCGATTCTTTTTTACGAGCCAGCTTTTCCTGTAAGTAAACAGTGTCAATCTTATTGACAATACCTTGAGCCTTAATAGAGTTGAAGTCCGTAAAAGAAATCTGAATGGTATTTGCCTCTGGATTCACGATTTCCACGGCCAGGTTTCTATCCAAAAACGCATTTACTGTGCCCTCATCCTGAATCGTGAAGTGATAGTCGGTGTCAAGACTAGCCTCCGTCAACTGCGGCGTGCCAGTTATCTGCATCTTGATGCCCGGTAGTGCAATATCTTGCCCCAGATTATATTCGCCGCCCAACTGACGACCTTGGCCCATAAATTCGAGGCTAAATCGTTGCGGTCCGGTAAATTTTAAATTAAACTTGCGATTGTACAGTGAAGGGTCGGATATGGCGTAATGCACTTTAAAGGGTGATACGCCATAAAGCTCAGTCTCCAGCACAGTGCCCTGAGCATAGTAGTTCACATCCAACGCCAGCGAGTCCTTTAGGCGACGGTAGATGATGCCGGACTTGATTAGCTCAACCTCACCAGCCAACTTGCCACTGCGCGCTTTGTCGGCAGAGGCGGGGGCCATTTGGCTAGCCAACCCGAGCGCGCTGCCTTGGTTGCTTTCGTCGATTTTAAGCAGCGAAGCCGACTTGTATACCGGCTTGGTGTAGCGCAGGTATAGCCAGGAAGCGGTGGTGCCCAATAGTATCAATAGCAACATCCAGAGCAAGCTCCGTCTTGCCACTAGCACCAGCGTAGAAATATCTAGTCCAGGTGCCTCATCTTCCTCGCTTTCAGAAGCGTTGGCAAAGGGTGCTGCCGGCGGAGCCGTTGGCCCACCCGTCGCATTGCGAATGAGTTCTTCCAGTTCCGTATTTTCGTTTGTAGCCATTGTGTTGATTTTGCCAGCTCAGGCTCCAGATAGTAATTGGCGCTAACGATAATGCTGCTGCTGCTGCAGCTTGCAATAATAATGCTGATTTTCTAGCGTCTTATCTGGGTGATAAGGAACAATGTAGTAGTTAGAACCAAACTGGTTAGGCTCAAAAGTGGACCGGCCTCCGTAAGTGCATCCAGCAGGGGCCGTCGGATGGGTTCTACGTAAATAATGTCGTTGGGCTCAACCTGTAGGTTAGCGCGCCGCATGCCGTTGAGCGTTGACAAATCAATTTGCTGCACGCGAGGGTTTTTCAAGTCGCCCCGAATTATACGGATATTGTCAGCCCGGCCCCCATTTCGGTAAAGTCCAGACCCGCCACCGCCACCGCCACCGCCACCATCTACACCACCTGCCAGGGCCAATACCTCCAGCAAATTCATGTTGTCGTTGGTCAGCGAAATAACCTGGCCACCAGAGGCACCAAGTACCACCACTCGGTTATTGGCGACACGTGTACTCACAAACGTCTCTTTGTAGTACTCGTTGAAGCGAATGGCCAATACACTGTCGGCCTGTAGCAACGACAAACCGCTGAGCCGAATGCGGCCGACCATGGGTAGTACAACGGTACCATCGGCCTGTACCAAAAATTCGGAGCCGCCAGTTGATGCTCCCGCACCTTGCCCAGTATTACGAGCGCTACGCGCCCCACCGCCTTGGCCACTGCCTTGGCCACCGCCTTGGCCACCGCCTTGGCCACCGGCTGGGGCGCTACTGCGGGGAGAGAGCCCGCCGCTGGGCTGACCAAATTGCAACTCGCCGTTAGGGTCAAGAATCCGTTCGCCTTTGTTAGTGTTCACTCGGACGTCCAAAATATCATCGGCCTGGATGACGTAGTTGCGCTCAGTTCGGTTCACAGCAATTCGCAGCTTGGTACTGTCCAGCTTTTGGCCTTGGCTATCGGTGAGGCGAAAAAGTGTACGTTGCTGATAGTATTTCGTAGAAGCGCACGACGAAAAAAGCAGCAGTACCGGCAGTGCCAGCAGCCACAGCCGCCCGAGGCGACGAAGAAAGTATGTCGGCATAAAGGCCAATGAGTGCGAAGTCAATACGAAAAAAATCAAAAAAACGGGTTGCGTTGTTCCGGTTCTCCTCAAAAAGCCTCAAAAGTAACGCTTTTGCGGTGCCCATTCAAAAATCGCGCAATATGGGAAAGGATACCTGTGCCGTTTTCAACTGCTTGAATCGTACTTTCGCAGGCCCGAAACCTTGAATTATTTGTTACGGGCAACCTACTCAACTGCTTTATCTTAAATCCCACCCTTAGTTTCATACATTAACAATGGAAGCCGTAGCCACCGAAAACCAAACCATGATTGCGCAAATGGTGCGCGACTTTGGGGCCCAGCACATCAAGCCCAACATGATGAAGTGGGATGAGAGCCAGGAGTTCCCTATCGAAGTGTTTCACAAACTCGGCGAACTGGGCCTGATGGGCGTGTTGGTGCCCCAAGAGTACGGCGGAGCCGGGTTCGGCTACATGGAGTACGTCACGGCTATTGCCGAACTAGCCAAGATTGACGGCAGCATTGGCCTGAGCATGGCCGCGCACAACTCGCTTTGCACCGGCCACATTCTGCAGCATGCTTCCGAGGAGCAGAAGCAAAAATACTTGCCCAAGCTGGCCTCCGGCGAGTGGATTGGGGCTTGGGGCCTCACCGAGCCCAACACGGGCTCCGATGCTGGCAACATGCGCACCACCGCGGTGCTCGACGAAAGCGGCGATAACTACATCATTAACGGCGCGAAAAATTTTATCACCCACGGCAAATCCGGTAATGTAGCCGTAGTGATTGTGCGCACCGGCGAGGTAGGCGACTCCCACGGCATGACGGCCTTCATCATCGAGCGCGGCACGCCGGGCTTCGCAGCTGGCCGCAAGGAGGATAAGTTGGGCATGCGCGCTTCGGAAACCACAGAGCTGATTTTCACCGATTGCAAGGTGCCCAAAGAGAATGTCATCGGCAAAGTGGGTGACGGATTTGTGCAGTCGCTGAAAGTGCTCGACGGCGGCCGTATCAGCATCGCCGCGCTCAGCCTGGGCATTGCGCAGGGCGCAATGGAGGCTGCTACCAAGTACAGCAAAGAGCGCCACCAATTCAACCAGCCTATTAGCAGCTTCCAGGGCATTGCTTTCAAGCTGGCCGACATGGCTACCGAGATTGAAGCCGCCAGCCTGCTCACCTACCGCGCTGCCGACATGAAGGACCGGGGCCAGAACGTGAATCTGGAGTCGGCCATGGCCAAACTCTACGCCTCCGAAGTGTGCGTGCGCGTAGCCAACGAGGGCGTCCAAATCTTTGGCGGCTACGGCTACACCAAAGACTACCCGGCCGAGAAATATTACCGCGACTCCAAACTCTGCACCATTGGCGAAGGCACCAGCGAGATTCAGAAGCTGGTAATTGCGCGTGCTTTATTAAAATAAAACGACAGATTTGACTGATTTGAGCAAATCTCAAGGGTTTTCCAGACGCACACAATCAGGCATACAATAGCTCTGGCAGTGAATCGACTACAAAATCCGGGAAATCCGTTTGAATCCAATAAATCCCTGATTATCTTTGCGGCCCGGTTTTACGCCGTTCCCCTTGCCAATCTCCCTCATTCCCTGATATGATTATCATTCAAATCAAAGACAACGAATCGGTTGACCGCGCACTGAAGCGCTTCAAAAAGAAGTTTGAGCGCACGGGCGTTCTGAAAGAATTGCGTCGTCGCACGTTCTTCCAGAAGCCGAGCATCACCGGACGCAAGATGAAGCAGAAGGCTGTTTACAAGCTCGCCACCTACGGCCAGCCGAACGAATAGCCCCGCGTTTCGCACCGCGTTGGCGTTGTAAAAAACCGGCTAGTTTGCCTCTATTGGCAAGCCGGCCGGTTTTTTCACGTCCATACAGTAGCGTTTTGCCAGAAGAAAGTAAAAAAACGCTACATTGGATGCCCGGCCCAGTCGTCGGGCATTTCTGGTGTTGGTATGGATGCTTTTCTTGATTTTTTACGGTTTGAGCGGCGCTACAGCCCCCACACCATTGTCTCGTATCAAACCGACCTGGGTCAGTTTGCGGCCTACCTCGAGTCGGCCTATGAGCTGGCCGATACTGCGCAGGCCACGCACCCGCTCATCCGCGGTTGGGTGGTGGAGTTGATGCAGGAAAACCTGGACCCGCGCACTGTGAACCGCAAGGTGGCCTGCTTGCGCTCCTACTACAAGTTCCTGCTGCGCACAGGCTGTATTGAGGCCAATCCCATGCTGCGCATCAAGGCCCCAAAAATGGCCAAGAAATTGCCCGATTTCGTGCCCGAAGACGCGTTGAACGGCCTGCTCAACTCGTTTGAGTTCGGAGACGACTTTGCCGGGCAGCGCGACCAACTCGTACTTGAGATGCTGTACGGCACGGGCATTCGCCTTTCGGAGCTCATTGGCATTCATGCCGACGACGTGAGCCTGGGAGCCAGCACCGTGCGCGTGACCGGCAAGGGCAACAAGCAGCGCCTGGTACCACTCAACCCCACCTTAAAGCTGGTGATTGAGCACTACCAGGCTAGTCGTGCCCGCGAGTTTGGCTCCGTGGTCGGGCCCCTGCTGCTTACCGACAAGGGCGATGCCATGTACGAAAAGTTCGTGTACCGCACCGTGAAGCACTACCTGAGCCAAATTACCACATCCGGTGCGCAACAGCACCCACACGCCTTGCGGCATGCGTTTGCCACCCATTTGCTGGGTAAGGGCGCCGACTTAAATTCCATTAAGGAATTGCTGGGCCACGCCAGTTTGGCGGCCACGCAGGTGTACACGCACTTGTCCGTCGACAGGCTGAAATCCGTATTTGAACAGGCCCACCCACGGGCCTGAGTTTTGTTTACTCTTTTACCTCTTAATCACCCGCTTTATGAAAGTACAGATGCATTCGGTGCACTTCGACGCCGACCAAAAACTGCTTGATTTTGTTCAGCAACGCCTCAATAAGCTAGAAACTTTTTACGATAAAGTGACGGAAGGCGAAGTGATTATGCGCCTCAACAACAAGGACGGAATAGAAAATAAAACCGTCGAAATAAAGCTGCTGGTGCCCGGTAATATCCTTTTCAGCCAGGAAGACGCTGCCTCGTTCGAAGCCGCTGCCGATGCCGCTACAGAAAGCCTGCGTCGGCAAATCACCAAGCACAAAGAAAAAGCCTTGGCACATTAATGGAACGTAGCTCACGCTTCAGCTTGTGTTGTTAAAACGAGAAACCCCGCTTACCGAAAGGCAGGCGGGGTTTTTATTTGTCACGGTGGGCACAAGCTGAAGCGTGCTCTACAGCGCGAACTCCGCTTTAATCTGAGGCACGTAGTCAAGCTTCTCCCAGGTGAAGGTTTCGAAGGTTTTTATTGTGCCATCTTTCATGGTGGCCTGCACGGTGCCGGGCTGGCGGCCCATGTGACCGTAAGCCGCCGTTTGAGCAAAAATGGGGTTCTGAAGGCCGAAGCGCTGCACAATAGCATACGGGCGCAGGTCGAACAGCTTGTTTACTTTTTCAGCAACCTCGCCGTCGGAAAGGGCTTTTCCATTGGTGCCGGTCGCCTTGGTGGTGCCGTAGGTGGTTACAAAAACGCCCACGGGCTGGGCCACGCCAATAGCGTAGGCCACTTGCACCAGCACTTGGTCGGCCACGCCGGCGGCTACCAGGTTCTTGGCGATGTGGCGGGCCGCATAGGCTGCCGAACGGTCCACTTTGGAGGAATCCTTGCCGGAGAAAGCACCGCCGCCATGGGCACCCTTGCCGCCGTAGGTATCCACGATGATTTTGCGGCCAGTGAGGCCAGAATCGCCGTGGGGACCGCCGATGACAAACTTGCCGGTAGGGTTGATATGATACGTAATCTGGTCGGTGAACAGCGCCTGTGCTTCGGTACTCAGGCCCGCTTTCACGCGCGGAATGAGGATGGCCAGCACATCGGCTTTAATCTTAGTCAGCATGGTGGCTTCCGACGGGTCAAACTCGTCGTGCTGCGTGCTGATGACGATGGTGTTGATGGCCTCGGGGCGGTGGTCGTCGGAGTAGCGAATGGTGACCTGGCTCTTGGCATCGGGGCGCAGGTAAGTCATTTCGTGTCCTTCGCGGCGAATGGCTGCCAACTCTTGCAGCAGGCGGTGCGAGAGGTCGAGGGCCAGGGGCATGTAGTTGGCCGTTTCGTGACTGGCGTAGCCGAACATCATGCCTTGGTCGCCGGCACCCTGGTCTTCGTTCTTGGCGCGTTCCACGCCTTGGTTGATGTCGGGCGACTGCTCATGCAGGCGGTTCATCACCTCGCAGGTATCGGCGTTGAAGAGGTATTCGGGCTTGTTGTAGCCGATGCGGCGAATGGTTTCGCGAATAATGGGCTCAGCATCAACGTGGGCTGTCGACTTTATTTCGCCGGCAACGAGGGCGAAATTCGTGGTCACAAGGGTTTCGCAGGCTACCTTGGCAGTGGGGTCCTGGCGCAGGTATTCGTCGAGAATGGCGTCAGAAATCTGGTCGGCAACTTTATCGGGATGGCCTTCCGAAACCGATTCGGAAGTGAACAGATAGGGCATTGAAAGCGCGAAAAGAGCGAAAGAGATAAAAGAAGGACGCCCGCCAAGTCGAAACCGGCGGGCGGGCGTGGCACAAAACTACGGAAATCCGAGCTATTAGCCTTGTCACTAGCTATGGAAAAGGGTCTTTAGTCCGCTTGGTACCCGTACTATTGGCCTGGCTACAACTGCGCCAGTCGGCCACCGTCCACAACCAGGGTGGTGCCGTGTACGAAGCTAGCTTCGGAGGAAGCCATGAAAGCAATGGCGGCGGCCAACTCCTCAGTCGTGCCCACGCTGGCTTTGTCAATCTTTTCGGCCCCGCTTTTCACATTGGGGTTGCTCCAGAGCATGGGGGTGTCCACAGCGCCGGGAGCCACGGCATTGATGCGGGTTTGCTTGCGGTCAAGCTCCTGGCTCATGCCGCGCACGAAGGCTTCGAGGCCGCCCTTGCTGGTAGCATAGGGTACCACATTGGCCGTGGTCTGGTGAGCGTGCACTGAGCTCACGGCCACGATGGCGCTGCCCTTGGGCATGTGCGGCAAGCATAGTTGGGTGAGTTGAGCCAATGAGCGCAGGTTCACCAGCATCAGCAGGTCCCACTGGGGCAGAGGGAGGCTCAGTAGCGGGTCGAAGGTCATCATGGCTGCGTCGCACACCAGCACGTCTATCCGCTGGTATTTGGCCAGTACTTTTTGCACCGTGGCCGATATGACGCGGGGCTTGGCCAGGTCGCAGGCCATGAATATGGCCTTGCCGCCGGCTTTGGTGATGAGCCGGACCGTTTCGGCCCCGTCGATTTTGTCACGGCCCAGGACTATTACCTGGCCGCCTTCAGCCCCGAGGCGTAGGCATACAGCCTGGCCAATGCCCGAGGTGCCGCCCGTAATCAGGCATACTTTGTCTTTGAAACGCATCGCAAATAAATGGTTGGTAAGCACCGCCCCGAAGCGGCCGTAGCTTTACGCAACCCGGGCAACTACGGCTAAGTTTTTGGCGTGAAGCAACGAGAGTAGCAATACTACGCCGCCGCCACTTTCTCGCACACCAGCACCACGGGCCGGCCGCGCAGGTCGGTGGTAGCAAATAAATATACCTCGCCACCTTCGCGGATGCCGGTACGGCGCCGGAAGTCGGCCACCGAATCGGGGAAGTTGCGGGTCGTGACGTGGGCCCGGACTTCCGGGCCCAGGTGCGCCTTGAGCGCCGCGCCATCGGCTTTTTCCACCGCAAGCACCCGAAAAATACGACCCGGAAAATCAGCTCGCAGTACATCAGACGTATATAGGTGGCTGTGCTGGTGCAGTTTCAGCAGCTCAAAGGCGGTGCCGACGCTGCGAAATGCGCCGGCTTTGAGCACCGCCGCATTGGGCTCGTAGAGGTACTGCTGAGCCTCGGCGTAGCGGGGGATGGCGCGGGCCTCACGGGCGCGGTTGAGGCGAAATTCCTGCTGGCTGCCGTCGCGGCGCAGGTTCAGGGCGTGGCGCTCGGGGTCCACGGCGGGCTCCTGGCCCAGCTCGTAGAGCACCTCTTTCACTTCGTTTTCCACGGCCACTACCCAGAGGCGCCGCACGTGGCCCAGGCCCTGCACGGCGTGCTCAATGTCGAGCATGGGCGAGGTCTTGAGCAGGACTTTATCGGCCTTATGCAATAGCAGGGGCAGCAGCTTCACCACGTCGGGCTCGCAGTCGCGGAGCAGGAAAATCTTGCGGGCGGCCGTATCGCGCCGGGCCGGGTCGAGATACAGCCAGTCGTAGTGGTGCGGAGTACTCTTGAGAAACGCCAGGGCATCCGTGGCGTGTACCGTCACATTAGCAAGCCCCAACAGGCCAAAATTGTAGCGCACTACTTCGGCCAGGGCCGGCGTGCGCTCCACGTAGTCGACCTGCGCCACGCGCGTCGCAAATGCCGCCGAATCGGCCCCAAAGCCGCCGGTGAGGTCGGCCAGCCGTTCTCCGCCCACCAGGTCGGCTTTAAAAGCTGCCGTACGGGCCGAAGAAGCTTGTTCGACCGACAAAGCGGGTGGGAAAATCAACTCGGCGTTGTCGGCCCACTGGGGTAGTTTGGCGCGGGCTTTTTGGCGGGCCTGAATCTGCCGCACCAACTCGGGCACGGGTAGGCCGGGGTGGCGGCGGGCTTGGAGGGCCAGGTGGGCGGGGTCGTCGTGCAGGTGCGCGGCCACGTAGCGCCTGGCCGCTTCGGGCAGGGGGTAATCCATTTGGCAGGCTATACGGAAAAACGCGGCGGTTAGCGCAAGGCCCAACGCAGGGCCAGCAGCGGCTGCCCCGTGGGCGAAGCCGCCAGCCCCATGGTCGTGGGTCGCAGGCGCGGCCACGGGCTGTGGTGGGCAATACCGGTGTTGTGGGCCATCACGGCGCGTTTCAGGTGCGAATTGGTATTGCGGTTAATAAAAGTTGTGGCCAGTACGCTGGCCGCAAATAGGCCAATGGCCGCTTGCTGCGTTGTGTTGAAATACTGCCGCTCGCCATTGCCCAAAATCTGTTGGCCATAAAGACCAAAAGTACCCACGGCCACGAGGCGGTCAATCAAAAACAGGGTTTTTTGGCGCCGGTAGTCGTTGAGGTGCGCCAGGGCCTCGGGGTTGCCAACCAGGTAGGGTCGCAGGTTTTGGCCAAAAAAACCTGCTGATTTGTAATTATTGCCGCTAGTACCGGGAGCCAGGAAATCGAAGTTGTGCTGCGGCCCATTCAAGCCACGTTCGGCATCTTCGGGGAGCAGTTGAATGGAGGACGGGGTATGCTGAGCTAGTGCCGGGCTCAATAAACTGACTGACAATAGTATAATGGTCACGTTGCGGAGCCACCATTTGGTGGTAGCTAGCCGGATATTTTTGTGCATGGTACAAATATAATAGGGTAATCGAAGCTAGAAATACCAAGTCAACCTAACAATTTCTATTGCCCAACTCAACAAACTCTGGTAGCCCTGCGTTCAGTCCCAACAAGCCGGGCCCTCCCCGGTCGAACGATACCTCATTAACCACCGCTAATGTTCATGGAAACATCTTTCATCTTCCGTCGCGCCATCCAAGCTTTGTTGCCGGCTACCTTGCTGCTCGCCTCCTGCGGCAAAAATGACGCGCCTGCGCCGCCGGTAGCTCCCGATACAGCCAAGGTATTGGCCGTGCACGGGGCCGTAAACAATTCAACACGCCCAATCAAGGTCACGGTGGGTGACAAAGAAGGCCCTTCGGTGACTTACGGGACTAATACCCCATACCAAACTATTGCGACGGGCAACTTAGCCGTAAAGGCCGCAATTGATGCATCGGGCGGGGCCACGCTGTACAACATGCCGCAAGCCGTGGTAAAAGACAAGAGCTACTCGTTTTTTGCTTACAGCATTCCGGGGCAGTCAACCGGCACTGTGTCGGGCCTGTGGGTGGAGGATGTGCTTACGGCTCCTGCTACTGCGACGAATGCGAAGGTGCGGTTGGTGCATATTGGCCAAGACCTGGAATCTCCGCTAACGCTGAGCAGAACCCCAAGTGGGGGCGGCGCATTAGCAGCCGTGACCACGGCTACCGCTGTTGGGCAGGCCTCTGCGTTTGTTGAAATACCGGCTGGCACAGCCAGTTACAACTTGGCCAACAGCAACAATAGTGCTATTCAGCCAGCTTTTGGCGGGGCAATTTTAGCCACTCCATTCGTCGCCGGGGGAATTTACACCATCGTCGTACGTGGCGCTTCGGTTGCCGCCGCGCCTACCGATAACGAGAAATTCACCTTACAGCTGATAAAGCATAACTAAAGCGCTTGTGGACTTATCGCAAAGAGCCCGCGCCTTTTGGCGCGGGCTCTTTGCAGTTCAGCCGTGAACAAATAGAGTATCTTTGCAGTTGAAACGCGAATCAATAACTAATCTATATCATGGTGGAAACCACGACGAAAACGTACACTCCGTACAAAGTAAAGGACATGGAGCTGGCGGCCTGGGGCCGTAAGGAAATCCGCCTCGCCGAGGCTGAAATGCCCGGTTTGATGAGCCTGCGCGAGGAATTCGGCACGTCGCAGCCCTTCAAGGGCGCGCGCATTGCCGGCTGCCTGCACATGACCATCCAAACGGCCGTGCTCATCGAGACCCTCACCGCGCTGGGCGCGGAGGTGACGTGGTCGTCGTGCAACATCTTCTCGACTCAGGACCACGCCGCGGCCGCCATTGCCGCCGCCGGTGGAGCGGTATACGCCTGGAAAGGCATGACCGAGGAGGAATTCAACTGGTGCATCGAACAAACCCTCTTTTTTGGGGAAGACCGGCAGCCGCTGAACATGATTCTGGACGATGGTGGTGACCTCACCAATATGGTGCTGAACCGGTTCCCCGAGCTGGCCGCCGGCATCAAGGGCGTTTCGGAAGAAACGACGACCGGCGTGCTGCGCCTGTATGAGCGGGTGAAAAACGGTACGCTGAGTTTCCCCGCCATCAACGTGAACGACTCGGTCACGAAGTCGAAATTCGACAATAAGTACGGCTGCAAAGAGTCGGCCGTGGATGCAATCCGTCGGGCGACCGATGTGATGATGGCCGGCAAAGTGGCCGTAGTGGCCGGTTACGGTGACGTAGGAAAAGGCACCGCCGCCTCGCTGGCCGGGGCCGGAGCCCGCGTTATCGTGACGGAAATTGACCCCATTTGCGCTCTGCAAGCCGCCATGGACGGCTTTGCGGTGAAGAAACTGGCCAACGCCGTGAAGGAAGCCGACATCGTGGTGACGGCTACCGGCAACTGCGACATCCTCACCGAGGAGCACTTCCGCAGCCTGAAGGACAAAGCCATTGTCTGCAACATCGGCCACTTCGACGACGAGATTGACATGGCGTGGCTGAACGGCAACTACGGCCACACCAAGGACACGGTGAAGCCCCAGGTTGACATCTACACCATCGAAGGCAAAGAGGTGATTATCCTCGCCGAAGGCCGCCTCGTGAACCTGGGCTGCGCCACCGGCCACCCCTCGTTCGTGATGTCGGCCTCGTTCACCAACCAGGTGCTGGCCCAGCTGGAGCTGTGGGAGCGCAACGACCAGTACGAAAACCAGGTGTACACCCTGCCCAAGCATTTGGATGAGAAAGTAGCCCGCCTGCACCTCGCCAAAATTGGGGTGGAGCTGGACGAATTGACCACGCACCAGGCCGATTACATCAAGGTAACGGTGGAAGGTCCGTTCAAGTCGGACTTGTACCGCTACTAAGGTTCTAAAGTTTAATAAAAAAGCCTCACCAGCATTGTGCTGGTGAGGCTTTTTTATGGCCTAAGCCTTTTTATGGCCATTGGTGGTGGAAGCTTCGCAAGATATGCTTTCACGTAGCGGTTTTTGGGGAAGAATTTCAACGTTCTAGTGCCGTAATACCGGCAGATTTCAGGCTCGTTTAACTTAAAATAACATTCTGTTAGGTAGCCTAACGCCTGCTCGTAAAGCATGGGCTCCTGCGTGAGCTCATTCAGCGAAGCTGCTCCGGCCAAAAAGCGGGCGATATTGTAGGCTGCCGGGCCCCATTGCGCTTGGTCCATCTGCAAGGTGCCAAGCTTCCAGTATGCCTCAAGGAACCAGTAGTCGATGGTTGCGATAGAATCGTTCTCGCCATTGTCTCGGTCTAAGCTGCGAATGAGCTGCTGATAGACAACAAAACTCTCGGGTTTCCGCACCTCAGTAGCGTACAGCGCCCGAGCATATTGGAAAAGGAGAAAAGGATTTTGGGTTTCGTTGGCTAGTCCTGCCGTTAATCGAGTTGCCGCGTTGTTAAATTGGCCTTGCGCATAAGCGGCCCGAGACGCCGCAAGTGCCGAACCATACGTCGCCGACTGCTCCATGGGTAGCGGGTCGGGTTGCATCAGGTGCTGACCAGCCACCGCAATTTGTTTGGCTGTAGCATTGGGATTTGGAGAAGCGTGTTCCTTTAAAAGCGTGTTCTTGACATAAGGCAAAACGGCATCGGGTGTCATCAAATGGTATTGCGCCTTGCTGGCCAACGGCAGTAAGATGCCCCCAAGCAAGTATATCCGAAGCCAGACAGATTGGTGTGATGGCCGTACTGTTTGCATATGAGCAAAGATTGAGCTACAAGGACCACAGCTAAAAGCCAGCCTACTTCACGTCCGGCGTCACGCCCATGTTGGCGTAGCAGAAGCTCCACACGTCGGCCCATTCGGCGATTTGCAGCTTGGTGCTTTTGCCGGCACCGTGGCCGGCGTTCACGTCTACGCGGATTAGGGTGGGGTTGGGGCCGGTGTTGGCGGCTTGCAGGGCGGCGGCGAATTTGAAGGAGTGCGCGGGTACTACCCGGTCGTCGTGGTCGGCGGTAGTGACCATGGTGGCGGGGTACACGGCGGGCTTCAGGTTGTGCAGAGGCGAGAACTTGAGGAGGTTTTCAAATTGCGCTTTATCGGCCGAGGTGCCGTATTCGGGGGCCCAGTTCCAGCCGATGGTGAAGGTTTGGTAGCGCAGCATGTCCATCACACCCACGGCGGGCAGGGCCACTTTGCAGAGGTCGGGGCGCTGGGTCATTACCGCGCCCACCAGCAGGCCGCCGTTGGAGCCACCGGCCATGGCGAGGTGTTCATAGTCGGTGTACTTGTTGGTTTTGAGGTACTCGGCGGCAGCAATGAAGTCGTCGAACACGTTTTGCTTGCGTGGGGTCATGCCGGCCTGGTGCCAGGCTTCGCCGTACTCGCCGCCGCCGCGCAGGTTGGGGATGGCCAGCACGCCGCCATTTTCCAGCCACAGCATGCGCGCCACCGAGAAGCCGGGCGTGAGCGAGATATTGAACCCACCGTAAGCGTAGAGGTAAGTCGGGTTCTTGCCGTTCAGCACCACGCCTTTTTTGTGCACGATGAACATGGGGATTTTCGTGCCGTCCTTGCTTGGGTAAAATACTTGGGTGGTCACGTAGTCCTGCGGGTTCACGTCCACTTTTGGGGCGCGGAACACGGTGCTGGTGTTGGTGGCCAAGTCGTACTTATAAATCGTGGTGGGGTACGTGAACGACGTGAAGGCGTAGTACACGGCCTTGGCATCGCGCCGGCCGCCGAAGCCGCTGGCTGTGCCGATGGCCGGCAGTTTCACATCGTGCTGAAACTTGCCCAACTCCGAATACACCTTCACCTGCGAGCTGGCATCGTTCAGGTAATCAGCAACTAGGCGGCCGCCCACTTGGGTCACATTCTCCAGCTTGTTCTTGGCTTCGGGCAGCACGTCGTGCCAGTTGGCTTCCTGCGGCTTCTTGGGGTCGATGCGGACGACGCGGTAGTTGGGGGCCTTGTAGTTGGTGTACACCAGCACCTCGCCGCCCACGTTGCCGATGACGCTGTTGTTAAATTCGTAGGAAGGAATAAGCGTGGTCCAGGTAGCAGCCTGCCTGGGGTCGGCGAGGTCGCGCACCTGCAGGCGGTTGCCATCCGCTTTGCCATCGGTGAGGCTGAGGACGAGGAACCGCTCATCTTCGGTAGCGCCGGCCATGCGGAAACCCAAGGCCATTTTGGGGTTTTCGTACACCAGCTTGTCAGCCGACTGCGGCGTGTTCAGCTGGTGGAAATAGACTTTGTGGAATTCGTTTTTGCCCGACAGATTGTTTTCGCCGGTTTTGGGCGCGTCGTAGCGCGAGTAGTAGAAGCCGTTTTTGGTCCATGACGTGCCGGATACCTTCACCCAATCCAGGGTTTCGGGCAGGAGCTTGTTGGTGGTCAGGTCCATGATGCGGACCTTGTGCCAGTCGGAGCCGCCGCCGCTGGTGGCGTAGGCCAAGTAGCGGTGGTCGTTGCTAAACTCGGTGCCGGCCAGGGCGGTGGTGCCATCGGCCGAGAACTTGTTGGGGTCGAGCAGCAGCTGCGGCTCGCCGGTGCCGCGTTGGCGGTAGAGCACGGCTTGGTTCTGCAAACCGTCGTTTTTGCTGAACACCAGCTCCGGACCCACTTGCTCGGGCACGCCGAACCGCTCGTAGTTCCAGATTTTGGTGAGCCGCTCCCGGATTTTGTCCCGGAACGGAATTTGGTTTAGATAACCAAACGTCACCTCGTTCTGGGCCGTCACCCACGTCTTAGTTTCGGGCGAGTCGAGGCTTTCGAGCCAACGGTAGGGGTCGGCTACTTTGGTGCCGAAATAGGTATCGGTGAAGTCGGTTTTGCGGCTTTCGGGGTATTTCACGGGAGGGTAAGCAAGGAGTTCGAGGCCGGTGAGGCGGCTGGGTTCGCCGTACTCAGGCATAGTAGTTTCGGTGAGAGCCTGGTTTCGGGGCAGGGTGTTGCGGGCCGGGGGCGTGGTGGCGCGGCAGGCTGTAGCAGCCACTATCATGGCGAGCAGAGGTAAGGCAGCTTTCATAAACAGTTGCGGGAGGATTAAGAGGTGAAAAACAGGCGTACTATTTTTTATTTAATTGAGTAGAATCCGGTAACTGACAATAGGCCAACGGGTCTAGTCCAGCTGCACATCGTCAGCAATGGGCTGATTTGGCTTGGCCGATTCTGCCGCTGGAACCGACCTGGGCTCCTTATCGATGGCCGTAACAACCGGCTGAGCAATGGCCGAAGCCACCAGCTCGGGCAAGTTAGCACGCAGCCATTTCAGCTCCTCGTCCACGCGCTGGCTCACCAGGCGCTCCACTTCCAGGCGTTGGGCGGGGCTGAGCTGGTCGAGTACCGGCGTAGCTGCCGCCTCGGGGGCTGCGGCCAGTACCAGAGCTTCGGCGCGCTTCACGCGGGCCACCGAATCGGCCACGGCGGCGTTGGTTTCGGCCGCGGCGGCCTGGGCGGTGGTGGCGGCTTGCTTGGCGACCAGGGTTTCGCGGCGCTGCTGGCGGCGCCATTGGCCCAAGGTCACGCGCAGCATTACATAGAGCACCAGGCTCAAAATGCTCAGGATGAGGGCCAGCGGGGCGGCAAAGCGGTTGAGCAGGCTGCCCGGGCCGGTGCCGGGCAGGGCGACGGCCGTGGTGCCGGTGGCGTCGCGCTCGGCGGCGGCCTGGGCTTCGGCGGCTTCGGCCGGGCCCACGGTAGTGCCGGGGGCAGCAGCGGTGTCGGCCACTTCGGGCATCATGGCCGCCTGCACGTCGCCGGGCGGCGTGCCCGAGGTCACGTAGTTGGTCAGGGCGGTTTCGAGGGCTTCCACGCGGGCCATGCGGGCGGGGTCGCGGCGGCGGGCGGGCGAGCTCTTCAGCTTGCTCACAATGGCTTTGGTGAGGGCGGCCAGCCGGGCGGTGTTATCCTTCTTGCCCTGGTAAATGCTGCTGCGGCCCTCAATGGGCTGAAACAACACGCTGTACACGCGCAGACTGTCGGGCCGAATGCTGGCCGTGAGCGCGTCGAGGTTGCCGCCTTCGCAGCGCACGGTGCTTTTGAGGTTGGGCCGGCCGGCGTCGTCGTACACGAAACGCACGGTGGCGCACCAGATTTGCACCTTGGCCTCATCGAGCGAGGGCTGACCGAGGGGCGTTTGGCCCCCGGCGAACAGGGGCAGGGCAACGGCACAGGCAATAAGCAAACGGCGAAAAATCATGCGCGACAGGAGTGGTTAAGTCCCGAAAAGTACGAAACGTCTGCCCAGCGTCTACCTGTTTCTTAGCTGTAATCGATTTCGGTGTTGTCGCCGATGTTCAGCGAGTGGTTCATGCCCCGAAACGAGGCGTCGGAGCCCACGATGCAGTCGTGCATCACGGCCGAACGCAATTCGGAGTACGTCCCGATGATGGAGTCGCTCAGAATGCAGTTTTTGATAATGGTTTTATCGCCAATGGCCACGTTGGGGCCGATGATGGAGTGCGAAATCTGGCAGCCGCGCCCGATGCTGACCGGCGGAATAATCACGGCGTCGGGAAACTCGGAGTAGTCGCGCCCCTCTAAAAACTCGGGCCGGTTGAGCAGGCGGGCGTTGGCTTCGAGCAGGGTTTCCTTGCGGCCGCAGTCGAACCAGTTATCCACCGGGCAGGTCGTCATGGGTTCGCCTTGTTCGATGAGGTGCATCAGCGCATCGGTGAGCTGCAGCTCGCCGTGGGTGCGCACGTCCGAATCGTGCAGCCATTCCAGGGCCTGGGCCAGCTTTTCGGGGTAGGCCAGCTTGTAGAGGCCCACCATGGCGTAGTTGGATTTCGGGATTTTGGGCTTCTCCACTACCTTGCTCACGCGGCCGTGCATGGTGGTTTCCACAATGCCGAACCGGGTGGGGTCCTTCACTTCCTTCACGGCCAGCACCGAGCCGGGCGTGGCCATCAGGGCGGGCAGGTCCACGTCCACAATGGTGTCGCCGAGCATGACGAGCACGCCGTCCTCGTCGTGGCGAAACTCCTCGCGGGCCAGCCACAGTGCGTGCCCGATGCCCTCGCGGGGCTCCTGCACCACAAAGGTGGCTTTCAGGTCGGGGTAGGTGCGGCGCACGTAGCGCACGATTTTATCGCCCAGGTAGCCCACAATGAACACGAATTCGGTGATGCCAGCGGCTGTCAGACGGTCGATAATGTGGCCCAGGATGGTATTGCCGGCTACCGGAACCAGACTTTTGGGCTGGGTGTGGGTGTGAGGACGCAGGCGCGAGCCAATGCCGGCAACGGGGATAACGGCTTTCATTTGGGAGAGGGGAGAGCGGGAAGGCGAAGACGGCAAACAGGCCGTAGCGGGCCGGCAAATGCCGCTCGCTGAGTAGCAAGCTACAACTTGACGGGCCAAGCTGCGTACTTTGCGCCGGACCCGATACCAAACCAATAGCACAACTGCTTGGTTTGCTCCACTACCCCCTGCCATTAATCCACTCAAATACCCAATTTCCTCAATTCATCACCATGAAACGTTTCCTTCTCTACTTCGCGGGCCTGGCCCTGTTGCTCACCCAGTCATCGTGCGGCTACAACGGCATGGTACAGCGCGACCAAGCCGTGAAAGCCCAGGCCGGCAACGTGCAAAGCTCCTACCAGCGTCGTAACGACCTCATCGGCAACCTGGTGAACACCGTGAAAGGTGCCGCCAAGTTTGAGCAGGGCACCCTCACTAGCGTCATCGAAGCCCGCGCCAAGGCTACCAGCGTGCAGCTGAACGCTAACGACCTGACGCCCGAAAACATCAAGAAATTCCAGGAAGCCCAGAGCCAGATGTCGGCCGGGTTGGGCCGCCTGCTGGCCGTGTCCGAAAATTATCCTGACCTGAAGGCCAACGCCAACTTCCAGGAGCTGCAGGCCCAGATTGAGGGCACCGAAAACCGCATCAACGTGGAGCGCAACAAGTTCAACGCCGTCACCAACGACTACAACACGTTCACCCGCTCGTTCCCGAACAACCTGTTTTCCGGGATGTTCGGCTTCCAGCCCAAGCCTTATTTCGAAGCCGACCCGGCCGCCAGCAAAGCCCCTACGGTTCAGTTTTAAGGTTTGGGTTTTTTGGTAAGAGGACGTCATGCTGAAAAAGAACGTCATGCCGAAAAAGAACGTCATGCCGAGCGCAGCCGAGGCATCTCGCTTGGTGGGTAACCCAATCGTTCAACGATGCGGGCGAGATGCCTCGGCTGCGTTCGGCATGACGTTCGGTTAAATCAAACTTAATAATGACCTCCTTTCTCACTCCCGCGCAGGATGCGGCGCTGGTCGCAGCCATCCGGCAGGCCGAAATCACGACCTCAGGCGAAATCCGGGTGCATCTGGAAGATACCTGCCCCACGCCCGAGCCGTTGGACCGGGCCGCGCAGGTATTTGGTGAGCTAAACATGCACAAGACGGCCGCTCGCAACGGGGTACTGTTTTATTTGGCCTGGCAAAGCCGCCAGTTTGCCGTAATCGGCGATGCCGCCATCAACTCCGTTGTGCCCGACGACTTCTGGGAAACCACCAAAGAGACCGTGCTGGAACAGTTCCGGCGCAAAAACTACGTGCTGGGCCTGGAGCGCGGCATCAAACTGGTGGGCGAGCAGCTGCAGCGCTACTTCCCCTACCACGCCCCGTCCGACCAGAATGAATTGGACGACGCCATTTCTTTCGGCGGCCCCGGGCCGTCCTCCGACAAATGAAAATTTCCGTGGCTAATGCCAGGTTAGATATCTGGCCACGCGTAGCAACCCGCACACCAGCGGGCAGCCGGTTGGCGTGGCCGTTGCTGTTGGCCCTGCTCTGGCTGCTGCCATTGATGGGCACCTGGGCGCAGGGCTTGCCGCCGCGCCCCAACCCGCCGCGCCTCGTCAATGACCTGGCGCGCCTGATGCAGCCGGGCGAGGCCGACGCGCTGGAGCAAAAGCTGGTGGCGTACAACGACAGCACATCGTCGCAGATTGCGGTGGTGACCGTGCCCACGCTCGACGGCAACGAAATTGCCGACTACGCTCAGAAACTCTACGAAGCCTGGGGCATTGGCCGTAAGGGCAAAAACAACGGCATCCTGATATTGGTGGCCCAGCAGGAGCGCGCCGCCCGCATCCAAACCGGTTATGGCCTGGAAGGGGCCGTACCCGATGCCTTGGCCAAGCGCATCATCAGCAATACGCTGGTGCCGGCTTTCCGCCAAAACCAGTACTACGCCGGCCTCGACCGCGCCACCGACCAGCTCATTGCCCTGGCCAAGGGCGAGTACAAGGCCGACCCGGCCGATGCCCGCCCCCGACGCTCGCGCGACGGTTCGGGCTCGGGCATCCCCTTTTGGCTGATAATCGGAGCAATGGTCATCATTTTCGTGCTCCTGCGCAACCGGGGCGGTGGTGGCGGGCGCGGCAACCGGGGCGTCGGCGGGGGCGGTTTCTTTCCGCCTTTCCTGCTCGGCACCCTGCTCGGCGGCGGCGGTGGGGGCGGCTTCGGCGGCGGTGGGGGCGGCTTTGGGGGCGGCGGGGGCGGTGGCTTCGGGGGCGGCGGGGGCTTTGGCGGCGGCAGCAGTGGCGGCGGCGGTGCCAGCGGCGACTGGTAGACTACTGCTCATCGGAAAGACCCGACAGACGATAATCAGAAGAATGTCATGCTGAGCGCAGCCGAAGCATCTTTACCGCAGCAGTAATCCCCTCATCAGGATTAGTTATGCGGTAGAGATGCTTCGGCTGCGCTCAGCATGACGTTCTTTTTTAAGAATACATTCTCTAATGGTCGCTCCGCACTCCTGCGGGAATAGTTGCCGCCAGCCGGTTTTCGGCCGGTGGCACGGGGCAGGAATAGCCGTGGTTATACGCGCAGGAAGGGTTGTAGGCGCGGTTAAAATCCAGCGTCAGCCCGCTGCTGCCCGCTGGCGGAATGCGCAAATCGAGGTAGCGGCCCCCGCCGTAGCTGCCGTGGCCGTTGGTGAGGTCGGTGAAGGGTACGAACAGATAGTCCTCAAAGCCGGGCCGCTTCAGTAAATCGACGCTTTGGTACACGCTCAGGCGTTGTGCCTGGCCATTCAGTACGAAGCGCAGCTCGCCGTATTTGCGGTAGAGCGGCCGGTGCGCGGTGCTGGTTTCCATAGCGAAGGGCCGGGAAGTAGAATCGCGCAACAGTTGCGCCTGCACCACATAGGCGTAGCGGGTGGGGTAGAAGGGCAGGGTGGTAAAAGCCTGACGCTCCGCCGCCGTGAGCGGCGATTCCTTGGGGTCAGCGAATTCCCGGTTGAGGTCCTGCTGAAACACCTGCACCAACTGCCGGTGCACAAGGCTGTCCGGCCGGGTTTGGCCCGCAACGAGGCGGCTCCAGAGTAGTAAAAGAATGGCGAAAAGCAGGGAACGATTCATGCCCCAAAGCTAGCCGACGGCGTGGCAGCTCGCTCGGTCCGGCGGAAGGCGTGGCGACGGGTTTCGCCTAACCTTTTGCGGTTAGGGTTAGTATCAGGACATATTCGGCCGTACCACGGCAGCCGGCACTTTCTTTCACTCTCTTCTTTCACTCACAGCCATGACTGCTTCCCGCCTTTCCCTCTTCGCATTCTTCCTGGCACTGGCCACCACGCTCACCAGCTGCGATGCCATCGGTAGCATCTTCAAAGCAGGGGCCTACACGGGCATCATTGCGGTGTTTATTGTGGTAGCGCTGCTGTTCTTCATTGTAAACAAGATGCGCGGCCCGCGGTCCTAGGAATACTCCAGCCGTTTGCATAAAAAAGGGGCGAATCCGTACTGGAATCGCCCCTTTTTTATGGGTAATGCGCGGGCGCGGTACTACGCGCCCTTCTTGCTGGGCATGGTTCCGATGATGTGGTCCCAGAGCGTGCTGCTCACGCCAAAGGCCACCTCGTCCTGCCGGTAGTGGTGCTGGCTGTGGTGCGTCCACCACACTTTTAGGAAGTTCTTGGGCGGCGAATATGCGTGGATGGCGTAGTGCACGAACAAATACATGGCGTAGCCGAAGGTGAAGCCCGCCAGCAGCCCGAACGCATACGAGCCGAAGCTGAGGCGGAAGATGAAGAACAGCAACGACACCACAAACACCGTGATGATGGGCGGCATCGCCAGCCGGGTCTTATCCTTGGGATATTCGTGGTGCACACCGTGCATGGTGTACTGAAACTTGGCCCGCCCCGGCGTGGTGGCCGGAATGTGGTAGAGGTAGCGGTGCACCAGGTATTCAGCGAAACTGAAGGCGAATAAGCCGAGCAAAAACAGCCCCAGCGCCGACAGCCCCGACATGAAGCCGTGCGCAATACCATAGTACAAGCTTAGCACCCCGGTAGCGGCGAAAATGCCTACTGGCAGGGCAATGTGCGTGTGCGAAAGGCGCTCCAGCACCGGGTTCTGGAAGAGCTGCGCCGAACCTTTGTGCTTGGGCCGCACGGTGGCAACAGCCGGCTCAGGGGCCAGCACGGTGGGTTCTTCGGGGGATACTGATTGCATAAGGGTAACGAGCGACGCAAGAATCAATTAACAAAATTACGCGCCCGACGCCAAATCAGCGGTCGGAAAGCGCAAAGCCCGCTGTCCGTAGCTGCGCAATAAGTACGCTCACGGGTTCAGTAGCGGCCGCATAGCGCAACCGGGCTCGCCCATAAAACTCACTACGGGCACCTAGGGTTTCACGAAGCCACATTGCAGTTGGGCCGGTGGCGGCCAGCAGGGGCCGGCTACTGGTTTCGGCAGTAGCCGCCAGCCGAGCCGCCAGCACTGGTTCTGGCACATCGAGCCACACGGTGAAGCCATTGGTGTTCAGTACCGTAAGGTTGTCGTGAAAGCACGGCGTGCCGCCGCCGGTAGCCAGCACCAGCGGCCCCGGCCGGGCCACCACGGTGCGCAGAACCTCGGCTTCAAGCCGGCGAAAATGTGCTTCGCCGTACTGCTGGAAGATGGCCGGAATGGGCTGCCCGGCCTGGGCCACTATCGCAGCATCCAGGTCCAGAAACGGTAGGCCAAAATGCACCGCCAGGGTTCGGCCCAGCGTCGTTTTACCCGAACCCGGCATGCCGATAAGGTAGAGCTTTGTTCCGCTTGCCTCGTTGTTCATGTTAATTGAGCTTCACCCGCGGGTCGAGCACGGCGTAGAGGACATCGACGGCAATGTTTATCACCACAAAAAGAGCCGCTACAAACAGTGTAGCGCCCATCACGACCGGAAAATCCAGGTTTTCGACGGCCCGCAGCGTCACGGTGCCCAGGCCTTTCCAGTTGAAGATGTATTCGATAAAAAATGCCCCGGCCATGAGCGAGGCCAGCCAGCCCGATACGGCCGTCACCACCGGGTTGAGGGCATTGCGCAGGGCGTGGTGCAGCACGGTGGCGGTTTGGCTGAGGCCCTTGGCGCGGGCCGTGCGGATGTAGTCCTGGCTCAGCACATCGAGCATGCTGGAGCGGGTGAGCTGCGTGATGATGGCCAGCGGCCGGATGCCCAGCGCCACGGCTGGCAGCAGCAAATTGCGCAGCACCAGGTGCCGCTCGCCGCTGAACGGGTCCGTTTCGTAGAGCTGCCCGGTGAGGCTCAGGCCAGTCCAATGGCTCCAATAAAAGCCGAAGGTGACGGCGATGAGGATGGCCGCCACGAACGAGGGCACCGAAATGCCCAGCACCGAAGTGGTGACCAACGCTCTATCCAGCCACGACTGCGGCCGTAGCGCCGCTGCTACCCCAAAGGCAATGCCGCCCACGCTGGCAATAAGCATGGCGGCCAGCGCCAGCCACAGCGTACCCGGAAAATAGTCCAATAGAATGCGCAGCACGTCCTTATTGCTCTGGAAGGAGCGACGCAGGTAGGGCTTTTTCAGTACCAGCGCGCGGGAGCCCAGCGGCAGCAGCGTTACGCCGCCGTAGCGGGCCTGGCCGGCCGAGTCGCGCGGGTGCAGGCCCAGCGGTGATACATCGTTGAGGTAGCCAACCAGGCGGGTGGGCAGCGGCTGGTCGAGGCCCAGGTCGGCGGTGATGGCGGCTTTGGTGGCCACATCGGAGCGTTGGCCGGCCAGCAGGGCGGCGGGGTCGCCGGGCAGCACATTAAACAGCAAAAACACCGTGCACGCCACGCCCGCCAGCACAAGCAGGCCCTGGGCAAGGCGGCGGAGAATGAAAGGAAGCATTCGGCGGATGGGCTACAGCGCTTTTTCCACCTCGAACAGCTCCGGGATGTCGTGGTAGTGGTACTTGGCGCGCACCACGCCATCCTGCAACACCATCAGGCCGGGGTTCGAGCGAACTATGGATTTGAGCACGGTCGCGTCGGCAAAGTAGTAGGGCGTGGCGATGTTCATCTCGTGGCGGAAAGTGTCGAACTTGCCTGGGCTCGTGCTGGTGATGGTGATGGCGGTGATGTTCTTGCGCGACTTGCCCACCGAATTGAGCAGCTTATTAATTTCCGCGAATCGGTCGCGGTCCGTTTTGTTCGTGTTCTGCACGATGAGCACGAGCTTATTGCCCTTGAGGAGCTCCTGGGTGTAGGAGTTGCCATTCTCGTCGCTCACCCCAAAGTCGGTGATAACCGGCGTCGACTCCTTGGAGTTGAGCGTTTGCATCGATTTGTATTTCCAGGTAGTATCCGTCGGAAACTCGTTGAAGACCTTGGTTTCGCCGTTGTGCTCAAACGTGTAGTTGTAGCGGGCCGGCTCCGCTGGCTTCATCAGCTGGCCAATGTTGTTGCCGACTTTGTAGGGCAGAAAGTCAAAATATGGCAGGTGGCCCAGCGCCCGCACCCCAATGCCAATGGCAATGGCGGTTACAAACGTCATGGTCATGATGCCGGTCGTGCCTTGCACAAAAGAATGGCGCAAAAACCGCTGGTTGGAAAACACAACGAACCAGAGCAGCAGCAAAAACAGGTCCTTGGCAAACGACGTCCAGGGCGTGAGCTTGACGAAATCGCCGAAGCAGCCGCAGTCCGTCACCTTGTTAAGAGCCGCCGAATAAAACGTGAGGAAGGTGAAAAATACCAGCAGCGCCAGCAGTACCCACAGGGTTTGGCGCAGGTACCAGCGCAGTAGCAGCGCCGCCCCCAGAATTACTTCCAGCGAGCTGAGCAGGATGGAGAGCAGCCGTGAGCTGCCGCCCAGCGAGCGAAACAGCCCATCGAGCGCCGGCAGATCGACGGCAAATACGTCGAAGTATTCTTCCAGCTTCAGGGCCGTGCCCACCGGGTCGTTCAGCTTGATGAGGCCGGAAAAGATAAACAAGGCCCCCAGCAGGAACCACGCCACGCGGGTAGTGGAGCGAAGCAGGGACGGAGCCGGAGTGGCGGCGGCGGAAAGTGGTGCGGACATAAGAACAAAGTAAGCCGGTGGCAAACGGCTGGGCAATGGATTTAGTTTGCGGGGAGCCCCTTTAGAGCGGATGCGAAAAGAGACAAGGTCGTTATGCTGAGCGTAGTCGAAGTATCTCTACTGCTTCGTTGAATCGCAAAGGTTAGTTACGCAGTGGAGATGCTTCAACAAGCTCAGCATGACGTTGATTTTCACCCGCTCAATTACCCCTCGCCGCGCAAAATCAGGGCAAATACGGCGTAGTTCAGCATGTCGCGGTAGCTGCCTTCCACGCTTTCGCTCACCAGGGCGGCCCCGCCAATATCTTCGAGCTGCTTCACGCGGTGCAGCTTCATGAGAATAAGGTCGGTGATGCTGGCCACGCGCATTTGCCGCCAGGCTTCGCCGTAGTCGTGGTTTTTGGCCAGGAGCAGGCGGCGGTTTTCGGCCGCTTCCTGGTCGTAGGCATCGGCCACGGCGGCGGCGGGCATGTCCAGCGGGGTGGCGGCGGGCAGGTGCAGCTGCATCAGGGCAATGAGGCAGTAGTTGATGATGGCCACGAATTCCTCGTTCACGTCATCGGCCACCAGCTGCACGCCGGTTTCCTGAATGGTCCGAATGCGGTTGGCTTTGATAAAAATCTGGTCCGTGACCGAAGGCAGGCGCAGAATACGCCACGCCGTACCGTAGTCGTGGGTTTTGGCCAGAAACAGGGTGCGGCAGCGGGCCAGCAGCAAGTCGTAGTGTTCGGGGGTAGTCAATGGGGGAGCGACGACTTAATATTGTCATCCTGAGCGGAGCGAAGGACCTTATCACGTCCGCGCCGCTTGGTTAATAATTACAGAGACGTGGAGCGATGATAAGGTGCTTCGTGCCTCAGCATGACAAAGTAAACCGATGGGTACTCAGAATTACGTTGGCCACCCCGTAGCACCGTCGCTGCTCAGCCCCCACGGGCGGCTGCTCAGCCTGCACCAGCCGCAGGTGATGGGCATCCTCAACCTCACGCCCGACTCCTTTTTTGCCGCCAGCCGCGTGGCTTCGGAAAAAGACCTGCTGACCCGTGCCGAAGCCATGCTGCAAGCCGGAGCCGCCGTGCTCGACCTGGGGGCCTACAGCACCCGCCCCGGCGCCGAGGATATTTCCGAAGCCGAAGAAACCCAGCGCCTGCTGCCCGCCGTGGCCGCCCTGCGGAAAGAATTTCCCCAAGCCTTTCTCTCTGCCGATACCTTCCGGGCCAACGTGGCCGCCGCCGCCGTAGCCGCCGGGGCCGACATGGTGAACGACGTGGGCGGCGGCACCCTGGACGAGGCCATGGTTGCCACCGTGGGCCGCCTGCGGGTGCCTTACGTGCTGATGCACCTGCGCGGCACGCCCCAAACCATGGCCCAGCTCATCCACTACGAAGACGACCTGGTGCTAACCCTGCTGCGGTACTTCCGCGACGGCCTCGTGGCCCTGCGCCAGGCCGGAGCCGTGGACGTGGTGCTCGACCCCGGTTTCGGCTTCGCTAAAACCGCCGCCCAAAGCCACGAGCTGCTGCGCCGCCTGCCCGAGCTGCAGGCGCTGGGCCTGCCCGTGCTGGCTGGCCTCTCGCGCAAGCGCATGGTGTACGGCCCCCTGGGCCTCGCGCCCGAGGCCGCGCTCAACGGCACCACCGCCCTGCACGTGGTGGCCCTGCAGGGCGGGGCCCACCTGCTGCGGGTGCACGACGTGGCCGAAGCGCGCCAAACCATACAATTATTTGCCAACACGTTTCCGATAGCGCAATAAAGGCCGTAATTTGAAGGGCGTTTGTCATCCTGAGCAGAGCGAAGAACCTTATCACGTCTGGGCCCGTCGGATTACTGCAACTTGTTCAGTAGCGATAAGGTCCTTTGCTCTGCTCAGGATGACAAACACTTGCTTTTCTCACCACCCATTCAATGTCCGGCCCCTTTCCCATCAATTTCCTGCAGTTCGGCTGGATTGACGCGGCCGACATATTGCTGGTGACGGTGCTGCTCTACCAACTCTACAAGCTGCTTCGCGGCTCGGTGGCGCTCAATGTGGCGCTGGGCTTGGTGTCGTTCTACCTGTTGTATTTGGTGGTGAAAGCTACCGGCATGGAGCTGCTGACCAAGATTCTGGGGCAGTTTATGAGCGTAGGGGTACTGGCCAGCATCATCTTGTTTCAGCAGGAAATCCGGCGCTTTTTGCTGAGCGTGGGCAAGGCCACGGCCCTGGAGCGGGTGCGTGGTTGGGGCTGGGGCCGCCCCGCCGAGGCCGAGCCCCTGGCCGTGGGGCCGTTTGTGGAAGCCGCCAAAAGCCTCTCAAATAAACTCACGGGGGCCCTCATCTGCTTCACGCAGGCTTCCGACCTCTCGGCTTTTGCCGAGTCCGGCGACCGGCTCGATGCCGAAATCAGCAAGCGCCTATTACTGTCTATTTTCAACAAAACCAGTCCCCTGCACGACGGGGCCGTGATTGTGGCCGGTGGCCGCATCAAAGCTGCCCGCTGCATTCTGCCGGTGAGCGAGAACTCCGACGTGCCCGCCTCGTTGGGCCTGCGCCACCGCGCCGCCATCGGCCTGAGTGAAATCACCGACGCCGTGGTGCTGGTGGTGAGCGAAGAAACCGGGGCCATGAGTCTGGTGCGCCACGGCGAAGTACACCGCGACCTGGCCACCGGCGAGCTCCGGGCCTTGCTGAACGAGTGGCTGCTGGCCAGCGCAGGCAGCCGGCCAACGGCGTTCAAATCGGAAGCTGCGGCCTGAAGCTGACCGGAGCTGTGCGCTTATAACCAAGCAACAACCCGCAAAAGAGGCTTCTCACCAAATGGTGAGAAGCCTCTTTGTGAAGTACTAATTGGGATTAGTTATTTCGGTGTGCTGCTCAAGCGCCTTCGACTACTTTAGCACCGCCAGCTCGTGGCCTACTTTGATGAAGGCTGCGATGGCCGTGTCCAGGTGCGCGCGGGTGTGGCCGGCGCTGAGCTGCACCCGGATGCGGGCCTTGCCCTGCGGCACCACGGGGTAGTAGAAGCCCACCACGTAAATGCCCTCCTGGAGCATGCGGGCCGCGAATTCCTGCGCCAGCTTGGCATCGTAGAGCATGACGGGCACGATGGGGTGCTCGCCGGCCGGAATGTCGAAGCCGGCGGCCGTCATCTGCTCGCGGAAGTACTTGGTGTTTTCTTCCAGCTGGTCGCGCAGCTCGGTGCTTTCGGTGAGTAGCTCCAGCACGCGGAGGGAGGCCCCCACGATGGCGGGCGCCAGGGTGTTCGAGAACAAGTAGGGGCGGCTGCGCTGGCGCAGCATGTCCACTATTTCCTTGCGGCCCGAGGTGAAGCCGCCCATGGCCCCGCCCAGCGCCTTGCCCAGCGTGCCGGTGATGATGTCGACGCGGCCCATCACACCGCGCATTTCGTGGGTGCCGCGGCCGGTTTTGCCCAGGAAGCCGCTGCTGTGGCACTCGTCTACCATCACCAAGGCTTGGTATTTATCGGCTAGGTCACAGATTTTGTCGAGTTGCGCGATGGTGCCGTCCATGCTAAATGAGCCGTCCGTGACGATGATGCGGTGGCGCGAACCCTTGGCCTGAGCGTCTTGGAGCTGCTTTTCCAGGTCGGCCATGTCGTTGTGGACGTAGCGGTAGCGCTGGGCCTTGCACAGGCGCACGCCGTCGATGATGCTGGCGTGGTTCAGGGCATCCGAAATAATGGCGTCCTGCTCGTTGAACAGCGGCTCGAACACGCCGCCGTTGGCGTCGAAAGCCGCCGCGTACAGAATGGTGTCCTCGGTGCCCAGAAACTCGGCTAGCTTGGCTTCCAATTCCTTGTGAATGTCCTGCGTGCCGCAGATGAAGCGCACCGAGCTCAGGCCGTAGCCGTGCGAATCGATAGCAGCCTTGGCAGCCTTGATGACTTCGGGATGGGAGCTCAGGCCCAGGTAGTTGTTGGCGCAGAAGTTCAGCACTTCGCCAGCTTCGTCGGTTTCGATTTCGGCCCCCTGGGGCGAGGTGATGATGCGCTCCTTCTTGAAAAGGCCGGCGTCTTTGATTTCCTGAAGCTGCTGGGTGAGGTCGGGCTGGAGGGTGGCGTACATCTTTTGAATTAAAAATTAAAAATGAAGAATTAAAAATCGAATCCTGAGGAAGAACAAAATCAACAATGAAGAGGCGCTTTGATGTCCATTTTTAATTCCTCATTTTTAATTTTTAATCCGCAAAAATGCCTGTACGCCCTGGCGGCCGCTGTCCATCAACTGCTGTTTCTGGGCATCGGAAATGCGCTTGATTTTGGGGCTGAAACCCAGGAAATTGATGCTGATGGTGCGCTGCCAGTCGGCGGGCCGCACGGGATTCAGATTTTCGAGGGCCACGGTGTAGAGCGCGCCCATGTAGGTGTTGAAATCGGTGATGTCGTAGGGGGCAAGCTGCTGGCGGCCGGCGGGGGCGTTGTCCAGCGGAATCTGCTCGGCGCGATCGAGGCGCAGGCCTAGGGTTTCGGGGTTGAAGACGTGGCCGCGGGCATCAGGCGGGCCGGCAAGGCCAGTCAGGTAGCGGGAATAGTCAAACAAATCGACGGGGTAGTTGGCCAGCAGGCCGCCATCGACGAGGACCTGCACGGGCTGGCCGGGGGCGGGATTGCCAGTCAGCACGTTGTTCCGGGCGTCGAGCAGCACCGCCCGGAAATACAGTGGAATGCTCATGCTGATGCGCACGGCATCTGCCACGCGCATGGTAGGCGTGGTTTCGTGGCTGAACACCTGTACGCGCTGGGTGGTGAGGTTGGTGCCGGTGGTGTAGAGGTCGCGGTACTGGCCGGGGTGCTTTTGGGCTAAGTCGTGCAATTGGCTTAGGGTGAGGTTGGGCTGCTGGGTCTTGCGGGCCACCAACTCGCTGAGGTAGGTGCTGAACTCATCGCCACGGTACCAGCCGTATTCCTTCACCAGCCGGTGGGTACCCCCGAAAAAAATGAATCGGCCGTCGTTCAACCGTTGGATGGGCGTGGCATTCACCACGTCAATTATTTCCTGGGCCGAGTAACCTACCGCCAGCAGCGCCGCCTGAATGGCCCCAGCCGAGGTGCCGCCCACCCGCTCGATGCCGCGCAGTAAGCCTTGTTGCTCCAGCTCCAGCAGGGCCCCACCGTAGGCAATGCCGCGAATGCCCCCGCCCTCCATCACCAGGTTGCGGTAGGTGGGGCGCGGGGTGGTAGGTTGGGCGCGGCTCACGGTCCCGCTCAGTAATGCAAACAGGCCCAAACACAGGAAAAACCGTGGGGTATTCATCGGGGCAAAGATACCGCTAGGCGAGCCAGCGGTGGCAGTGCGCACTGCGCCTACTACCGGCCCCGGACCAGGCCTGCTCCGAACTCGCGCAGCAGCAGCCGGAGTTCCGGGGTGGGGCGCGACGTCAGGCCAGGTGCTGCTGCCAGCGGCATAAATCCGATGACTTTCTCAAGTACGTTCTTGTCGGTGGTTGCGTAGGCCATGCACCAGTCGGGAAAAGCTCGTTCCGCCACGAGGCCGTAAGCTAGTGTACGCACATTGAAGTGGCGCGGGTCGTCTTGAATGCGGGCTTACAGGTCACTAAGGGCGGGTTCGGGGCCTTCGAGCACCTGTAGGAATTGGCCGTTGGCATAGAGGAGCAAGCCGCTAATATTGGCTTGCTGGTTGTAGTGGCGGGCCTTGCGCAGCAGCGGGAACAGTGTCACTTCGTGTACTGCCCGCGAAGCATTACTGCAGTAAATCAGGCAATAAAGAAGATGTAAATCTGGCATGCGGACTATTCTGCTAGCAGGGTCTCACAAAAACTAATGAGGGTAAGTACGGGGCTTCCGCCGTTCCGGCTACGGCAGCCCCGGTATCTTTGCCCCATTCCCACCGTCCCAACTATTTCCCGACCTGCGCATGGCCCTCCCTTCCGGCGAACCTGAAACCTCTGTTTTACCCGGCTCCGTGCTGGTTATTGGTGCCTGCGGCCAGCTCGGCCTGGAACTGGTAGCGGCCCTGCGCCAACGCTACGAGCCCCACCTGGTGGTAGCCGCCGATGTGCGGCCGCCCAAAAACCCCGACCTGCTGGCCGGCGGCCCTTTCGAGCTGCTCGACGTGCTTGACCGCTCGCGCCTCGACAAGCTCATCCGCCAGTACCGGCCCAAACAGATTTATCACCTCGCCGCCCTGCTCTCGGCTACGGCGGAGAAAAACCCGCTTTTCGGCTGGCAGCTGAACATGGACGGCCTGCTCATCGTGCTCGAAGCCGCCGTGGCCCACGGCGTGGCCCAGGTGTACTGGCCCAGCTCCATTGCCGTGTTCGGGCCGGATACCCCGCGCGACCACACGCCGCAGGTTACCATCATGAACCCCAACACGGTGTATGGCATCAGCAAGCTGGCCGGCGAGCAGTGGTGCGAGTGGTACCACCGCAAGCACGGCCTCGATGTGCGCAGCCTGCGCTACCCCGGCCTCATCGGCTACAAGAGCCTGCCCGGCGGCGGCACCACCGACTACGCCGTGGATATTTACCACAAGGCCGTGGCCGGCGAAAACTACGAGTGCTTCCTGAGCGAGGACACCCACCTGCCGATGATGTACATGCCCGACGCGCTAAAGGCAACGTTGGATTTGATGCACGCCCCGGCCGAGCAAATCAAGGTGCGTACCTCGTATAATTTGGGGGCCATGAGCTTCTCGCCGGCTGAAAGCGCCGCCAGTATCCAGCGCCACCTGCCCGACTTCCAGGTAACCTACAAGCCCGATGGCCGCCAGCAAATCGCTGACTCCTGGCCCGCCAGCATCGACGACGCGAAGGCCCGGCAGGACTGGGGCTGGCAGCCCGATTTCGACCTCGACAAAATGACGGCTGATATGCTCCTGCACTTGAAGGAGATGCAGCTGGCGTAGCCGATTCGCGCTTCGTAGAAAAACCTCCCGGCCACACCGGGAGGTTTTTTTGTGGTCCTTGCGTTACCGCCAGCCGCTTACAGCTTCACGCCAAGGCCCGGCTGGAATTCACTGGTACGGTATCCCCGGCGCTCTACCACGACGCAATCCTCACGCCGGGCAATGGCGTTGGCGTTGGGAATCGTGGTGTTGTAGGGCATAAAGGAGGCGCGGGCCGAAAGCAACCGCCGACCTGCCGCGTAGCACAGTTCGGGCTGCACATAGGAGTAGCCGAAGCCGTTTCTCGATACGTTCAGCATCTGGCCCAGCGCCACGCAGGGGTGTGGCTCGTCGGCCGCGGCCAAGCCTAATTTTGACGGTGATGGCAGCCTGGTTTTCTCCCGGTTATTTGAAGCAGACGAATCACTCCGGCCGCTGCTCATGAGGGCAATGGAGGTGGTGGCAACGAGGGTTTCCGCTGCTGGCCGGCCTCATTCTGCTGCCCGCTGCCCCGCTCCGCGCAAGCCCCTTCCGCCCCGCCCGACAGCCTGCTGCGCGCCCTCCAAACGGCTGCCACCGATACCACCCGCGCTAAAACGGCCCTGCGCCTTTCGGTCGCGCAGCCGCGTGCCCTTGCGCAGCTCCAGCGTGCCCCAGGCAAAAGTGAGGCCGGCGTAGCCGCGAAACTGACGTGTGGTATCAGGCTGGGCCGCCTGGCTGAGGGCGGCGGGCCGCAGCAAAGCCGCGTAAAGGGCAAGGGCGGAGAGCATGGGCTGATTTTAGGTAGGAAAGCGGCCCCGCCGGAAACCACCCGGAAACCAGTCAATAATCGGCTATACAACTACTGAACTGGCTTCGAATAAGTCCTTTCAGGCAAAAAATACTGGTTTCCCGGTAGGCACCCTGCGGGCAGGCGACCGGGATGCCTACACCTTCTGCCGGGCGGCCCCGGCCTCGGTAATGCGGTTGCCACCGGGGCGCTGGGGCACATTGAACAGCATTGAGGTAGCCCACGGGCCCGCGAAGGCGACCACGGTGAGCACGGTCAGGGCCACATCGGCGGCTTCGCTTTCGAGGGCCTCGCTGACGGGGTGGCCGGGCAGGTAATGGCCCACTAATGACAGCATCAGTTTGAGGCCCAGCATGCCAATGACCACGAAGGCGGCGGTTTCCAGGAACGGGTACCGGCCCATGAGCAGCACAAAGGCCTGCGCCACCAGCCGCATGGCCAGGATGCCGATGAACACGCCCACGCAAATCAGAATCAGGTTGTCGGTAAAAGCCACGACGGCAAACACGTTGTCGATGGAAAAGGCCAGGTCCATCAGCTCAATGAGCGCCACGGTGGCCCAGAACTTGCCGAACAGCCCCAGGGTGTGGCGGTAGAACCAGCTTTTTTGCTTGTCCACCATGTCGTCGTGCGCGGGGCGGGCCTTGAAATGGTCGTACACCAGATACAAAAGGTACAGGCCGCCCAGCGGCTTCAGAAACCAGAACTGGATGAGAAACGAGGCAAAGATGATGCACAGTCCCCGGAAAATATACGCCCCGAAGATGCCGTAGCGCAACGCTTTCTTGCGCTGGTCCTTGGGCAGGTCGCCCACCATGGTGGCCAGCACGGCGGCGTTGTCCACCGAGAGTAAGCTTTCGATGATGACCAGATTGCCCACGATGGCCAGCGAGGCCAACGGGTTTTGGATAATTTGCTCGACGTATTGATTCACGGAGGAGGGGCTAGGGTAGTAGGGTAACAGTGCCTACTGCGGAAAGATGCGACCCCAAAGAACGTTATGCTTCGTCTGGCATCCGAACCGGTTGTCAGATGAAATACGGCTATTCTTTTGCTCGACTAACCGGCAGTAGCCCGGCCATTTCCTCCAGAATGGCCGTCCAGTTCTCCAGGTACAGCATGTGGCCCTGGGCCAGCAGCAGCCGCACCGGCGCCCCGCCCAGCCGCTCGGCCAGGTAGGGAATATTGCTGGGAGCCCACACGCCATCGGCTTGGCCATGCCAGAGGCGCATGGGCGCCTGCACCTCCTCGATGCGAAAGCCCGGCGGGCGGCACCAGGCCTGCGCGTCGTCGAACACGCCCCGGCCGTGGTGGGCGAAGCCGGCTACCGCCGCATCGCGCAGCAGCGCCCGCCAGCGGCGGGTCACAATTTTTTCGGCCGGAAACATGAGGTGGATAAACCAGGCTATGGTGCGGTCGGGGTGGCGGGCCCACTGCCGGCTGAGCCACAGAAAGGTGGTCCTGTTCAGCCACGAAAAGCTGAGCTGGCCCCAGCGCAGGGCCTTCCACAGGGGCGAAAGGTGGTGGTAGGCGGCCCGCTCGCCCAGCGGCAGGCAGGTGCTGAGCAACTGTCCGGCCGCCACCCGCGCCGGGTGCCGTGCCGCCAGCGCCAGGGCATGCACTCCGCCCACCGACCAGCCCATCACGCCCACCGGCTCCCGAATTTCCAGCGCGTCGAGCATGGCCACCACGTCGTCGGCAAACGAAGGAAACGTGAGCGCCCGGTACACGCTCGACTGTCCCACGCCGGGCCGGTCGGGAGCCAGAATCTGGAGCTGCAGGCGGACCAGCAGGGCCGCATCGCCGGGCAGCTCCCGGCCCGAGGAGCCAAAGCCGTGGTGAAACACCACCGCCCGGTGCGCGGGGTTGCCGTAGCGCGTGAGGCCCAGCTGGCGGCCGTCGGGCAAAGCAATGGCGAGCGGCGTGGGGCTGCCGGCGGCGGGGTGGGGCATGGCCGGGATACGGTGGGGGAAGATGGGGGTTATTGTATCACCAGCTGGCCGGTGGCACTACCGCAGCGCACCAAATAGAGGCCGGGGGTGAGGCCCTGCCCATTGAGCACGGCGGCGGTGGCGCCGCCTGCCCGCACGGCTTGGTTCCATTGGCCGGCACTGCTCAGGCGCGCCACAAAAATATCAGCCTGACTGCTCACAATTATTTAGATTACTGATGTTACGCGGTGAATTGGCTGGTTGCCTGGAAACGGCCTTTTCTGAAGTAGCAAAAGCCGCTTTCCAGCAACTGGAGTAACTCGCCGCGTAACAGCAGTTAGACTACACGGCCCAAAGGTGACCTGGCCGCCGCTGAAGCTGCCCGCCACCACCACATCGCCGTTGGCGTTGAGGGCCAGGGTGCTGCCCTGAAAGTCGTAGCAATTACGGCTCCTCACCTCCACGGCCTGCGTCCACTGCCCCGCCGCATTCAGGCGGGCCACCACTATGTTACCATCGCCCGCGCCGCTGAGGGTAAAGGTTCTCACACTTGAATCGTTGTTCTTTTAAAGGGATACTCAGCATCCGGTAAGCCATTACGCCGTAAGGGTACCCGTGCCTAGTAGAGTTTATTATGCTCCATAATGATATGATAGTCAACTCCACCCCCGCCGGCTGGCAAATCATCTACCAGCAAGCCCACGCCCTGCTGGCCGCGCAGCTCGCCTGGCACTGGGCCCCCACGCTGCCGCCCGACCGCTGGGTGGGCCTGCTGGCCGCCATCGCGCAGCACGACGATGAGCAGACCGATTGGCACGGGCGCGGCAGCCACCATGGCCTCACCGCCGCCGGGGCCCCAGCCAGCTTCACCCAAAAGGAGTTTTCGATGGAGCAGGCCACCCGGGTGCTGGCCGCCGCCCGTTTCCAGGGGCGCTGGCGCAGCCTGCTCACCAGCCTGCACCTGAGCTACCTCCACGAAGGCCTGCGCGGGCAAAAAAAGGACATCGACGCTTTCCTGGATGAGTTGGTGGCCGGCCAAAAAAAGGGACGAAAGGAACTGGAGCTTACCAAAAAACAGGCCGACGAGGCCTACGCGCTGCTGCAATGGTGCGACCGGCTCTCGCTCATTCTGTGCCGGCACGAAATCCCGGAAATGGGCCGCGCCGTGGAAATCGCGCGTGGGCCCGATGGCACCATCCACACCCTGGCCCAGCCCGTAGCCGGCGGGCCGGTCAGCATTCAGCCTTGGCCTTTTCGCGATGCGGAGCTGGTGGTGAGCGTGGAAGCCAGCGTGCTCACGCGGCTCCAGTTCAAGGACGATGCTGGGCTAGCGGCTGCCCTGTGCGCCGCGCCCATCGAGGTGCTGTGCTGGATTTCACACCGCGTTTAGCGCACTGCTCACTTGAGCGGGGCCCCCAGCTTGGCTACGGGTACGGCACTGGTCATCACGCCCGCGGGCAGGGTTTGGGCCGTGGCAATGTCGTCGAGGTGGGTGGGCTTGGTGGCTTCGTCGCGGTTGGCGGCCAGCAGGAGCTGGCCCTGGCGGATGTAGTTGCTCCAGGTGCGGCGGAAGGCGGGTTGGGCATCGGCGGCTTTGGGGAAGAACGCCCACTCCTCAACGAGACCGGTGGTGGGGCTCACCAGCACTTCGTAGCGGTTTTCGGGCGTAGTGCCCACGTTCTTGAAGGTCATTTGCAGCAGGTCGGCGGGCTGGCCGGCCATGGTTTTGCTGGGGCCTTTGTGGGTGAGCGTCACGCCCGAGTCTTTGAGCTTGAAAGGCATGAGCAGCCACCAGGAATTATTGTTCCAAATGGCGGGCAGTTTCCCCAGCAGCTCCTGGCCGGCGGGCGTGGCCGAAATGTCTTGGCCCCGGCTGTACACCTGGCCCTTTTGGGTGCTAAGGTTGTAGTTGGCCACGAGTGTGTCTTTTTCCCAGTGAAAATCACCGGTTTGCTTGTCCCAAATCTGGTACTGCCCGCCGAAGAAGCTCCAGGCCAGGTAGCGGGTGTCGCGCCAGGCATCGTAGCCGCCCATTTCGCGCATCATGCGGTCGGCAATGGCTATGGCTTTGGGGTCGGAGCCAGCTTGGTCGAAACCCTCGGCGGCGGGGTTGGTGCCGCTGGCAGTGGGCGGCGCTTGCTTTTCGGCGGGCTGGTTGGGGGAGGAGCAGCCCAGCAGCAGGGCACTGGCAACAACGACCGCGCGCAGGCGCAGCAGGGAGGAAATAGAATGCATAACGACACCAAAGAATGAGCCGCAGCCGCCGAGTGCGGCCGGGACGGCCAAGATACGCCCCGTCCCGGGTTAGATTTGAATCCGGGGCATACGGCCGGCGTAGCCGCTGGCTTTCTGCGCATTCAGCCGCTGTGCGGGCCGGGCCTACGGCGGCCCTGCGGCCAGACCACTCGCCAAGTGGGGCCAGGGCCCAACGCCGGCCCAATCCGGCCGTATTAGCAGGCGCAGCACACCGATGTCTCATTACCTGCTACATGACTACTTCTAAGTACAAGCTCGCCGATATTCTGACCGTTCTCAAATCCTCAGCGTCCGAATTCAGTACCAACAACTCGTTTCGCCACGCGGCGGCGCTTTCCTACTACACCATTTTTTCGCTGCCGCCGCTGCTGCTCATTGTCATCACGGTGGCCAGCGCGGTGTACGGCGGCGAAGCCCTCACCGGCCAGATTTACGGGCAGCTGAAGGGGCTCGTCGGGGCTGACTCAGCCAAGTTCCTGCAGGAAAGCATCGCCAAGTTTACCTTGCAGCAGCGCGGCCCCGTCGCCACGGTCATCGGTATCGCCACGCTGATTTTTGCGGCCACCACGTTTTTCGTCACCCTGCAGGAAAGCATCAACGATATCTGGAACCTGAAGGTGAAAACCACGGGCATCGGCATCGGGGACTTCATCAAGCAGCGGTTTCTCTCCTTTGGGCTGATTTTGAGCGTGGCCCTGCTGCTGCTCATCTCCTTTGTGGTGAGCGCCGTGCTCAGCACCTTCACCGGGTGGTTGCAGATGCTGCTGCCCGACGTGGGCGTGCTGGCCATCAAGCTCGTCGATTTTGTGCTGTCGTTGGGCGTCACCACGCTGCTGTTTGCGCTGATTTACCGCTTCCTGCCCGATGCCATCATCCGCTGGCGCGACGTGGGCGTGGGCGCGTTCATCACGGCGCTGCTCTTCGTGGTTGGCAAAATCCTTATTGCCCTTTACATTGCCAAGGCCGACCCGGGCTCGGCGTTCGGGGCGGCGGGCTCGGCCATTGTGCTGCTGCTCTGGGTCAATTATTCCTCGCTCATCATCTTCTTCGGTGCCGAATTCACCCAGGAATTTGCCGATGCCTTCGGCCAGAAGGTACAGCCCAAGGCCCACGCCGTGCGGGTGCGCGTGGAGGAAATCCCCAAGGGCGAATCCGAAGAGGAAATTGCCACCGGCCGGCCCCGCTCCACGGGCCGCTGGAAGGGATAGGGCGGGACGCGTTCTGACTTGAAAAGTCCTTTTTTGTATTCCGTTAGTTGGTGAAAATATCATCACAACTACTTTAATTTCAGTTTATTGTGAATGTGATACGTTTACTATGAGTGGGTGGTAAGTGGTTTGTTAAAGTCTGGAAAGCGAAATTTTTGGGTTGCCACTTTAAGGCGATGCGGTGCCATCTTTGGGGAAACATACCTTTCCCATGAAAAAAATACTATCCTTCTGGTCCTTGCTCTTGGCTTTTGTTCTCACGAACGCCGCGGCCGTAGCTCAAACGGTGCCGCCCGTGCTCAATGCCCCGCCTGTGGCAGCGCCCCCGGCCGTTCCGGCTTTGCCCAACGACAAGACGCCGGGCGAACTACTGGGCCGTCGCTACGACGTCGAGCTGCAGTCCGGTACGTCGTTCTCGGGCGTGTTGCGCGCCGCAAATGCGGAGGAACTGGAATTTGAAACAACGGATTTGGGCGTAGTGAAGGTGCCGCGCGCCAACGTTAAGCGGCTGGCGATGCTGACCGGCAAGCACAACTATTTCGATATTGGCAACGGCAACCGCATCTTCTTTGCTCCGACAGGCCGCGGCCTGCGCCAGGGAGAAGGGTCGTTGCAAGTTGTCAGCCTGTTCTTGGTGGGTGCCAATTACGGTGTCAACCAATACATTTCCGTCGGCGGCTATGTTTCCTTGATTCCAGGCTTCGGCATCAACCAGCTTTTGGTGCTCACCCCTAAAATTACCCTGCCCGTCAGTGAGCGGTTCGGAGTAGGCGCCGGCGTGCTGTACTTACGTATTCCCACCTTCGGGTTCAGCTCCAACCGGCGTCAAAGTTTCGGCGCGGGCATTCTCTATGGCACGGCTACCTACGGTAGCGCCGATAACAACTTCACGGCCGGGCTGGGCTACGGTTTTTTTGAGCAGGAGATTGGCTCTGAGCCGGTGTTTCAGTTCGGGGGCCAGACGCGGGTGTCGCGCCGGCTGTCCTTGCTCAGCGAGAACTACCTGATAAACGAAGCGGGTATGGGGGGGCTCTATGGTGTGAAAATTAATTGGCCCCGCACCAGCTTCGGCGTTGCCGCCGCCTATACGCTCAATTTTTCTGCGGCAAACGACGTGGGCAGCGGCACAGGAATCATTCCCGTGTACTACGATTTCACCTATCGCTTCGGCAAAACGGGCCGGTAGAGCTTTTTTTCGGAACGGCCGCAGACCGTTTGGTGCGAAGAAAACCGGTGGCCGGGCTCGAAAAAATAACTGCTGCCCTTCCGTTAGGCTACTTCTCTTTCCTCCTTCACCGCCAGCTGCCCGCAGGCGGCGTCAATGTCCTTGCCGCGCGAGCGGCGGATGTTGGTTTGCACGCCGCGGTCGGACAGGTGCTTGTGGAAGGCGGTGATTTTGTCGTCGGCCGCGTTCTGGTAGTCGGCGTTTTCGATGGGGTTGTACTCAATCAGGTTCACCTTGCAGGGTAGCCACTTGGCAATCTTGGCGAGGTGCTCAGCATCGTCCAGCCCGTCGTTGAAGCCGTCGAATACGATGTATTCATAAGTGACTTTGCGGCCAGTTTTCTGGTGGTAATACTGCAGGGCCTCCTTCAGCGCGGCCAGGGAATTGGCCTCGTTGATGGGCATGATTTCGTTGCGCTTGGCATCGGTGGGCGCGTGCAGCGAGAGGGCCAGGTTGGCCTTCACGTCGTCATCGGCCAGCTTTTTAATCATCTTGGCGATGCCCGCCGTGCTGATGGTGATGCGGCGCGGGGCCATGTTCAGGCCATCGGGCGAGGTGATGCGGCGCACGCTTTCCACCACGTTGGCGTAGTTGAGCAGCGGCTCGCCCATGCCCATGTACACGATGTTGGTGAGCGGCGTGCCGTACTGGCTTTCGCACTGCTCCCGGATGCGCACCACCTGGTCGTAAATCTCGGCCGCATCGAGGTTGCGCTTGCGGTCCATGTAGCCGGTGGCGCAAAATTTACAGGTGAGCGAGCAACCCACCTGGCTCGAAATGCAGGCCGTCATCCGCGTATCGTGCGGGATGAGGACGCCTTCCACCACGTTACCGTCGTAGAGTTTGAAGGCCGATTTGATGGTGCCGTCGCTGCTGAGCTGCTTGTTTTGCACCGTCACGCCGTTTATCACGAAGTGCGCGGCCAGCAGCTCACGCGTTGCTACCGAGATGTTATTCATCTCCTCAAACGTGGCGGCGGTGTTCTTCCACAGCCACTCCGTCACCTGCTTGGCGCGAAAGGGTTTCTCCCCGTGCTCGACCATAAAAGTCTTCAGGTCGTCGGACGAAGTTTTGCGGATGTCGCGTTTGGTGGGCGTAGGGGCGAGGGGTAGTTCCAGTAACATAGCACAAAGATACAAGCAGGTAGGGCGTTGGGTTCCGGGGGTGAACTTTTAGCGGGGGCGGCGTATTTTGCAGAAGAACTTTCGCTTTCGCCCATGAGCCACCAGCAAATCATTGAACAAACCAGCCGGATTTTGGCTGAGCTGGCCGAAGAGCAAGCGGCCGAGGTGCTGGACTTTGCCACTTTTTTGCGGCAGCGACAGCAGCAGCGGGCCCTTGCTGACGCTGCCTTACTGACCCAGCAGATAGCGACGCACGTCCTGACTTCGTCAACCTTCGCCTTTCTACACGACGAGGCTGAGGATGTGTATTCGCTGGCCGATGTGAAATTTCGCTACGATATGCCGTCCGCCGATGCAGCCGAGTAAGGGCGACATTGTGCTATTGAACTTTCCGTTTTCAGACTTGAGCGGTAAGAAAATGCGGCCCGTGTTGGTGCTGGCGGTGCGCCGTGCGGAAGTCACGGTGGCCTTTATTTCTTCGCAGGCAGACAAATCGGAGCCGGATGACCTGACGTTGCTGCCCGCCGCCCATACTGGTCTCACGCGGCCCTCGCTGCTGCGGATAGCTAAGCTGGCTACTCTTGACCGGCGGCAAATACAGCACGGAATGGGCCGTCTCTCTACCGACGAATTGGCTCAGGTTGATGCGGCAATGCGTCGGGTGTACCAGCTTTAAGTTTATGCTACCTGTGCCGCCAGCGCCTCCGGTAGCAATCGCAGCTTGCGGATGTTGTAGTCGAAGCAGAGCATGCCGGTTTTGGCGCGGGCCACTTCCTTGCCGGCTTGGTTGTGCACGTGGTACACCACATCGAAACCGTATTTGTTGGGGTCGGCGGCAGCCATTTTGATGTGCAGCACGTCGCCGTGAAAGGCTTCTCCCTTGTACTCCACGGCTGCGTCGACCATGATGAGGCCGAGCTTGCTCACTGGGTCGTAGTCGTTTTCCAGGCCCAGCGAGCGCAGAAAATGCACCCGCGCCTCGTGCAGCAGGCCCAGCAGGGCGTCGTTGCCAAGGTGGCCGCCGTAGTTCAGGTCGGTGATGCGCACCGGAATTTCGGTGGTAAAGGAGAAGGTATCGGGCAGGGCTACTTTTACGCGGGCCATGGGGTGAATTAAAAATTGAGAATTAAAAATGACTGACCAGGAGCCAAGCCAGGAAGGGCCAAAGGTAGAAGTGCGCGTCACGGCCGACGGTTCGGCCACGCTGTTCGTGCCCGCGCTCAACGAGCATTACCATTCACAGCACGGGGCGCGGCAGGAGTCGGCGCACGTTTTCATCCGGCACGGGCTGATGCCGTTGTTGGAGGCCGCTGCCGTAGCGTCCCGGCCGGTGCGCATCCTGGAAATTGGCCTGGGTACCGGCCTCAATGCCCTGCTGACCCTGGAAGCCAGCCAGGCGACGGGAGCCCGTGTCGAATACGATGGCCTCGAAACCTTCCCGCTGCTGCCGGCCGTGGTGGCGGGCCTGCAGCCGGAGTGGGACCAGCGCGGCACGCCGCTGCGCAAGCTGTTTGCCGAGCTGCACGCCGCACCCTGGGGCCCGCCAGTGGCGCTGTTGCCCGGTTTTGTGCTGCGAAAGCTGCACCAGCCGCTGCAAGAAGCCAACCTGCCGGCCCACTACTACGACCTCATTTATTTCGATGCCTTCGCTCCCGAAAAGCAGCCCGAGTTGTGGACCGAAGCAGTTTTTGCGCAACTCCACTACGCCGCCGCCCCCGGCGCGGTGCTGGTGAGCTACTGCGCCCAAGGCCAGTTCCGGCGCCACCTGCGGGCCGCCGGCTGGATGACGGAGCGGCTGCCGGGCCCCCCCGGCAAGCGCGAAATGACGCGGGCCGTGAAGGGAGTGACTGAGCGGGGGAGTGACTGAGTGCTGTTGCTTTCTTTTGCATTCTGGTCAAATGTTATTCCACTCAGTCACGCTTCCACTCAGTCACTCTTTTGTCCCGCAAATTTCTCGAAACCGAAAGCCCCGCCTGGGTCGCCGACGGCCTCATCAGCGCAGCGCAGCAACAAAAGCTGCTGGCCCGCTACCCGCCCGAAGCGCAGGCGTTGGGTCTGTTGCCCATTTTGGGCAGCCTGCTGGTGGGCCTCAGCGGCCTGAGCGTGGTGGCGGCCAACTGGCAGGGCCTGCCCGCCGCCCTGCGGCTGGCGCTGTTGCTGGGCAGCCTGCTGGGCAGCTATGGCGCGGGAGCCTATTTCCTGCGGCGCGGCAACCCCGATTTGGGCCACGGCCTTATCGGGCTGGGGCTGATTTTGTTCGGCGCCAGCATCATTCTCACCAGCCAGCTCTACCAGTTGGTGGGCTACGATGCCAGTGGCCTGCTGGCCTGGGTAGTGGCTGGCGTAGCGCTGAGCTACGTGTATGGCTCGCGGTTGCTGGTGCTGCTCACGGTGCTGATTGGCGCAGCGGTGCAGACGTATTGCGTGGAGTCGCTGGGGATTTTCAGCTACGTCACGGCATGGCTGGTGGCGGCCGGGCTGGGCTACTACTGGTGGCGTCGGCCCGATGTCGTGACCAGTACCGTATTGGCCGTGGGGCTGCTGTGGCAGGCGGGGCTGCTCATTATCGTGCTGCATTCCAAAATCACCTGGTTTTTCGTGCCCGCCATGGCGATTTACGCGGCCGGCGATTGGCAGTCTAACCGCGCCGGGGGTCGGGCCCTGCAGGTGCCGCCGCTGGTGGCGGCGTATCTATTCATGTTCGGGCTGGCTATTTTTGGCGAAACCGATGCCTACGCCAACATCCTGCGGCCGCCGCTGCTGCCCTACCTGGGGGCGCTGGGAGCGGTGCTGGCGGTGTCGGTGGCGGGCAAGCGGGCGCGGGGTCGGCTCAACTCGCTGCCCGAGTGGCTGCTGTTGCTGCCGGGCTTCTACCTGCCGGGTGGGCTGCCGCTGGCCGTGGCCACGCTGGTGGTGCTGTATGCCCACGCCGGCTCGGTGCTGGCCCGCGCCAACCGCGACCAGGACCCCGAGCAGCTGACCGTCGGCGCGGTGCTATTCGTGGCCGCTACCGCCGTGGCGTACTTCAAGCTCACCTGGGGCTTCATGGATAAGTCGTTGTTTTTCCTGGTGGGCGGCGTGCTGCTGCTGGGCCTGAGCTGGTATTTGCGGCGGCGCAATGCGCAGGTTTTGGCCGCGGCTGGGCCAGTAGCGGAGGCCTCCGCTACTGGCCCAGCCGGAAATTTAACTGATGCACCTGGCCCGGTCGCGCCCGTGGCCTCCTCGCCCTCGCCCGAAAATCCACCTCGTAATGACTGACCTGCTCACCTGGTTTTCAGCCCCCACGCGCCGCCGGCCGCTGCTGCGCCTGCTAGTGGCGGTGCAGGTGCTCTATATTCTGGGGGTGGCCGGTGCGGGCTACGCCACCACGGCCCTGGGCCAGCAGGTAATGCTGGCCACTACGCCCATCGACCCGCGCGATTTGCTCTACGGCGACTTTGTGCGCCTGCGCTACGCCATCAGTGAAAGCCCCTTGCGCCTGTGGCGCGATGAGGCGCCGCCGCGCCGCCGTCAGGCCGTATTCGTGCTGCTGGCTGCTGGTCCCGACAGCCTCAGCACGGCCGTTGGAGTCTACCCACAAGCGCCCAAGCCCGGCGTGGGCCAAGCCGTGCTGCGCGGCTGGGTTACCGATGTGTACCGCAGCTCGGTTAGCCTGCGCTTCAACCTGGAGCGCTACTACGTGCCCGAAGGCAGCGGCCTGCGCCTCGAAAAAGCCGGCCGCCTGCACCCGTTGCGGGTGCGCGTCAGCATTGCGCCGTGGGGCCAGGCGCGCATTGCCAGCGTAGCGGTGCCGAAGAAATAGCATCAAGGCAAAATCTATGAATCGCACAAAAAAGGAACGTCCTGCTGAGCGGAGCCGAGGCACCTCGCGTGGAGTAGTAATCCAATCGATTGAGTTACTACCCCACGCGAGATGCCTCGACAAGCTCAGCAGGACGTTTTATTGCTAGCAGGTATCCCTACTGAATCCGGTACGTGACGGGCACGGTGAACGACACGCTGACCTCGCGGCCGTTTTGCTTGCCGGGAATGAACCTGGGCAAGGTCTTGATGGCCCGCAGGGTTTCCTCATCAAGCCCCGAGCCCAGGCCTTTCACGATTTTCACGTCAATCACGTCGCCCTTGGGGTTCACCGTGAAGCTCACGAACACCTTGCCTTCAACGCCGTTGCGCAGAGCCAGACCTGGGTATTTCACCGCTTTCTGAATGGCCGTTACGATGGCCAGCTGCCCGCCGCCACCGGGCAATTCGGGCATCTGCTCTACGTAGGTGTAGGGGCGGATTTCTACCACGTCGGTGACAGGTTGGCTCTCCTTGGCAATCGGCAAAATTTCCGAAGTGGTAGCGCCCGCGTTGGGGTCGCCTGTTTCAGTGCGGGTGCCGGATTCTTTGCCCAGCAGCTCCTCCTGACTGGGCACCTCGCTTTCCTTGGGCGCGAGCTTTTCCTCCACCACAATCGGTATCACGTTTTTCATCGTGGGCGGCTGCGGGGGCATCGTAGGAGGCTTCACCGCGGCCGGCGGTACCACGGGGGCCTCCGGCTCAGTGGGCATGTCGATGATAATGGGGTTGGCCACCACGATGGGCGGGGCCACGGTTGGCAGCGGTTCTTTCAGCAGCTGGGCCACCAGCGGAAATACCAGCAGTAGCGCGCACATGGCGATGGCAATTATCAGCGCGCGCATGATGTGGCGCTGGTAGAGGGCCCGGAGCACGTAGGCGCCATAGCCGCGGTTGCGGCCATCAAACACGATGTCGTCGAGGCTGGCCGTGGCCAGCTGGGCATTGGTCATCATAAAGTTGCGCGGTTAAGAAGGGTTAAGTCGTCCTGCGTGATTTTCACGAGGGCGTATTGCTGTTGGTGCGTGCGGTTCATTTCGTCCAGGATGTCCACCAGGTCCTGGTACTTGGCGTTGGGGCTGGACTTAATCAGGACAATCACCGGGCCCTGCTGCTGCCGCCGCCGCACGGCTTGTCGGATGCCGGTGGCGGTGAAGTTGGTGGTGTGCAACTCCGGGGCGGCCGCGACGGTGCCTTTGGGCGTATTCAGCCCGAAGAAGTAGTGCACCCGATGGCCCTTGCCGAGCAGGATGGTCATGGCGGTGGATTCCCGCACCGGGGTGTCCACCTTGCTTTTCACCGGCATATTCAGCTCCATCTGGTAGGGCCGGGCGAAGGTGGTGGTGAGCATGAAGAAGGTGAGCAGCAGAAATGCCAGGTCTACCATGGGCGTCATGTCGATACGGGTCGACATCTTCTTCGCTCGTCGTTTGCCGGGCCTGTGGGAGCCGGCGGCTTGCTGCTGGATTTCGGCCATGGGTGCTATCCAATTAAGTGAAAGATAGCCGACCAACGCCCCGCCCGAAGGCCTTATTGTGAGTGATTTACCGCGAAAAATTATATTTTTAAGCGCATATCATCCCACACGAAAAACACGTTACTACCGAATGCTTCCGAAGTGCTGCACGCCGCCCGGACTCAGGCAGGCCGTGAGCGGCACATCGGTCGGCCGCACGTCGGCAATGGCTTCGGGAAGCGGCTCATTAAGCACATTGAGGCCGATGAATTGCGTGCCCGGCCGGCACTGGGCCAGAAATCGGTCGTAGTAGCCCGCCCCATAGCCCACACGATGGCCGGCGCGGTCCATGGCCAGCAGCGGCACCAGCACCGCGTCGAAAGCGGTGGCCGGCACTTCGGTAGCGGCGGCGGGCTCGGGAATACCCCAGCGGTTGAGGTGCAGCAGCGTTTCGGCAGTCAGCTCGTAGTGGGTCAGCGAAACGCCATCGGCCGGTACCACGGGTACGGCGAGGCGAATGGGCATTTTTTCGGCCCAAATGCGACGAATAATGCGCCAGGTGTCGGGCTCGTGGCGCTGGGTTATGGGCAGAAACACGTGCAGCCAGCGCCACTCAGCTACCGGGAAATGCTGGAACAGCTGGTCGCACAGCTGCTGGCTGCGATGGGCTACTTCCTGTGATGATAAAGCCGCCCGATGAGCTAATGCGGCACGACGTAATTCGGATTTTATCATCAGCGTCGTGTTTTATTCTTCCTCCAGCACCGTGAACTCCAGTGCCAGCGGCTCAAAAGCCTCGAGCAGCTGCTCGATAAAGCCGGGGTTGTTAATCAGAATGCTGAGCACGTTTTCGCTGCGCTCCTGCAGGCCGCCGCTGGGGAAAAGCTTTTCCTTGAGCGCCGCTAGTTGCGTGTAGGCGGTTTCGTGCTTGGTTTCGGCAGCTTTGCTCAGGCGCTTTTCGAGGCCGGCGAGGCCTGCGGCGGCTTTCTGGGCTTCGGCGGCCACGGTTTTTACCAGCGTGGGGTCGAGGCGCTGGGCCACGTCCTGCACCTGCTGGAAAGCGGCGGCCAAGGTCTGCTGTTGTTCTTTAAAACTGATTTCTTCCTGGCCCAAGGCAGCTCCGACTTGCTTCTTCAACTCGGGCAGCGGCCGGAAAATCTCGTGGGTGGTCAGGCCCAGCTTCTTCAGCTTGCCCGCATTGGCCCGGCTGATGTACTCGGCCGAATTGCGCGGTAGCACCATCGGCATGGGTACCCCGAAGGCCGCAAACACGTCTTTCAACTGAAACCAATAGGCCACCTCCGCCGCGCCGCCGATGTAGGCCAGATTGGGCAGCAGCATTTCCTGATACACCGGCCGCAGCACCACGTTGGGGCTGAACTGCTCGGGGTGCTGCCGGGCCAGCGTCAGTAATTCGGCCTGGCTGTGGCACTTGGCCGTGTTGCGAATGGTCACTTCCACGCAGTCGGCCCCGCTGGCATCGGGCTCCAGGCGCTCGCGCTTGCCTTCGTCGGTGAGGAAAAACAGGTTGATGGGCCGCGAGTACACCTGCGGCTTGTAGCCCGCGGCCGTCAGGCGGGCATTGGTGGCCTGCACGGCGGCGTTGGAAGTTTGCTCCCGAATCTCCTGTTCCAGCAGCGGCACCAGCGCCTGTTTCAGGGCCGGGCGGTCGGCATCCAGCGTCACCAGCCCGAACTCGCCAAACAACGCATCGGCCAGCTTGCGGGTAGCTTCAGCCAGCGTTTTCGATTCGGTGTAGGCCTTGTGGAAGGCCGCTGGCACCTCGGGTGGCAGCTGACTCAGGAGCTGCTCGCTCAGGCCGTCGAGCGGGAGCCGGCCCACCGGGCCGCCGGTGTTGGCCGCGTCCCAGGCGTAGGTTTTGCCAAACAGCGAGAGGTGGTTGATTTCGGCGAAATCATGGTCCTCGGTGGCCATCCAGTATACCGGCACGAAGTCGTACTGCGGGTATTTCGTCTTCAAATCGCGGCTTAGCTTGATGGCCGACGCAATTTTATAGATGAAATACAGCGGCCCCGTGAGCAGGTTGAGCTGGTGCCCGGTGGTCACCGTGAAAGTAGTGGGCTCGGCCAGCAGCAGCAGACTGTTCTCGATGGCCGGCTCCGGCTCGGGAGCCAGGCCGTACTGGTCGCGCAGAGCCCTCACCAGCCGTTTGCGGGCTTCGGGCGCATAAGCAGCTTTTTTCTCCTCAAGCTGGTCGGCAAAGTTTTCCAGCGAGGGAAAGCGGTGGTAGAACGGAGCTAAAGCCGGATTCCGGGCAATGTAGTCAGTCAGCAGGTTGGAGAAAGCACCGGTTTCGGCGTAGGGCAGCGTGGTACAGCGAGTAGACATGGTGGTAATACGAGCAAGGCCGGGTTCAGTGCGAACCTTAGCCAATGGCAAAAGTCCGCACAAAACCCGGCCCCGACTTAAAAGTTAGTTTACGAGGCGCACTGGCCGCTACACCAGCTTTCCGTACAAATCGAAGTCCGTAGCGGCAGTAATCTTCACGTTGGCGAAGTCGCCGAGGCGCACAAACGTGTCGCGCTCCACCGGCACCAGTACCTCATTATCCACCTCCGGCGAGTCGAACTCAGTGCGGCCCACAAAATGGCCGCTTTCCTTGCGGTCGAACAGCACCTTGTAGGTCTGGCCCACGCGCGCCTCGTTCAGTTCCATCGAAATACCCTGCTGCAACTCCATGATGGTATCGGCGCGCTCCTGCTTGAGCTCGGCCGGCACGTCGTCGACGAGGGTGTGCGAGTGCGTGTTTTCCTCGTGCGAATAGGTGAAGATGCCCAACCGCTCAAACCGCGTCTGCTCCACGAAATCGTACATTTCCTGGAAGTCCTGCTCCGTTTCGCCGGGGTGGCCGCTGATGAGCGTGGTGCGGAGCGCAATGCCCGGCACGCGCTGCCGAATGGTGTCCACCAACTCAATAGTCCGGCGCTTGGTGATGCCGCGGCGCATGCTCTTGAGCATGGCGTCGGAGCCGTGCTGCAAGGGCATGTCGAGGTACTTGCAAATGTTTTCGCGCTCGGCCATCACGTCCAGCGCATCCAGCGGGAACTGCGACGGGTAGGCGTACTGCAGGCGAATCCAGTCGATGCCGGCCACGTCCGACAGGTTGCGGAGCAGGTCAGCCAGCTTGCGCTCGCCGTAGGCCTGCAGGCCGTAGTAGGTCAGGTCCTGGGCAATAAGAATCAGCTCCTTGGTGCCCATGCTAGCGAGGCGCTTCGCTTCCTTCACCAGGTCCTCAATGGGCCGGTCCACGTGCTGGCCGCGCATCAGCGGGATGGCGCAGAACGAGCAGGGCCGGTTGCAGCCTTCCGCAATTTTGAAGTAGGCGTAGTGGCGCGGCGTGGTCAGCAGGCGCTCGCCAATTAGCTCGTGCTTGTAATCGGCGTTCAGCACCTTCAGCATCTGGGGCAACTCCAGCGTACCGAAATAAGCGTCTACCTGCGGGATTTCCACTTCCAGCTCGTCCTTGTAGCGCTGCGAAAGGCAGCCCGTCACGTAGAGCTTGTCCAGGCGGCCCGCCGCCTTCTCGTCCGCGTAGCGCAGAATGGTGTCGATACTTTCCTGCTTGGCATTGTCAATAAAGCCGCAGGTGTTGATAATAACGATGTTGGCGTCGGACTTCTCGGCCTCGTGGGTCACGTCGAAGTCGTTGGCCTGGAGCTGGCCCATCAAGACTTCGCTGTCCACGATATTCTTCGAGCAGCCCAGGGTGATGACGTTTACTTTATTGGTAGTCTGATTTCTAACCTTCATGAATCACGGTATTATCGAATTCCGCGCGGGGAGGCGGATTGCATAGAATGCCCGGGTGGGCGAATTGGTTCGGTTGTGCTTGATTTAGAGCGCCTCAAACTGCCGTAGGAAACGCATGTCGTTTTCCGTAAACAGGCGCAGGTCCTTAATCTGGTACTTGAGCATGGCAATGCGCTCGATGCCCATGCCCCAGGCGTAGCCGGAGTATTTCTCGGAATCAATCTTGGCGTTTTCGAGCACGGCGGGGTCCACCATGCCGCAACCGCCGATTTCGACCCAGCCCGAGTACTTGCAGATGTTGCACCCCGCGCCTTTGCAAATGAGGCAGGTGATGTCAATCTCGGCGCTGGGCTCGGTGAAGGGGAAGAAGCTGGGGCGGAAACGAATGTTGATATCGGCCCCGAACAGCTCCTGCACGAAGTAGTACACCGTCTGCTTGAGGTCGGCGAAGCTCACGCCTTCGTCAATGAAAATGCCTTCCACCTGATGAAACATCATGTGGGCGCGGGCCGAAATTGCCTCGTTGCGGAACACCCGGCCCGGCATCACCCGGCGGATGGGCAGGGGCTCGGTTTCCATCACGCGCACCTGCACGGTGCTGGTGTGGGTGCGCAGCAGGTGCGGCTGCGTACCGGGCTCCGCGCCTGCGGGCGGCGTCACAAAGAACGTGTCCTGCATGTCCCGCGCCGGGTGGTTTTCGGGAAAGTTGAGGGCTGTGAAATTGTGCCAGTCGTCCTCAATTTCGGGTCCTTCAGCCACCGCGAAGCCGATGCGGGCGAACACGCGCAACATCTCTTCGCGCACCAGCATCAGCGGGTGGCGGGTGCCCAGCGCGTGGGGCACGGGGGGCAGGGTGTAGTCGAAATCGGGGTTGGCGGGCGTGTTGTCGGCGGCGGCTTCGGCGGCCTGCTGGGCTTCGTCGAAACGGGCCTGGGCCTGCTGCTTGAGGGCGTTGAGCTGCTGGCCTACGGCGCGCTTCTCATCGGCGGGCACGGTCTTGAGCTGGTCGAACAAGTCGGCCAGGCGGCCCTTGCGGCCTAGGTAATTAATGCGAAACGCATCGAGGGTCGCCGCATTGTTCAGCTCGGCCGTTGTAATTTCGGCCGCAAGCGCGGCAATTAATTCCTGCATCATAGGCCGCAAAGTTACGGCAAGGGGCGGACCCTGGCCGAACGATTCGCAAACACATTCAGTTAACCTGCCCAGTACTCATCCACGTAAATTAGCCACCATGAAAAGTGCATTGTTTTTTCTGCTTATTACCGGAGGTTTAGCCACTTCCGCCGCTGCCCAGGGCGGGGGGTGGGACGCACCTAGCGGGTGGGACACTCCCAAAAAGAGCCCGGCCAAAAAAACGACCAAGAGCAGCGCATCGCAGGCCGCTGGCCAGAAAGCCCTCCAGAACGGTGGGGCAGCCGCTGCTCCCGCACCTGAGCTGTCGGCCGCTGCACCCGAGCCTGCTGCCGCGTCAGCGCCAGCCGCCGGCGGTTTTGGCGGTGGTGGAAGTTCCTCCGCTGCTACCGGTGGACTGGGCATTTCGGTGGCTCCCGGCACGCCGGTGCAGCTTCGGGGTGGCCGTAGCGTGATGGCCGATGAGGCCGCCGCCGTGCGTGAACGACGCACCAACCGCAAGGTGCGCCGCCCCAAGCCCTGGCCTCCACGCCCAACGGAAGTAGCTACAACCGCTCCCGCGCCTGCCGCCGTGCCTGCTCCGGCCCCCGCATCCACCGAAGGTGCCGAAATGAGCGCCACCGGCACCAAAGCCGCTGGCGGTGCTGCCGCCACCACCGGGACAGCTAAGCCGAAAAGCGCCACCAAAGCACCCGCCAGCAAGGCTCCGGCCGCTAAGAAAAAAGCAGCTGAGCCCATGGGTTGGTAGTCCGGCCGCCGCTGCTAATCGGCGGCTGATAATTAGATTAACTTGTTTTAGAAATTAATGCAAGCCTGCCGGCTCCGTGAAAACCGGGGCCGGCAGGCTTTTTTTGGGCTGATTGAAAATCGATTCAGAACCAGGCTGAACGGGTCGAAGCATCCCGCCCGCTTCGTTGTGGGAACGTGAATTTGCCGCTGCGGTGGCGATGCTTTGACACGCCCGGCGCGGCATTCCCAAGCAGTTTTACAAGGGCCAGACAGGACCAATCTGAAAGTTGGCACACTTTTCGATTTGTCCCCTAACAACTACGATAAACGTGTTTTTTCAACCTTCTATTCAGCCTTCAGCCATGGTTCGCTCCTTCCTTACACTCGCACTGTCGATGTTCCTGCTGGCTGAAGCCAGTGCCCAGACGGCTCCCGTTACCACCACCAAAAAGACTACGACCAAATCGGTGAAAGTCGCCGCCCGCAAGGCCAATAAGGCCCGCCGCGTCGCACTGAAAACGGTGCCCGTTACGCCCCTCGCTAATGACGGCTGGCCTCCCCTCGAAGAGCAAACGGCCGTAGCCTCGGCCACCACTGCTACCAACGGCGGCTGGGAGGCGGGCGCACCTGCCGCCAGCTCGCGTGGCGAAATCGACAACGCCAACGTGTACGCTGCTCCCGGCATGCCCATTCACATTCGGACTACCAACGTGCCCGTGCCCTACAGCGTGCGCCCGCCCCGCAAGCCTGCCAGCACCCAAACCACGCTTGGCAACTAGGCACCGAGCAGTCCGCCAGACCTGATGCGGGGTACGCCTCGTATTTGCATCGGCTTCCGTTATTCGCAAATAGCCATTTCCGGCCGTTGTGCGTATGATGGGAGCCGATTTGTAGTTGGCGCTGACGACTCAGCTCATCACTTGTACCGCTCGTCACTATTCACTCCCAATTCCCACTATTATGCTCCGCTACTTTTTCGCCTCGCTGCTGCTCATCACTTTTGTGGTGGCCGATGCCAGCGCCCAGAACAGGCCCCGCGCGGCCCGCAAAAAAATCGCGCCGTATTCCACCCGTGGTGCGCGCAAGGCCCCCAATATCAATCCGCACACCGGCAAGCCCTACGGCGCTGGCGTGTCGCAGGATATCAAAGACGGCACGGCCTATCTGGCACCCGGCGTGCCCATGCGCAAGCAGGCAGGCTACAACAATAACGGCGGCTACAACGACAACCGCCCGCGGCGCCCTTCCTATAAAAAACCCGCCAACAGTTCGTTGAACCGCGACAATACGACGCCGCTGGCGCCGGGCAAAACGAAGGTCAAGGTCAAGTAGCGGTCAGAAAGAGCTGCGACGTGGCTCTGGCAAGGAGTAAGAACGGTCATGCTGAGCGCAGTCGAAGCATCTCTACCCGGTAGTAAACCCAATCGAGAGGTTTAGTTACGCGGTGGAGATGCTTCGGCTGCGCTCAGCATGACCTTTCTGTTTTCTCTTCGTTCGACTTGCGGCCAAGGCCGCCGCTTTGCTACTCGGCAGCCACTGCTTCGTAATACAGCGTGCTGCAATTTTCGGGGCGTAGTATGGTTTGGGCGGCGGTGCGCACATCGCCAACGGTCACGGCCTGAATACGGCGGCTTTCGTCGTTTACCAGGTTGGCGTCGCCCTGCAGCTTGCTGTAGGCCAGGTTTAAAGCTCGGTTGAGGAGGTCGATTTCGCCAAAAACCAAGCTGCTTTCGGCTTGATTTTTCACTTTTTCTAATTCCTGAGCGTCCACGTCTTCGGCCAGAAACTCGGCTACTACGGCTTCGATGGCGGCATCGGCAGCCTTCAGCTCTACGCCTTCGTTCAGCTTACCACTGATTACGAGCAGGCCGGGGTCGAGCGAGCCGGTGAGGGAGGCCGAAATATTGTTGAACAGTGCTTGCTCCTTTACCAGGCGCTGGTGCAGGCGGGCCGATTTGCCCCGGCCCAGCACGTCGCTGAGCAGGTCTACCGCGTGGTAACCCTCATCGCTACGAGCGGGCATGTGGTAAGCCTTGTACAAGGCGCTCAGCGGCACGGGGGCCGTGGCCTTGAGGTGGCGTGCTTCGGTCTGGATGGTTTCGGCGGGCAGCTGGCGCTGGTAGGCCGGGCCGCCGGCGATGGGCCCGAACCACTTTTCGGCCAGGCGGCGCACGTCGGCTTCGCTCACGGCTCCGGCCACTACCAGAATGGCGTTCTGAGGCGCGTAGTGCTTTTGGAAAAAGCCGCGCACGTCGTCCATCACCGCGTTTTCGATGTGCGAAATCTCCTTACCGATGGTGTTCCATTGGTAAGGATGGGTGCGGTAGGCGAGGGGCTTGAGCTTAAGCCACACGTCGCCGTAGGGCTGGTTGAGGTAGCTCTGCTTAAACTCCTCCACCACTACTTTGCGCTGCACTTCGAGGCCGTTTTCGGAGAAGGCCAGGTTCAGCATCCGGTCGCTTTCGAGCCAGAAGCCGGTTTCGAGGTTGGCCGCTGGCAGCGAGAGGTAGTAGTTGGTGACGTCGGAGGAGGTGAAGGCGTTGTTTTCGCCGCCCACGCGCTGCAGCGGCTCGTCGTAGCTCGGAATATTGACCGAGCCCGAGAACATGAGGTGCTCAAATAAGTGCGCGAAGCCGGTGTGCTCGGCGTCCTCATCGCGCGAGCCCACGTCGTACATCACGTTGAGCACGGCCATGGGCGTGCTGAAATCTTCGTGGACGATGCAGCGCAGGCCGTTATCGAGGGTGAATTCGGTGAAGTGAATCACAGGGTTTAGAGAAGAATGGAGGTTGAGGAGGGAAGAAGTACAAATGAACAACAGCCGAAACGGCAATTTTCATTCGTGATTCCGCATTTCTGCTTAAAAAGCTGCCCGCACGCCCAGCTGCCACACGCGGGCCACGGGGTACACGCTGGCATCGCGGCCGGCTTGTAAAGGAGCCGCTCCGCCGCTGCTCACGTTGGGGTCGAAACCACGGTAGCGGCCGGTGACAAACAGATTTTGGCCGCCCGCCCACACGCTGATTTTGCGCGGCCCGGTCGGTAGCACGTCGTAGCTGATGGTGAGCTGCGAAAGGCGAACGTGGTTGCCGCTTTCCAGGGCCTGGTCGCTGAGGAAAGGCGATGACCTGCTGCCCGGCCGGGGCACGGAGGTATTTTGGTTGCTGGGGGTCCAGTAATTGAGGGCGCGGACCGAGCTGTTTTCGAAGCCCGAGGGGTCGTCGAGGTATCTGAGCATTGGGTTCAGAATCTGATAACCAAACAAGCCATCTAGTTGCGCCTCCAGTTGAAAACGGCGCAGGCGCAGCTGCTGGTACAGGCCCAGGGTGTAGCGGGGCAGGCCACTGCCCTGGTAGTAGCCGTCGCCGAAGCCGGCGCGGCCGTCGCCGTTGCGGTCGCGGAAGCGGACCTGCCCGGCATCGGGCGAACCGGCCGGGTAAGTACCGTCCTGCTCATACACGAAGAAGCGGTTCAGGGGTTGGCCTTTTTCCAGCGCGTTGCTGAAGGGACTGAACGAATTGAGGCAGGTATCTTCGACCTCGTTGCGGTTGGTGGCGGCGGCCAACTGCGTGGTACCGCGGATATTGCCCAACTGCCAGGAACTGCCCAGTGTCAGCTCCAGGCCTTGGTTCAGCAGCTTCACATCGGGGTACAGGTAGACAAGATTTTGCCCATTGGGACTGAAAAGCGTGTAAGGCAGCGCAGCCTGGGCATGGCGGGTGCGGCGTTGGTAGGCTGCTGCTGCCAAGGTGAGGCGGCCGCCAAGCAGGCCCAGGCGCAGGCCGGCATCGTGGTGGGTGGTGCGGTCGGGCGAGAAAAAGGTGCTGGTCTGGCCCGCGCCGGCCCAGAAAGTCAGGTCGCTCAGGCCCGATGCTCCGGCGAGGAAGGCTTCTTTGTGGGCGTGCCAGCTCAGCTGGGCCCCGGGCAGAAAGCGGGAGTTGTCGGCAAAGCTGCCGGGGGCGAAAACCACTTCGGCGCGCAGCGAACCCTGCACCTCATACCGTCCGTCGTACGTGTAAACAAAGCTGGCCGAAGGGCTGTGAATGGGGTTGCTCTTTTCCTCAAACCGAAAAAAACTGGAGCTGTAGCGCGTTTGCATCTGATACTCCAGCATGCGCTCGTATTGCTGGCGCAGGTAGGTGAGGGTAGCGGTGAGCGCGTGCCGGCCGGCGAACGTATGCTGGTAGCGTAGCCCGGCATCGGCTACCCAATTATGCTGGCTGGTGGTGCTCGTGGCAATTTCGACGACATTTGGCACCGGCGTCAGGTAGTCTTTGGGCGCGTACCCCAGCTTCCGGGCATCGGCCTGCTCGCGGCTGCCGCGCAGGGTCAGCGTCAGCTCAGGGCTAAATTGATAGGTGGCGCTCAACTGGGCCAGCAGGCGGCGGGTGCGGGGCGTGCTGCGATAATAGTTCAGCTCATGGAGCGGTTCCGGCGGGTTGTTGAGCGGTCCCGTAGTCCGGCGGCCCGGCCCGGTGGGGATGCCCAGCAGGGCATTTTGCAGCAACGGGCCACCGTCGAATTCGGTGCCGGCGTAGCGCTGGTCGGTCTGGCTGGCGCTGGCCCGCAGCCCGAGGCTGAGCTTGCCGGTAAGCTGCTGGTCGAGGTTGGCGCGCAGCTGGTAGCGGCTCAGGTCGGAGCCGGCTACCACGCCGGTTTGGCGCAGGTAGTCGGCCGCCACGTAGTAGCGGGTGCGGTGAGCAAGGCCGTCCACGCTCAAGTTGTGGCTCTGGATGCCCGCTACCCGAAATACCCGGTCCTGCCAGTCGGTTTCGCTCAGGCTGGCAAGGTCGGTGGCAGAGTAGGGGGCCGGCCGGCCGTTGGTAGCAGCGGCCTCGTTTGCGATGCCCGCAAACTGACGGGCGTTGAGCAGGGCATAGCGCTGGCGTACCTGCTGCACGCCGCCCCAGCCGGCGTAGCGCACCCGCAGCGGCTGGGGCGCGAGCTGACCATCGGCTCCGCGCTTGGTCGTAATGAGGATAATGCCGTTGGTGCCCTGCATGCCATAGCGGGCCGTGGCTGCCGCGCCCTTCAGCACCTCTACCGTGGCAATGTCTTCCACCGGAATATCCAGTAAGGGATTGGCCGTGGGCGTGTGCGGGGTGTGGGCAGAGTTGGGATTGAAAAAGTTGCGGTCGAAATAGCTGATGCCGTCCCACTTTTCCGGGGTTACGTCGGTGTTGTAGGCGGGCACGCCATCCACCACATACAGCGGCTGGCTACTGCCCGTCACGTTAGCCACGCCCCGGATGCGGACGGTGCTCCACGCCCCCGGCGCGCCGGAATAGGGTGTAACCTGCACGCCGGCCACGCGGCTCAGCGCCGGCTGAATGGTGGTGAAGGGCGGAAGATTCAGGTTTGTTAGTGTTGACGCAATTAAGACAGAAGCATTTCGTCCAGACAAAGGGCTAACAGTAATGCTATCGGCAGATTCAACAGTAAGTGGTGTCTTTTGCGACGTTAACGAATCGAGCTGCTGAGCTTGGGCGGCGGCGGTAGTTGCCAGAAGTAAAATACCGGTGGGTAAAAGTCGGGCCATAAAAAAATAAGGGAGCGGAAAAGCAACCACGAAGATAGACGCCAGTCGCAGCCCAATTTCATAGCAGCCCGGTCCTGCCGGCTCAATTTCACCTGAAAACAAGAGGCCAACGGCAACCTTTCCCACCCACCGCTTGGCCCGCTACCTTTGCCCTTCCCAACCCACCCGCTTCACTCCATGATTTTCAATCGCCACGACCACTCCAACGAAACCCTGCTCCACCTCTACCAGCACTTGTTGCGGCCCCGGTTGATTGAGGAAAAGATGTTGATTTTATTGCGCCAGGGCAAGGTGAGCAAGTGGTTTTCGGGCATCGGGCAGGAAGCTATTTCGGTGGGCAGCACGCTGGCGCTGGAGGCCGATGAGTACATTCTGCCGCTGCACCGCAACCTGGGCGTGTTCACGGGCCGCGAGGTGCCGCTGGGCCGCTTGTTTGCGCAGTGGCAGGGCAAGCGCACGGGCTACACCAAGGGCCGCGACCGCAGCTTCCACTTCGGCACCAACGAGCACCACATCGTGGGCATGATTTCGCACCTCGGGCCACAGCTGGCCGTGGCCGGCGGCATTGCCCTGGCCGATGTGCTGGATAAAAAGCCCAAGGTGACGCTGACCTACAGTGGCGACGGCGGAGCCAGCGAAGGCGACTTCCACGAGGCCCTGAATGTGGCCGCCGTGTGGCAGCTGCCGGTCATCTTCATGATTGAGAACAACGGCTACGGCCTGAGCACGCCCAGCAACGAGCAGTTCCGTTTCAAATCCTTCGTGGACAAAGGCCCGGCCTACGGTATGGAAGCCGTGCAAGTGGACGGCAACAACGTGCTGGAAGTGTATTCGCTGGTGAAAAAACTGGCCGAGGACCTGCGCCAGAACCCGCGCCCCGTGCTCGTAGAGGCTCTCACGTTCCGGATGCGCGGCCACGAAGAAGCCAGCGGCACCAAGTACGTGCCCCAAAGCCTGATGGAAGAATGGGCCGCCAAAGACCCGGTGGAGAACTACGAAAAGTGGCTCATCGCCGAAGGCATCCTCACCGAAACCGCCCGGCACAGCATCCGCGAAACCATCAAGGCCGCCATCGAGGCTGGCTTGCAGGAGGCCGACGCCGAACCCATGCCCGTGGCCGATATTCAGGAGGAAATCGCGGACATGTACCGGCCCTTCGAAGCACCAGTGACGGATGCGCCGAAAGACGGCCCGACGCGTGAAATTCGCTTCATCGACGCTATTCAGGAGGGCCTGAAGCAGAGCATGCAGCGTTACCCCGACCTCGTGCTCATGGGCCAGGACATTGCCGACTACGGCGGCGTATTCAAAATCACGGAAGGCTTCGTGGCCGAGTTTGGCAAGGCCCGCGTGCGCAATACACCGCTGTGCGAGTCGGCCATTGTGGGTGTGGGCTTAGGCCTGAGCATCAAGAAAAAGAAAAGCATGGTCGAGATGCAGTTCGCGGATTTCGTGACCTGTGGCTTCAACCAGATTGTGAATAACCTGGCCAAAAGCCACTACCGCTGGGGCCAGAACGCCGACGTGGTGGTGCGCATGCCCACCGGCGCGGGCAGTGCCGCCGGCCCCTTCCATAGCCAGAGCAACGAAGCGTGGTTCACGCACGTGCCCGGCCTGAAAGTAGTGTACCCCAGCAACCCGCACGATGCCAAGGGCCTGCTCTGCGCCGCCCTCGAAGACCCCAACCCGGTGTTGTATTTCGAGCACAAAATGCTCTACCGCAGCCTCAGCGGCCCGGTCCCGGAAGCCTACTACACCACGCCCATCGGCCAGGCCGCGCTGGCCGCCGAGGGCGACGAGCTGAGCATCATCACCTACGGCATGGGCGTGCGCTGGGCCCTGCAAGTGTGCCAGGACCTGGGCGTGTCGGCCGATATTCTTGACCTGCGCACCCTGCTGCCCTGGGACCAGGAAGCGGTGCGCAAAACCGTGGCGAAAAATGGTCGTGTCCTCGTCCTGCACGAAGACACGATGACCGGCGGTATCGGCGGCGAAATCGCGGCTTGGATTGGCGAAAACTGCTTCGAGCACCTCGATGCGCCCGTGCGCCGCGTGGCCTCGCTGGACACCGCCATTCCGTTTGCGCCGCCGCTGGAAGCTGCCTTCCTGCCCCAGCAGCGCTTGCGTGAGCAGGTGGCGGCGTTGCGGCAATACTAAGAGGGACAGTGCGGTTTTCGCGGTTGTTTCTTGTACCTTTCTCTTTGAACCTGCACGTTTTACAGTGAGTAATTGTCTGCCTTCTGTTGTTCTCCGGTCCGTGCTGGCCGTGCTGCTGGTAGCGGGCTTGGGGGGCTGCAGGATTTTCCATCCCTACCGCTTGCCCACGCCCAAGCCGTCGCCCGAGTTTAAGGCGCAGCAAAAAGCGGCCGAAGCCCGTAAAAAGGCTGGTGCTAACGCGTCAGGGGGCTTGTTTAAGAAAAAGTCAGCAGTGTCTGAAGAAGCTGCTACCGATGTCTCCACGCCTTCGGGAGCAGCCACGGCCGCGGTGCCAACTGCGGAGGTGGCCCGAACCTTACCCGAACGCTCCACGGTGCGCTACGACAAGCAGGGCCTGATGAAAAAGCCCAAGCTGATGCGCCGCCGCGTCAACAAAACGTCGAAGCCTTTCCGCCCCTGGCAGTCTATCCGCAGTTTTTTCAAGTTCGGCCTCCATGCAAAACCCAACTACAGCCCCGACCATCGGCCCGCGCCCAAGCAGCCCAGCACCGCGCCCGATGAAACGTTGCCTGACGAAGCCATGCCCACCCCCACCCCCGCCCCCGATGCCGCACCTACAAGCAAGCCGTAGCGGCCCGCTAGGCTTGGGGCTAGTGCTGGCCTTGGTTGGGTTGTTGGTGCTAATCAGCCCCGCCGCCCAGGCCCAGATTGTGCACGAAAAACCGGGGCAGGTGAAAGCAGCCAACCGCCGGGCCCTACGCGAAGCCCAGCGCACCGAATCGCCCTACAAAGACAGCCACCTCGATGTGACGCCCGACCGCCTCCGGCGCGGGGCCAGCACCCAGCCAGCCCCCGAAGGCAGCACGGAGTTTCACTATAAAAATGGCAATGCTCCCAACGACAAGCCTCCCGGGTTTCTGGGCCTGCGCCGCAAAAAAGGCGCCCTAAAAGACTCCCGGAAAAATTCGCCAGAAAAAAAATGAGCGGTGCCGGGGGAATCAACTGCCCGTTGCCGGTTGTAGTAGCGTACCACCGGTTTCTACCGGCCGAACACTTCACTGTTAATCACTAACTTTTTATTGTCTCAATGTCAACCCCCTGGCTTCCCCTTACCCAATCCGAACAAATCATTGACCTGGCCCGCAGCTCGCACGAGCAGCCGGTTCTGATTTTCAAACACAGCACTACCTGCTCCATCAGCGCGGCCGCCAAGAGTAAAATTGAGCGCCAGTGGGCCGATAGCGGCCTGGACCTGCCCATCTACTACCTCGACTTGCTGAGTTTCCGCCCCCTATCGGCCCAGATTGCGGAGCAGTTCGGCATCCGCCACGAGTCACCGCAGCTCTTGCTCATCAAGAACGGCGAATGCCCGTACAATGCCTCGCACATGGGCATCCGCCTTAGCGACGTGAAATCAGCCGTGAATGCCGTGAACGGGTAGGGCCGCAAGGCGAAAACTGAACAAACCAAAAAAGCACGTCATGCTACGCAAAGTCGTAGCATGACGTGCTTTTAATTCAGCACCCTAGCCTACCCCTTGTATTCGAATACAATGTTCTGCCGCACATCGGGGTGCAGGCTCAGGCCCACCGGGCAAGTGTGGGCCGAGCGCTCCAGGATGGTTCGGTCATTGGGGGCCAGGGTGGCGGGCAGGGTAAACGTAACGTCGATTTGCGCAATGCGGCGCGGGGCTTCCGCGCTCATGTGCTTCACTACCGCGAAAGTGCTGCCTACCAAGTCCCACTGGTGGCGTTCGGCTACAATGCCCATCACCGTCATCATGCACGAGCCCAGGGCCGTGCTCACGAGGTCGGTGGGGGAAAAAGCTTCGCCCCGGCCGTGATTATCGACGGGGGCATCGGTTTGAATAACATTGCCCGAGGCTACGTGAGTGGCTTCGGTGCGGAGGTGGCCGGCGTAATTGGCGGTGGCGGTGTTCATCAAGTCAGGGAGTTACTTTTACAAAGTTGTGTCTACAGCAGCTAAATTACGTATTACTTGGTGCGCCGTGCCCATGGCGCCCCATCAGGCCAGTTTTTTGTCGACCATGCATTCTTTCCCAACCCGTCGTTTTTCTGGTTTGCTGGCCATGGGCCTGCTGCTTGCTGCTGGGGCGCGGGCCCAGGCTCCCTTGCAGCCCGCGGCCGTGCCGGTAGGCCCCGCGCCGTCCGACGAGCAGTCGTATAGCAAAGAGTTTGTGTTTGGCGTCAACTTCAATACCCAGGGCGGACTGCTGGGCGGGGCCTCAATACGGTCGTCGCGCCTGCTCGACGACCGCCTGCTACGCTTCTGGAGCCTGGAGGGCGTAATGTTGAAAAATGGCAAAGAAGAACGGAAATCTACGCAGGCGGGGGGGAGCTACGTGCCCCGCAAAACCAACTATGCTTTTGTGCTGCGGCCATCGGTGGGCATTCAGCGCATTCTTTTCCGCAAGGCGGCCGATGCTGGGGTGCAGGTCAACGGCCTGCTGAGCGTGGGGCCATCTATTGGCCTGCTCATGCCCTACTACATCAGCTACGACCGCACCTTCGCCAAAACGGGGGTGCCCAACCTGGCAACCGACGAAATCGTGAACGAACAGTTCGACCCCACCAAGCATCTCGTGCAGGGCGCCATTCTTGACCGGGGGCCACTATTCAGCGGCATCGGGCAAACCAAATTTGTGCCCGGTATCCATTTGCGCGGTGGCCTGAGCTTCGAGTACGGCCGCTACCGCGACGCCGTGACCGGCGTGGAAGTTGGTTTTCTGGTGGAAGCATACACCAAGCGCTTGCTCATCCTCAGCCCCGAAGGCCCGGTGGAGGGCGACGTGCTCAACCGTCAGTTTTTCCCCTCCGTTTACCTCACGCTGTATTTCGGTCATCGCAGCTAAAGTTGGGGAAGCAAGCACCGCGTAGTAAAAGCACAGCGGGTTGAAGTATTGCCGGGAGCCAGGGGTTTCGGGGTTAATTTTGTGCGCCTGCTTTTTTCGAACCGATTAGGCTGCGAATTGCTTTTACCTGCAGTCAACGGTACCCCGTTGATTGCTAACTGCTATCGAAATGATTGATTTGCCCGTTATTCAGCCCGAAACGGCTGCCCCCGCCCGCCCCCGCAAGCCCGACTGGCTGCGCGTGAAGCTGCCCGTGGGCGAAGAGTACGCCGCCGTGCGCCGCCTCGTGGATGAGCACAAGCTGCACACCATCTGCGAGAGCGGCAACTGCCCCAACATGGGCGAGTGCTGGGGTGCGGGCACGGCCACGTTCATGATTCTGGGTAACATCTGCACCCGTTCGTGCTCGTTTTGCGCCGTGGCTACCGGGCGCCCTACTGAGTACGACCTCGACGAGCCCCGCCGCGTGGCCGAGGCCATCAAATTGATGAAAGTGAAACACGCCGTGCTCACCTCGGTGAACCGCGACGAGCTCAAGGACCGGGGCGCCAGCGTGTGGCGCGAAACCGTGGTGCTCACCAAGCAGCTCAGCCCCGAAACCACCATCGAAACCCTGATTCCGGACGTGAAAGCCAACTGGGACGCGCTCGACGTGATGATTTCGGGTGGCCAGGAAGTGATTTCGCACAACGTTGAAACCGTGGGCAGTCTCTACCGCCTGGTGCGCCCCCAGGCCCGCTATGACCGCAGCCTGGAGCAAATCCGTCGGACCAAAGCCGCCGGCCACCGCACCAAATCCGGTATCATGCTGGGCCTGGGCGAGAAGCCCGACGAGTTGTACCAGGCCATGGACGACCTCGTGGCCAACGGCCTCGATATCCTCACCCTCGGCCAGTACCTGCAGCCCACCAAGCGCCACCTGGACGTGGCCGAGTTCATCACCCCCGACCAGTTTGCCCATTACAAAGAAGAAGGCCTGCGCCGCGGCCTGAAGTACGTGGAAAGCGGCCCGTTGGTGCGCAGCTCCTACCACGCCGAGCGCCATGTGAACGTGCCAATTTAGCCGTTGGTCGGTGGAAAGCAAAAGAGCCCGTCCAATGTTGGACGGGCTCTTTTGCTTTCCACCGACCAACGCTTAGCGCTGGGCGTTGCTACCGGGAGGGTAGGTGCTCAGGATGCCGTTGACAATGCGGTTCGACTCGGCTTCGTCAATCGTATTTTGGTTGACCTGGGCCTGGCCAGTGCCGCGCCACGCCAGTTCTTTGCGGCGGGCATCAATGACATCTATCACCACTGTGCCGGCTTTGTATTGGGTCACGGGTGAATAGTTGCGGCCGTAGTAGCCGTAGCCGTAGCCATAAGGGTAGCCCATGCCATTGTAATAGGGCGATACTTGCTGCTTGTCTTCGACGCGGGCACTGTAAGCCACGTAAATATCGGGGGCTTTGTCGACTTCCGTCAGGCCTTTGCGGGTCATTTCTGCTGCCACGGCAGAGCGGATGCGCTGGTCCAGAAAGGACTCGTAGCCTTTGGCGGGGCCACTCTCCGCATCGCGGGGCTGCTGCGGATACCAGGCCCAGGTTTTGTAGGCGCGGAAGTTTACGGAATGGTCAAAGTCATTGGTCACTCCCACGCGGGAGGCGGTGGTGCAGCCACTTGGACCCAACAAAAGCAACAGTCCGGCCGCGAGTGCCACTGTGGAACGAACCAGGAAACGAGGAATGAAAGCCATAAATGCAATGAGAAACAAGTTGAGAAAAGGGGTGGTGAAAAGCAAGTTCAAAACAATAAAAATGCCATTTCACGAACTGCTATATTAACGGAAAAACAGGCTGCTACGTTCAATTATTCTGCTTCAGAATGGCACTGGATACCGACTCGAAAATCCCGGCATAAGCTTGACATAACCGGATTTTGTCCTACCTTACTCCCAAAATTCCACCCTATCCTTTCTGATTCGTCAATGAAAACAACTGCCTTATTGGTTCTGGTCGCTACGGGCCTGATGTCTGCTTGCAGTTCTGCACGCGACGAACGAATGCAGAATGCTTCAGCTGACCGCACTCCGGTGGCGCACAACACCATTGTGGACTGCCCCGTGTACGATGGCATGAAGAAAACCAGCACCGTGCTGGTCCAAATGACTTCCGGCAACGAAGTGCAGGTAACCGATACCATCAACGCGTATTTCGTGCGCGTGCGGCTGGACAAGAACGGCCAAACCATGACCGGCTATATGGACCGCCGCTGCTTCGGGGAGCATGGCAACGAGCGCGGCAACCGCAAGGCGAAATAAGCCGGCTCGAAATCAGCTCAAAGAGGGTAATTAGGCCATTTTCTCATAAAATCCAAAAAGCCCGATTCAGTGAATCGGGCTTTTTGGTTAAAAAATTTGGCCAGGGGTGCTGCGTTTCATTAGTACGAAGGGCCCTTGTCGGCCTGCACCATTTCTTCTTCCTGGTCGGCGTATTGCTCAATGGGGGTGCAGCTGCAAATCAGGTTGCGGTCGCCGTAGGCCGAGTCGATGCGGCTGACGCTGGGCCAGAACTTGTTGGCGCGCACGTAGTCCATAGGGAATACGGCTTGCTCGCGGGAGTAGGGGCGAGTCCAGTCGTGCACCAACACGGTGGCGGCGGTGTGCGGGGCGTGCTTGAGCACGTTGTCCTTGGCATCGGCGCGGCCGGCTTCTACCTCCGCAATCTCCTTGCGGATGGAAATCATGGCGTCGCAGAACCGGTCGAGCTCGGTTTTGCTTTCGCTTTCGGTGGGCTCAATCATGAGCGTGCCGGCTACCGGGAAGCTCACCGTGGGCGCGTGGAAGTTGTAGTCCATCAGGCGCTTGGCGATGTCTTCTACTTCGATGCCGGCCTTTTTGAAGTGGCGGCAGTCGAGAATCATCTCGTGGGCACAACGGCCGTGGCGGCCGGTGTAGAGCACGGGGTAGTGCGCTTCGAGGCGAGCCTTGATGTAGTTGGCGTTGAGAATGGCTAACTGCGTGGCGCGCTGCAAGCCGTCGCCGCCCATCATCGAAATGTAGGCGTAGCTGATGGGCAGGATGCTGGCTGAGCCCCACGGCGCGGCCGAAACTGCGCCCGTGGTACGGCCTTCGACCGGCACCACGGCGTGGCCGGGTAAGTAGGGAGCCAAATCGGCCACTACGCCGATGGGACCCACGCCGGGGCCGCCGCCGCCGTGCGGGATGCAGAACGTTTTGTGCAGGTTGAGGTGGCACACATCGGCCCCAATGGCCGCGGGCGAGGTGAGGCCCACCTGGGCGTTCATGTTGGCCCCGTCCATGTACACGCGGCCGCCGTGGGCATGAATCAGGTTGCAGATGTCGATGATGGTTTCCTCGTACACGCCGTGCGTGCTGGGGTAAGTCACCATCAAGCAGCTGAGGTTGGCGGCGTGCTTCTCCGCCTGCGCGGTCAGGTCGGCCACGTCGATGTTGCCGTCTTCGGTGCTTTTTACCACGACTACCTGCATGCCAGCCATCACGGCCGAAGCAGGGTTGGTGCCGTGGGCCGAGGCCGGAATCAGGGCCACCGTGCGGTGGTGGTCGCCTTGGGCTTCGTGGAAGCCTTTGATGGCCAGCAGGCCGGCATATTCGCCCTGCGCGCCCGAGTTGGGCTGCAAGCTCACGGCATCAAAGCCGGTTACCTCGCAAAGCCAAGTCTGCAGGTCGGAGAATATCTGCGCGTAGCCTTTGGCTTGCTCCACGGGTGCGAAAGGGTGGAGGCCACCGATTTCGGGCCAGGTTACCGGAATCATTTCGGCGGTGGCGTTCAGCTTCATGGTACAGGAGCCGAGCGCAATCATAGAATGCGCGAGGCTGAGGTCTTTATTCTCCAGCTGCTTCATGTAGCGCAGCAGCTCGTGCTCAGCATGGTGCGTGTTGAAAACGGGGTGCGTAAGGTATTCGCTGGTGCGCTGGAGGCTGGCGGGCCATGTCAATTCCGCTTCGGTAGGCTCAGCGGCCAACTGGTCGGCTTCCTTGCCCAGCACTTTGGCGAAAACGTCCAGAATGTCGGCCACGTCGTGCAGCTCGGTGTTCTGGTTCAGCGAGATGCCCACGCGCACGTCCTCGAAGAAGCGGAAGTTGATGCCAGCGGCTTCAGCTTCTTTCTTCATGGCCTGCTGCATCTCGGCGCTTTCGAGGCGCAGGTTCAGGGTGTCGAAGTAGTGGGGGTTAGTCTGCTCCACGCCCAGTTTTTTCAGGCCGGCTTCCAGGGTTTGGGCCAGCAGGTGGGTGTTGGTAGCAAATTGCCGGAGGCGCTGGGGGCCGTGGTACACGGCGTACATGCCGGCCAGCACGCTCAGCAGCACTTGAGCAGTGCAAATGTTGCTGGTGGCTTTTTCGCGGCGGATGTGCTGCTCACGGGTTTGCAGGGCCATGCGGTAGGCCTTGTTGCCGGCCGCGTCGATGCTCTGGCCGATGAGGCGGCCGGGAATCACGCGCTTGAACTGGTCTTTGGTGGCGAAGAAGCCGGCGTGCGGGCCGCCGTAGCCCATCGGCACGCCGAAGCGCTGGGAGTTGCCCACGCATACATCGGCGCCCAGCTCGCCGGGCGAAGTGAGTAGGGTGAGCGCCAGCAAATCGGCCGCCATCACCACAAAAACATTGTGTTGACGCGCCTGGGCGATGAAGTCCTGGTAGTCGAACACCTCGCCATCGGCGGCGGGATACTGCACCATGGCTCCGAAGAAGCCTTCGCCGCTGAGGTCAATCTGGCGGTGGTCGCCCACTACCAGCTCGATGCCGACCGGCGTGGCGCGGGTGCGCAGCAGGTCAATGGTCTGGGGCAGCACCTGCTCCGAAACGAAGTATTGGTGCGCGCCTTTCTTCTTGGTCTGGCTGTGCAGCATATGCATGGCCTCGGCGGCGGCAGTGCCTTCGTCCAGTAGGCTGGCGTTGGCGATTTCCATGCCGGTGAGGTCAATTACCATCGTCTGGTAATTGATGAGGGCTTCGAGGCGGCCCTGGGCTATTTCGGCCTGATAAGGCGTGTAGGCGGTGTACCAGCCCGGGTTTTCCAGAATGTTGCGCTGGATAACGGGCGGCAGCGTGGTGTCGTGGTAGCCCAATCCGATGTAGGACTTGAACACCTGGTTCTGACCAGCAATCTGCTTGAACTTCGCCAAAAAAGCCCGTTCGCTGAGGGCGGCGGGCAGGTCGAGGGGTTTTTTCAGGCGAATGGCGGGCGGCACGGTTTCGGCGATGAGCTGCTCAAGGCTGTCCACGCCGATGGTGCGGAGCATGGCGGCCTGGGCATCGGCTCCGGGCGCATTGTGGCGGGCTTCAAAAACGTCGACTGGCGAGAATTTCAACGACATAAAGACGATAATAGATTGATGGAAAGCCGTTTTGGCGGCTTGGGTTTTGGGTTCAGATTCCTTAACAAAGGTACGCCCGAAAAGGCTCGGCGAACTGCGGGCAAAACCGTAATTTTGGCTCGGTGCTACGAACGTGAACGCCATACAACGTCATGAAACGTCATGCCGAGCGCAGCCGAGGCATCTCGCGTGGGGTAGTAACTCAATCAATTGGATACTACCCCACGCGAGGTGCCTCGGCTGCGCTCGGCATGACGGGCTAAGTAGCTCACCCCATTCTTCCTCCACCCAATTCCCACCCCATGCCCTTCACCATTGGCCTTATTCGCGAAGGCAAAACGCTGCCCGACAAGCGCGTGCCCCTCACCCCCAAAAAGTGTGCAGAAGCCCAGGCCAGCTTCCCCGACCTGCGCGTGGTGGTGCAAAGCAGCCCCACGCGCAGCTACGCCGACCAGGAGTACCGCGACCTGGACCTGGAAGTGCGCGAAGATGTGAGCGACTGCGACGTGCTGATGGGCGTGAAGGAAGTGCCCGCCGACCAGCTCATCGCCAACAAAACCTACCTATTTTTCTCGCACACCGTGAAAAAGCAGCCCGCCAACCGCAACCTGTTGCGTGCCGTGCTGGCGAAGAACATTACCCTCATTGATTACGAACTGCTGACTAATGCCCGCGGCGAGCGCATCGTGGCTTTTGGGCGCTACGCCGGCATTGTGGGGGCCTACAACGGCCTGCTCACCTACGGCCGCAAGCACAACCTGTTCGCCCTCCGACCCGCGCACCAATGCGTGGACATGGACGACATGCAGGAGGAATTTTTCAAGGTGAAAAAGCTGCCGCCCATCAAAATGGCTGTGACGGGTTCGGGGCGCGTAGCGCAGGGTGCGCTCGAAGTCTTGGACCGCATGGGCATCCGGCGGGTGAGCGTGTACGACTACCTCTACCACGATTTCAACGTGCCGGTGTACGTTCAGCTGCTGAGCTCGGACTACAACCGCCGCCGCGACGGCCGGGTATGGGACACCCAGGACTTTCACAAAAATCCGCAGGAATACGAATCCACGTTTGGCCATTTCCTGCCCGTGACGGACCTGCTCATTGCCTGCGCCTACTGGCACCCGGCGGCCCCCAAGCTGTTTACCGAAGCCGATACGCAGCGCCCCGGTTTCCGCATCAACACCATTGCCGATGTCACCTGCGACGTGAACGGCTCGGTGCCCACCACCAAGCGCAGCAGCACCATCGCGGAGCCAGCCTTCGATTACAACCCCGCCACCGGTGAGCTGGAGCCGCCGTATTCGCGCCCGACCAACATCACCGAAATGGCGGTGGATAACCTGCCCTGCGAGCTGCCCCGCAACGCCAGTCGCGACTTTGGCCGGCAGCTGCTCGACAACGTGTTGCCGCACCTGGTGGGCGACGATGCCGCGGGTGTTATCGCCCGCGCCACCATCGCCAAAGGCGGCAAGCTCACGGAGCGATACCAGTACCTAGCCGACTATGTGGCCGAAACGGTGGAAGCCTAGCCGCTGAGAAGCTGTTTAAGTTAATAGAACGGTCATGCTCATCTAGCGTCCGCTTGTCGAAGCATCTCTACCGCTTCGTTGCACCGGCTCAAGCGAAGCGGTAGAGATGCTTCGACAAGCGGACGCTAGATGAGCATGACCGTTTCAGAATGATTTTAGCTAACTCAAACAGTCGCTAAATGCCGCGCAGCACCGGGTACTTGGCCTGCACCAGCATGTAGAGCCCGTAGGCTATCAGCCCGGCGGCCACGGCCCCCAGGGCGGCCGGGCCCATGGCGGCCAGCAGGTCGAAGGCTTCGCCGGTGCTGCCCACGGCGCCGGCCCGCGACTGCTGGCCAGCCTGCACCAGAAAGTAGCCAATGAGCGCCACCACGATGCTCCGGGCAGTGAGGCCCACCTGCGCCGCCCGGTACACTACCTGCTGCTGCGTAGCCGAGAGGCTGCTGGCGTTAACATCGGACTTGAAGCGCCCGGAAAAAGCCCGGTACACTTGAAACAGTCCGATGCCGATGACTACTACGCCGACCAGCAGAATCAGCCAGTCACCGCCGGGCCAACCGAGGACTTTGGCCGTGAGCGACTGGGGCGCGTCGCCGCCCTTCCCGGCGCGGCCTTGCAGGGCCAGGCGGCCGGCATACAGGGCCAGGCCGCTGTAGAAAAGCCCGCTGGCTACAAACCACAGGCGGGTGCCCAGTCCTTTGGCACCGGAGCCCTTGCCCTCGGTATCGCGGATGGCCTGGGTGAAGCGCCACACGATGTAGCCCAGCAGCCCCACGGCAATGAGGCCCAGCAATACACTGCCGCCGGGCACTTCCTGCAACCGCTGCACGGCTTCTTCCTTGTCGGGGCGGGCACCCTGGCGCTGGCCCAGGGCAGCCAATAGCGCCAACACGCCCATCAGCAGGTACACTACGCCGATGGCGGCAAAGCCCAGCCGGGCCAGGGCTTTGATGCCGGACGAGGGCGAACGGGGAACGGCGGCAAGCAACGCATCGGATACAGCCATGAAATCAGTACAAATTGAAAGTAATGTGATGTTAAGCGACGTTGGCTGCGGCGACAAGTGAAGGATAATACCCGGCAAACCGTAGCCCTGGTGCTTGGTCTGCACGCACCGCTAAACTTGCCTGTATACATAGAAAAGGCCCCTTCCGTTGCCAGAAGGGGCCTTTCTGTGAAGAAGTTGACGCGTGTGGATTGGAAGGCGCGGAGCTTCTTCGAAAAAATGACTTAGAAAGTCCGGTTGAACCAGGCTTTGATATCGTCTACGGCATGGCCGGTTTTCTCTTGCATGCGGCCGTACCATTCGTCTTGCTTGCCATCTTCGTATTCGAGGTCATCGTCGGTGAGCTGGCCCCATTTCTGCTTGGCTTCGCCTTTTACCTGGTTCCAGTTGCCGCGAGCTTTCAACTCGGTATTGTCGTTGACGTTGTTCTGATTGAGGTCCATGATAGTCGAAAGAAAATGTGGGTGGAAAGATGAATTTCTACGGCTTTGTACGCCACGGCTGCAGGCAGGGTTGAAAGCCGTGAGGTAATGCCGGAATTTTGTTAGCGGGGAACAAGCTTCTCGGTGGGAGCGCGGCTGGTACGGCCCCAGGCCGGCCTGAATACCAAGCCCCCACTTACCAATAGTACGGGCTGCCGGGTGCGGTTGATTTCACCGGTGTAAGCATCGGTGTCAGGCTGGCGGGCCTGGTTGCTGGTCGAGATACCGACGCTGCCTTGCAGCTGCCAGCGGCTGGCTCGGCCAATGTGCAGCTCGTGGCGGCCGTAGAGCAGTACTTCGTGCCGGCCCGTATTGGTATTGTCCATCGCGCCCCGGTAGTGGGGCGTGTAGGAGCTCAACTCATCGAAGTGCAGCTGAGAAAACCGGTAGATGGCCCCGCCCGACCATTTTTGCTTGTGCAGGTAGCCCAGGCCCACCTGCCCGAACACCTTGCTGTACTGGGCGCGCAGCTCCGGCGAGGTGCCGAGGAGCTCCCGCCACACCCGCTCGGAGCGGGCGTAGCCGTAGCCGCCTTCGCCCGTCAGGAGCCAGTGGGTGCCCAGCATCCAATAGGTGCCGGCCCCGGCCTCCCATTGTTGGGTGGCAAAGTAGGTGGTGCCCCCAAGGTTGGGACGGTAGGTGCCGCCGCCCGCCAGCAGCACGTGCGGCAGGGGCGAATAAACAGCGGTGCCCTCCGCGCGCCCGCTGAGCTGGGCGCTGCCGGTCAGCTCCAGCTGGCCCGCTTGCGTGATAGTGGAAACGGTGGGCTGCATGGGCGCATACACGGTGCAGCTAGCCAGCAGCGCAACAGCAGCCAGCAACGGAAAACGGTAGAAACGCATGGCGGTAAAAGAAAGGATGGCGGGTAGATTGCCGGTCAGCCGCGAGTCAAAGAGCAGTAAAATGCGTTACCGGTGCCGGGAGTTGAAACCAAACAGCAGGCTCACGCGGGTACCGTCCTTACCCGGCACCACGGCCAGGTTGATGGGGAAATTGATGCCGTGGGATTGAATGGACGTGCCCATGGCCAGCACCAGGCTGGCACCGAGCGGGGTCACGTTCGGTCCTATGCCGAACTCAAAGCCTTTGGCCCCGCGCATGCCCAACAGCCCGCTTATGCTGGGCAGGAACTGGCCCTGCTCCAGTCCGCCTATCAAAGGCACCAATTCTACCAGGCCGCTGATGCCGTTGGGCAACCGAAACAGGCGGCTCTCAAACTGCCAGCCAAACTGGGTGAGAAAGGGGTTGATATCAAGGCCGTTTTCGCGGGCTTTATCCACCACGCCGGCCGAAAGGATGGTGAACCCAATGCGCGGTCCATCGAGGTGAATGGGCTCGTCGAGAATGGTATCGTTAGGGTCTCGGTTGCTTACCGTGGGTACGCCGGCCGCTGTGGCTGGCGCGCCGGCCGCGGTGGCTGGCGCAGGTGTGCGCGCCGCCGTGTAGGCCGGCACCGAGTTGAATACTTCCTTGGTGCCGTTGGCGTAGCGAACCATGAACACATCGGAGCGCCACGCGCTGATAACTGGGCCTTCGGGGTTGTCGGTGCGGCGGTACTTCACCTCGGCGGGCGTGATTTCCAGCACCTTCACGGCCAACTCCTCGCCGTTGCGCTGAACAAGGGTGTCCTGGGCGTGGGCAGCCCCACTCAGCACGGCTAGTACTGCAAAAAGTAAAAAGGTTCGCATGACGCTTGGGGTTAGGATGAAACGATGCATAAAGGTGTGCGGCTGCCCGACCGAAAGCAACCCAATAACCGGTTGAATCAGACTTCTATATTATTTGGTATTTAATTGTAATTACCTGTAATAGAAATTATTAGATTGAAATAAAAGGATTTTATAGCCAAAGACAGGGTTTTTAATCGAGAGGTGGAATTCGGGCCGTAATTTCCCCTTATGGATGACCTGCGGACTACGCTATTGACCCTGAGCCCCGACGAGCGGCGTGACTTTGGGGGCTTCATTCAACGCCAGCGCCGCAAGACGGCGGGCCGGCTCGATTCACGCCTCTACGAGCTGCTGGTGCAGGCCAAGCCCCTAACCAGCGCTCAGCTAATTGCCAAGCTCTACCCCGACGAACCCAACGCCGTGGCCTACTACGCGCTGCGCAAGCGCCTCATGCGCCACCTCACCGACTACCTGCTGCTGCGGCAGCGCCACCTCGATACCACTGCCACCGCCACCGTGCGCGGCCACCTCACCCTGGCGCAGTACCTGTTCGAAACCGGCATTCCGCGCCTGGCCTGGAACACGTTGCGCAAGGCCGAAAAGCTGGGCCGCGAAAGCGAGCAGTACGAGCCGCTGAATGCCGTGTACAACCTGCAGATTCAGTACGCCGGCTCGCCCCACGCCGTGCCGCTCGACGAGATTCTGCCCCGCTACCGCCTCAACAAAAAGGCCGCCGACGAAGAGGAGCGCGCCAATATTGCCGACAGCCTGCTGCGCCAGCGCCTGCGCGATTCGCGGGCCCGCGGCCGGGCCGCCGTGCCCGTCGATGCCATTCTGCAAAATATTCTGACCGAATTCGACCTGCAGGAAGCCTTCGCCCGCTCGCCCTCGCTGCTGAGCCGGCTCATGTCCATAGCACGCAGCGCCATGCTGGTACGGCGCGATTTTGCGTCCTTCGCCGCCTTCATCGAGCGCTGCTACAATCTGATGGAGCGCCGCCACGGCTTCGCGCCGGCCCAGCGCGGGCATCAGCTCAAGCTGCTCTACATGCTGGCGCACGCGCTCTACCGGTCGCGCCGCTTTGCCGAGTCGGTGGCGTATCTGGAGAAGGGCAAGGCGATTATGACGGCCACGCCGGGCCGGCAGTTCAGCGAGTTTGGCCCGCGCTTCACGTTTTTGCTGGCCGCCAACTACGCCTTCCTGCACCGCAACGCCGAAAGTATTATCCTGCTCGAAACCACGCTACGCAACGCCTCGGTGCTCTCCCTCACCGACGACCTCACCGTGCGCCTGCAGCTCACGTTTCACTATTTCGCCGAAGGCCAGTTTGCCAAAGCCAACCACACCCTGCTCAGCCTTGCTCGCACCGACCATTGGCTGGAGCAGCACCTGGGCCTGGAATGGATGCTGAACCGCAACATCGGCGAAATGCTCATCCAGGTCGAGCTCGATAATTCGGAACTGGCCCTGGGCCGGCTGCGCGCCATCGAGCGCACCATCCGTGAGCTGTTTCCGGCGGTGCCTGCCAATGCCGACACGGCCACGGAAGCTACGGCCGTCGGCGGCCCCTACCACCCGGTATTGGCGTACCTGGGCCTGGTGCGTGAGCTGCTGGAAAACCCCACTACGCCCCAAGCTGGACATTTCATCAACCGCGTGACGCACCTGCCGCCTTTCATTTCGCAGGAGCGCGAAGATTTGCAGGTGCTCAGCTTCTACGCCTGGCTGCGCGCCCGCACCCTGGGCCGGCCCTACTACGAAGTGCTGTTGGAGCTGGCTGCTACTTAATCCGCTACTCGTACCCCACAATAAAGCCCCGTGCAGTAGCTGCACGGGGCTTTATTGTGATTTGAAAGCAGGCTGAATTATTTCTTCGCAGCCTCTTTCATGTTCTCTTTAGCCTGAGCCGCTGATTTGGCGGCGGCATCGCCCATCGCGTCGATTTTGGCTCCGGCAGCATCCATTTTAGCGTCCAGCTTGGCACCAGCGGCATCAATTTTGGCGCCGGCGGCTTCCATTTTGGCATCCAGTTTAGCACCGGCTTCCTGCGCGCCGGTCTTCATGTTGGCGGAGGCATTGTCAATGGCCGCGCCAGTTGCGGCACCGGCTTCGGTAGCCGTCATGGTGCTGTCGGTAGCTACGGTGGTCGTGGTGGTGCCGTCGGCGGTCGTGGTGGTTTCGGTGGTTTTCGTTTGCTCGCAGGCGGTGGCGGTGAAAGCTACAGCGGCGGCGACGAACAGGGATTTCAGGGACATTTTCATGATGTGGAGCAGATTATTAATTTGTGCTGATTAATCAGTCGCATGGGCAAAAGGTAACCCGGTAGCTTGGCCCTGGCCGGGAGTGAGCTAACTTTTTAGTTTCGACGTTAGTATAGAGTCCACCTATTCCTTACTCCCTTTCCCGCTTTCTCATGGATTCCACCGCCACTACTTCCCAAACGCCCGCCACCCCAGAGGTGCCCATGACCGTGAGCGACCAGCAAAGTTCGGCCCTGCTCGACGACACGCTCACTTTTCTCACGGCTGGTACGCCCGGCAATTCCGGACCACAAGGCCGCACCGAAATTGAGCGCTGGGCGGCCGTACTGGCCGTTTCTGAGCGTTCCGGCCTGGCCAAAATCAAGCAGGAGCTGGCCCAGCTCGGCACGCTGCTGGCCGATGCCAAAACGCCCGCCCACGACATTGCCGAAATCCTGGCCAGCCTGGGCGCCGAAACCGCTAAGGTTGCCGACGATGCCGGCGGCGACTACAGCGCCCCGCTCAACAACCTGAGCAAGCAGCTCATTAAAGCCGCGTCGCTGCTTTCGAAATAATAGTTCGGAGCCGGCTCGCTAACCGTCGTAGCGCGAACTTTGTGGTTCGCATCCTTCCGCCTCGGGGTTTTCTGCGGGCGCAGGATGTTAACTCTAAGATTAGCGCTACGGCCTTTTTATGTCCCCACTCACCCCCGCCGACCTGCTGCCCTACGACCCATTCGACGGCATGCGGTTCGGCCCCGAAACCTGCTTTCTCAGCGGCCAGCCCGTGGGCCCTGCTGACACCGTTCCCGTCTTTGCCGAGTGGCTGCAGGCCCGCTATCATCTCGCCGAGCGTCCCATTCAGCTACTCGACCAGCGCACCGTCGCGTTCCGCGACCTGCGACTGCCTGCCAGCCCCGCCGCCCGCCAGCGCATCGACGAGCTGGAGAGTAGGGTAGCCGCCGCCGCCGCGCAAGGCCCCGCCGCCCTGCGCGCCCTCGGCGATGACACCTTGTTTCTGTGGATGGGCAAGATGTTCTACGGCATCTTCATCACTGAGCTGCTTAACGAGTTTGAGCCTCTGATAAAGCCCAAGTATCCGCTGGCCGAAAACGCGGCACTGGTCCGGCGTTTCCAAGCGTTTTTCCAGCTGCTGCAGGGCCTGCGCGTGCCCACCGAGTACGCCGATTTCGTGCCCGGTTCCGTGTTTGTGCTTGAAGCCGACCCCACGGAGGACGTCACGCCTTTCGAATACGACGACGACCTGAATACCCTCGTCTTCAGCATCAAGCTTGATAAAGCCGTGCTGGTCGCTTGTTTGGTAGATATCGGCCTCGTCGGCCAGGCCATGCGTAAGGTCTACACCGATGCCCAGCGGCCCATGCACCCTGTGCAAATCGCGGAGTTCAAGGCTCGCGTGTATTACGCCGCCCACCTGCTGCACGTCGTCCCCGACCTCTACCCGCGCCACCCGCGTCCGGGCGATACCACGCTGGTTTTCGACGCCCTCATCGATGACGTGACCGGGGCCATCTTCAATCCCTGGGAAAATTCGGCCTATACCCAGGCTTTAGCTGAGATGTGGCAGCGTTGGAATATTACCCTCGCCGATGTGGTCGCGATACCCGCCGAGCCGATGAGCCTGCTGTACGACGAAGCCGGCGAACCCCGCGAGCTGAAGCACTGGCCAATCACCGTTTAATCAATAGAACGTCATGCTGAGCTTGTCGAAGCATCTCTCCCGCATCGTTCGGGAGAGATGCTTCGACAAGCTCAGCATGACCGCCAATTGTTCTCGGTATTTTTTATTAAGGAACAAGCTCAATACTTATACCCGTGCTACAATCCCCGTTACGCTACCTGTATCTCCTGCTGCTGCTACTGATTCTGCTGCCCTTCAGCTCCTGTCTCAGCCTGCTCAAGCCGCGCCGCGCTTTCGCTGCCTACGCCCCCGCCACCGGCCCCAACTACGCCCTCGATAGCTGCTGGGCCGCTCTGCCAACCCGCCGCGACTCGGCCGATGCCGTGCCCTACGAATCGGGCCTGCGCGACGAGCAAGCCACTGCCAAAGCCGACGTTTTTTTCATTCACCCCACCACTTACTACCGTCCCGCCTCCTGGAACGCGGACCTGAGCGAGGACAAGCTCAACCGCTTCACCGACAAAAGCACCATCCGACATCAAGCCAGCGTTTTCAATGCAGCTGGCCGCATCTATGCCCCGCGCTACCGCCAAGCCACACTCTATTCCTTCTTCGATGAGCAAACTCCAAGCGGCCAGGCTGCGCTCGACCTCGCCTACGTCGACTTAAAAGCCGCTTTTCGGTATTACCTCGTCCACTATAATCAAGGCCGCCCCATCATTATCGCCGGCCACAGCCAGGGCACTGCTCACGCTACCCGCCTGCTCCACGATTTCTTCGACCGCGACCCCAAATTGCGCCGTCGGCTGGTGGCCGCTTACCTCATCGGCTTTAAGGTGAAGCCCAACGAGTACCAAACCATCCGCCCCTGCGCCGATTCACTCGCCACCGGCTGCTTTGTCGCCTACAACTCCGTGGCTACCGGCAATGACTTTCCGCCCTTCCATCCCTTCGCCGTCACCAATCCTCTCACCTGGACGCTCGACACGCTAACCGCCCCCGCCACTCTCAACCGCGGTGGCGTGAGCATGGATTTCAAGCGCATCGACCCGCAAGTCACCGACGCCAAAATTCATCAGGGCCTCCTCTGGATAACCCCGCCCAAGCCCGGCGGCTACCCCCGCTTCCTGCTCCCCGGCCGCCCCGAGCTGCGCCACTCCTTTCATATCGCTGATTACAGCCTGTTCTACATGAACATCCGCGAGAATGCCAAGGCGCGGGTGCGGGCGTGGCAACTAGGTAGAAGGTAGAAAATTCACCTCTAAGTGCTAAGCCCTAATTAAACGAACAATGAGACCGGCGTAATCAATTGGCTATGAGAACAAAAGCTTACAGCTATTAGCTAAAAGTTAGTGGCTTGGCACTTAACAATTTTTGCAGATGCTTTTTACAGTGGATGGAATCGAATTTGAAATCTGCTCAATGACTGGCACCGGGGAAAGGGACGGAGCGGGCTGTGAGCTATGGGTTATGAATGATAATCTGGGAGGACAGATAGTGATGGAAATCTTTAGAAATGATGAGGCGAAAAAGATAGAGTTTAGCAGCTGGTCAGATTATACAGTACCGTTGGCAGCCGTGGAAAACCTGATTCAATTTCAAGACGAATACTGGGGCAGAATATTTACTCCATTATCATAAAAAAGACCCGCTAGCTCAATGCTAACGGGCCTTTTCAGTTCAAGCTAAAAGCCGCAATTAAGCGCCGATAGCCACACGCTTGAAGTCCGAAACCGTCATGCCTTTCGACTTGCTGTCGAGCAGCTGGGCGATAGTCATCGAGTTATCTTTCACGAATTCCTGGTTCAGCAAGGTGTTGTCCTTGTAGAACTTGTTGAGTTTGCCGAGGGCAATTTTCTCCAGCATAGCTTCGGGCTTGCCTTCGGCGCGGGCCTGCTCTTTGCCCACTTCAATTTCGCGCTCAGCAATGGTCGCATCCACACCGTCTTTATCAACGGCAATGGGCTTCATGGCTACAATTTGCATGGCCACGTCGCGGCCCACGGCAGCAGCGTCAGCCGAACCAACGTTCTTCAGGCCCACGAGTACAGCCTTCTTATTGTCGGAGTGCACGTAAGAAGCGACTTTCTCGGCGGTCAGCGTAGCGTAAGTCACTTCCAGCTTCTCGCCGATTTTACCCATCAGGTCGGTCACGTGCTCCTGAATGCTCAGGCCATCAGCAGCCGTAGCGGCAAGGATATCTTCTTTCGTGCCGGCGTCGATGCGCACAGCCGTGTCTAGGATTTGCTGGGCCAGCTCGCGGAAGTTGGCCACTTTGGCTACCGATTCGGTTTCGCAAGCCAAGGCTACCAATTTGCCTTTGGTGCCGTCTTCGCTCACGCTCACCAGCACGAGGCCTTCCGAGGTTTCGTTCTCGGCACGCTTGTCCGCGATTTTCTGGCCGTGCTTGCGGAGAATGTCGCGAGCGGCTTCGAAGTCGCCGTCGGCTTCCACCAGGGCTTTTTTGCAATCCATCATGCCCGCGCCGGTCATGGTGCGGAGCTTGTTTACGTCTGCGGCGGTGATAGTGGCCATTGGAAGTAGCGCGGACTTTTGGTCCGCGAATTAAGTGAATGGTTGATGTTTTAGAAGGGTCGCGGACTGAAAGCCCGCGCTACAAAAGAAAAAGGGAACCTCCGGAGCCTAGCTACTCGAAGGTTCCCTTTTTTCAAAGAGCGAGGAAGAGATTATTCTTCGTCAGCAGCCGTTTTTTCAGCAATGGCAGCGTCGTCGGCTTCCTTGCGCTCGGCGTCTTCTTTGTCAACTTTGCGCTCCGACAAGCCGTCTTCGATGGCCTTACCGATTACGCTCACGATGAGCTGAATCGACTTCGAGGCATCGTCGTTGGCAGGAATCGGGAACTGCACCAACTCGGGGTTCGAGTTCGTGTCGCACATAGCAAACACCGGAATACCCAATTTGTGGGCTTCTTTCACGGCGATGTGCTCGCGCTTCACGTCTACTACAAACAGGGCAGCGGGCAGACGGCCGAGGTCGGCGATACCACCGAGAACGCGGTCCAGCTTGGCGCGCTCACGCGACATCATCAGCTTCTCCCGTTTGGCGAGAGCGGCGTAGGCCGTGTTCTCTTTCACCATCTTGTCGATGGTAGCCATTTTCTTCAGCGACTTGCGCACCGTGGCGAAGTTGGTGAGCATGCCACCCAGCCACCGGTCGGTGACGAAAGGCATTTTCAACCGCTCGGCTTCGGTGGTGACAATCTCCTGCGCCTGCTTCTTGGTAGCAACGAACATCACCTTGCGGCCGCTTTTCGCAATGTTGCGAATGGCGGTAGCGGCGTAGTCGAGCGAAACCAGCGTTTTATTGAGGTCAATGATGTGGATGCCGTTCTTCTCCATGAAGATGTACGGCGCCATTTTGGGGTCCCACTTGCGGGTGAGGTGACCGAAATGGGCACCTGCGTCGAGCAGGTCTTTATAAGTCGTCTGAGCCATGATAAAATCCTCCTGGTTTTAGCGTTTCGAGAACTGGAACGAGCGACGAGCCTTGCGCTTGCCGAATTTCTTGCGTTCCACCATCCGCGGGTCGCGGGTCAGGAAGCCTTCCTTCTTGAGAGCAGGACGAGTCTCCTCGTTGTTGCTCACCAGCGCCTTGGTGATAGCCAAGCGAATAGCATTGGCCTGAGCCGAAATGCCACCGCCTTTCACGTTCACCTTGATGTCGTACTGGCCGACTTGCTCGAGGATTGCCAGGGGTTGATTCACTACGTTTTCCAGCAACTCGTTGCTGAAATACGTCTTCATGTCCCGGTCATTGATAGTGATAATCCCTTGCCCGGCCTGCATGTAAATGCGGGCCACCGAGGTTTTTCTTCTACCAGAGGTGTTGGTAATTGCCATTTAGTGAAAATTAAAGAACGTAGGCCGTCGTGGCTTACAGGTTTTTGAGTTCGATAGCTACGGGCTGCTGCGCCTCGTGCGGGTGCTCCATACCAGCGTATACGTACAGGTTGCGGTACTGAGCCGAGCCCAGCTTGTTGCCCTGCAGCATGCCTTTTACGGCGTGCTCGATTACGCGGCGCGAATCACGGTTCATTTGCTCACGCACGGTACGACGCTTCTGGCCGCCGGGGTAACCCGAGTGGGTGATGTAGACCTTCTCGGTCATTTTTTTGCCCGTCACGCGCAGGTTGTCGGCGTTGAGGACGATGACGTTGTCACCGCAGTCGGCGTTGGGCGTAAACGAAGGCTTGTGCTTGCCGCGCAGAATGTTGGCAATCTGCGAGCAAACGCGGCCCAGCGGGGCTACGCTGGCGTCTACGATAACCCAGCTCTTCTGGGCGTTGGCCTTACTGACGTGGGTCGTCTTGAAGCTCAGGTGGTCCATGAGTCGAAAAAAAGGTATGCTAAACTATTGAATAAGAGTACGGAGCAGTTAAGGCTCCGGGAAAAACGGACACAAAGGTACTGATTTATGGGGAAATAGCCAAGCGTGGTGGAGTAGTTTTTCTGAAAGACTAGCGCCACTATCAACTAAGCGTACAACCGGCTAAGGGCCGAATAGGCAGTTAGGAGCCCATAGACGTACTTTTGAGCTTTGCTGTTGCTTATGAATGCGTTTGCTGCCGAAGAGGATTCTATTGCTTCTGACCGCCGTGCCCGGCTGCTACTTGCCGCTTTGCTGGGCATATCCGTGCTGATGGCCTTCATCACGCGGGGCACTTACGACTCGGGCGATAGCATCAAGCACTACTTATTTGCGCGATACGCCTTTGAGCACCCGCTCAACTTGCTGGAATCGTGGGCCAAGCCGCTGTTTACGCTGCTGGCGGCCGGGCCGGCGCAGGCCGGGTTTATGGGCATGAAGCTCTTTCAATGCGCGGTGGTGGCCACTTCAGCGTGGTGCGCCTACGTGGTGGCGCGCAGCCTGCGGCTGCCCGCGCCGGAGCTGACCATCCTGTTTGCCTACGCCATGCCCGATTACTTCCTCATTCAGTTCTCGGGCCTGACGGAGCCCCTATTTGGGCTGGTGCTGGTAGGCGCGGTGGCGCTGGGCGAGCCGGGCTGGGTATTTGCGCGTAATCCCTACGCCACGGTGTCGGTGTACGGGCACGGCAATTGGAATCATTTTCTGATTAGCCTACCCGGCATGCTGGGCTGGGTGCTCACGCTGCTGGCCGCGCTGGGCGGGGGGCGCATGCTGCGCGACTGCCTGCGCCCTGCCCGCCGCCAGGAGCCGCTATTTAGCGCCGAACTGCTGCTGGTATATGGCAGTATCACCGTATTCGTGCTGGCTCACACCATTTTCTGGGCCAGAGGGTTATTCAATTCCTTCGGCCTGACGCGGGTGCTGGATGTAACAGCACCGCTGTTTGCCGTGGTCGCCGTCAATGGGTTAGCTTGGTTGATGGAACTGGGCCGTTCAACTGAGGCCCGGCGGCGCATTAGCATCGGGGCCACGGTAGCGGTGGTGGCCTTCCTGTTCACGGGGGCGCGCAATGCCTTTCGCTGGCAGCGCGATTTTGTGCGGCCACCCGACCAGGTAGTAGCCGACACTGCGGCCGCCTGGATGCGTCAGCACTAAGACCTGGGCACGCGGCCCATAGCGTACGAGTTTCCCTACGTGGCAATGGCCACGGACAATGACCCGTTCGATTACGCTGCTCACCCAGCCTCAGCGGCCGGCTGGGCCCCGCAACCGAACCAGCTGCCCATTGGCACGCTGCTAGTGTGGGACGACTGGTTTGCCCGCATAGAGTCGCGTCTGGACCTGGCCCAGCTGCGGACTGATGCCCGCTTCCGCGAGCGTTACCAAACGGCCCTGCCCCGCAACCCGAGCCGCCCCGACCGGGACACGACGCGCATCGTGGTGTTTGAGCGGGTGAAGTAGGGGCGGGCTACTGGTTCTGCCGCAAGGCTTCCACCAGCACCCGGAAATCCTTCGGGTAAGGGGCTTCCACGCTGATTTCCTCGCCTTGCAACCCGGTGAATTGCAGGCGCAACGCATGCAGGGCGAAGCGCTTGATGAAGGGCTGCTCTTCTTCGCCGGCTTTCATGTTGAATTTTTTCTTGAGCGACGACAGGAAAAAATCTTCCCCGCCGTAGTCTTTGTCGCCCACAATCGGGGCTTGCAGGTACATCAGGTGCAGCCGAATCTGGTGCATGCGCCCCGTGATGGGCTCGCACTGGATGAGGGCGTGGCGCGTGAAGGTTTCGAGCGTGGTGAAGTACGTTTCGGCCGCTTTGCCTTTGTAGGCCAGGCGCGCCTTGCCCCGGGTGGTGCTTTCGATGCTGCGGTCCACCAGCTGGTGGTTGAGTTGCGGGGTGCCCCACACCACGGCGTGGTACTGCTTTTTCACCTCGCGGTTCTCAAACTGCATGGCGAGGTGGCGGTAGGCTTCGGGGTTTTTGGCGAAGGCTAGCGCGCCGCTGGTTTCCCGGTCGATGCGGTGGGCCGCCTGGATATCGTCGTAGTGTTGGCGGGCCAAGCGCAGCATGTTGGGAGCCCCGCCCACCCGCTCGTCGAGCGTGGCCAGAAACGGGGGCTTATTGACGACGAGGTAGTCGTCGTTTTCGAAAATAACGAGGTCGGAAAAATTAGGGAGCTTCATAGGATGCCCCAAAGGTACGGCCGGCTCCGCAAGGCCGTTCTTTACTGGTCCAGAACCCCGCTCTTGGGCTTGTTTAGTTTAAATTCCAGCGTGGTGCCTTCGCCCACAGTACTTTTTACCCGGATGCTGGACTTGTGTGCTTCCACGATATGCTTGCTGATGGCGAGCCCCAGGCCTGAGCCACCCGACTCGCGCGAACGGCTTTTATCGATGCGGTAGAACCGCTCAAAAATGCGATTCTGATGCTCAGGGGCAATGCCGGCTCCATCGTCGCGCACGGCAATGCGCACCGAGCGGCCGCCTTCCACCAGCGACACCACCACGCGCCCCCCATCGCGGCCATACTTGATGGCATTGTCAATCAAATTGACCAGCACCTGGCGAATGCGGTTGCGGTCGGCCACAACCAGCAGGCCGGTTTCGGGCAGGTTGGGTGGGAACAGCTCCAGGTGCGTGCCCCGGCGGGCCGCTTGCTGCTCCAGCAGCACGAAAATTTCGCGGACCAGCGTAGTCAGGTCGAAGCGCTGGCGGCGCATGCGCATCACGCCTTTTTCGAGCTGCGCGATGGTCACCAAGTCCTGCACCAGGGCATCAAGGGTGTCGAGGCTAGTAGCCGCTTTGCTTAGGAATTTGCGCCGGGTGGCCAGGTCAATATCGTCATCCTCGTCGTCCAGAATGGTGTGTACGAAGCCCTGCGCGGCAAAGAGGGGCGTTTTCAGCTCGTGCGAAACATCGGCCAGAAACTCGCGCCGCAGGGCCTGCAGGCGCACCAGCTCGTCGAGCTCCTGCTGGCGGCGCTCGGCCATGAGCAGGATTTCATCGCGCACGCGCTTCACCGGCTCGGGTCGGAATAAAAACTTGTTGCTCAGGCGCTTGAACTCCTTGCGCTTGATATGCTCCAGGCCAGCGTAGATGCCGTTGATTTCCCGAAATATCAGGGCTTCAAACGACAGATAGACCAGCAGAAAACACGCCGCTACCGTAACCCCCGTCGCGAGCATTGCCATCTGAAACGGCAGCATCGGCCCGAAATGGGCATAGGTGGTGAGTACGCCCGCCACCAGCAGCGCAATGAGAATGGCAATGGTGCGGGAGGAGAGGTTCATTGATTAATATGAAAAATGTGCGGAATGCGGACAATGTGAAAATACGTGAAGTTACTGAACGTACAATTTTCACATTTCCCGCATTCAGCACATTCTACACATTGAATCTTAGTCGGCGTTGAACTTGTAGCCCACGCCCTTGATGGTCTGGATATGGTGGTCGCCCACTTTTTCGCGTACTTTGCGCACGTGCACATCCACAGTACGGGCCAGCACAAACACGTCGTTGCCCCAGATATTCTGCAGCAGCTCCTCGCGGTTGAACACCTTGTGGGGCGAGGCGGCCAGGAAAGCCAGCAGCTCAAACTCCTTCTTTGGAAGGGTGATTTTTTTGCCTTCCTGATACACCGCAAACGCTGTCCGGTCGATGCGCAGGCCGTTGATGTCAATCGCATCGACGGCGGCGTGGGGGTCCTGGTCGCGGCGCTTCACGGCGGCCAGGCGGCCGAGCAAGGCGCGGGGCTTGATAGGCTTGGCGATAAAGTCATCGGCCCCGGCTTCGAACGCGGCCACTTCGGAGAATTCCTCGGCGCGGGCCGTCAGAAACAGGATATAAGTTTCTTTGAACTTGGGCTGCTCGCGCAACAGGCGGCAGGCGGCAATGCCGTCGAGGTTGGGCATCATCACATCGAGCAGGATGATGTCGGGGTTGAACTCGGCGGCCACGTCGAGGGCTTTGCGGCCATCGGAAGCGGAAGCGGTTTGGTAGCCTTCCCTCTTCAGGTTAAATTCCAGGAGCTCAACAATGTCCGGGTCATCGTCAACCACTAGAATTTTATATACGGGCGATTTGGCAGCAGTCACGGCGGTGGGGCTTAGGTGAAGCAAAGCTTTGCGACTGCAAAAGTACCGCTATCTGTGCCGGGAGCTATGTTACGATTATGTGATGCTTGCCTGTGCTCGCCGCTGGGGCTAGTTCACTATGTTCAGCTTCCATTTCAGCCCCTGATAGCGCATCATGTCCACTTTTACGGTCCCCACAAACATCTCGGCCTGAAACAATACCGGAATCTTGTTGCGGTCATCGGAGAGGTACACAGCAATGGCATTTTCGCCCCGGAACAGCTTGTTGTTCGGTAATTTGGGTACCAGCTTAAAAGCGCGTACGTCGCCGGCTTTGGTTTCCACCACCTCGCGGCCTTTGTAGGTTACTTCCAGCATAAAGTTGTCGCCGTCGAAGTAGCCGGGCATCCGGATGACGTCGCCCACCCGCATGCGGTCGAAGTTGATGGTGCGCAGGTAGTAAAAGCCGCTCACCAGCTCCAGGGTGTTGTTGGCCACCTTCACGCTGGTGCGTTTGGGGTTTTCTTTGTCGTGCACCTGCACATCGGCCATGTCGTGGAGGTGGTCAAAATCGATGGTTTCCTTCTTGCGGTAATTCTTTTCAGCAATGTCGCGCTGGGCGCGCAGCGGCAGAATGCTGGTGGTGTCGATGTAGGCCCGCCACTGGTCGCGGATGCGCAGGAAATAATCAAACGAGCCGGTGGTGCGGCCGCTCACGGTGGCCTTGTAGCAGGGCCGGTCGTTCACACGCTCCAGGCTGCCGGCGGTTTCCACAGTGGCCTCGCCGCCGTTGATGAGGCCGTAGTGCACCGTATACTTAATCACCTCGCCGCGCCCGAAGCTGGATTGCGGAATGCTGCGCACGGCATCGCCGGGCCCGAGGGGCAGCCGTGCGGCCGCCAATAGCAATAAGATAACCGGAGCGAATAGTAACCAGCGGCGGGACATAAATTATAACAAAAAGAAGGCACAGCCCTGGCCCAGACAAACGTAATGCCAGCCTGGGCGCTAGGTAAAGGTACGAACGTAAAAAAAGCCCGCTGCCATAGGCAACGGGCTTTGGATTTTACACGGACAAAGGCTAAGTGGCTTACAGCGTGTCCTCGCCGTCTTCGGTGATGGTCAGGTCGACGGGAATTACGTCGGTATCGCCCTTGGCCATAGCCCGGATTTTGGCTTCGATTTCGGCGGCTAGCTCAGGGTTATCGAGCAGCAGGGTTTTTACGGCTTCGCGGCCCTGGCCAATCTTGGTTTCGCCGTAATTGAACCACGAGCCCGACTTGCCGATGATGCCCATATCAACACCCAAGTCCACGATTTCGCCGACTTTGCTGATGCCTTGGCCGTAGATGATGTCAAACTCGACTACCTTGAAGGGCGGCGCTACTTTGTTCTTCACCACTTTCACCTTGGTGCGGTTGCCGGTCACGTTGTCCTTGTCTTCCTTAATCTGGCCGATGCGGCGGATGTCGAGGCGCACCGAGGCGTAAAATTTCAGGGCGTTGCCGCCGGTCGTGGTTTCGGGGGTGCCGAACATCACGCCGATTTTCTCGCGGAGCTGGTTGATGAACACGCAGCAGCAGCCGGTTTTGTTGATGGTGCCGGTGAGCTTGCGCAGGGCTTGGCTCATGAGGCGGGCGTGCAGGCCCACCTTCGAGTCGCCCATGTCGCCTTCCAGCTCGGCCTTGGGGACCAGGGCGGCCACGGAGTCAATCACGATGATGTCGATGGCCCCCGAGGAAATCAGCTGGTCGGCGATTTCCAGGGCTTGCTCGCCGTTGTCGGGCTGGGCGATGAGCAGGTTGGTAGTGTCAATGCCCAGTTTTTCGGCGTAGGATTTATCGAAAGCGTGCTCGGCATCGATGAACGCGGCCATGCCGCCTTTCTTCTGCGCCTCGGCAATCATGTGCAGGGTGAGCGTCGTTTTACCCGACGATTCCGGGCCGTATATTTCAATTACGCGGCCACGGGGCACGCCGCCGATTCCCAGTGCGATGTCGAGCGAGAGCGAACCCGTGCTGATGCTCGGAATGTCGGCCACCTTGTTGTCGGAGAGCTTCATCACGGTGCCTTTGCCGTAGGCTTTGTCCAGCTTGTCGAGCGTGAGCTGGAGGGCTTTCATTTTTTCGGCGGCGGTGTTCACTTCGCCTTTTTCAGCCTTTTCAACTTTATCGGCCTTCGGAGCCGCTTTGGTAGCTAGTGCCATGTGGGGGTATTTAAGAAAAACGGGTTAGGTTTGGTAAAGTTAACGGTTTTGGCCGGGTCGCAATCGAATAAATCAATTCTTTAGTAAAAGCCCCTAATGGGCCCTTTTACGGCGGCTTTTTCTAACACAAGGGTCAGTGGTTTGGTGCCGTTGAAAGACGAAATATATGCGGAGTTATCTAAAAATATTAGTTGGCCTTGTGGCTGTACTAATTAGAGTGGGAGAGGCGCGGGCGCAGTTGGATAATCGGGTGTTTACGAGCCCCGAGCCCGGCGTGCTCCGTGAGAGATTGGGGATGCCAAATGAAGTAGGAACGGGTGAGAAATCAGACTCAGTTAATAGAGAAAATGCGGAGTATGCGCAAGCCCATACTTTCCAAAAAGGCGACCTGCGGATTTCACTCAACGCCTTCACCTTCTTCAAAGACAACGAATATTTCAACAAGATTGTGGACGGCTACACGCTGTACGGCACGCAGCTGAATCCGCAGCTGGTCTATTATCCCACCAAAGACCTACGCCTGGAAGGCGGTGTGTTTCTCTGGAAGGATTTTGGTAACCCGGTGTTGCAGCAGGTGCGCCCCACATTCCGCGCGACCTGGACTAAGGGCAAGCAGCAGATAATCCTGGGCAACATTCGGCCTCATCTCCACCACAACTACATCGAGCCGATGTTCAACTTCGAGCGGGTGATGCTGAATCCGTTGGAGGAAGGCATCCAATTTCGCTACAATGGGACCCGGCTGCAGGTAGACCAGTGGGTGGACTGGCAGCGCCAGCAGTACCGCTTCAGCAATTTTCAGGAGGAAGTGGCGGGGGGCATCAGCAGCAGCTACCGCACCAGCCGCGATGGCAGCCGGTGGCACGTGGCCATTCCGTTTCAATTCACGGCAATCCACAATGGCGGCCAGATTGATACATTGGACAAGCCCCTGAAAACGGCCTTTAACGAGGCCCTGGGGATTGAAGCGCGGTACACACTGGCAGGGCGTAATGTGCAGGCCGTCCGGTTCAGCGGCTACGTGCTTGGCTTTCAGGATTATTCCTTCACGAGGGGCCAGTTTCCTTTCAAATACGGCCGGGGCCTGTACTTGAATACCACCCTCGAAACCCGCTACGCCGATGTGATGCTGAGCTACTGGCAGGGCTCGCGCTTCATCTCGCCGCTCGGGGGCGATTTCTACCAGAGCGCCTCGCGCACGGTGTCGAACCCCGATTTCCTGGACCGCGAGCGCCGCCTGCTGTTCGTACGGCTAATGCGCGACTTCCGCATTTCCGACGCGGCCGCGCTCACGGCGCGGGTAGAGCCGGTGTTCGACTTTAATACCCGGGTGCTGGACTACTCCTTGGCGATGTATTTGAACTTCCGGCAGGAGTGGCTGCTGGGTAATATTGGCAAGCGAGCGCGGGTAGGGCAATAGAGGTGGGGCCAAGTCCCGCACCCTACACTCGGCTCAGCCAAAAGCGACAAATGTTGCCCACCGCATTCGCATTGCGAAACCATAGTGGGCGCCTGGGTGAGGTTTCCAGTTGAAAGCCGAGAGCGCGGGCTACGGCCTGGCCGCGCTCGTTGTCGGCATAGCAGCGGATGAGCAAGCGCTGGCTGCCCACGGCTCCAAAACCAAAACGTACTACTTCTTCCAGGGCTTCGCGGGCATAGCCGTGGCCTTCGGCAGCGGCGGCGAGGTAATAGCCAATTTCGGCCTGGCCCCGGTTTTGGGGCATGAGGCAGATATCGCCGAGGTACCTGGCGGTGGCGCGGTGCCAGATGCCGAATACGTAGAAGCGGCCCGTCTTCCAGTCGTTAGCAAAATTGAGCAGGGCGGTGTGGGCATCGGCCAGGGCCCGTACGGCCTGCAGCCGGTCGGGAAAAGAAGCTTGGAAGCGGATACGGTCGCCGTCGAGCAGCCGGAAAAAGTCTGTCGCATCAGCAGGCTCGTAGGGGCGCAGGCAGAGGCGGGACGTATGGAGCGGAGCGCGGGGCAGCATGAAGTGACGAGTACGGCGAATGTGCCCGTAGTGGCCGGAAGAAAATTGCACGGCCCGGCGTCTGCCAGGTAAATGCGAAAGGCCGCTTCTGTGCACAGAAGCGGCCTTTGTAGACGTTTGTGACGGGCTATTTGTTTAGGCCAACGTACTGGCTGGGGCTGCCCAACGACTGCTGGGTACGCATCACGTTCACCTGCCGGGCCGCTTCGTTGAAAAATTCGAGCCGGCGAATGAGCATTTCCTTCGCCAGCACGCGGCCTTCGGGCGTGCGCATGGTGCCGCGCTTATCAGCCAGCACGCGCTGCATAGCGGCCAGCGTGTGGCCCTCGTGCTTCATAAACTGCTGCTGGAACTCGGCCAGGCGCGCCACGCCGGTGGCGGTGAGGGTGAAGTCTTCGCCCGCGCCCTGGTTCAGCACTTCGCACAGCACGTACACTTCCAGGGGCAGGCTGGTTTCAAGGGCCGTGGTGCGCAGGTCGAGGCCGGCGGCCAGGGCGTCGAGGACAATGCGCACGTTGCGCTCAAATTGCTGGTAGTAGGCTTGGGCTTCCATTCTTTTTTTACAAGGAGATAACAAAGAACGTCATGCTGAGCGCAGTCGAAGCATCTCTACCGCACGAGTAACTCATTTACTGCTGCGGTAGAGGTGCTTCGACTGCGCTCAGCATGACGTTCTCTTTATAGTTCTTACAGCAATTCTTTCACAATCTGCTCCACACCGATGCCTTCGGCTTCGGCTTTGAAGTTGCGCACCAGGCGGTGGCGCAGGATAGGCACGGCCACGGCGCGCACGTCCTCAATGTCGGGCGAGTATTTGCCGTTGAGCAAGGCGTTGCACTTGGCGCCCACCACAAGGTGCTGCGAGGCGCGGGGGCCGGCTCCCCACTCCAGCAGCTGGGTGGCGCGGGGAGCAGCCCGCTCGGTGTTGGGGCGGGTTTTGTGCACGAGGCTCACGGCGTATTCCACCACGTTGTCGGCCACGGGCACGCGGCGCACCAACTCCTGAAAAGCCTGTATATCGGCCGCGTGCAGGATTTTATTTACCGTGTGCTTGCGGTCGGAGGTCGTGTTCTTCACGATGCTTAACTCCTCCGCGTAGGTCGGGTAGCCCAGCTCGATGTTGAACATGAAGCGGTCGAGCTGCGCCTCGGGCAGGGGGTAGGTGCCTTCCTGCTCGATGGGGTTCTGGGTAGCCAGCACGAAGAACGGGCGCTGCAAGGGGTAGCGCTGGCCGGCTACTGTCACGGCATATTCCTGCATACTTTCCAGCAGCGCGGCCTGGGTTTTGGGGGGCGTCCGGTTGATTTCGTCGGCCAGAATAATGTTGGCAAAAATGGGGCCTTTCACAAAGTGAAAATCCCGCTGCTGGTTCATCGTTTCCGAGCCCACGATGTCGGAAGGCATCAAATCGGGCGTGAACTGGATGCGATTGAACGACAAGTCCAGCGAGTCGGCGATGGTCTGAATCAGCAGGGTTTTGGCCAGGCCAGGCACGCCCACCAGCAGGCTGTGGCCCTGCGAAAACACCGCGGTGAGCACCAGTCGCACCACCTCATCCTGCCCCACGATGACCTTGCCGATTTCCTGGCGCAGCTTCTGGAAGGAGGCCGCCAGCGCATCAGCGGCTTCTTTGTCGTTTTGAAATTGAGCCATTGGGGATTTTAGAAGGAGAAAAGCACGTCATGCCGGGCGCAGCCGGGGCATCTCGCGGGTAGTAGTAAATCTAATCGTTGAAAAAGGTTTACTGGTAACAAGCGAGATGCCTCGGTTGCGCCCGGCATGACGTGCTTTCGGGGCGCGGGTTTACTTTTCCGTCGCGTCCAGCACTTTGCACTGCGCGTATTCGGGGGCCACTTCCAGGTACACGGTACCGCGGTTCTTAGCAAACCACTCGTCGAGTGCCTTGGTCTTTTTCTCGTTCAGGGCGGCGGCGGCAATCTTCTGGTAGTCCTCCTGCAGGTTGGCCTGGTGAGGCGGGGTGTTCGATTTCAACCACAGGATGCGCATGGCGTCCTTGCCGTCGTCGGTGCGGTAGGCCATGGGTGGCGTAATGTGGCCCACCTTCATGGTGTCAATGGTAAAGAAGATGGCCGGGTCGAGCTTGTCGAGCGGCAGGCGCGAGCCGCCGTCCTGACGGTTGGCCAGCAGGCCGCCGTTGCCGCTGCTGGCTTTGTCCGACGAATTTTCCTTGGCTGCCTTGGCAAAGCTGATGCTGTCGGACAGAATCTGACGCCGCAGCTTAGTCAGGGTTTTCGCGGAGGCGCTGGCATCGGCTGCGCCGGTTTCGGGCTTCAGCAGGATGTGGCGCGTGGAATATTTATTGCCCTTGCGCTCAATAAACTGGATAAGGTGGAAGCCAAACTGCGACTGCACCACCGGCGAAAGCTGGCCGGGCTCCAGCTTCATCGAAGCCGCCTCATACTCTGGCACCAGCTCGCCACGCCCGAAAAAGCCCAAATAGCCGCCTTCCTTTCCCGAGCCGGGGTCTTCGGAATACTGCTTGGCCAGGGTGGCAAAATCAGCCCCACCCAGCACCTGCGCCCGAATGTCGTTCAGCTTGGCCATGGTGGCCTGCTTAGCCTTGTCATTCACCTGCGCCGGAATCACAATCTGACCCACTTCTACCTCGGTGCTGAAGTAGGGCAGGCTGTCCTTGGGCACTTTGCTGAAATACTGAGCCACTTCACGCGGGGTCACGGCCACCTTGCCGGTGATGGTTTCCTGCATTTTCTGCTGCGTGAGCTGGTCTTTGATTTGGGGCCGCAAATCGTCTTTCAGCGCCTTAATGGGCTTGTTGTACTGCTCTTCGAGGCGCTTCTCTGAGCCAATCTGCTGCACGAAGTAGGCCATGCGGCGGTCAACCTCGCCGTTCACCTGCTGGTCAGTCACGGTCACGGAGTCGACTTCGGCCCGGGCCAGCATGAGCTTGTTCAGCACCAGGCTTTGCAGGATTTTACATTTCAAATCGGGAGGCATGGTCTTGCCTTCGGCGCGGGCCATTTCCTGGTTGTAGATATTCTCCACATCGGAGCGGAGCACAATCTGGTTATCCACTTTCACCACAATGCCGTCGAGCAATTGCTGCCCTCTGGGCCGGCTAATGCCCAGCTGGGCTTGGGATGCGGGCGCGAAGCCCAGCAGTAGCAACAACGTAAGCAGGGCCGGCAACGCGGCACGATTCACTTTAACAAGCATAGTGTAGTAGGGTAAAGCCCGGCGGCCGGTGCCGGGGGCTTGGGCCGCCCGCACGTAACGCGCAAACGGGCCCACAAATTTCACGATAAATCCGTTGGCAGACAAAAACAGGGAGCGTCGGCTGGGCCGGATGGTTGCAGACGGATAATGGGCGCAAGAAAGAATGGGCGAATGGGCGAATACCAACGAGCATTCACCCATTCGCCCATTCTTTCTTGCACCCATTTATTACTTGGTTACCAGCTTGCTCACCTCCGCCTCATTCACCTTCACGGGGCGAGCGGCCCGCATCTGGGTAATCCACTCTTTCTCGAGGTAGGTCTGGTAATCGGAAGTGGCCTGGCCGCGGGATTCGGCCAGGGTTTTAGGGCCGGCGGGCAGAATTCTATCAATGGTGACGGCGTAGTAGCGGCCGTCTTTCTGCACGTTATAAGTGCCGGGGCCTTTGCTCATCAGTTCGTCAACCACCTTGTTGTCGCCTTTCTGGAACACCTTCTGGCTGATTTGCACCGACAGTGGGTTCTGCTCATTCAGCTCCGCCTCGATGGCGGCCGGGTTGGCACTGGCGAGGGCAATTTGCACGCTGCTCTCCGCGGCGGCGCCAGCCTGCATCTTTTTGCTGATGCGGCGGCTGGGTATGCCCCGGCGGTTGAGGAAGCGGGCCGCCGAGTCGGCACGGGCGGCGGCCAGGCTGGCCTTTTCGCCCTTTTTCATGCGGCCCGTGAAAGTCACGCGGGCCAGCGTATCCTGTAGCAGGCGCTTGGTCACATCCTCCAAAGCCAGCACACCGCCTTTCAACAGCGAGCCCGACCCTGTGCGGAAGCCCGCAGTTTTGGGTACGTTCTTGGTCACGGGGAAGCGGCCGGTTTTCAGCTCTTTTTGCACGCGGGCCAGCAGGGCGGGGGTAGCGGCGCTGGTAGCGGTACCCTGCACGCGCTGCTCCCACTGGTACTTGGTCTGGTTCTCGGCGAAGTATTTCTTCAGGCCCACAGTGTCCTCAATGGCTTTGCTCCACACTTTCTCATCCATTAATTGGAAGAGCAGAATGCCGTCGCGGTACTCTTTCACCAGCATGCGGTAGTCCTCGTACTTGGTTTCGAGGCTGTTTTTCTCGAACTCGGTCAGCGACTGTTCCACGTACTGGTCGTAGAGCTGCTGCATGGCAAAAGCGGGCTGCGTGCCGGTGCGGGGCCGCTGGTTCTGCTGGGCGTAGGTCAGGAAATCCTTCACCAGGTAAGGCTTGCCCTTGATGGTGAACAGTGCCGTGTTGTCGTTGGCCGTGCCTTTGGCGGCTTTGGCCGGAGCAGTCGGAGCCGTATACTTGTAGCGGCCGGCTACCAGGGCCGTATCCGCCTTGCTGAAGGCGTAGGTTTTGGCCACCGCAGTTTCCATAAACTGGTCTTCCTGGCGCACGCGCTTCAGGAAAGCCGCTTTGTTGAGCTCCGAGCGGGAGTCTTTGGCCACCTTGCTTTTCAGCGTCGATTCCACGTCGGCGAACTTGGCGAGCGGCTGGCGCTCAATCAGCTTGATGACGTGCCAGCCGTAGGGCGTTTGCACCGGGGCGGCAATCTCGCCCGGCTTCTGCATTTTGAAGGCTACTTCCTCGAAGGAAGGAATCATGCGGCCGGTGCCGAAGGGCGGCAACTCGCCGCCGTTGGCGGCCGAGCCGGCATCCTCCGAAAACTGCGCTACGAGCTTGTCCCAGTTTTCGCCTTTTTTCAGGCGGCTGTAGAGCTCGTCAATTTTCTTCTTGGCCGTGAGCGAGTCGCTTTTGGCACCGTTGGCGTTCATGCGAATCATGAGGTGAGCCACCTTGATTTCGCCCTGCGCCATCCGCTTGTCATTTACCTTGATAACGTGGTAGCCGAAGCGCGTACGAATGGGGGCCGACACCTGCCCCACCGGCGTCTTGTAAGCGGCCGACTCAAACGGGTACACCATCTGCATGGCCGTGAAGTAGCCCAGCTTGCCGCCGTTCTCCTTGGCCGAAGGGTCTTCGCTCTGGGCCCGGGCCAGCTGGGCGAAATCGGTGCCCGCCAAGGCATCCTGCCGGATTTTGTCAATTTTTTGATAAGCAGCCAGCGTGTCCTGCGGAGTAGCATCGGGCGCTACACGAATGAGAATGTGCGAGGCGTTCACCTCTTGGCTCATGCGCTCGTAAGCTTCGCGCACCAGCTGGTCGGTCACGCTCTTCTCCGTGAGGTAGGGCTGCGAGAGCTGCTGGCGGTAGCCGTCAAGCTCGCGCTTGAACGCCTGCGTGGTGTCGAGGCCGCGCTGCTCCGCTTCCAGCACCTTGAGGCGGAAGTTGGTGTAGAGGTCCAGGTACTCAGTCACGCTTGGGCGGGTGCCGTAGTCGGCCGCCGTGCTGTTGTTCTTGCGGTACACGTAGGCAAACTCGTTGGCGGGCACCGGGTAAGTGCCCAGCGTTTCAACGGCCGGACCGGTAGCAGTGGTCGCCGTAGCGGCCGAAGCAGCCGATTTAGAAGTTTGGCAGCCAGCCAGCAGCGTAACAACGGCCGCGCCGGCGTACAGAATGCGTTTGTGCATATAAGAATGAAGGAGACGATGGCACCGCACCGGAAGGAGTTAGCGGCGCGGGCACAAAATTACCGGTGCGAAATTAACGAAATTCCGGGGGGAAATTGCTAAACCGTAGCCCAATAGAAACAGAAAGCATTCGCCCCAAAAAACGGTCCTGCCGAGGGCCTCCGGAGTGCCTTCTGCGCAGCAATAGCCCAGTTGAAGGGCGTGGCTGCGTGGTGAAGGGTTCCGGAGGCCCTCGGCAGGACCGTACTCGTGTTGGCTGTGCTGCTAGCTAACGTTCTTGCTCAGGTGGCACACCGTGTGGTTGCCCCGCGTGAAAAATTCAACCCGGTCCATGAGGCGGTTAACCAGGGTCATGCCCATGCCGCCTTTGCGGCCTTGGCGAATGTAATCGCGCAAGTCAGGGTTTTGGTGGGGTGCGGGCAGAAAAATGGTGTCGCCGTGGTCGGCAATTTCCACGTTCAGGCTATGGGCGTCGAACGTCATTTCCAAATCGAGGAACTGAGTTTCATCCTCCCCGTTGGCATGAATAATGAAATTGGCCACCACCTCATCCACGGCCAGCACTACTTGGTTAACCATGACTTCCGACAGCTGCCGGCTACTGAGGTAGTTCCGCACGAAGTCACGCACCTGCTGGAGGTGTTTGCGTGAACAGGCGATACGGAGGACGGACTTCATTTTTAGTTATGAGTTAAAAGTTAAGAGTTATAAGGTAGTAGTCATGTGGCTAGACGGCATTGGCAAAATGTTCATCCAACTCACAACTCATAACTGATTAACTCACAACCACCTTAAGCTGCTTCGGCTTCAGTCACGCTTGGCACGATGGTCATCAGAGCATCCAGTCCCAGGATTTCAAACACGTTGAAAACCTTCTCCTGCATGTTGAAGAATACCAGTTTCACGTTGGCGTCCTGAAAGCGCTGCAGGTGGGAAATAAACACGCCCAAGCCAGCCGACGAAATATAGCTGAGCTTAGCACAGTCAATCAGGACTTTGCGGTAATTAAGGATATCGGGTTTCGCCAACTCAGTATCAAGAACAATGGCGGAGCTAGCGTCCAGCTCGCCATCGAGCAGTAGGGTGAGGGTATCGGCGGAGGGTTGCGCGGTAACTTTCATAATGAGGGCGATACGTCAGGCTAGCGGCAGGGGTTGGGCCGACTTGAATTTAATGACCAGTAGGGTCTGGTCGTCGTGGATGGGATGGCCGTGCGTAAAGCCGTTTAGGTCGTCCAGGATGAAGGATTTGATGTTCTCCGCGTCCTGAAAATAACTTTCCTCGAGCCGCTGCTTGAGTCGGTCTTCACCGTATTCGTCGGTGCCATCGCCGCCGCGCGCCTCCACGATGCCGTCGGTGTAAATCACCATGACATCGCCGGGGCTGTAATCGTAAAACTGGTTCTTGATGTGCTTCTCGTAGCTGTCGTTCCGGATGATGCCCAGCCCCAGGCCCGCCGACTGGAAGTAGAATACTTCCTCACGCAAGGCGTGGTAATACAGGGTGTGGCAGTGGCCGGCGCGGGCAAATACGAAGCCGCCCTGCTCATAATCAATGATGTAGAGCGAAGAGGTGATGAACGACGACTTTTCGAGGCAGTGGCTGAGGGCGGTGTTAGCCTGGGCCATAAATTTGCTGGGCACCGGGAATTTGTCGCGCTCGTTGCGGGCCAGGGGGTTTTCCTGCATCAGCGAGTGAAAAATTCCCTTCATCTGGGCCATGTGGAAGGCGGCGGTTACGCCCTTGCCGCTCACATCACCGATGATGACGGCCAGCCGCCGGCCCTGTAGATGCAGAAAGTCGTAGAAATCGCCGCCCACTTCTTTGGCTGCCAGCGAGTGCGAGCTGATTTCGAACCAGTTATCGGTAGGCAGGTTTTTTGGAATGAGGCTGTCCTGTACCTGCGAGGCAATTTTGAGCTCTTCCTGCGTGCGCTGGTTCTCGAGCGAAGTGCGCATCAGCTCCAGGTTTTCGATGCTGAGCACGGCCTGGTTGGTGAACGTTTGCAGAATGTTCAGGTCTTCGGGGGCGAACGTACGGGGCTCTATTTTAATGAGATAGAGAGTTCCGTAGTTGTTATGCAAACCCCGTATGGGCAACTGAATAAGCGAGCGGAAGGCCTGTGAGGTTCCCACGAAGCCCGGGTGCTGATTCAGGTCGTTGGTCACATAATCACCCTCGGCGGGTAGGTGCGCCAGCAGACCAGTCCGCAGCGTATCGGCCTGCTGGGGCAGCAGGTGGTAGTACTGGGTAGCGTTGGTTTCGTCGATTCCCGTGTGGCTGGGGTCAAGGTCAAGCCAGGCGGCATCGGCCCGGACGGTTTGTACCGCCGACTCCAGCAGAACACGGTACACTTGGGTCGAAGTCTGGCCGCGCTGCACGATTTGCGCCAGGCGCTGCAGGCTCAGAATTTCGTCGTGCCGACGTGGAACGGCCGGCTTTTCGGCCGGGACGGGAGCGGCTGGCCGGAAAAACAGCTTAGCCAACACGGCCAGGATGCCCAGGTCGGCCACCAGCAATAGCCAAGGTGCCCACGACGACGTTTCCGTGCCGCGGTCAGCCAACAGACTGCTCACGGCTACTCCGCCAATTAGCAGCGCCAATAAAAAACCAACGTAAAGTAACGGATGACGCACAGACAGAAACTAGGAATAACACAAGCGTACCAGCCTACCGCGCCTTTGCCGCCGCTCAACTGGCGTGCAAGATACAATCGGGTGGTCAAAGCCACTCACATAATTCTGGCACGCGCCTGGCGCGCAACAGCCGGGTAAATCGGTGTTGCGCGCTGACTACCAATGACTGCGACTGTGAATTTATCGGCTCGAATAATTCGGGGCCTCGCGGGTGATTTGCACATCGTGCGGGTGCGACTCGCGCAGCCCGGCTCCGGTGATGCGCACAAACTGAGCGGCCTGCAAGGCTTTCATGTTGGCGGCTCCTACGTAGCCCATGCCGGCGCGCAGTCCGCCTGCCAGCTGGTAAATGACTTCCGATACATCGCCTTTGAAGGGCACCCGGCCCACAATACCTTCGGGCACCAGCTTCTTTACGTCGTCTTCGGCATCCTGGAAGTACCGGTCTTTGCTGCCGTCTTCCATGGCTTCCAACGACCCCATGCCGCGGTAGCTCTTGTACTTGCGGCCTTCGTAAATGATAAGGTCGCCGGGAGCTTCCTCGGTGCCGGCCAGCAGCGAGCCCACCATCACCGCGGCTGCGCCACCAGCCAGGGCTTTCACGATGTCGCCCGAAAACTTAATGCCGCCGTCGGCCACCAGCGTCACGCCGGTGCCTTCGAGGCCCTTGGCGGCTTCCAGTACGGCCGAGAGCTGCGGCACCCCAATGCCGGCAATAATGCGCGTGGTGCAGATGGAGCCCGGCCCCACGCCTACTTTTACGCAGTCGGCTCCGGCATCGGCCAGGGCGCGGGCCCCGCTGGCGGTAGCCACGTTGCCGGCCATCACATCCAGATTCGGGTAGGCGGCTTTAATGGCGCGCACGGCATCGAGCACGCCCTTGGAGTGGCCGTGGGCAGTATCCAGGCTCACAATATCAACGCCGGCCTCAACCAAAGCGGCTACGCGCTGCAGCAAATCGGGGGTGACACCCACGGCGGCTCCTACGCGCAGCCGGCCCTGGCCGTCTTTGCTGGCGTGCGGGGCGCGCCGGCGCTTCCGGATGTCCTTGTAGGTCATCAGGCCAGCGAGGCGGCCTTCGCTGTCTACCAGCGGAAGCTTGTCCACTTTGCTGTCGGTGAGGAGCTGCTCGGCTTCGGCTTGGTCGATGCCGGCGGGCGCCGTGACGAGGTTGGCCAGCGAAATCATCACCGTCGTCACGGGTTGGCTAAGGTCTTTCTCGAAGCGCAAATCCCGGTTGGTGAGGATGCCGTGCAGGCGGCGGCCGGCGTCAACAATCGGAATGCCGCCGATGCCGTGCTTGCGCATCAGCTGGCGGGCATCGGCCAGGGTGGCGGTGGGCGGCAGGGTGAAGGGGTCCTGAATCAGGGCCGACTCGCTGCGCTTCACGCGGCGCACTTGGTCGGCCTGCGCCTTGATGGACATATTCTTGTGAATAATGCCCAGGCCGCCTTCCTGCGCCAGCGCAATGGCCATGTCCGACTCCGTAACGGTGTCCATGGCCGCCGAAATGAGCGGGGTTTGTAGCCGGATGGTAGCGGTGAGGCGGGTGCTGGTGTCGCAGTCGCGGGGCAGGACTTCGGAGTAGGCTGGTAGCAGCAGTACGTCGTCGTAAGTCAGGGCCTCGAAGGCAATTTTTGGGGTTGCGGAATCCGCCATAGCAAAAGGGGTTGGGAGTTAGGGCCTTTTGCCAGGCAAAGGTACGGCGGGAAGTTGGGTTAGAAGTCCGCCGTGCCCCGCTTTTTGGTTATTCCTTGCTGAATTTACTCACGCCCACGGCCCCGCCAGCCGAGAGGCGCGACAGGTAGAGGCCCGCGGGCAGGCGGCTCACGTCCACCGTTTGCCCGTTGCGGACGCGGGTTCGCAGCACGGCCCGGCCCGCCACGTCGCTGATTTCGAGTTGCGCTTCGCCGGCCACAGTGGCGGGCAGCGTCACGCGCAGCTCGCGGGCGGTGGGGTTGGGGTAAAAGCTCACCGCGAGGCGCTGGGCCGAACGGGCCGCCGAAGTCGTAGCCGGAGCGTAGAGCCACGAGTAGCCGGCCGGAAACTCACGCCGCCAGAACCATTCGGCGTGCTGGCCGGCGGGCAGCGTAATCTGGTAGCTGCGGTCGGTGGCGTCATACGTGAGGGCGTGGGCCGCGCTGCCCGGGTTCCAGTTGTTGAAGGAGCCCGCTAGGTAAATGGTGGCATTGGCCGGCGTATTGGCCGGTACGGCCGTGATTTTGAACGTGACCTGGGCCTGGGCCGTGAACGCCAGCAGGGCCAGCAGGAACGAGAAAAGCTTTCTCATGAGGGCAAAAATCTGGTGGATGGGAAGGTGATTTTGCGGAGCACATAAAGGCATGGCTTGCGCCTTTGGCTGGCGGCCGCGCCCAGGAATTTCAAACAATTCCCCGCTGCAATCCGTCTTAGCTGCTACCATTTTTTAACTTGTCTTATCATGTCTGACTCTAAATCCCAAACCTGGTTTATTACCGGAGCATCGTCCGGTTTCGGCGAAGCCCTGGCGGCCTACGTTCTTGAAAAAGAAGGCCGGGTGGCCGCTACCTTCCGCAAGTCCGAGCAGGCGGCCGAATTTACTGCTCAGGTTCCCGGCCGCACCCTGGGCGTGGTGTGCGACGTGACCAACGAACCTCAGGTGAAAACGGCCGTGGCCGAGGCTATTGCGCATTTCGGCCAGCTCGATGTCATCGTCAATAACGCCGGCTACGGTTCCATGGGCAGCATCGAGGAAGTGCCGGCCGAGGAAGTGCACCGCCAGTTCGACGTGAATGTGTTTGGGGTTTTGCACGTGCTGCGGGCCGTGTTGCCGCAGCTGCGCAAGCAGCGTTCGGGCCACATCCTCAACATCACCAGCATTGGCGGGCTGAAAACCTTCCCCGGCGTGGGCATCTACAACGCCAGCAAGTTTGCGCTGGAGGCTATCGGCGAGAGCCTGAGCCAGCAGGTAGGGCCGCTGGGCATCAAGGTCACCAACATAGAACCCAGTGGTTTCCGCACCAAGTGGGCCGGCGAGTCGGCGACCTTCGCTAACACCAAAATCGATGACTACGAGGCCACGGTAGGTGAGAACCTGCGCGGTATCCAAAGCTACAGCGGCCGCCAGCCCGGCGACCCGGTACGCGCCGCCCACGCCATGTACGAAGTAGTGCAGATGGAAAACCCGCCCCTGCACTTGCCACTAGGCAAAGCCGCCGTGAAAGGAGCCCGCGACAAGTTTGCTGGCTTAGTGAAGGAGTTGGAGCAGCACGCCGAGATGGGCGATGCAGCCGACTTCCCGGCCGGCGAGTAGAACGACACTCCCCTCCTTTCTTAAGGAGGGGAGTTTTTGCGAAGCAAAAACGGGGGTGGTGAAATCGTTGAACGATGGGCGAACAACTCGTCCGGGTATCGTTCAACGATTTCACCACCCCAATTTTGCTTTCAGCAAAATCTCCCCTTCTTGAAAAAGGAGGGGAGTTTATCGTTCTTGCGTACCCCAACCTTCCTACCACCATGTCCCTTTCCGCCAACGACTACGAAGCCACTTCCTGGGAAGACCTGCAGCGGCTGCTGTTTCAGGACACTTGGGATGCCCGCATTGAGCGGTTCCGGTCGCCGTACGTGTATCGGGGCGGCCGCTCGCGCCACTTTCAACTTGAGACCAGCCTGCAACGCCTAGGCGGCGACTACCACCAGCTGGAGCACCACCTGCTGCGCAACTTCCGCAAGTATGCCCGCGATACCACCGTGCCCGCCCAGGCGGCCAGCACCTGGGACTGGCTGGCCCTGGCCCAGCACCACGGCCTGCCTACCCGTCTGCTCGACTGGACGTATTCGCCCTACGTGGCCCTGCATTTCGCCACCGACGACCTGGATGCCTACCATGAAGACGGCATTATCTGGGCCCTGAACTACGTGAAAGCCGCCGAGCATCTGCCCCAACGCCTGCGTCAGGCTCTGCAAAACGAAGGCTCCAACGTCTTCACCTCCGAGCTGCTGCAACCCGTGAGCAGCAGCCTGCGCGAGTTGGAAGAGCTGCAGGCCGAGCCCTACGTTCTGTTTTTGGAGCCGCCCAGCCTCGATGCGCGTATTGTGCACCAATACGCCCTGTTCTCCTCGATGAGCACGGCCCAAAGCGTGCTGCACGACTGGCTGGCCGACCGGCCCGAACTTTATTTCCGCATCATTCTGCCCGCCCGCCTCAAGTGGGAAGTGCGCGACAAACTCGACCAGGCCAATATCACGGAGCGGGTGCTTCTGCCGGGCCTGGGCGGCCTCAGCCGCTGGCTGCACCGCCACTACTCGCCCCGCGGTCACGGCCGGAGCTTTCTGGATAACAACGAGATGCGCTAACGCCGCACCAAAGCCTGGTGGCTGGGGGCTGCAAACGCCACGCTCATCTGCACCGCGTTGCGGGCCAGGGCCCGCCCGGCTACGCCCGAGGCCTGCGTCTGATTCAGGTAGGCCAACTCCATGGTCGCCAAGCGGCTGATACGGTAACCCAGGCCCGCGCTGACGCGATTCTCCTCCAGAAAGCTGGCTCCGTCGCGCCGGCCGAGTCCGGCAAATACCTCATCGGCCACCACGGCATACACGCCGCCAACCGGTAGTGCGCCGCCTTTGCGCAGCGGCACCACCAGCCGCAGCTGGTAGCGCAGGCGTGGCGCGTAGCGGAACGCGGCTTCGGGGGTGGGGCGCAGCCACCGTTCTTCGGCACGCAGGCGGTGGCTTGCGCGCACGGGGCCACTCACATCAGCCAGGGCTATTTCCTGGTAAAAACGATGCTCGGGGGCTTTGGGGCCGTCGCTGGGGCCGTAGTCGTTGCCGGCCAGCACGTAGCCCGTAGTCAGGCTCAGGCTGGGTGCTAGGTGCAGCCGAAAGCCCAGGCGGCCGAGCTGCTGGGCGGCCAACTGGGCATTGCCTTGGCGGCTTTCTACTTCCGAATACAGGGTCCAGCGGCCTCGCATGGATACATCAGCGCTAAGCTTCAGCCAGCCCACGGGCGCCCCGCCGCCTTGGGCCCGGGCCGCACCGGTTCCGGCCAGCAAGGTCAGCAATAGCAACGAGGAGAGGTGTTTCATACCCTCAAGTTACGTAATTGTTACCTCATATTACGTAATTGTTACCTAAATAATCCGAAAATTCCCGGTGAACGGCGAAACTAGCACGACCAAGGTCTACTGGCCTAACCGCTTCTTGGTCAGTTTGGTCGGAATGTGCTCCATCGGCTTGTCGGGCCAGGGGTGTCGGGGGTAGCGGCCTTTGAGGTCTTTACGCACCTCGAAATAGCCTTTCTCCCAGAAGCTGCGTAGGTCGCGCGTCACTTGCGCCGGCCGGCCGCCGGGCGAAAGCAGGTGTAGCAGCAGGGGCACGCGTCCGCCCGCCACGGCAGGCGTTTCGGTGAGGCCGAACAGCTCTTGGAGCTTCACGGCCAGCACCGGGGCAGCGGGGTCGCTGTAGTCCAGGCTGATGTGCGAGCCGCTGGGCACTTCCAGCGCGGCGGGGGCTAGGCGGTCGAGGGCTTGGCGCTGGTTCCAGCCGCCGGGCAGGCGGGCGAGCAACGGCTCCATTAGGTCGAGGCGCTGCACGTCGGCCAGGGTTCTGAGGCCGGTGAGGTGCGGGCCCAGCCAGTCGGCTAGTTCCAGGGTCAGGGTTTGGTCGTCGAACGCCGGCCAGGTTTCAGCTGCTGATTCGTGGTTGGATACTTGGGTTGAATCAGCGGTTGCGCTGGAGAAGTGCCGCCGCAGAAACTCCAGCCGCTGTTGCAGCTGCTGGGCCCCGGCCGTCCAGTTTAGCTTGCTCAGGCCCGCTTCCTGCAAGTACGCGAGCAGGGCGTGCGCCACCAGTTCGGGATTGGGCTGGCCGATGACTTTCTCATCCAGCAACAGGGCTCCCAGGCGGCGCACACGTCGGCCCGTTACGCGTTGCGCCGTGGGGTCGTAGCGCACTTCTTCGGTAGTCGTAATCTGGTCGGCAAAAGCCAGCTCCAGCTCGTCTTGGTCCAGCGGCGCGGCCAGGGTAGCGCGCGGAGCCGAAGCCGTGCCCGCCAGGTGGGCCACCGCAAAAAAGGTGGCTTGGGGGTCTACATCCGTCGTATTCAGGCTCACGCGCTGGCCGGTCACGAGGCGCAGCCGGTCGTGGGTTTCGCGCTGGGCCAGCCGGTCGGGGTAGGCCAGCGCCGTAAGCAGGCCCACCGGCGCCTGGGCAACGGAGTGGCTGAGAGAATTGGCAGACTTGCCCAAGCGGCTGGTTAGGTTCCGGGCCACGTCGCGCACGCGCTGCAGCGTGGCGTGGTGCAACGCCAGGCCCGGCAAAGGCGGCCGGCCGCTGGCCAGCGCCTCAAGGCGCAAGCGCAGGTCGGGCGGGGAAGGGCGCGTATCGGTGGTGGCGGCCCAGCGCAGCAGGTCGCGCTCGGCCAGCAGCGCCGCTAAGGAAGCTGCCGCCGCGCCGTGGCCCAATTCCTGTCCGCGCACCACCAGGTGGGCCAGTCGCGGCGGCAGGCCCAGCGCGGCCAGCTGCCGGCCGTGGGCCGTGGGCTTTAGGGAGGAATTAAAAATGGCTTGTTCGGCATCGGGTTTTGGTGATGCTGAAGATTTTTCAAGGGCCTCATTTTTAATTAACTCCGACACCGCGCCCAGCCGTAACAGCAACTCTTGGGCCTGGGCAAAAGCGGCCGTGGGTGGCGCGTCCAGCCAGCGCAGGCTGTTGGGCGTGGCCGCTCCCCAGAGGGCCAGCTCCAGCGCGAGGCTGCTGAGGTCGGCGGTGTGGATTTCGGGAGGGCGGTGGGCGGGCAGGTTATGGTGCTCGGCTTCGGTCCAGAGGCGGTAGCAGGTGCCGGGGGCCAGGCGGCCAGCGCGGCCCCGGCGCTGGTCGGCGGCGGCGCGGGCCACGGGCACGGTTTCGAGGGTAGTGAAGCCCGTGCGCGGCACAAAGCGCGGCACCCGCGCAAAGCCGCCGTCAATCACCACCCGCACGCCCTCAATGGTCAGGCTGGTTTCGGCAATGCTGGTGGCGAGGATAACCTTGCGCCGCCCGCCGCCCACGGGGCGCAGCGCGGCATCCTGCACCTCCAGCGGTAATTCACCGTGCAGCAAATGGAGGTCGACGTGGTCGGGGAGCGAGTCGGTGAGCTTGCGGGCGCTGCGCTGCAAGTCGCCCACGCCGGGCAGGAACACCAGAATATCACCCTCGGCGTGAGCGCTCAGCGCAGCGCGCACCTGGGCGGGCACCAGCTCAGCTAGTCGTTCATTGGCCTTGTTAGGCAAAGCCGAGGCCCGGCGCGGGTCGAGGTAGTGCGTATCAATGGGAAACAGAAAACCGGCCGACGACACCACCGGCGCGGGCAGCCATTGCTCCAGCCGTTGCGCCTCCAGCGTGGCACTCATGATGAGAATACGCAGCTCGGGCCGCAGCACGGCTTGCGCATCCAGCGCCAGGGCCAGGCCCAAATCGGCATTCAAACTCCGTTCGTGAAATTCATCGAACACCACGGCCGCCACCCCTTCCAGCGCCGGGTCGTCCTGAATCATCCGGGTCAGAATGCCTTCGGTGATGACTTCCACGCGGGTTTCCTTGCTCACCTTGCTGTCGAGCCGCACGCGGTAGCCTATGGTGCGGCCCACGGGCTCGCCCAGTAGCTGGGCCAGGCGGGCGGCAGCTCCGCGCACGGCCAGCTGGCGCGGTTCCAGCAGCAGGATTTTGTCCTCGGGCGCACGCCATTCGGCAGCTAATAGCTCCAGTGGCACCACGGTGGTTTTTCCCGCGCCGGGCGGGGCTTCCAGTACCACGCGGCTGTTGGTGGCCAGCGCAGCCCGCAGCGCGGGCAGCGCCGCCAGGATGGGCAGGTTGGGAAGAGGCGGCAGGACGAAGGCGGGGTTCACCGACCAAAATTACGCCCCGCATCGTGGCAGCCGCCGGACTGTGGCTTGCCTAGCGCCCGGGCGGGCGGGAGGCTGGTGGTAAAAGCGTGCTCGCGGTTAAAAATAACTGAATTGTGGCCGAATTCACACCCGGCGCATGGGCCACAGCTCCACGCTCACGGGACTACCGGCGTGCACCACGGGCTCGCCAGCGGGCGTAGGCAGGCCCTGGCTTTCAATCAGGGTTGATTCCAGGTGCAGCACTTGAGCCGTGCGGAGCGGCCATGGCGCGTGCGCCACCCGGCCCCGGTAGAGCTTGGTTTGGGCCTTGTTGCTAGCGTAGAGGCAGTAGCGCTCGGTAAGGAAAAAGGCCAGCGAGCCGGGCTCGGCCGCCGGGAGGGGCGGCCCCAGCTTCCAGGTGGCGCGGAAAATGGCGGGTGCCACACCCGAGTGGGTGCGCGTGGCCGTGAACTGGCGCAGCTCCGGGCCGGGCTCGTCGAGGCGCATGGTGGCGCGCAGGTAGGGCAGGTTGAAAAACGTGCGCGCCGCCCACACGGCCAGCGGGTTGGCAGCGTCGAGCGAGAAAAACCACACGCCCGGCACGCCGTCCAGATGCACGTAGGTGCGCACGTTCAGCTCCAGAAACACGTTGGCTCCCGGCACAGGCGGACTGATGCGGGTGCGGACTTTCGACATGCGAAACGGTACGATGGCCAGCCACGCCATGCCGTCGTGGGTATCAATCTGAAGGCGGGGCGGCAGGTAGGGCTGCAGCAGCTCGGCCGGCACCGGCCAGTGCAGAAACAGCAGCTCGCTCCAGTCCTGGCGCATGATGGGCGTACCGGCGGGGCGCTCGCGCAAAGCCAGGCGCTGGGCGAGGGTGGGGGCAGCTACCGTAGCGGGCAGGGTGGGAGTTGGGAGAAAATCGGGCATGGGCAGCAGGCGGAATGTGGCAGCATAACAGCTGGCCCCGGCAAGTGGCTGCCGTCGCCCGCTTAATACGTTGGAAAGGCCGGGTCGACGCGCGCGGCCCAGGCGGCCACGCCGCCGCGCAGGTTCAGCACGTTGGTGCGGCCCAGGTGCTGGCGCAGGTAGGCCGTGGCGTGGGCCGAGCGCACGCCGTGGTGACAAATAAGCACCACCGGGCCCGTGAGGCGGATTTCGGCGGCGCGGCGCGGCACCTCATCCAGTGGCAGGAGCAGGCTGCCGGGCAGGTGGCAGTAGTCGAATTCCATCTCTTCGCGCACGTCCACCAGCTGGAGGTCGTCGCCGGCTTGCAGGCGGTGGGAGAGTTCTTCGGCAGTGATTTCCAGCGGAGCGGTTTCCATTTACGGGGGGATTATGGGGCAAATTTAGCCCCTTTGGGCTCTACCTTGCGGCTTCGTTTATCTCCACTGAATTTGGCCGCATATTTCTTTTCTGACTTCCTGACGGCTGCCCTGGCCGCCGTGCAAACTACCGACCCGCTCGAAGTTGCCGGCGTGGTCACGGGCATCGCCTGCGTGTGGCTGGCGGCCCGAAATTCGGTCTGGAATTTCCCATTGGCCATCGTCAGCTGCGCGCTGTACCTGGTGGTGTTTGGTCGCGCACGGCTCTATTCCGATGCCGGGTTGCAGGTGGCTTTTATCGCGCTGGCAATTTATGGCTGGATAGTATGGGCGCGGGGCTCGGCGGTCACCGATGGGCCTGCAGTGCCCATCAGGCGCACGCCTGGGCGGCTGGCGCTGGGGCTGGCGGGCGCGGGCCTGGTCTATGCGCTGGGGGCGGGTTTCCTGTTCTCCCACACCGATGCGGCCCTGCCTTACTGGGACAGCACCACTACGGCCATCAGCCTGGTGGCGCAGGTGCTGCTTTCGCGGCGCAACATCGAAAACTGGCTGCTTTGGATTGGTGTCGATGTGGCCTACGTGGGCATGTACTGGCACCGCGAGCTTTACCTGACCAGCGGCCTGTACCTCGTGTTTTTGGGCCTCGCCGCCTACGGCTACTGGCAATGGCGGCGCGAAATGGCACTGGTAGCGCCCGGGGGCCGGTAGCGGTTGGTAGCGGCCGGTAGCGGCCCCCGGTGGCCGGTACGCCGCTGGGCCTTTTGCGCTTGCGAGGTTAAAGCACATCAGTGTGCAACCTTTGCGGCCGTGTAGCCGCCAAGGTTGCCTGCATTATTCCCGCCCAATAATGCGTTTCTGGCGGCTTGTAGCGTACTTCTGCTTTCTCCACCGCCTTTTTTTGCACCCACCCAAGTTGCTGCGCGTTTCCCTTACCGGCCCGGAATCCACGGGCAAATCGACGCTGGCTGCCCGGCTGGCGGCGCACTACGGCACGGCTTTCGCCCCCGAGTTTGCCCGCGAATACCTGGCCGATGTTGGCCCGCATTATTCTCCCGGCGACCTGGAGAAAATAGCCCGTGGCCAGCTGGCGGCCGAGGCCGGGGCCGAGGCCCGCGCCCACCGCATCGTTTTCTTCGATACGGACTTGCTGGTGATTAAAATCTGGTACGAGCACTCGTTCGGCAACTGTCCGGAGTGGATACTTAAATGCATCGACCAGCAGCAGTACGACCTGGTGCTGCTTATGAGTGTGGACCTGCCCTGGCAGCCCGACCCGCTGCGCGAGCACCCGCATTTGCGCCAGCAGTTCTACGACCTCTACCAGCGCGAGCTGCGGGAGCGAATGTCCAACTTTGCCGAAATCACCGGCAACCCCGACCGCCGCTTTGCCCACGCCTGCTACCTGATTGATGAGCTGCTACGCAATGCCCCAGCCTTGCCGACGGCCCCCGAAAAAATCATGCCTGCATCGCCCCCCACCCACTACACGCTGAGCACGCCGCAGTGCCGCGCCACGTTTGCCCGCCACGGGGCCGAGCTCACCAGCCTGCTTACCACCGCCGACGGCCTCGAATATATTTGGCCCGGCGACCCGGCCGTGTGGGGCCGGCACGCGCCGGTGCTGTTCCCGCTGGTGGGCCGCCTGCCCGGTGATACTTACCAGCACCAGGGCCGCGATTACAAGCTGCCGCAGCACGGCTTTGCCCGCGACCAGCAGTTTGCCGTGCTGCAGCACAGCCCCACCGAGCTGGTGTTTCGATTAGAGCACGACGAGTTTACACGGGCTGTGTTTCCCTTCGCTTTCGAGCTTATCATCACCTACACGCTGCGCGACCGGTTGCTGACCGTGCGCTGGGACGTGCGCAACCCCGCCCCCGACCAGCCGCTGCTCTTCAGCATTGGGGCGCATCCGGCGGTGCGCTGCCCGCTGCTGCCAGATGAGACTTTCGAGGATTATTATTTTGCCTTCGACCACCCCGTGACCCTGGAGCGGCACCTGTTGCAGGGCGGTCTGCTCACGGGCAACACCGCTCCGGTGATGAGTCAGGCGGCGGAACTGCCGCTCAGCTACGGGCTATTTGCTGATGACGCCCTGGTGTTTAAGCACTACGATTTTACGCGCCTCACGCTGCGCTCGCGCAAGTCGGCGCGCTTTGTGCGCTTCCGCTTCGATGGCTTTCCCTACTTGGGACTCTGGACCAAAGGCCCGGGTGCGGGCTTTGTGTGCGTGGAACCCTGGCACGGAGTGGCCAGCCCTACCGGCGAGCCCGGTGAGCTCCACGAGAAAGAAGGAATTATGACGCTGGCTCCCGGGCAGTCATTCTCGGCCAACTACTCTATGGAAGTTGGCTAGCGTCTGTCATGGCGAGTGGAGCGCAACGAAACGTGGCAATGACGGCCGGCCCAATCAAATCTCGACTCGGCGGTTGTTGTAGTCGGGCTCCCAATCGTTGATGGGGCGCGAAATGCCGGGCGGCAGGTCGAGGTCGGGCAGGCCCGGGTCGTGGGGTTCGCCGCCGTCATCGTCGCCGGTGGGCGGCGGCGGGGGCGGCAATACCCGGCGACGGCGGGGCAACACGAGCACAAACACGAAAAAGGCGCAGAAAGCAAGGGCGTAGACTAAGCTGAACATGGCGAGTGTGGCTGATACTGTGCTGACCTGCGGTGGCAAGTCCCGGACCCGGCAGTGTGCCGGACTATGTCCCTAAATTAACTGACAGTCAGCAAACCGCCAAGGTAATCGGAATGTTACGCCGATTATTCCCCCAATTTCCAGGCAGAAATTACGGGCGCAATGACCCGGCAGGCTTACCTTTGCGCCATGTTTAGGGGTGCTGATGTTGTGCACAATATCGGCTGAGATGATACCCATCGAACCTGAACCGGATAATGCCGGCGAAGGGAATAAACAATCCGCGGACGTTTCCGCTGCCGCTCCGACCCCTGGGGCGACGGCGCGTTCCTTTTTTTACGCCATAATCTTTTTGAAAACTGTACTCCTCGCGGGGGCGGCGCTGTGTGCGCTGGCCGCCGCGCCGGCGTGGGCACAAGGCCCCGTGTCCGGCACTATTACCGATGCCCGCACGGGCGGGGCGCTGCCCGGGGCCACCATTTTCCTTGATGGTGCGGCCAGTGGCAGCACCGATGCCGCCGGGGCCTTCGCTCTGCCCGCCGTGCCAGCGGGCCCGCACGAGTTGCGCGTCACTTTTCTGGGCTACGAGCAGCAGCTGCGCCAGGTGCAGGGCCAGGCCGATGCGCAGCGCCTGAACGCCTCCCTCACGCCCGGCGGCGTGCTCACCGGCGAAGCCCTCGTAACCGCTTCCCGCGCCAACGACCGCACCGCCACGGCCTACACCAACCTGGGCCGGGAAGACCTGGCCAAGCGCAACTTCGGCCAGGACCTGCCCTACTTACTCGACCAGACGCCCTCGGTGGTGGTAAACTCCGACGCGGGGGCTGGCGTGGGCTACACCGACCTGCGCATCCGGGGCACCAGTAACACGGGCATCAACATGACCATCAACGGCGTGCCGTTGAACGACCCCGAGTCGCACGGCGCGTTTCTGGTGAACCTGCCCGACCTGGCTTCGTCCATCAATTCGCTGCAAATTCAGCGGGGTGTGGGCACCAGCCAGAACGGTGGGGCGGCCTTCGGGGCCAGCCTCAACATCAGCACCCTCGACAACCGCCGCGAGGCCTACGCCGAAACCAACAACACGTACGGGTCCTTCAACACGTGGAAAAATACCGTGCAGTTCGGCACCGGGCTGGTGAACGGGCGCTTCACGGTGGACGGGCGCCTCTCGCGCATTGCCAGCGACGGCTACATGAACCGGGCGGCGTCGGATTTGAAGTCCTACTACTTCGCTGCCGGCTACCAGGCCAAGAACACCCAGCTGAAGTTCATCACCTTTTCGGGGCGCGAAAAGACCTACCAGGCCTGGTATGGTGTGCCCGAGCCGGCCCTTACCGGCGACCGCGCCCAGCTGCAGGTGTACGTGGACAACGGCGAGCTGAGCGCCGCCAACGCGGCCCGGCTGCTACAGGAAGGCCGCCGCTACAGCTACTTCACCTACGACAACCAGACCGACAACTACCAGCAGAACCATTACCAGCTGCACCTCTCGCAGGGCCTGGGCGCCGACTGGAACCTGGGGGCGGCGCTGCACCTCACGCGCGGCTTCGGGTACTACGAGAGCTTTCGCGCCCGCCGCAAACTGGTGAACTACGGCCTGCAGAACGTGGTGATTGGCGGCCAGACCATCACGCGCACCGACCTTATCGACCGCAAGTGGCTGGACAACTACTTCTACGGCGGCACCTTCGCCCTAAACTACCAGCCCAAGGCCCACGAGGCCTTTCAGGCCACGCTGGGCGGCGCCTGGAACCGTTTCAACAACGACCACTACGGCGAGGTCATCTGGGCGCAGTATGCCTCCAACGGCACCATCCGCCACCGCTACTACTTCAACGACGCCACCAAAACCGACTACAACGCCTACGCCCGCGCCACCTGGCAGGTGCTGCCCCGGCTGGGCGTGTACGGCGACGTGCAGGTGCGCCACATCGACTACGCCCTGGCCGGGGTGGAAGACGACCAGAACGACGTGGCCACCCGCGCCCGCTACACCTTCTTCAACCCCAAAGCCGGCGCCACCTTTGCCCTGGGCGCCGGCCAGCAGCTCTACGCCAGCTTTGCCGTGGGCCAGCGCGAGCCCGTGCGTTCCGACTTCACCGACCGCCCCGCCGGCAGCCCGCCCGCCCAGGCCGAGCGCCTGCACGACTTTGAGGGCGGCTACCGCCTCAACCGGCCCGACGCGGCCTTCCTGGGCGCGGGCACGGCCCTGCGCCTCGAAGCCAACTACTTCTACATGAACTACCGCAACCAGCTGGTGGCCACCGGCCAGCTGAACGACGTGGGCACCGCCCTGCGCACCAACGTGGCCCGCAGCTACCGCACCGGCGTCGAGCTGACCGGCGCGGTGTCGGCCAACGACAACATCAGCCTGAGCAGCACGCTGACGCTGAGCCAAAACCGCATCCGGGACTATCGCGACGTGACCTACAACGCCGATTTCGACCGCGTGGAAGCCGCCCCGCGCACCACCACCATTTCCTATTCGCCCGCCGTGGTGTCGGCCCACACCCTCGAAGGCCAGCCCCTCAAAGGCCTGCGCGCGGCCCTGCTCTACAAAACCGTGAGCCGCCAGTACCTCGACAACACGGCCACCTCCAGCCGCAGCATCGCGCCCTACCAGGTGCTCGACTTCCGCCTGCGCTACGCCCTGCACCCCAGGTTTGTGAAGGAAATAGAGCTGGGCCTGCTGGTGAACAACGTGCTGAACCGCGAATACGTGGCCAACGGCTACACCTACGGCTACGTGGGTGCCAGCGGCCGCCAGGAAAACTTCAACTACTACTACCCGCAGGCCACGCGCAATTTCCTGGCCTCGGTCGGCGTGAAGTTTTAGTATCCGAAATCCAAAGCAAAAAGCCCCGATTCTGCTCAGAATCGGGGCTTTTTGTGTGTAGCGCGGCGGCGGTTTATTTTTTCAGCGAGGCCATGTCGATGACGTACCGGAAGCGCACTTCTTCGTCCATCATCTTATCGAACGCCTTGTTGATGTCCTGCATCGGAATCATTTCCACCTCGGGCAAAATATGGTGCTTGACGCAGAAGTCCAGCACTTCCTGCGTCTCCGCGATGCTGCCGATAATCGAGCCCGATATCGTGCGGCGGTGCATGGCCACCTCTTGGTTGTTGATGGCCGACTTATAAGGCCCGAGCAGGCCCACGGTCGTAAGCACGCCGTCGCGCTTCACCAGCGTCACGTAGTCGTTCACGTCGAAGGCATCGGGGATGGTGATGATAATGAAGTCGAACTTCAGCTCATGGGCCTTCATGGCGGCCGCATCGGTCGAAATCAGCACTTCGTGGGCCCCCAGCTTCTCGGCTGCGGCCTGCTTGTCCTGGTTGCGGGTGATGGCCGTAACCGTGGCGCCCAGCGCCCGCGCAATCTGCACGGCCATGTGGCCCAGCCCGCCAATGCCCACCACGGCCACGTGCTGGCCGGGGCCCACGTTGCAGTGCTTCATCGGCGAGTACGTTGTCACGCCGGCGCACAGAATCGGGGCCGCCGCCTTAATATCGAGGCCCTCCGGAATGCGCAGCACGAAAGATTCCTTCACCGTCATGTTGGTCGAATACCCGCCGAAGGTGTTGAAATCCTCGTTGGCGGGCTTCATGTAGCCGTTGTAAGTGGCCGTCCAGCCCACGGGGCCTTCGCAGTAATTTTCCTCCTTTTGCTGGCACGATGGGCACACGCCGCACGAGTCAACCATGCAGCCCACGCCCACCACGTCGCCCACCCGGAACTTAATTACGGCGCTGCCCACCTCGCTGATGCGGCCGACCACCTCGTGGCCGGGCACGCAGGGATAAATCGTGTTGTGCCAGTCGTTTTTCACTTGGTGCAGGTCCGAATGGCACACGCCGCAGTAGAGAATATCGATGTGCACCTCGTCGGCCTTGGGGGCCTGGCGTTCGATTTCCATTTCCGACAAGCCACTAAAAACGGAATTCGTAGCGCCGTAGGCTTTGGTTTTAGTTATGTCCATGGGAAGGTACTGGAAAAGGGAGGGTGAAGAAAATGAATGAAAAACCCGTGCCGCAAGCAGCTAACTGTCATGTCATCAGCCCTTTTTATAACGATATTCACCCGCTGGGGTTGGCCCCATCGCGCCCCGGATGCGTTCTTAAAGCGCCAACCTCCCCCGTAGCGCTTCGGTACTGCTTGATTGCCAGTAATTGTTTCGGCCACAACAAATTGGCGCAAGCCCACCGAACCGCGCCCTCCCTGCGCCTGTTATCTTTGCCGAAACTCCCACCCCACCCACAACCCCCGCCCATGTCCTCCGAAGCCGACGTTCTCTCCCCCGAAGCTAAAGCCCACACCGCCCAAAAAGGCAGCACCAACGCCAACGGCTTCACCGATTATTTCGACCTCGACGGCCTGCTGACCGAGGAGCACAAGCTCATCCGCCAGTCCATCCGCGACTTCGTGAAGAAGGAAATCAGCCCCAACATCGAAAAATGGGCGCAGGACGCGCATTTTCCGAGCGAAATCGTGCGCAAGTTTGGCGACGTGGGCGCCTTCGGTCCCACCATCCCGCAGGAATACGGCGGCGGCGGTATGGATTACATCAGCTACGGCCTCATCATGCAGGAAATCGAGCGCGGCGATTCCGGCATGCGCTCCACCGCCTCGGTGCAGGGCTCGCTGGTGATGTTCCCCATCTACGCCTACGGCTCCGAAGCGCAGCGCCATAAGTTTCTGCCCAAGCTCGCCAGCGGCGAGTGGCTGGGGTGCTTCGGCCTCACCGAGCCCGACCACGGCTCAAACCCCGGCGGCATGACCACCAACATCAAGGACATGGGCGACCATTACCTGCTGAACGGGGCCAAGATGTGGATTTCGAACTCGCCCGAGTGCCAGGTGGCCGTGGTGTGGGCCAAAAATGAGCAGGGCCGCATCAAGGGCGTTATCGTCGAGCGCGGCATGGAAGGCTTCAGCACGCCCGAAATCCACAACAAGTGGAGCCTGCGCGCCAGCACCACCGGCGAGCTGGTGTTTGAGGACGTAAAAATCCCCAAAGAGAACATCCTGCCCAACATCGACGGCTTGCGCGGTCCGCTCTCCTGCCTCGATTCGGCCCGCTTCGGCATTGCCTGGGGCGCCATCGGCGCGGCCATCGACTGCTACGAGTCGGCCCTGAAATACTCGCTCCAGCGCGAGCAGTTCGGCCAGCCCATCGGCGGCTTCCAGCTCCAGCAGAAAAAGCTGGCCGAGATGATTACCGAAATCACCAAAGCCCAGCTGATGGTGTGGCGTTTGGGCGTGCTCAAAAACGAAGGCAAGGCCACCAGTTCCCAAATCAGCATGGCCAAGCGCAACTCGGTCGAAATGGCCCTGCACGTGGCCCGCGAAGCCCGCCAGATTCACGGCGGCATGGGCATCACGGGTGAGTACCCCATCATGCGCCACATGATGAACCTGGAATCGGTGGTGACCTACGAAGGCACGCACGACATTCACCTGCTGATTACGGGCGCGGATATTACCGGCATTCAGGCGTTTAAATAAGCTATTTGTAGTACATGCTCTAGCCTGTGCTGCCCAGAACGAAAAACGGCCGCTCCCGCAATGGAGCGGCCGTTTTTGCTCAATAGCAGGTATTAGTTTTTTTCCAACACGTAAGTCGTTTCGGTGGAAAATATGTTGCCCTCATCGCTAGTCGAGGTCGGGATAGAGGAAGTGCTGATTATCCGCCACCCTTCGCGCCGCAGCTGGTTTAGCTTCAACACTTCGGCCGAGTGCAGGTCAGTAAACCTATACCGCATTTTGGTAAACGGCACCAGGGTTTCAACCCGTTGTCCGTCGCTGGTGAATGTGTTTAGCGTGATGCCGCTGCCTAAAAGTGGAACGTTGCTAACAACCATCATATATCCCGCTGGCTCGGCCGCCGCTTTCGGATAAAACGCCCACGAGCCAGCCACGGCCAGCGCCAAGGCGGCGGAGAGAAAGACTTTTTTCATAAGATTTGAAGAAGGAAGGGGGTGAAACGATGGCGCAACATAATCAGAACGGGGCTGTGCGGCTTTGAGCGCAAGCACTGGGTGCAACCAAAACCCGCCGCCCGTGCCGTAATTTGGTCCCATGATGAAAGTCGTTTCTGCTACCGAACCACTCGTGCTGCTCGAATGCCTTGTGGCCGGCACCTCGCACCGTCCCAATCTGGAGAAATACGAGCCCGAGCTAAAGGTCGGTCAGGCCCTGCTGCTCACCCGCGAGGCCGATAGCCACTACGACGACTGGGCCGTGCAAGTCCACACTGCTCCCGCCACCGACCCGGCCAACGTGTGGCTCGGCTACCTGCCCGAGGGCCGCAACGAAACCGTGGCCCGCCTGCTCGATGCCGGCAAGCACCTTTCGGCCCGCCTCAATCACAAATCCTGGGAAACCGATTGGCTCCATCTTGATATTGAAGTGCTGCTGCACGAGTAGCTTAAGGCGTTTCGTCTAACCAAAAAAGACCGTCATGCCGAGCGCAGCCGAGGCATCTCGCGTGCTCAGGTAAACCAATCGCTTGAGTTACTGCCCCACGCGAGATGCCTCGGCTGCGCTCGGCATGACGGTCAAATAATACGTGCAAAAGGAGCTTTTTTGCTTCCAAATAAGTTACTCATCTGCTTAGCAAGCAACGACCAATAATTTTAGCAACTATATTTATGCGCGAAGCCTTTCTCACCGGCGACAACGAGCACTTCGATGCGACCGACAAGGACATCGACAAGGCCCTGCGGCCCCTGAGCTTCGACGATTTTACGGGTCAGGAAAAGATTCTGGAAAACCTGAAAGTCTTCGTGGCCGCCGCCAAAATGCGCGGCGATGCCCTCGACCACGTGCTGCTGCATGGCCCTCCCGGCCTGGGCAAAACCACCCTCTCGCACATCATCGCCAACGAGTTGGGCTCCGGTATTAAGATGACCAGCGGCCCGGTGCTGGACAAGCCCAGCGACCTCGCCGGCCTGCTCACCAACCTGGAGCCGCACGATGTGCTATTCATCGACGAAATCCACCGCCTCAACCCCGTGGTGGAAGAGTACCTGTACTCGGCGATGGAGGACTACCGCATCGACATCATGCTCGATTCGGGTCCGAATGCCCGTTCGGTGCAGATTTCGCTGTCGCCCTTCACGCTCGTGGGCGCTACCACGCGCTCGGGCATGCTCACGGCTCCGCTGCGGGCTCGTTTCGGCATATCAGCCCGTTTGGAGTATTACGACTCCAAGCTGCTGACTACCATTGTACTGCGCTCGGCTGAGATTCTGGGCACGCCCATTCACGACGACGCGGCCTTCGAAATCGCCCGCCGCTCGCGGGGCACGCCCCGCATTGCCAACAACCTGCTGCGCCGCACCCGGGACTTTGCCCAGATTAAGGGCGATGGCACCATCACGGTCGAAATCGCCCAGTTCGCCCTCAATGCTCTCGATGTGGATGCCCGCGGCCTCGACGACATGGACAAGCGCATCCTGACTACCATCATCGACAAGTTCAAGGGTGGCCCGGTGGGTATCAGCACTATTGCTACGGCTTGCGGCGAAGAGGGCGAAACCATTGAGGAAGTGTACGAGCCGTTCCTGATTCAGGAGGGCTACATCAAGCGCACCTCGCGGGGTCGGGAGGCCACCGAAGCGGCTTATCAGCACCTGGGGCGGTTATTGCCGCAGCACATGCGCGGTAACTCGGGTAGCTTATTCGATGAGATAACGGCGTAGAGACGCAAGTATGCGTCTCGACAACCCAACGGAACGCGCCGCCCCCAGCGGCGCGTTTCCTGTTTCTTTGCAGTTCCATTACCCCTTGCCCATGCTTCCCCAGTCCCAATGGGCCTCTTTCATTAAGCGTCGCGCGGCGGAGCTGGGCTTTATGGCCTGCGGCATTTCCAGGGCGGAATTTCTGGAAGAAGAAGCCCCGCGTCTCGAAACCTGGCTCACGCGCCGCATGAACGGCAAAATGGGCTACATGGAAAATCACTTCGACAAGCGCCTCGACCCGCGCCTGCTGGTGGATGGTGCCAAATCGGTGATTTCGCTGCTGCTCAACTACTATCCCGCGCCCGAAACCCAGCAGCCCGACGACACCCTCAAAATCAGTAAATACGCCTACGGGCGGGATTACCACTTCGTCATCAAAGACAAGCTGAAGTTGCTGCTGGCCGACATGGAAGCCGAAATTGGGGCCATCGGCGGGCGCTGCTTCGTCGACTCAGCTCCGGTGCTGGACAAGGCCTGGGCCAAAAAATCGGGCCTCGGCTGGGTGGGCAAGAATTCGAATCTGATAACGCCCGGTGCTGGCTCATTCTACTTCATCGCCGAGCTGATTGTGGATGTGGAGCTACCCGCCGACGGGCCCATCCGGGACTACTGCGGCACCTGCACCAAGTGCGTGGATGCCTGTCCCACCCAAGCCATAACGGAACCGTACGTGGTGGATGGCAGCAAGTGCATCAGCTACTTCACCATTGAGCTCAAGGACCAGATTCCGACCGAGGTAGCCGGGCAGTTCGGCAGCTGGGTATTCGGCTGCGACATCTGTCAGGACGTGTGCCCGTGGAACCGCTTCAGCAAGCCGCACAATGAGCCGCAGTTCAACCCCGCGCCTGGCCTGAAAGACCTGACTCCCGGTGACTGGCGCGAAATTACCCACGAGTTATTTACGGAGCTATTCCGCCAGTCGGCCGTGAAGCGCACAGGCTATGAGGGCCTGAAACGCAACATCAAGTTTGTACTGGAATAACGGCTACGGCACAGGCCGTGACTTAGGCAGCTAGCCCAATTGCAGCTCGCCAAACACGCGCTTGAGCACGCGCCGATAGATACGGCCAAACTGCTGATAGCACCAGCTGCGAAAATCCGGCATATCGGTTGGGACAAGCACTTTGAGGGCCTTGCGGAGTTCTTTTTCAAACAGTGCTCTGTTGAAGCTGACCTTCAACAAAATCATTTTCACGTAGTCTAGCATCGGAAGGGAAATGAGGACGGTGAAAGAATAGGTAACAATGCCGGGCCATACCCAGTAGGGGAGTCTGGACGGAATTAGTATATGAAAGATACGAAAACGGGGCGACGCTTCCGCGGCTGCCGGGCCTAATGGAGCCCAGCCAACTACCCGGATACGCAAAGAGAGTAGCCAGGGCTACTCTCTCGCTGCAAAAGGCCAGAATTTTGTACCCGCCTGCTTAATGCTGGGTACATGAGGTTGTCAAAATCGGATTGTATAAGCCTGAACAGCTGTTGTACTAGCCATAATCAGAGGGATATAGCCGCGAAATAACGGTGATGCGGCAGCTGGTCGGGTAGGTTTAGAAAAACAGGTTCAGGGCAGCCTGCGCGATGGCGCTGTTCACGGGCTCATCGAACGCTTCGGGCAGGGCCGAATCGTGAATGGCCGTGTTGTCGCGGATAAGTAGAAAGTCGCTGAACACAATGGGCTTGCCTGGCGTCTGGTATTGTAAGATGTTTTCCTCGCCGCCAGTAGCGGCGGTGGTGAGAATCTGGGCGGCCGCCGGCCGCGTAATCGCGGCATCGGAGTCGCTGGGCCAGTTCTCTACCACTACGCCACGTCCACGGCGCAGCCCGCGCACATGCGCCGAATGCTGGGCCTCGACGGGGTGCAGGCGCAACACGGCAAGCGTGAGCTGCAGGTCATTAACGACGGCGAAGGCGTGGGTTTTGTAAAGGCGTACGCCCAGGTCCTCCAGCTGCTGAGCCAGGGCCAGAAAAGCGTCGTAGTCGCTCAACACGTTTGGAAACAGCTCCGGGTTGGAGGCCACCCTGCGCCGGCCGCTAAAATCGAACGCCGGCAGCGCTGGCACCAACGAGCCGGCACCTTGCAGGGCCTGGGTCAGGAAGGTGACGTGCTGCTCCTGATGGGTGCGCAGGCGCTGGAAATCGGCCGTTTGCGCGGTGGGAATGAGGCCGGGAACCGCCAAGGCCCGGGTATAGAAGGCCAGCTGCAGCCGCTCGAGCAGCAGCAGCTGCGTGAGGGCATCATACGCGGTGTCGTTGGTGCTGGCAGCGGCGGGCAGGGCCGCCGCCAAGGGCAGGGCCGCTACTGCGGCGCGGCCCAAGTGCTGAAGCAGGGCCCGCCGGGGCGTGGCCGTCGTGGCCGGAGCCGCGGCCAGTTGGTCAAGAAGGGAAATCAGCTTCATATAGGAAGTGGCAGATTGCCAGCAGAAATAACATACGGCGCGAAGAAGGGAGCCAGCACGGCCAGCACTTCGAGGGGAGTTTTGGTGCGGAGCTGGCCGGCCAAGACCCCGGTCGTGAGCACTACGTCGTCGGCGGCAAAGGTGCCGGGCGTGCGCAAGTTGCGCAGGGTGGCGGCGTGGCGGGCGTGTACCGACGACATTTTGAGCAGCAGCGTCCGGGGGAGTAGGTTGGCACTGCTGAACAGCGGCAGAACCGTGGGATAAACGGCCGCCGCCAGGTCGGCGAACTGCTGGGCCGCGGCCAGCGCTCCGGCGCGGGTAGTGAGGGAGAGCGAGGTCAGCGAAAAAGCGAAATCAGCGGGCAGCAGCGCTACCTCACCTTTGGGGTCGAGGAAGCGGCGAAGCAGCTCGCGGTGAATAACCTCATGGTCGCGCAGGTCGGTAAACACGGCGCGGTCGGTGGCGGTGAAATCGGTGGGCGGGGCATCGGCCACTTTCTGGAAGATAGTGGCTTTGGCAATGGCCAGCAGGTAGGCGAAATAAAATAGCCCCACATCGCCGGCAGGTAGCGGTGAGAGCAGGTAGGGGTCCACTTTCACCGGCTCTGGTGTAGTGGTGGTGCAGCCCGCGGCTACCAGGGCCACCGTAGCGGCCGAGGCCGCCGAAACCCGCAAAAACACGCGTCGCCCCAGCGACTGTTCCCGCCAGGCGGGCAATAAGTTGTGGTCAGACATCCGTAGGTTAATCAAGCCAGCCTGCTTGCCCCGTACGTCGGGGCGCGGCCGCTACAAAGGTACTCGTTGCCCATCCATTGGTTGCAAAGCCCTAAAAAACAAAGCCGGTCCCGCATGCGCGGAACCGGCTTTATCAGAATATGTTACCCTAAAAATTGGGGCAATCAACAATTAGGCGCCAATAAATATGCCTGCACGCGAGTTGTCGAGCACCTCAGCAACCTGCAGGAACTCATCGAACGAGGCTTGTGCATCAGCAGCCGTGTAAGGGGTACCCAAGCCGGTGGTGATGGGCACGTTCGACTGCACGGTGTTGTCTTCACGTGGGCTAGCAGCCGTGTAAGGTGGAACCACGAGACCGAATGCTCCAGGAGTCGAGCCGGCAGTTACGCCGCTCGTGTACACGGGGTGAGCCGCCAGGTCATCGGCAGGGTTCACCCAGGCGCGCTGACCGCGCATGCCGCGGATTTTGGCCGCGTGACGGCCTTCTACCGAGTGAATTTGCAGTGCCACAGTCAGCAGGTCGGTGCCGAGTAGTTCGCCGGCGCGGCCTTTGTAGGCACGTACGCCGGTGTCTTCCAGCAGCTGGGCAACACCGAGCTGGGTGGTGGCAGCCGGACCAGTTTTGAAAGTAACCAAGCCTGCAAATGCTGCTTGCTTAAACGTAACACCAGTTACTGGCACAGCGCCGAGGCCCCGAATAGCACCGGCCAACAGCGTGGCGTGCGCGTCTTCGTGCCGCTTGATTTGGTCGATGGCCGCCTTGTCGGCCGCCGAAGCCGTCGTGTACTGGGCCGAAGCCTGCACCTTCTTGTAGAAGTCTTGCTCGAACAGCTCTAGGGCCAAGGCGTACTGCAGCACTTCAACCGGAGTGGCGGTAGTACCAGCGTAGGCCTTTTGGAACAATGCACCCAGGAACAATGGAGCGGCAGCCAAAGCCGAACGCTTAGCGGCAGTGCCCAGCGAACCGAATACGGCGCGGCGCGAATCGAAGCGGCCTAGCACATCGGCATCCACTTCCGAAAGTTGGTCAATTATTTTGAAGAAATCCATAACAAAAGTTGATTACAAGTGAGGGAAGGGAGATTATTTGCCGACCGTGCTGGCGTCGAGCTTCTCCATGATGAAGCCTTGAGCCGCGGCGATGACGTCCACTGGCGTCATGGCTTTGTCGAGGCCGGAGACGCGGTCCACGATGTCGTCGGAGGCAAACGAGCCCGGCGTCACCAGTTCACGCACATAAGCGGCGTGGCGGGCTTCCACCGATACAATCTGTCCAGCAATAACCAGGTAGGCAGGCGTTTTAATGAGCTTGCCCGCGCCGTTGTAGGCGGCTACACCAAGGTCCTCGAATGCTTTGGCGGCATCGAGCACACCCAGTCTCGTGTCGGAAGCCGACTTGAGACGCTTGGTGAAGTCAATATTGGTAAAGTTTGGGGTCAGGTTCTGCAGAATCTTGCCGGGGGCATCACGGTTGATGGCCGCCTTAAAAAAGTCGCGGTGAATAGCTTCGTGCGCGGCCACTTCGTTGAAATAATCTTTCTCAATCTGCGCAAGGCCAGTTCCACCAACCGGAGTCAGGGCTTTTACCTGCGCGTAGAAAGCGGCTTCGAGCTGCTCCAGGGCGTAAGCATAGTTGAGCACACCGACGTCGCCAGCGCCGAGGGGGATGCCGTTGTTGGGAGCAACATCCTCATTGTCGTCGCTGCAGCCCGCGAGCACGAGAGCCGTAGCACCGGCCGTAGCACCGGCATACATGAAGAAAGAGCGGCGCTTGATGGGCGTGTACAGCGGCTGGGCGAACGTGGTATCGTCGGAGCCGCGGGGCTGAATTTTATCAGACATGAGCGTGGTGTGATTAAGTGAGAAATTGAAAATAATTGGGGGAAACAGTCAAATTACAAGCGGCACCGAAGCCCGATTTGCGCAGCAGCCGTCAGCCCCGATAGGGTGATTCGTGGGCAGATACGGTACTTGAGGTGCAAAAGGATTCAGTGAACCCGTATTTTTCACTTATTGAATCGTTGCTTACTTATAAATAAGGAATTGTAATTTTGTCGGAAAGGCGCATTGAAGCGTTTAGCGCTACTTTCAAAGGGGCTAATTATCGGGTGGCTATGGGGAGATTTTGGGCGGTTACTATACTGTTGCTGGGCCTGCTGAAGCCGGTGAGCAACCGGGCCCAAACGCCGCCTCAACCGGTGCCCACCACCCCCGTCCCGCCCGACGTGGCGCTGGTGCCCGGGCCGGCTACGTTGCTCGTAACGGGCGTATTCACACTGGGGTTTCGGCTGCGTGGCGGTACGTTGGGCCGGTATTCTGATTTTCCGGAGCTGGAAGGCTTTAAGAAAAGTGGAAAAACCAGCACCACCACTACGCGCATCGTGCAGGGCCGCCGCTTTGCCGACCTTACCATTACCCAACGCTACGTGCCCTACGGCGAGGGTGAGTACGTCATCAAACCGTTTCAGCTGACGGTGAATGGGGTGGTGCTGCGCAGCAGCGGGTCCACCGTGCGGGTGGGGCCGGCCGCACCCGCAAATCCCACGGCGCTCACCAAGCCCGCCAACCCTACGGCACCCCTGCAAGCCGTGGGCGACCTCGACAAGCTGTTTGGCAAGCCCAAGCCCGTGCTGTACCAGGAAGTGCCCGACCACGCCTTTATGGCCGTGGTGGCCGACCGCCCCAGCGTGTTTGTGGGCCAAGGTGTGCGGGTGGGCCTCTACTTTTACCTGCTGCCCACCGACCAAGAGCTGCTGGCCTTTCACGATTTCGACGACCAGCTGCCGCCGCTGCTGCACGAGCTGCACCAGCCCACGGCTTGGCAGGAGCCCGGTCCCGAAGCCAGCGTCACGCCCGATTCGGTGCGCTACCGGGGCCAGCGCTACCTGCGTTTTCGCCTGGCCGAAAACGTGTACTATCCGCTTACGGCCCAGCCCTTGCGCTTTCCGCCCCTGGCCCTGACCATGGTGAAATTCAAAGTGTTGAAAAAGCCCGAAGCTGGCCAGGACAATCGGCTGGCGGGCTACAAAACCTTTCTGTCGCCGGGCGTCACGGTGCAGGTGCGGCCCCTGCCCGACGCTTCCCGGCGCGGAGTGGCCGCCGTGGGCAGCTACCGGGCCGTGGAGGCCATCAGCCGGACCAGTTTCCGGGTGGGGGAGTCGTTCACTTATTCCTTTGGGGTGGAAGGCCAGGGCAACTTGTCGGCGGTGCTGGCTCCGCCCATAGCTCCGTGGCCCGGGTTGGAAGTGTACGGGCCCGAAGTGCGCGAGAACCCCACTCCCGGGGGCGGGCGCAAGTTGTTTCGCTACCGGCTGGTGGCTCGGCGGCCCGGCCTGCTGCCCCTCGACAGCCTGTTGCAGTTCATCGTATTTAATCCTGCCACGGGCCGCTACGACACGTTGCGGCCCGGCCTGCGCCCAATGGTGCGCGGCGTGGTAGCCGCAGCGGCCCCGCTGCCCAGGCCGGAGGCCGACCCCTTCTATGGCCCCGCGCTGGCCCAGGCCGACACGACGATGCAGTCGCTCGACGTGTACCGCGACGTGCGCCGCTACGCCGACTGGCTCTTGGTGGGGCTGGTGGCCGTGGCAGGCGTGGGCTGGTGGCGGGCCGGGCGGCGGCAGTAGTTTTGCGGTGGTGCGGGCCGATTATCATCCTGAGCCTGCGAAGGACCTTGTGCCGCTGCAATGTTAAGTAGGATTACTGCAAAACCGTGCTGACCTGCTAAGGTCCTTCGCAAGCTCAGGATGACAGTTGGCTCGTAATTAAAAACTAATTTTCCGCAATCTCAACCCATGTCCAATACCTTCGGCTCTCTCTTTCGCATCACCACATTTGGCGAGTCGCACGGGGCGGGCATCGGCGTCATTATCGACGGTTGCCCGGCTGGTGTGGCCGTGGATGCGGCCCACATTCAAGCCGCGCTGGACCGCCGCCGGCCCGGCCAAAGCGACCTGACCACCCCGCGCAAGGAGGCCGACACGGTGCATATCCAGTCGGGGCTGTTCGAGGGCGTGACCACCGGCACGCCCATCAGCCTGTTCATCCCCAACGCCGACCAGCGTTCCGACGACTACTCGCACATTGCGAACGCCTACCGCGCCAGCCACGCCGACTACACCTACGACGCCAAGTACGGCCGCCGCGACTACCGGGGCGGGGGCCGCAGCTCGGCCCGCGAAACGGCCGCCCGCGTGGCGGCCGGGGCCGTGGCCGCGCGGCTGCTGGCGCATTTTGGCATCGATACGGTGGCCTACGTTTCGGCGGTGGGCGAAATAGAAGTGCCCATGGGCTACGAATCCCTGGATTTGAGTCTCATCGATACCAATCTGGTGCGCTGCCCCCACCCCGAAACCGCCGCGCTGATGGAAGCGCGCATTCGGGCCGCGCAGGCCGCGCACGACACCGTGGGCGGCGTAATCACGGGGGTGGCCCGCAACGTGCCCGCTGGCCTCGGCGAGCCCGTGTTTGATAAGCTGCCCGCCGTGCTGGGCCACGCGCTGCTCAGCATCAATGCCGTGAAGGGGTTCGAGTTTGGCTCCGGCTTTGCGGGCACGCAGCTGCCGGGCTCGGTGCACAACGACGAATTTTATACCGACGCGGCCGGCGCGGTGCGCACCCGCACCAACCACAGCGGCGGCAGCCAGGGCGGCATTTCCAACGGCCAGGACATTTATTTCCGGGTCGCCTTCAAGCCCGTAGCCACGCTGCTCCAGCCCCAGCAAACCATCAATGACCAGGGCGAGGCCGTTACGTTGGTGGGCCGCGGCCGCCACGACCCCTGCGTGCTGCCCCGCGCCGTGCCCATCGTGGAGGCCATGACCCAGCTCGTGCTGGCCGACCTGCTGCTGCGCGCCCGGGCCAACCGGGTTTAACTCAATCAATGTAGGTACATTTGCAACCTCCGCGGCCCGGTCGCGGTTGTACCTTTGCATGGTCAGGTGCTTGTTGTTCGGTTGAAACCGGGAGGCAATGAGCCATTTGTGAAACTGACCGTTAATCACTGACCATTAACTACTAGCTATATGTCCGCCGTTTCCATTTACGCCGAAGCCTCTCCCAACCCGGAGAGCATGAAGTTTGTCCTCAACTCGAACCTGCTGGTCGATGGCGTGAGCGTAGATTATCCCAATCTCGAAGCCGCCGCCAACTCGCCGCTGGCGCAGGAGCTATTCGGATTCGACTACGTGGGCCGCGTGTTCATCGCCCAGAACTTCGTTACCATCACCAAAAGCCAGCCCGCGCTAGCCTGGACCCAGCTCATCCCCGAGCTGCGCCAGTTTCTGAAAAGCTACGTGGAAGCCGGTGGTCCCATTTTCCTGGTGGACCCCGCCGCTGAGCAGAAGGCCGCCCAGGCCGCTACCGCCGGCGACCCCACCCAGCAGGACGGCCAGATTGCCCAGAAAGTCATCGACCTGCTCGACAACTACGTGCGTCCCGCCGTGGAGCAGGACGGGGGCAACATCACCTTCAAAAGCTACCACGAAGGCGTCGTGACCGTGAACCTGCAGGGTTCGTGCTCCGGCTGCCCCTCGGCCACCGTCACCCTGAAGTCCGGTATCGAGAACCTGCTGAAGCGCATGGTGCCCGAGGTGCAGAGCGTAGTAGCCGAAGGCATCACGGTGTAGGGAATGAGTTAAAAGTTGAGAGTTAAAAGTTAAAAAAACCCTATCCGAGTAATCAGGTAGGGTTTTTTTAACTTTTAACTCTCAACTTTTAACTCACTTCAGCTGCGATTTGATGGTGAAATTCCTGGCTACCGTGAAGCCGAAGTAGATGTCGCCGTTGAAAATATTGCCATCGGTTTGGGGCACGAAAAACTTCTCGGTCATGCCCTTGGCATTGGTGAAATGCAGCTGGAAAACGTGGCCGCCGGTTTCAATGTCGAAGCCCAGGCCCAGGGCGTTGCGGTAATTGCGGGCGGTGTTGCCGGGCAACAGGTAGAAATAGTCGGCGGTGAGGGCCACGCGCTTGGTCAGCTTCTGGCGCAGGCCGGCCCCAATGGCGTACACATCGTTCTGCATGGCCGCGTTGGCCACGAAGTTGCGGTGAATGAGCGTGGGCATGAGCTGCACCGACAGCCCGGGGCTGAATTTCCGGGCGATGAGGGCCTGGTAAGCGTAGTCGACCCGCGAAGCGGTGTTGCGTTCCACGGCGGGGTCGGTGAAGCGCAGCGTGGTGATGGCCGCCGATGCAAACAGCGTAACCGAAACCGGCATGGGCCGCGCGCCGGTGGTTTGTTGCAGCGCCTTGTATTTCACGAAGCCATCGAACGTTTTGTCGATGTTGGTACGCCCCACGCCCACCGCCAGCCGGTTGGTGAGGCCGTACTCGAAGCTGAGGCGCAGCACGGCCTGGTCAAGCCCGAAAAACTCGTACGCGCCGCTGTTCAGCGTGCCGAAGCGGTGCTGAATGAGGAAGGCCAGCGTGCCCTGCCCCGGCGTTTCGACGGACTGCGCGTTGATAATGTGCGTGCCCTTGAACGTGGCCGCCACCACCTCGCGCCTGGTCGAGTCGACGGTCTGTTTTTCGAGGTCCGCCAGCAGGTCGGTTTGGGCGTGGGCGGGAGTGGCCAGGGCCAGTAGCCCGCTTAGCAGCAGGCCCGCGCCCAGATGAGGGGTGTAAAAATTGCGAAGCATAGAGCAGTGGAAAACGATGGGAAACTAGCGCGGCGAGCGGGCCGCATCGGCTACGCTTGGCACCGGCGCACAGGTGAGGTCTACCCGCACCGTAACGGTCTTGGCGATGTTGTCGCGCACGAGTAGTGGAATTTCGATGCCATAGTCGGCCGAGGCCACAATGAAGGTGGCGGCGGCTACCAGCTGGCCACCCTGCAGTTCCAGGCTGGCGGGCACCAGAATGCGCCGCGTCACGCCGTGCAGGGTAAGGTCGCCGGCTACCTGCACGGCGTGGGGGCCGGGCAGGGCAAGCGTGGCTGCATCAAGCCCGGCAAAACGGCCCGTAAACGTAGCCTTGGGGTACTTGTCCGACTCCAGGTAGCTCTCGTTGAAGTGCTCCTGCATCAGGGTGCGCTTAAAAACGAACCCTTTGACGGGCAATGAAAACGCCAGTTGGCCGGTGCCTAAATCGAGCACAGCGGCCACCTGCTGGTTACGTGCGTCGATGTCCTCAATGGGCGTAGCCGAGAAAAAAGACACGTGCCCTGTTTTGGTCAGGTACCGGGTTTGGGCGTGCGCCGCGCTCAGGCTCAGTAGCCACAGCACCGCTAGGAATAGCGAAAAAGGCCGTTTCATAAGCAATAGAATTAATTATTAAGTGCTCCCGCTGCCATCCAGACCTTGATGCGGATAATGTCGCACTCCGCCATTTTGGCCCGGCCCTTGGGCATGGGGAGGTAGCCTGGGGTGTGCTCGATGGAGCCCAGTATGCCGACGATTCCGTAGCGCTTAATGCTCTGATAATCGCCGAGCGCAACGCCTCCACCCAATGTAGAGGCCACATTGTTGGCATGGCACTGCCGGCAATTGGCATCAAAAATGGGCGAGATTACCCCGGCGTAGGTAACGGTTTGGCTGGTCGCATCGCAAGGCACCACAATGGGGGCTTGGTCGCCGTTGGCATAGGTGCAGCCGGCCGCACTGCCCAAAAGGGCGACAGCTCCCAGCAGCAGTATTCGGCTCAGCGCCGGAAATAAACGGGGCATAAACATCGATTAGTAATGAAAATCAAATAAGTAAGTAGGGCGCTTTCCCGAAGCTAAGCGTGAGGAAGCCGTGGATGTCGAAAGGGTGTTTCTCGCTTGGTCGCGCTTTCCGGCAGCGGTTATTGAGTTGCGGGTCCGTGCCTCAGTCGTTAGCGTTTTTGCTGCCAATATTGATGATTCAATAGCAGCGCTGCGGACTGCTACCAGTGGTGCTGGGGTAATAATAATTTCGAGTTGGCTTGCTGCCTGCTCACGATGGGTTTCTGCGAAAGCTATTTTGATAGTTCTGGAACGGGATGCGTCTGAGGAGGCTGCCAGTAGCTTGACAGCGTGGGGCTTCGAATGGTTTAGCTTAGCTGATGTAGCGAGCGCTGTGGTTTGGCCATGTCCTGCCCCCATCACCGCAGCAATAGGTTTTTCGAGCCGGGAATTAGCTTGAGTGCAGATAGTAGCCGATGACGATGAGGCCGGCATTCCGGCAGGGTGGGAGGCGCAGAATTGGAGGGTAACACGTGCAGCATCGGGCGGCGGTTGGCGGGCTTTTGCCTACCATTCGGAAGGTAAGTAAGAAGCGTTGCCTGAGCTACGTACTTAGTTGATTTTGAGATTTTCTGACCAATTGATTTAACGCGTAGGACCCACAAAAAAGGCCGCCCATCGGGCGGCCTTTTTGCAGTTGAGGATTCACGAAAAGTTCGGGAAACCCGACTAATTTCGTGCTTACACGTTCGACGTGCTTAGCTTGGGCGCGTCGCCGGGCAGGCCGGATACGTCCTCACCGGCGGCGAGGCGCTCGCGCTCCTCTTTCTTGCCGTAGGTGTCGAGGATAATCGGGGTGGCGATGAACAGCGACGAGTACGTGCCGAAAATCACGCCGATAATCATGGCAAATGAGAACGAGCGCAGCGTCTCACCACCGAAGATGTAGAGCACCAGCACCACCAGGAACACCGTCGTGAACGTAATCATCGTCCGCGAGAAGGTCGAGTTCAGGGCCGGGTTTACCACCTGGGCGAAGGTCAGCTTGGGATTCTCGCGCAGGTACTCGCGAATACGGTCATAGATAACCACCGTGTCGTTCATCGAGAAGCCGATAACCGTGAGCACGGCGGCCACGAAAATCTGGTCCATCTCGTAGTTCAAGCCGAAGAGGCGGGCAATCGGGAAGGCCGCGATTACCAGCAGCGCATCGTGGAACAGGGCCACTACGGCGGCCATCGAATACTGCCACTTCTCGAAACGGAACAACACGTACACGAAGATGCCCAGCAGCGTGAGGCCCAGCGAGAGTACCGACGTCCGCTTAATATCGTCGGCGATGGTAGCGCCTACTTTCGAGGTCGACTTGATGTCCGGCGCGTCGGCGCTGTACTGCTGCAGGCCCTGGTTGAGAGCGGCGGCTACTTTGGCGTCGGCCGCGGTGCTTTCATCCTCGGCCAGGTAGCCGGTGGTGATGCGCAGGCGGTCGGGAGCGCCGTACTGCTTCACTTCGAGGCCGGCCCCCTGGAACACGGGGCGAAGCTTGTCGGCTACGGCCGAGGCTTCCATGTTTTTGTTGAAGTCGACCACGTAGGCGCGGCCGCCTTTGAAGTCCACGCCCAGGTTCGGACCGCCCTGCACGTACATCAGCACGAAGCCCACGATGATGAAGAACGCCGAGAAAGCGTAGGCTTTCTTGCGCATGCCCACGATGTCGAAGTTCAGGTTCTTGAACAGGTTGCTCGAAATCGAAGTGCTGAAGGTCATCGGGTGGTTCTCGTTGCCCTTCACCAGCCACTCGATGATGATGCGCGACACGAACACTGCCGACAGGAACGAGGTGAGCACGCCAACCCCGAGGGTGATGGCAAAGCTCTGCACTGGGCCCGTGCCGAAGAAGCCGAGAATCACGGCAATCAGCATGGTGGTTACGTTCGAGTCAAAAATAGCCGAAAATGCCCGCGAGTAGCCTTTGTTGATGGCATCGGTCAGCGTCAGGCCGTGGTCGAGTTCCTCTCGGATTCGCTCAAAAATCAGTACGTTGGCATCCACCGACGAGCCAATTACCAGAATAAGACCGGCGATGCCGGGCAGCGTGAGGGCCGTGCCGAACTGCGCCAGCACGCCCAGAATCAGGAACATGTTGAAGAGCAGCGAAACGTCGGCTACCACGCCGGCGCGGCCGTAATACAGGGCCATGAAAATCATGATAATCACCAGGCCGGCCAGCGACGAGTACAGGCCCTGGCTGATGGCTTCCTTGCCTAGCGACGGGCCCACTACGGCTTCTTCCACGATGCGCGTGGGGGCGGGCAGCTTACCGGCTTTCAGCTGGTTGGCTAGGTCATCGGTGTCTTCCACCTGGAAGCTGCCCGTGATGCTGGTGCCACCGCCCGAAATCTCGCCCTGCACTACCGGGGCCGAAACCACATAGTCGTCGAGCACCATGGCAATCTGCTTGCCGACGTTGGCCGCCGTCATTTTCTGCCACTTGCGAGCGCCCGAGGGCGTCATGTTCATCAGTACTTCGGGCTGGCCGTTGGGGCCGAGGTCGGCGCGGGCATCGCTCACTACTTCGCCGCCCATGGGGGCCACGCCGTCGCGGGTTTTGCGCACCGGAATCAGCTCCAGGTACTCCTGCTTGTCAATGGTGGTGGGCTTCAGGCTCCAAGTGAGGGCCAGGGTGGGGGGCAGCGAGGCTTTGGCTTCGGCCGAACGCAGAATGCGGTTCATGGCCGAGGTGTCGCGCAGGTTCACGCCCAGGCGGCCGGGCATGGTGAAGAGTTTGGCCAGTACCCCGCCCTTGGCGGACGTAGCGGCCGAGTCAGCCGCCGTTTTGCCAGCCGTTGATTTCTTGGCCAGCTGCGAAGCCAGCGACGAGGAGTCGCCGGCGGCGGCCGTAGCCGTGGTGTCGGCCATGTTCAGGGTCACGGCGGGAGTAGTTGTGGCCGCGACGGCCTTGGCTGCCAGCTGCTGGTCGAGCTGCACCAGGTACGGCCCTACCTCGTTCTGATTCCACACTTCCCAGAACTCCAGCTTGGCTTGGCCTTGCAGCAACTTGCGCACGCGGTCGGGGTTGTCCACGCCGGGCAGTTCAATCTGGAGGCGGCCGGTGCCTTTCACGCGCTGAATGCTGGGCTGGTTCACGCCGAACTTGTCGACGCGGGTACGCAGGATGTTGAACGAGCGGTCGATGGCTTCTTCCACTTCCTTGTCAATCGCGCCAATCACCTTCTCGTTCGAAGAATTGATGTCGATGTTGCGGCTCTTGTTGGTCGTGTTGGCGAAAATGGTAGCCAACGGCTTGCCGGGGGCATTCTGCTGATACGCCTGGGCAAACAGCGCCGTGAACGGCGTGCCGGAGCTGGTTTTCTGGGCTTCCTGGGCCTGCTCCAACGACTTGTTGAAGGCAGCGTCCTTGCTGTTGCCGCTCATGGCGCGCACAATTTCCACCGGCGAAACTTCCAGCGTGACGTGCATGCCGCCCTTCAGGTCGAGGCCGAGGCCGAGCTCGCTCTGGCGCACCTCGCGGTACGTGAACGGGCCAAACACCGGCGCGCGCCACACCGAATCCAGATAGTGCTGGCGCACGGCCTCGTTGAGCTTGCCGTTGCGTGTGGCGTAGGCCACGGCCTTGCTCTGCACCCCACGCGATATGTAGGTGAAGAACAAGAAGTACGCGCACAGCGCCGTCACAATGACGGTGAGGGCGATAATAAATCCTTTGTTACGCATTTGGTTGAGTTATGAATTTTGAGTTAGTAGTTATGAGTTTGATGCGGATAGACGTTGTGAGCCAAAGTAGTGAGGGAGGCCCTGGCAAAGCGAAAACCTCGCTCCAGCAGCCAACTCATAACTTTTAATTCACAACCCATAACTCCCTTTAGGGGGCCTGCGGCGACAGGGCCACGGCCAGCAGCCGCGCCCGGAACACCTCGCCGGCCCGGATGCCCGCCCGCAGGCGCGGCACGGCCAGCGCCTGGCGCAGGGCCGGCAGCCACGCGGTGGCGGTAGTAGGGGTAGGCAGCCAGGCCTCGGCCAGGGGAGCCACCAGGTATTTCACCGCCGCAGTGGCTTCAAAAAGCACCTTTTGTTTCACTACCGTGGCCTTCGCTACGCGGGTTTCGCCCTTGCCCACGGGCAGGCGCAGCACGCTCACGGCACGCTGGTTCAGGCCCAGCACCAGCAGCACCGTAGCGGCGAGCAGGGCAAAGCGGAGCGAGAACCAAAAACGAGAGAGCAGAACCGGCATGGGTATAAACGGGGTCTGCAAAGATACCATTTTGACGCGAACGGGCGCAACAGGCCCAACGTGGCATTTCCCAGCCCCAACCAAACGCTTATTTCAACGCCTCAAACGCATACTGCGCATCGGTCCAGAACGCATCCAAGGCGATGAGCCGGGGCTTGAAGAACGAAATCAGGGCCGGCCAGTCGTCACGGCTGAACAGGTTGGCCGGGGCCAGCTCGGTATAAATCCGGCTGAGCGGCAGGCCGTTGGCATCGGTGGCGTCGGCCTCCCAGGTCCAGGTTTCGCCCAGCGTTTCGTGCAGCAGCGGGCGCAGCTCCTGGAACTGCTCCCAGAACAGCTCCCGAATGCCCGCGTCCGGGTGTAGCAGATCTATGGCTATGCTGGCCCGGCGGTTGTCGGCCTGCATCCGGAAATACACGTGCTTGACGCCGGTTTTGTAGTTTATCCAGTTGGTCGTGTCGCCCTCGGCCGAGGGCACCGGGGCCATATACTGCCCCAGCGCCGTCCAGAACGCCTGGCGGAGCTGGGTAATTTCTGCTTTGCTATACATTCATCAAGGAAAGGATGCAAAGAACACAAGGGAAGGATAAAAAAACGTCATGCTGAGCGCAGCCGAAGCATCCCTGTCGCGCAAGTAATTATTACTTACCCAGTAGGGATGCTTCGGCTGCGCTCAGCATGACGGACTGCGTGTGTGTTGCTCCTGGCAAATCTATAGGGGCGTGGCCCACCAGCCGGCTTCGTTGCTCTGAATGGCCACGCCGCCGGCGCTCTGGTAATACTCTCCTACGCAATCCCGAAAGCCGGAATTATTCGTGCTGGCGAAGCAAACGGCGCGGTCGGCTAGGGGCAGCGGGCCGGTGTGCATGGTGAAGACGCTGCCCCGCGCGGCTTTGGTGATGATGAGGTAGGTGGTCTCGCTCAGCTTGGGTAGCGTCGCGTCGAACATCTGGTTGTAGCCTTTGTCGGGGGTTATTTCGCCGCGCAGCGAGGCGTTGCCCGGCGGATGTTGCAGCACGCCAGTCTGGCCATTCTTGTCACAGCTCACGAGTCCGGCAAAGGCGATAAGCGCTGCCAGGCGCAAAACAGGGATAGTAAGGTGCTTCATAGCATTCAGGAAGAGGTGATTGCCTCGGCAGTGGAGGGCACAAGCCTGTGCTGTTCTCACTCCTCAGCTTTAATTAACCTATGCAATATAATCTGTTTTTACTTATATTTTATCATATCTCGAAAAAAGACAAATAAAAAAGCCCCACCAAGTGGGGCTTTTTGTACTTCTCATGAAGTGGTTTGCGTTTCCGCGTCGGCCGGATTTTCGCAAACCACTTCGTGACGGGTACCACTAGTGAAAATTGCGTTTCAATGCGGCCAGCATTGGCTAAAGTTGGTCACAGATTTTGCTTTTCAGAAAGCCCACCAGCACCTCCAGGCCCTTTTCGAAGTGGCGGTTGTTGGGAATCACGATGTCGGCGTAGTGCTTATACGGAGCAATAAATTGCTCATAAGTTGGGGCCACGTGGTGGGTGTAGCGGTACAGCACATCGGCCAGGTCATAGCCCCGCTCGTCGCGGTCGCGGATGATGCGGCGGTGCAGTTTCACATGCTCCTGAGCATCGATGTACACCTTAAGGTCGAGGAGTTTGGCAATCTCCTCGAAGTGAAACACGAAAATGCCCTCCACCACCACAATAGGGGCGGGCCGAAACACCAGCTCCTGCGGCGTTACGGCCGCGTTGTTGAACGTGTATTCTTCGCGGCGCACTTCGCGGCCCTGGCTAATGCTGAGCACATCGGCCGCGTAAGCCGCGGCATCAATGCTGGCCGGCAGGTCGAAGTTTTCCACGCCCATGGCGTCGCGTAGCTGCTTCTCGCGGGGGTGGTAGTAGTTGTCCTGCGAAATCAGGCAAATCTGCTCTTCGGGAAACGCGGCCAGGAGCCGGCGCAGAAAGGTGGTTTTGCCAGAGGCGCTGCCGCCGGTGATGCCAATTAGATACGGGGTGTGCATAGCAGGCAAAGGTAAGGCAGCAATGAGATAGGAGGTCGCCTGTCATCCGGAGCTTGCGAAGGACCTTATCACAGGTCTGCCATTAGATTACTGCCAAATGTTCTGGCGTAGTAAGGTCCTTCGCAAGCTCAGGATGACAGACCGGTTCTTTCCTCATTTAAAAATGCCAGCAGCCCGGCCACGGCTCGGGCCCGGTGGCTGATGGTGTTTTTTTCGGTGCCGCTCATTTCGGCGAAGGTGCGGCCGTCGCCTTCGGTGGGGGCAAACACGGGGTCGTAGCCAAAGCCACCCGCGCCGTGCGCTTCCTCGGTGATGTGGCCGGCCACTTCGCCCGCAAACTCGTGCACCGGGCCGTCGGGGCTGGCCAGGGCCACCACCGTGCGGAAGCGGGCTGAGCGGTCGGCTGCGCCGTTCAGCTCCTGCAGCAGCTTGGCCACGTTGTCGGCAGCCAGGCGCTGGGGACCCGCGTAGCGCGCCGAGTACACGCCGGGTGCGCCGCCCAAGGCGGTTACCTCCAGGCCGGTGTCGTCGGCGAAGCAGGCTACCCCGTAGTTATTCAGCACGTACTCGGCTTTTTGGCGGGCGTTGCCGGCCAGCGTATCCTGCGTCTCGGGCAGCTCTTCGTGGCAGCCGATGTCGGCTAGGCTCAGCAGCTTGAGGCCGGGCGGCAGCAGCGGGCGGATTTCATCGAGCTTGTGGGCATTGTTGGAAGCGAAGCAGAGCTGAGCGGGAAGCGGCATTTTTGCGATTGGTGATGGGAGGAGCAGTGGTTGGCAGAAAAACAGCGCGTCATGCTCAGCATGACGCGCTGTCAAATTGTAACAATGAGCAAAAAAGATTTCTACCGGAACATCGACTTGATGGTACCCCACGAGCGCTGCACGGCGCTGGGCGTTCCGGTCAGAATGGTGAGGTAGGCCTGGTCGCCGTTGGGGCTACGGACCAGGAGGCGGTAGGTGTAGGGGCCGCTGCCGGCAGCCGGCGTGGTGTTGTTGCCGGGCAGTGCGCGGTACACGTTGATATCGGTGAACTGGTAGCGGCGCTGGCCGGTAGGCGTCACGGTAGTGACGGCCGTGTAGCTGGTTTCGTTGGAGGCTTTGCGCGACAGCTCGAATCCGTTCACATCGGTCTCGGTGCTGACTTCCCATTCTACGCGCACGCTGGTGCCGTCGTAGGCCGCGGTGAAGAGCGTGAGGGTAGCGGCCAGGGTTACGGCTACGCTGCATAGTACCAGCACCAGCGTGGCGAGGCCCGAACGGCAAAAAGTACGGCGGACGAGTACAGCTTTTACCACGTGCAGCGGTGCGGCCCCAAGTGTGGGCCGGATTCAAATGTACAATGTTTTTAGAAAGGCAACAAGCTCAGCCGCACGGGGTGGCAGCGCCCGTTGACCGGAAAATATTGGGCCCACGGTTGGGTATTTCCGAGCTAAGCTGTACTTTTGCAGTCCCTTCCGCAAAATCGGCAGGGTTCAACCGGTAAAACCGCACCCTCGATATGAAAAAGGACACCCACCCCGAGTACCAGGAAGTCGTTTTCCAGGACTCCTCTTCGGACTTTAAGTTCATCACGCGCTCCACGATGAAGCCGACCGACACCATTGTGATGGAAGACGGCAAGACGTACCCGCTGGTGAAAATCGAAGTTAGCTCCGCTTCGCACCCCTTCTATACCGGCAAAAACATGTTCATCGACACGGCCGGTCGCGTGGAGAAATTCCGCAGCCGCTACGCCAAGAAAGAGCAGGCCAGCGCCAACAAAGAATAGCTTGTTATCAGCTGGCAGCTTTTGGCTGTTAGCCGCTAGCTTTTTGAAAACTCCTTTCGGTTCGGCCGGAAGGAGTTTTTTTTGGCCTTTTGCCAAGCCCGCTGCCGTAATTTCGTTTTTGAAAAAAGCTAACAGCCACCAGCTATTAGCTACCAGCTAAAGCCCATGCACATCCTGCTTTTCGACGACCCGGCCATCCGGCCGCACCTGTTGCCATTCACCTTCACCCGGCCCGTGGCGGCGCTGCGCTGCGGCATTCTCACGCTGGCCGAGAAGTGGCAGCGGCACCTGGCCGCGCCCACCGTGGGCTACCTCACCCAGCCGTATCTGCAGGCCAAGTTCCCGGTGTGCGCCGACGGCGTGGTGACCGGGCCGGCGCTGGTTATCAACGGGGCCGTGTGCCCCGATGCGGTGCTGGTGAAGCAAGTGCAGGCGCTGCAACCCGGCCAGGGCCTGTATTGCGATGACCTGCTGGTAGCCGCCCACCTGGCCGATGCCACCCACATTGTCGAACTGGTGCAGGACGGATTAGCGGAGGAAATTCAAGTGGCCGAGCCGGTTACGGTTATAAGTCGGCCGTGGCACTTGTTTCTGCGCAACGGCGTGGAAATCCGCCGCGACTTCGCCCTGCTCACTAAGGGCCGCACTTCGCAGCCGGTGAACGACGCGCACACCATTGTGTACGGGGCCGAAAACATCTTTATTGAAGAAGGCGTGAAAATTCGCGCCGCCATTCTCAACGCCGAGGACGGCCCCATTTACCTGGGCAAGAACTCGCAGGTGCACGAGGGGGCCATCATCAAAGGTCCGCTGGCGCTGTGTGAGGGTTCGCACATCAACGCGGGCGCCAAAATGCGCGGCGACAACACCGTGGGGCCGTTCTCGAAAGTGGGCGGCGAAGTGGGCAACAGCATCCTGCTGGGCTATGCCAACAAGGGCCACGACGGCTACCTCGGCAATTCGGTCATTGGTGAGTGGTGCAACCTGGGGGCCGATACCAACACGAGCAACCTCAAAAATAACTACGCGCCCGTCAAAATCTGGAGCCACACGGCCCACCGTTTTGTGGATACCGGCCAGACCTTTTGCGGTCTGATGATGGGCGACCACAGCAAGTGCGGCATCAATACCATGTTCAACACCGGCACGGTGGTGGGCGTGGGGGCCAATATTTTCGGAGCCGGTTTCCCGCGCACTTTCATCCCGAGCTTCAGCTGGGGCGGCGCGGCCGGCTTCGAAACCTTCAAGCTACCCAAAGTGAACGAGGTGGCCGAGCGCGTGATGGCCCGGCGCAGCCTACCGTATGATGCGGTGGAGCAGGGGATTATGAAGGTGGTGTTTGAGGCAACGGAGGATGATAGAGCTTGGGAGAAGGTAAAGTCATGACCTTCGCCTCTATTCCCAACCAAGCCGCTGTGAAGCAGCTGTTGCGCCAGTCGGTGCAGCGGCAGCACGTGGCGCACGCCCAGCTTTTTCGGGGGCAGGAAGGTGGCGCAGCGCTGGCGCTGGCGCTGGCTTACGCCCAATATCTGAACTGCGAGGCCCGCGCCGCCGATGCCGACGACAGCTGCGGCCACTGCCCGGCCTGCACCAAAACGGCCAAGCTGGCCCATCCCGACCTGAACTTTATCGTGCCCGTGACCACCACCAAAACGGTGAGCAAGGACGCGGTGAGCAGCAAATTTATGGGCGAGTGGCGCGCCTTCGTGCTCGACAATCCCTACCAGGGCCTCAACGACTGGATGCAGCACATCGGGGCCGAAAACAAACAGGGCAACATCTCCAAGGACGAAGCCGTGCAAATCCTAAAGCTGGTGAGCTTAAAGGCTTTCGAAGCGCGGTTCAAAATCGTGATTCTCTGGCTGCCCGAGCTCATGCACCCCGCCGCCGCCAACGCCGTGCTGAAGCTGCTGGAAGAGCCGCCGCCCGCCACCATTTTCCTGCTGGTATCGCACGCCCCCGAGCAGCTGCTGCCCACCATCATCAGCCGGGTGCAGCCGGTGGTGGTGCGCCCGTTTTCGGAGGATGATATCACCGCCTACCTGCGCGACCACTACCACGTACCCGAGGTGAAAGCCCGCCAGGTGGCGCAGCTGGCCGATGGCAGCCTGGGGGCCGCCCTAGCCAGCCGCGACAGTAATGCCGACCACGACTACTTCGAATTCTTCCGCGACTGGATGCGCCTCTGCTTCAACCACGGCAGCAAGGCAGCCGATATTCTGAAGAAAAGCGAGGAATTCCAGAAGCTGGGCCGTGAAAACCAGAAAGAAATGCTGGCCTACTCGCTGGGCCTGCTGCGCAAGGTGCTGCTGTTCGGAATCGACCCGAAATTTGTGCCGCACCTGGCCAACGGCGAGCAGCAATTCGTGACCGGATTTGCCAAGTTTGTGACCCCGCGCAACGCCGACTTGCTGACCAAAGAACTGACCGATGCCCACTACCACATCGAGCGTAATGCCAACGCCAAGATGGTGTTTATGGATAGCTCGTTGCGCCTGGGCGGGTTTTTGAAAATCTGACCGTCATGCATCATCCCGTCATGTCGAGCGTAGCCGAGACATCTCGCTCGCATCATCCAACGATGGTTTAGTTCAGCACGCGAGATGTCTCGGCTACGCTCGACATGACGAGTTTAGACATGACGTTCTTAATCTAATAAAACAATCTTTCCTATGACTATCCGCCTCGCCACGCGCGCCAGCCGCCTCGCCCTTTGGCAAACCGAACACGTCGCCAGCCTGCTGAAAGCCGCCGGTTTTGCCACGGAAATCGTGCCCATGCAAACCACCGGTGACGCGGTGCAGGACCGTAGCCTGGCTAAAATCGGCTCCAAGGGGGTGTTCACCGAGGAGTTGGAATTGAGCCTGCTCCGGGGCGAAACGCAGTTGGCCGTGCACTCGGCCAAGGACGTGCAAAGCAGCATTCCGCGCGAACTGGAGCTGCTGGCTTTTCTGGAGCGCGAGCAGGTGAACGACGTGGTGCTGAGCTACGACGAAAAATTTTCTCTCGACAAGCCGGGTATCTTACTGGGCACCAGCAGCACCCGCCGCAAAGCGCAGCTCCGCCGGTTCTACCCCAACGCCAGCACCGCCGAAGCCCGCGGCAACCTCCAAACCCGCCTGCGCAAGCTCGAAGAAGGGCAATTCGACGCCTTGGTGCTGGCCTACGCTGGCGTGCACCGCATGGGCTACGAGCACCTCGTGCGCCACACGCTGCCCGCCAATCAATTTGTGCCCGCTACCGGCCAGGGCAGCATTGCCATCGAGTGCGCCGCCAGCCTAGATGAAGACCTCAAAGCCCGCCTCAAAGCCGCCCTCGACCACCCCGCCACCCACACCTGCCTGCTGGCCGAGCGCGCCTTTCTGCACACCATGGAAGGCGGGTGCAGTATCCCGTCCTTCGCGCTGGCTACGCTGGATGGCCACGGCCGCTTGCGCCTGCACGGCGGCCTCATCAGCCTGAGTGGCGAAGAATACGTGGAAGAAATCCAGACTGCCGAAACCGCTGCCGAAGCCCACACGCTGGGTGTTTCCGTCGCTGATGCGGTACTGGGGCGCGGCGGGCGCGAAATCCTGGCCAGCATCCGCGAGCACCGGGGCTAGAAGTTGCTTTTGAAATGCCCGCGAGCTCGCATGGCCCCGCCTGCACAAAGACGCCAGCCCGTGGGCTACGCTGTCGGCTGGCAACGGTGGTTACGGCCGCGAAGCAAATAAGAGTATTTTTGCTTTCCATCCGCTCCAAAAAATACGTGTAATGACCCAGCAATTTCACCGCGTCGGCCTGTGGCTATTGGCTTTGATATGGTTGGCCGGCCCCGTGCTCGCCGCCAAACCCGATAAGCCCGCCAAAAAAAGCAGCAAGGACGAAGTCGTGACCATCAGCACGTCCCAGGGCACGATTCGCCTTATCCTCTTCGACGACACGCCTTTGCACAAGGCTAATTTTCTGAAGCGCGCTCAAAGCGGGGCCTACAACGGCACTACTTTCCACCGCGTCATCGACGGCTTTATGATTCAGGGCGGCGATACCAACACCAAGGATGCCGACCCCAGCAACGACGGTCTGGGCCAGGCCAGTGAGGGTACCATCCCGGCGGAGCTTGGCCCGGGCCACCAGCACAACTACGGGGCCGTGGCCGCCGCCCGCATGGGTGGCCCCGTCGGCACGCCCAGCAGCAGCACCCAGTTTTACCTGGTCGAAAACCACGATGGCACCCATTTCCTCGACGGCATGTACACCGTTTTCGGCCAGGTAATCCAAGGCCTGGACGTTATCGACAAAATAGCCAAACTGCCCAAGGACGGCCGCGACCGTCCCACCATTGAGGCGAAGATGACCGTGAAAGTGGAAAAGCTGAAGCGGAAAAAAATCACCAAGCTCTACGACTATAAGTACGAGTAAGCAGTTGCAAAAGGGCCCGTTGCCCACCTGGAAAATGAAGGTCTTGCTCACGGGTTCCAATGGCCTGCTGGGCCAAAAGCTGGTAGCGCTGCTGCGTGAGCAGCCCGGCGTGGCGCTCGTGGCTACGTCGCGCGGTCCTAACCGGCTGGCCGACCTCTACCCCGACCTGCCCTACCGGACTATGGACGTGACTAATGCCGCCCAGGTGCAGCTGCTGCTGGCCCAGGAGCAGCCCACGCACGTCATTCACACCGCGGCCATGACCAACGTGGACGAGTGCGAGCTCAACCACGCGGCCTGCTGGCTGCAGAACGTGACCGCCGTAGCTAACCTGGCGGACGCCTGCGCCCAGCACGATATTCACCTGACGCACCTCAGCACGGATTTTGTCTTCAGCGGCGAAGCGGGCCCGTTGGCGGAAGATGCCGTGCCTGCACCCATCAACTTCTACGGTGAAAGCAAGCTGGCCGCCGAGCAGCTGGTGCAGGCCAGCGCGGGCCGTTGGGCCATTGCGCGCACCGTCCTGGTGTACGGCGTGGCCCATCACTACGGCCGCACTAATCTGGTGCTCTGGGTGCGCGATTCGCTACTCGCGGGCAAGCCCATCAAGGTAGTGAGCGACCAATGGCGCACGCCCACCTTGGCCGAAGACCTGGCCCAGGGCTGCTGGCTACTGGCCCGGCAAGCCGCTCAGGGTGTTTATCACCTCAGTTCCGATGAGCTGCTCACGCCCTACGCCATGGCGCTGCGCGTGGCTGCGCATTTTGGCCTCAATGCCGGCCTGATTGAGAAAGTTGATGCCAGCACGTTTTCGCAACCCGCCCGGCGACCGGCCCGCACCGGTTTTCTCATCGGCAAAGCCCAACGCGATTTGGGCTACCAGCCCCACACATTTGCCGAAGGCATTGCCTTAGTCAGTGCTCAAAGTGACGCAGAGAGCAAAAAAAACCCGCCGGGGTAGACGGCGGGTTCAACTCAACAAGGGTAGCTGGTGAGTGGTAGATACTAAATAGGGGTAGCTATAGTATACTGGATTGGTAGATGGAGCTAGAACAACTATGGAGTTTGAGGAAGTTGGACGGGAAATAATGGAAGGAAAATAGGAATTACGATTGGGCCCAGACGCCTACCAGCAAGCCACCTACCAGCACAGCCGTGTGGCCCAGTAGGGCCGCCTCGCCCAGCGCGCGGGGCACTATCATACCATCGGGCGTTACGAAATCAACACCCATGGAAATAGGGCGAGTGGCTGGGGTCGAGGCTTTAGCGCGACGAGGCGCGCCCAGCGACGGATAAACGAGAAGGTACATGGCAGTGGGTAGTAAGAGAAGTAAGGAAACATGCCACTCTTTAGGGAATCGGAATTCCCTAAAGACAATACAATATTACTGTCGTATTCTGTCCGAAAAAAGGACACTACAGTTAGAATTGCGACATCGTAAACCAACTGTTTGTAGCCGAAAAGCATAAGTATTTACCTGGAAATAGTAGTTGTAAGAACAAGCTAGCAGGTGATAAATTTCATTTACACCTAACTATCAGTTTATTGAATAAAAATATTATTGCAGTTACTTTGAGCACGATTCCCGGAAAATAACTCGATTTGCGACATCTGTAAAATAGAGTGATTGAATAAAAGCGAGTAACCAAGAAGCTGTTTGCGTTTGCTAAAACCATTCTGAAACGGTCATGCTCATCTAGCGTCCGCTTGTCGAAGCATCTCCACCGCTTCGCTTGAGCCGGTGCAACGAAGCGGTAGAGATGCTTCGACAAGCTCAGCATGACCGTTTTATTAACTCAAACAGCTTCTGAGCGGTGCTTTGCCAACGGGAATAGCTCGGTGCTATCAGGCCGCAACAGGCTGTTGGCGGCTCAGATTTAGGAGGCTTAGAATAGTGAATATTAGGCAGATGGCGGGAAATAAGAACAGCCACCAAGCTGCGGGTTCTTGGCGCACAGTACTCAGCAGTCGTCCCCAGCTGGCAACTTCGGGGGGCAGGCCAACGCCGAGAAATGACAGCGTGCTCTCCAGGCCCAGTAAACTGGCTACGCTGAGTGGCATAGCCGTGCGCAAGGGCTGCAAAGCGTGCGGGAGCGCATGCCGAAACCAGACCTGAAAAGCGGGTAAACCAGCTGCGTGAGCTGCTTCCACAAAGGGCAACTCTCGAATGCGCAGCATTTGGGCCCGCACCAGCCGCGCCGGATGCGGCCAGGCCGTGAGCGTGAGCAGCCCCAGTAGCCCCGCCGATGATACACCCGCACCAGCCGCCACGGCTACCACCAGTATCAATCGGGGAATGGTATCGAGCGTGGTGGCCGTGCCCATTACTATGGCATTGATGGGTACGGCCCACGTGGGAAAGGGCCGTTGGCGCAGCCTGGCTAGTGCCGCCACAACCAGTCCCCCAGCCGCTATTACCAGGGCCAGGGTTGGTATGGGCAGGCGCAGGGCCCACCACGCGCCACCGGTTGCCAGCAGCCAGTAGGGCACGGGCAGCCGAGCTTTATTGCCCCAAAAACCTGCAGCACCACCTGCTAAGGCCCCCAGCAGCGCCGAAAGCGCAGCCGCCGGCAGGGTGAGCAGCACGGCCGTGCGGGCCCCGAATACCAGCACGCTCAGCACATCGCGCCCCTGGGGGTCGGTGCCAAGCCAGTGCTGGCTGGTGGCGAAAGGTGGCTGGGCTATATGGGCCAGGTCGGGCACGCTGGGCAGGTAGGGCAGCGGCAGCACCCCAGCCAGCCCGGCGACCAGGACCACCAGCGCCAGCCAGACGCAGGCCGCCTTGTGCGACCAGGAGCGCGACCCTGAGCTTAGACGTGCCAACGGATGCGGGGGTCAGCCCAGAAATAAAGTACATCAGCCAGCAGCAGGGCCAGCAGCCGGGCCGTTCCCGTGAGCAGCACGCCACCTACCAGCACCGGGTAGTCGCGGGCGGCGGCGGCAGCGGCCAGCAAGCTCCCCATGCCGGGCAAAGCAAATACTACCTCGACGACGACGGCCCCCGCCACCAGTGCCGGAAGCAGCTCGGCCACCTGCGTGAGGGTGGGCAGCACGGCGTTGCGAAAAGCGTGGTGCCGAATGACTGCCCCTTCGGCCAAGCCCTTGGCGCGGGCAGTGGTGGCATAGCCCGCTCGCAGCTCGTGGCGGAGGGCGGTGTCGAGCTGCAAAGTAAGTTCCGGAAGCGCGGTGATAACCAAGGCGGTGACTGGCAGGGCAAGGTGCAGCGCATACGTGGCAACGCGGGTCCAAAAGTCGGCGTCCGTATCCAGCGCTTGGTCGAAGCCATAGGCCGGAAACCAGTCCAATGCTTCCGGATTGGCCAGTAATAGAAGCAAAGCCAGCGCCACCAGAAACAGCGGCAGGGCATGCAGCCCCGCCAGCGCAGTCCGCACGGGCCGCTGCCACCAAGGGCCCGCGGCGAGGCGCCGCGCCAAAAAAATAGCCGCCAGCACCGCCAACGCCGCCGCGGTGCCGGTGAGGGGCAGCGTGAGAGTCAGCGCGTTACTCAACTGGGTGGTTACGGCCTGGCCCGTACGAAAAGAAGTGCCCAAATCGCCGTGCAGTAGCGCTATTGCCCAGCGATGGTACTGATTGCGCCGGCCGTTCCAATGCCACTGCCCTGGGTGCGCGGCCGGGGGACGGCTCAGGTAAAAAAGCGGCAAGCCCGCACCTAAGCGTTGGAGAATAGCCCGGGTAGTGGCCTGCTGCTGGGTGGCCGAGGGGTTTGCACTACCGCTCATGGGCAGGTCGGCCGCGTCGGGCGTAGCCATGCGGGCAGCTCCGCTCAGGTCGTGGTGGCTCAGCAGAAATATGCCCGACGCCAGCGCCCACACGGCCAGTCCCGTCCGGGCCAAGCGCCAGAATACCAGCCAATTCATGCGCTAAGGAAGAGGAGTAGACGTAGGGGGGCGCTCAATGGCAGCAACCGTATAGCCAGGTTTGAGGCTGTTGACGTGTAAGCCAGTGAGGCCGCGCCCAGCTGCTACGCGAGTGGACACAAAAAAGAGCGGAACCAAAGGCGCCTCCTGCTGCATAAGCGCCTGAAAGCGGTGCAGGAGCCGCGCGCGGCGCGCGGGGCCATTGGCCGCCGCAATGGCTTCGATGAGCCGGTCGGCGCGGGAGGAGCTGAAGCCCGTGGAGTTGCCCGCCCCAACACCCAAGGTGTGCAAAATAGGCGTGAAGTTGAACACAAAAGGGTTGCCCATCAGTATCCGCACATACACATCGAAATCGCCTTCCTGCAACGCCTGCGAAAAAGCGCCCGACTCCGTGGGCAGCAGCAGTACCGGAATGCCCAACTCCGCGGCGGCCGCCCGAAACTGCAGCGCCACGGTGGCAAAAACATCTTCGTTGGCACGGTAGCGCACCCTCAGTTGCAGATGTTGGCGCGTGGCGCTTGGCCCCGGTCGGTACCAGCCCCCGGCCGGGCCGGTGGTGCGGCGCCAGCCTGCCTGGCGCAACAGGCTGGCCGCACCGTTCAAATCGAACGGGATGAGGGCCAGGCTGTCGTTGTAATTAATACGGTCGGAAGGACTGATGATGCCCACCGTGCGCTGGCCGTCGCCCAGCTGAGTAGCGCGCAGCAGGGCCGTTGCGTCGAAGCATCGGCTCAACGCCTGGCGGGTAAGCGCATCGGCTAGTATCGGCCGGCGGGTATTGAAGCCCGCCGTTACCACATTGTGGGAAAGCGCCGTGTAAAAACGCAAGCCCGCCTGGGCCGCAGTTGAGTGGCGCAGCCGGTTAAACTCCCGCGCTGGCATCAGCGGGTACACATCCAGCTCGCCGCCCCGCAGGGCCAGCGTGGCCGTGGCCGCATCGGGGATGATGACAAAATCCAGTTGTTTAGGCTTCGCCTGCAGCACAAAGGGCACGGGCTGCAATTGGTCGGCCCACCAGTTGGGCTTGCGCTGAAAGCGCAGGTACCGGTCCTTTTTCCACTGCGTGAGTCGGTAGGGGCCGCAGCCCGGCCATGCCGCCAGCGCGGCGGTGCCTGCGGCCAGGTACCGCCGCGCCACTGCTTGCAGTCCCGAATCGGCGGGTGCGGTATTGGGGCGACGCTGCAATTCGGCCAGCGAGTAGCGCCGTAGGGTTCCCTGAGGGTCCAGCGCCGCTTCGGACTGCACAAAAAAGTCGCCCGAGGCGTGGGCGTACTCCGGGGATTGCCCTTGGCAAACCAGTATGAAATGCTGCGGCGATTTCGGGTCCGTCAGCACGGCCTGCACGAAACGGTATTGGTTCCGGATGCTCTCGTTGGGCAAGCCCGGGCAGAACATTAGCTTAAGGCTGAATTCTACGTCGCGGGCCAGTACCGGCCGGCCGTCGTCCCAGGTTGCAGCGGCTCGGATGTGGTAATCCAGCCGTGTTAAAGAGTCCCCAACCAAATAAACCGATGGCAATGCTTTGGCCAAGGAAGGGACATTCTCATGTTTTGTGGCGTCGGTCTGCAGTAAGCTGAGGCCAAGCAAGTTATTGGCATCGATGGACGCCTGATTTGGCGTCTGCATCGGGTCCAGGGTTTCGGGGTCGTGGGACCAGCGTATCCGGACAGCTTCAACTCTGCGCTCTTTGTCTTTACACCCTGCCAGACAAATTATTATAGCAGCCCAAAGCAGCGCTATAATCTGGAGATGTTGCTTTGGTCGGGACACTTATCTGGAGCCCCCTTAATCATGGGTTGGCGGCAAGATAAGTACAAAATGTTGGCGGGTGTTTAAGCCACAATGTCGCCGCCCCAGCCGCTGCTGCCGCCCGCGGCAATGTCGCCGCCCCAGCCGCTGCTGCCGC
>NZ_BMGY01000007.1 GCF_014640435.1 Hymenobacter frigidus | reverse complement strand
ACGCATCGAACACGTCTTAATGGAGGTCGGCCAAAAGTACACCGTTACTTTTGCGTGACTACTTAATCATGTCTACCTCGGCCTTAATCATGGCGTTGTAGCGTAGGCCTTGGCTGTTGGCAGCTGTAATCAGGCTCCAGCCCTTGCCAATGGAGTAGTTCCAGGTGCGGCTTTCCTTGAATTCGAAGGTGGGACGCATAATCTGGCCGTAGGGCGTGTAATCGTCCATGAAGTTGGTAGCGAAGAACTTATCGCCGCTCACCACCCATTCCATGGCTACGAAGAAGCCTTCTTCGGGCGCGACAATGTTGTAGGGCGTGAGGTCGACGGTGTACCACTGGCCACCCTGTGGGGCCGATACCACTACGTTTTCGGTGAGCAGGTCGGTGTTGGGGGCGTTGTAGTTGCCGTCGGCCTTGTAGAGGCGCACGCGGAAAGGCTCGCGGGGGAAACCGTTCTCGCCGATGTAGAAGGACACCGTGCGCACGCTGCCAAGGCGCTTATTCTTATCGTTCTTCACGAAGAAAGCGTACTGGCTGCCGGGCAGGCCCTGAATCATGCCCTCGCCAGGATTGTCGGTGCGGGAGCCCAGACCCAGGTTCTTTATTTTGCCGGCCTTCACCACCACATTGCCGAGCTCGACGGCCCGCTTGGGCACTTCGATGGTGAGGTTGGTCACGGTCACGCCGCGCTTCACCAGCACCGCCCGGCGGGCGTAGCCCAAAGCAACCACGATTATGGAGTCGGCGGAGTTCTGCGTGGGGGCCGGCACACTAAAAACGCCGTGCTCATTGCTCAGGGCTCCTATCTGCTCATTTTTCAGGCCGATGGAGGTGAAAGGCAAAGGTTCTTTCGTGTCTTTATCCACGATAATTCCCTTCACCTGAAACTGCTGAGCCCAGCTGCAAGTTGCAGTAGTGAATATAAATAGTCCAATAAAAAGTAGGCGGGTGTGCATAGCAGCTTGGGTAGAGTGAACGAAATTACAAATTAGGTACGGAAAGTTATTGTAAATTTTTGAGAGATGCAATCTTGATAAAAAACAATACCGGAGAGATAGGAGGTTTAGATTCTTAGAGAGGACTTACGCTGTGGCCTGGATGAAAGAAAGCGGCAAAAAGATTTCAGGTGTACCTTTGTTTGTATTCTTTCTAAATAAGCACTTTTCCTTAGCCGTGGCTTTTTTCCGTCGTTCCTCGCAAGTTGCTGTTGTTGGCACCGCCGTCCGGCGCACCGCCAAAGACCTGCGCCTAGGCGAAACCGGTACCATCTGCTGCTTGGAAGACCCTGAAATGGCGCTTAAGCTGCTGGAAATGGGCTGTGTACCCGGTGTGCAGGTGCGTTTGAGCGGCCGCGCGCCTCTCGGCGACCCGCTGATGCTGGTGCTTGGCGACCAGGAGTACACACTGTCGGTGCGGGCCAGTGAGGCGGCCACTATATTGTTGAAAGAATAGCAGGCGAAGCATGGCGGTGGCAGCAAGCAATGCAGTGAATGCGGCAGCGAAAGCCCCGCAAGCCGGTTACCCGAATGAGTCCCGGCCCTTGCGCATTGCCCTTATTGGTAATCCCAACAGCGGCAAAACTTCACTATTTAATCAACTTACCGGCCTCAACCAGAAGGTGGGCAACTTTCCGGGGGTGACTGTGGACCGCAAGTCGGGCGTGGCGCAGCTCACGGCCACCCAGCGGGCCGAAATAATTGACCTGCCGGGTACCTATTCGCTCTATCCCAAAAGCCTGGACGAGAAGGTAATAACCGACCTGCTCTACGAGCGAGCAGCTGCTAATTACCCCGATTTTGTGGTGGTGACGGTGGACGCCAACAACCTGCGCCGCAGCCTGCTGCTGTTCACCCAGCTCGGCGATTTGGGTTTGCCCGCCGTACTGGCCCTCAACATGATGGACGTGGCCGAGCGCCACGGCATTCGCATCGACCTGCCGGCGCTGGAGCGGGAACTAGGCGTGCCCATCATCCCGATGAACGCCCGCAACGGCAGCGGCGTGGCCGCGCTCAAAATCGTGATGGCTCAGCGGCTCGCCGCGCCGCCCGTACGCTTTTGGGAGCCCGACGCGCAGGTACTACCGCTGGTGAGGAAAATTCGGGAGCAGTTCGACCTGCACAACGACTATCTGGCGCTGCACTACGCCCAGCAGTACCGCCAAATCAGCTTTTTGAGCCCCGAAGAAAAGACGAATATTCAGGAACTGGCGCAGCAAGCCGGGTTTGATGCGACGGCGGCGCAGGCGGCCGAAACCATCGGTCGATACGCCCGCATCAATGAAATTCTGCTCGAAACCGTGACGGTGACGCGCACGGAAAAGCGCGAGCCCATCAGCAACCGCATTGACAAGGTGCTGACGCATCGGGTGGGCGGCTACCTGATTTTTCTGGGCATTCTGTTCCTGTTGTTTCAGGCCATTTTTGCCTGGGCGCAGTACCCGATGGACTGGATTGACCAGGGGATTTCCGGGTTGAGCGCGGCCATTCAGGACCGATTTTCGGGGCCGCTGGTGCGGCTGCTCACTGAGGGCGTACTGGCCGGATTGGGTGGGGTGCTGATATTCATTCCGCAGATTGCCTTGCTGTTCGGGTTCCTGGCCATACTGGAGGAAACCGGGTATATGGCCCGCGTTACTTTCTTGATGGACAAGCTGATGCGGCCATTTGGGCTGAGCGGCAAGAGCGTGGTGCCGCTGATATCGGGGCTGGCCTGCGCGGTGCCGGCCATCATGGGGGCGCGCACGATTGAGAGCTGGAAGGACCGGATGATTACGATTTTTGTGACGCCGCTCATGTCGTGCTCGGCGCGCATTCCGGTGTACACGGTGCTGGTGGCGCTGGTGGTGCCCGACCAGGCGGCTTGGGGTATTTTCAACCTGCGCGGCGTGGCCCTGATGTCGCTGTACTTGCTGGGCTTGTTCTCGGCGCTGGGCTCGGCTTGGGTGCTGAAAAAGGTGCTGAAAGCGCGGGAGCGGAGCTACTTCATCATGGAGTTTCCGGTGTATCAGTGGCCGCGCTGGAAGAACGTGGGCCTGACCATTTACCAGAAAGTGCAGGCGTTTGTGTTTCAGGCGGGCAAGGTGATTATTGCCATTTCCGTGCTGCTGTGGGTGCTGGCCAGCTATGGGCCGGGCCAAAAGCAGGAAATGGCGGAAGCGCAGGTCCGGCAGCAAGCCGCCGCACGGGGCTGGGACGCGCCGGAACTCAGCCGCCAAGTAGCTTCGGCCCGGCTCGAAAGCTCTTACGCGGGCTCGTTTGGCCACGCGCTGGAGCCGGCCATCCGGCCGCTGGGCTACGACTGGAAAATCGGCATTGCGCTGCTCACGTCGTTTGCGGCGCGGGAGGTGTTCGTGGGCACAATTTCCACTATCTACAGCGTGGGGCAGGACGCCGACATGGGCACGCTGCAAGAGAAGCTGCGGGCGGAGAAAGACGCGAGCGGCCAGCCGTTTTTCACGCCGGCGCGGGCGTTTTCGCTGCTGGTGTTCTACGTGTTTGCTATGCAGTGCATGAGCACGCTGGCCGTGACGTACCGCGAAACCAAAAGCTGGAAATGGCCCCTGGCGCAGCTGATTTACATGACCGGGCTGGCGTATGTAGCGGCTTTCGCGGTGTATCAGGTGCTGGCGTAGCTGCCATCGGCTGGGATATAGCGCGGCCGCGCAGCTTTGGCTAACTTTTTACGCCTGAGCGGGTTCGGCTAGAAACAGCTATGGCCAAGCGCAACTCGCCCAACGACATTAAGGAAATCGACGACCTCAACCGGCTCAGCGAAATTGTGGTGGATAAACGTACCAGCAAGCGGGCTGATGCCAGGAAAAGCCGGCGAAACCGCCACTACGACAAGCAGTTTATAAAGGAAGCGCTGAAAGACGACCTGTACGGGAGTGGAGTAGTGGAGTAGGTTTTCGGGTTGGTCCGCTCCCAGCTGAGGAAAGCTGGTGGAGCGACTGTCCGGTTTAGGAGCGAGTGTTCATAAATGGACAAATTTCTTGAATCCCAGGGTGCTATATTTTTATTAAAATTACTGGTAATCAATAAATTATGTAATTGGCACGGGCCTTGGCAATAGGTGTAGGAACCTCCCTTCTTCCTGCACGAAAATGGACAGAGCCATTGCCACTTCTACTCAAACCCAACGGCAGCGCCGCCGCTGGCTCCTGACGGCCGGAGCCCTGGTACTGGCCCTGGGGGCCGTGCTGGCCTTCCGCACGGTGTTGCGGCCTAGCCTGCGCCGCGCCGACATCCTGACCGCCACCGTGGAGACCGGCGACGTGGAAGCGTCGCTCACGGCGGCTGGCACCATCATTCCGGGTCGTGAGGCGGTGATTACCAGCCCCATTCAAAGTACCATCAGTCGGGTAGTGGTGGCGGTAGGGGCGCGGGTGCAGCCGGGCGAAACCATTCTGGAGCTGGATAAGGAGCTGGCGAACTCGACGCTGGCCAAGCTCGACGACGAGCAGCTGCGCAACCAGAACAAGAACTCGCAGCTGCAAGTGAACCTGGAGCGCAGCCTGACCGATTTGCGGGCCCAGGCCCAGGTGCAGGCCGTGAAGGTCCGCAGCCTGCAGTCGACGCTACGCGACGAGCAGCAGCTGCTAAAAATAGGGGGCGGCACCGCCGAAAACGTGCGCCAGGCCGAGCTGAACCTAACCGTGGCGCGGCTGGAAACCGAACGGCTCACCCGCCAGATTCAAACCCAGCAGCGCTCGAACGCGGCCGATGTGCGCGAGCTGGGCTACACGGTTTCGATGCAGCAGCGCAGCATCTCGGAGCTGGCCATAAAGCTGCGGCAGGCCAATATCAGCAGCCAGCAGCCGGGCGTGCTCACGTGGGTGAATGAGAACATAGGCACCACGGTTCAGGCCGGCGACGCCCTGGCGCGGGTAGCCGATTTGAGCAGCTTCCGGGTGCGGGCCACGATTTCGGATTCCTACGCCGATGCCCTGCACCAGGGCGACCCGGTGAACGTGCGCATCAATGCCACCGACTTGCGCGGCACCGTGGCCAGCATCAGCCCGGCCGTGGACAAGGGCGTGGTCACGTTCTACGCCCAGCTCGACAACCCCCACCACCCGGCGCTGCGGGCCAACCTGCGGGCCGATGTCTTCGTGGTGACGCGGGCGCACCGTGGGGTGCTGCGCGTGAAAAATGGTCCGTTTTACCAAGGTGGCAAGGAACAGCCGGTGTTTGTGCTGACGGGCGGGCGGGCGATGCGCCGCACGGTGCGCTTCGGCGACAGCAACTTCGATTTCGTGCAAATCATGGGCGGGCTGCGGGCGGGGGAGTCGGTCATCGTGTCCGATATGAAAGAGCATTTGGACACGCCGGAACTGACGGTGCAGAAATGACCTCGCGGCTTACCTCACCCCCCGGCCCCCTCTCCCGTGGAGAGGGGGAGCCTGACGACTCCATTTCAGCAGTTACTTATTTGAGCACTCTGATGTTTTTCTCATCTTTCTGTAAAAAGGTCTCCATTGGTCTGACGAAATCGTCAGGCTCCCCCTCTCCACGGGAGAGGGGGCTGGGGGGGCAGGTTGGCCGCCTTCGCCGGGTGCTTGTCTTCTTTTTGTTCTTTCCCATCATCGGTCATGCCCAGTCCCTCACGCTGGCCGAGGTTATCGCTGAGGCGCTCAGCCACTCGGCGGCCGGGCAGCAGGCCGTCACCAACCGTGAAACGGGCTATTGGGCGTGGCGTGGCTACCAGGCTAACTACCGCCCGCAATTGGGCCTGCAAGGGACGCTGCCCAACTTCAGCCGCGTGATTACGCCCGTGGTGCAGCCCGACGGCACCACCGATTTCCGGGCTGTGCGCATCAATAATTCCAACGTGGCCCTGACCCTGAGCCAGAACATTGGGTGGAGTGGGGCGCAGGTGTTTGTGGGGGCCGAGGTGCAGCGGTTTGATGATTTCAACGGCAACCTCAAGCGGTACAACAATCAGCCCCTCACGCTCGGAATTACTCAGCCATTGGGGCAGTTCAACGGCCTGAAATGGGCCCGGGCCATCGAGCCGCTGCGCTATCAGGAAAGCCAGCGCACCTACGTAGAGGAGCGCGAAACCCTGGCCCAGCGCGTCACGGAGCTGTATTTCGACGTGCTGCTGCAACAAGTAAACGCCGCCGTGGCCGGTCAGAATGCCCAAGCCACCGCCGAGCTGCTGCGCATTGGCCGCGAGCGGTTTGCCCTCGGCCGGCTTTCCCAAAGCGACTTGCTGCAGCTGGAGCTAAACCTGCTGGATGCCCGTCAGGCCCAGAACCAGGCCCGGCTCGATGCCGAGAGCGCCGCCCTGGCCCTGCAAGCCTACACCGGCGCACCCGCTGCGGACGGTGCTCCCGCACTGGCTGTGCCCGCGCCGGCCCCGCAGCCGCCTGTGCAGCCGGCCCAGGCGTTGGCCGAGGCCCGCCAGCACCGCAGCACCACGCTGGCCTTCCGCCGCCGGCTGCTGCTGGCCGAGCGCGACGTGGCCCTGGCGCGGGGCACCACCGGGTTTCAGGCCACGCTCACGGCCAATCTGGGCTATGTGAATCAGGCCCCTAACCTCGTCGACACCTACGCTAACCTGCAAAACCAGCAGCAGGTGCGCTTAGCCTTCGGGCTGCCGCTCGTGGATTGGGGCCGTCGCCAGGCCATTGTGAAAACCGCCGAGCTGGCCCGCGACCAGACCCGCCACGACGTGGCCCAGGAAACCCGCAGCTTCGAGCAACAGGTGCTGACCCAGGCCGCCCAGCAGCCCGCCCTGGCCGAGCAGATTCAACTGACCAGCCGGGCCGACTCGCTGGCCCAGCGCCGCTACGACATCGCCCGCGCCACCTACCTGCTGGGCCGCATTAGCCTCACCGATTTGAGCCTGGCCTCGATTGCCAAGGACGGGGCCCGGCGCGGCTACATCTTCGCCCTGCGGGCGGGCTGGGTGGCCTACTACCGCCTGCGGGCGCTGACTTTGTACGACTTTGAAAAACAGGCTTCAATAGCCGTAAATCACTGATAACTAACTGATATTACCTCCTTGCTCATGGAAAATCTGCTCGCCAAATCCCCCGAAACCCGCACGCTGCCGAACGGGCCCGCCACGGCCACGCCGGTGCTCCGCCTCACCGATATCGAGAAAATCTACCAGACCAAAACCATCGAAACCGTGGCCCTGAACCGCGTGAACATGACCATCAACCGGGGCGAGTTCGTGTCCATCATGGGTCCGAGCGGTTGCGGCAAATCGACGCTGCTGAGCCTGATGGGCTTACTCGACGAGCCCACCAGCGGCACCATTGAGATTGATGGCCGCGCCGTGCAGTCGTTTTCCGACCGGGAGCTGGCGGGCCTGCGCAATTTAAAAATCGGCTTTGTCTTTCAGAGCTACCATTTGATAAACGACCTCGCCGTGCTCGATAACGTGGAGCTTCCCTTGCTCTACCGGTCGGGCATGAGCGGCAAGGAGCGCCGCCAGCGCGCCCTCAATGCCTTGGACAAAGTAGGACTGAGTGCCCGTACCACGCACTTTCCCAGCCAGCTCTCGGGCGGGCAGCGGCAGCGCGTGGCCATTGCGCGGGCCCTGGTCGGCGGGCCGGAAATCATTCTGGCCGATGAGCCCACCGGCAACCTCGATTCGGTGATGGGCGAGGAAATAATGGCCCTGCTGCTAGACCTGAACCGCAACGAAGGCACGACCATCGTGATGGTGACCCACGACGAGCAGCAAGCCCGGAAAACCCAGCGCCTGATTCGGCTTTTCGACGGCAGCCAGGTTGGCTGAAGGGCTTAAAAAAACAGAAGAACGTCATGCTGAGCGTAGTCGAAGCATCTCGCTCGGGTCACTAATCAATGAGGTTTTCACGATTGAATTACTGCTGCACGCGAGATGCTTCAACTGCGCGGATGACAGATAAGTACGGCGTCTTACTACACTTTAAAATCATGATAATCAGCTATCTAAAAATTGCTTGGAAGGTCTTGCTGCGCCGCAAGTTCTTCACCGCCATCAGCCTGTTCGGCATCAGCTTCACGCTGATGATTTTGCTGGTCGTGTACGCGTTCTACGACCACACGGTGGGGCCGCACACGCCCGAGAAAAAGGTCGACCGGCTGGTGTTCGTCAACCGGATGACAGTGGGGTTCAAGGACGGCGGGCAGAACAACGGCACCGCTAGCTATGGCTTTCTGGAGCGCTACGTGCGGCCGTTGCGAACGCCCGAAACCGTTTCCATCAGCAGCTATTTTGGTTCGACGGCGGCTTACGTGGGCAATCAGAAGCTCGACGTGGATTTGAAGTACACCGACGGGCAGTTCTGGCAGGTGCTGGATTTTGATTTTCTGGAAGGGCGGCCCTACACGGTGCGCGAAGTGGGGGAGGGGGCACACGTGGTGGTCATCAACGAGCGGACCAGCCGGGCCTATTTCGGTACGCCGCGGGGAGTGGTGGGACGCACCCTCGAAACCGACCGGGTGCGCTACCGCGTGGTGGGCGTGGTGCGCAACGTGCCCGGTATGCGTTTCAACTCCTATGCCGATGCCTGGGTGCCCATCACCACGGGCACGTTCGATGCCAAAGACCAGGGCCTGTTTGGTAACTGCCTGGCCATTATGCTGGCCCGCCGGCCGGCGGATATTCCGGCCATTCAGGCCGAATTCGACCAGGCCATAAAGCGGGTGCCCGTGCCCGACCCCAAAACGCAGGACAAGGTGAGCTCCAGCGCGAGCACCTTGCTGGCCTCGCTGGTGCGCTGGGTGAATAACGACAACGGGCCCAACGACGGCGTGCGCCAGCTGCTGGGCAAGGTGCTGGCCTTCGCGTTGCTGTTCATGCTGCTGCCGGCCCTCAACCTGGTTAATATCAACGTGAGCCGCATTCTGGAGCGAACCTCCGAAATAGGGGTGCGCAAGGCGTTCGGGGCCACGTCGGGCACGCTCATTGCGCAATTCTTGGTCGAAAACATTCTGCTCACGCTGCTGGGCGGCTTGCTGGGGCTGGGGCTGGCCGCCGGCATGTTGGCCCTCATCGACGGCAGCGGGTTCATTCCCTACACCACGCTCACGCTCAACCCGCGCATTTTCGCCAGTGGGCTGCTGCTGAGTGTGCTGTTTGGGCTGCTCTCAGGGGTGTACCCGGCCTATAAGATGTCGAAGCTGCACGCGGTGCAGGCCCTGAAGGGCAGCAGCAACTAATTCTTTCACCCTCAGCGCGCAACTCGCCATGCTACGCCACCTGTTTACCCTGATTTGGAACCGCAAGCGGGCCAATGCTTTGCTTATTGCCGAAATATTTTTTGCCTTCGTGGTGCTGTTCGTGCTGGGCAGCTTGCTCGTGGACAGCTACCGCCGCTACACCATGCCGCTGGGCTACCAGTACGAGCAGGTGTGGTACGTGGCGATGGACCCCGGCAACGAGCCCGCCGCCCGTCAGGATGCCACCTTTCTCCGGGTCATTCGCAGCCTCAAGGCCCTGCCGGGTGTGCGCAGCGTGTCGACTACGCTCTACAACACGCCTTTTTCGTTCAGCGACAGCAGCGGAGACATCAAAGTCAACGGCCGCAATGCGAACTGCGACCGTTATGCTGGCGGCGATGACATGGCCGATGTGTTGCAGCTGCAACTGGCCGAGGGCCGCTGGTTTGACCGCCGCGATGACGCGGCCACGCGCAAGCCCGTCGTTATCAGCTCCGAAACCCGCGCGGCCTTGTTTCCTGCTGGCCCTGCGCTGGGCCAAATCATCACCTCCACCAATACCACCGATGGCGAGATGCAAGTAGTGGGCGTGCTGGCCACCACCTACCGTAGCCGGGGTGAGTTTCAGAAGCCCAAGCCGGCCTATTTTCGGCGCAGTCAGCCGCTGCTGGCCGATGCCGACACCACCCACCTCGATAAACCCTTGCTGCTGGTACGCGTGCAGCCCACCGCCACCGCCGAGTTGGAACAGCGCATGACCAAGGAGATTGCGGCCGTATCGGGCGGGTGGAAGGCGGCGGTGACCACGCTGCCCGAGGAGCGCACCATCCGCATGAAATTTGCCCTGGCCCCAATGGGTGCCATGGGGCTGGTGGGCCTGTTTCTCATTATTAATGTAGCGCTGGGCTTGTTCGGAGTGCTCTGGCAAACCATCAACCAGCGCCGGGCCGAGATTGGGGTGCGCCGGGCCATGGGGGCCACCGCCGGCCGCATCAGCGCGCAGATTCTGGGCGAAACGCTGGTTGTGACCACCTTCGGCCTGGGGCTGGGGCTGGTGGTGGCCGCGCAGTTTCCGCTGCTCGGGGTGATGGATATGAAAACAGGAGTCTACCTCACGGCCATGCTGCTGGCCACCGGGCTGATTTATGCCCTCACAACCCTTTGCGCGCTCTACCCCAGCCGGTTGGCGGCGGGTATTCATCCGGCCGTGGCGCTACGCGAGGAATAGCACGCCCTTGGCCACCAACTATCTTTTCGCCCCGCAGTAACGAATAACCACTTCGCCTGGTAACCCAAGCAACCCCCTGCCACGGAACTGCATCAGGCCACTCAGACACCGTTCCATTTCTTCTCTCACCTTTCTTGCAAACATTATGAAAAACCTCACCACGCTCGCCCTGCTCTGGTTGCTCGCCCTCGTGCCCGCACTGGCCCAAACTGCTCCCCAGTCCCGCACCGTGGGCAGCTTCCGCGCCATCGAAGTCGGCAATGGCATTGAGCTGCGCCTCACCTCGGGCCAAACCCAGCGCGTGGAAGCCAGTGCCGACACGCCCGAATTGCTGGCCCGCATCAAAACCGAAGTGCGCGATGGCATCCTGAAAATAACGTTTGACCGTGAAATGGGGGATTTCTGGAGCAAGAAGGTGAACAACCGCAACTTGCGCGTGAACGTGACGGCCGCCGCGCTTACAGGCCTGCAAGCCAACAGCGGAGCCAACGTAGAAGTAATCGGTGCCTACGCCACCGATAAACTGGATTTGGGCGTATCGTCGGGGGCCACGCTCCGGGCCGATTTTACCGCCAACACTCTGCAAGCCAGCGTGAGCAGCGGCGGCGTAGCCACGGTGATGGGCAAAATCCAGCGCCTCGACGTGCAGGCTTCCAGCGGCGGCGTGTTCAGGGGCGGTGACTTGCAAGCCAAAGCCTGCGACGCCTCGGCCTCCAGCGGCGGCACTGTGGCCGTGGCCGTGCAGGAGTCTCTCACTGCCAATGCTTCCAGCGGCGGCGATGTGCGCTACAGCGGCTCGCCGCAGGTAACGAAGCGCACCAGCAGCGGCGGCAGCGTGAAAGGGCGGTAGTAAGTAGCGCGGACTCTGCGAGTCCGCGTGTGAATGAAACCCGACGATTTTCGCCACTCGCGGACTCGCAGAGTCCACGTTACACCCAATCCATGTTTCTCATCGTCGATGACGACCTCGCCATCCGCACGTCGCTCAAGCTGCTGCTGAAGCAGGCCGGCTACCCCGCGCAGGCCGTGGCCACGCCCGCCGAGGCCCTGGCCGCCGTGCGCGAAGCCGCCCCGCGCCTCGTCCTGATGGACCTGAACTACTCCCTGGCCACCACCGGGGCCGACGGCCTGGCCCTGCTGGCGCAAGTGAAAGCCCTGGCCCCGCAGGTACCCGTCGTTCTCATCACCGGTTGGGGCTCTATTGAATTGGCCGTGGCCGGCATGAAGGCCGGCGCCGCCGAGTTCATCACCAAGCCCTGGCACAACGACCACCTGCTCCAGACCATTGAAACGGTGCTGGCCCTGCACGAAACTGCCGTGCCGGAGTTCCAGGAAACCCCCGCCGCCAGCCGCCGCCAGCTCGACCAGCAGTTTCAGCTAGCCGACATTATCGGCCAGGATGCCCAACTATTGCACGTATTGCGCCAGGTAGGCCAGGTTGCCGCTACCGATGCCGCCGTGCTCATCGAGGGCGAAAGCGGCACCGGCAAGGAGCTCATCGCCGAGGCCATTCACCGCAATAGTCGCCGTGCCCGCCAGCCTTTTGTAAAGGTTAACCTGGGCGGTATTTCCAGTAGCTTGTTCGAAAGCGAGATGTTTGGGCATCGCCGTGGCGCGTTCACCGATGCCAAAACCGACCGCGTGGGCCGCTTCGAGCTGGCCAACGGCGGCACCATTTTCCTCGATGAAATTGGGGAGTTGGAGTTGGCCAGCCAGGTAAAATTGCTGCGCGTGCTGCAAGACCGTACCTACGAAGTGCTGGGCGACTCGAAGCCCCGTCGGCTCGATATTCGCGTGATTGCCGCCACCAACCGCAATTTGGCCGAGATGGTCACGCAAGGCCGTTTTCGGGAGGACTTGTTTTACCGCATCAACCTGATTTCGGTGCGCCTGCCCGCCCTGCGCGAGCGCCCCGCCGATATTCCGCTGCTCACCCAGCACTTCATCGCGCAGCTGCGCGCCACCTACCAGCGCCCCGGCCTGAAAGTGGGTACCCGTGCCCTGCACTGGCTGCGCGAACAGCCCTTGCCCGGCAACATCCGCGAGCTGAAAAACCTGGTGGAGCGCGCCGTGCTCGTCAGCGGCCAGGAGGAACTGGGCCCCGAGGATTTTCAGGCCAACGCCAGCCAATCGCCCAATCACTCAGCTACTCAGTCACCGTTGCCATCCCCCGGCACCATGACCCTCGAAGAGCTGGAGGGGCAGATGATTCGGCAAAGCCTGACGCACTACGCTGGCAACATCAGCCGCGTAGCCAAGTCGCTGGGGCTGAGCCGGGGCGCACTATACAGAAGGTTGGAAAAGCACGGAATTCCGTTTGATGCATAGGACCCAAATTTGCATCTTACCTCATGACGCTCCGCCTCAAGTTCATCCTGTTCGTCGTCCTCATCCATGCGGTGCTCATCGCGCTGGCGGCGCAGCTGCGTACCACCAATCCGGCGTTGTTCATTGGGAGTGAGGTGCTGCTGCTTGTCAGCATTGTGCTCACCGTGCAGCTGTACCAGGGTTTTGTGCGGCCATTTCAGCTCATTGCGGCGGGCACAGCGGCTATCCAGGCCAAGGATTTCTCGATGAAATTCGTGCCCGTGGGCCAGCGCGAGATGGACCAGCTCATCACGGTTTACAACCAAATGATTGACGCGCTGCGGCGTGAGCGAGTCAGCCAGCACGAGAAAAGCATGCTGCTGGAGCGCCTCATCCAAGCTTCGCCGGCGGGCATTCTCGTTTTGGATTTTGAAGGTCGGATTGAAAGCGCGAATGCCGCTGCCGCGCGGTTCATGGGCCAGCCGGCCGCCGCGCTGCCGGGCCAGCTGCCCGCCGCCCTGCCCGGAGCCTGGGGCCCGGCCCTGGCCGCCCTCACCGAAAGCCAGCCGCAAATGCTGCGCCTCTCGGGCCTCGCCACCTACCGGGCCACCGCCGCGCATTTCTTGGACCGGGGCTTCACCCGCCGCTTCGTGGTGCTGGAGGAGCTGACCCGGGAGCTCATCCGTCAGGAAAAACAGGCCTACGAACAGCTGATTCGGATGATGGCGCACGAAATCAACAATTCTATTGGGGCCATCAACTCCATTCTACACAGCTTCCACCACTACGCCCCCCAGCTAGCGGCCGACGACGAGCCCGACTTCACCCAGGCGCTCGACGTAAGCATTACCCGCAACACCCAATTGGCCAACTTCATCGGCAGCTTTGCCCGGTTGGTGCGCCTGCCCCCGCCCACGCGCCAGCCCACCGATGTGCACGCGTTGCTGCACGGCATCGGCCGGCTCCTGCAGCCCCAGAGCGAGCAGCGCCAGGTGCAGTGGCATTGGGCCCTGGCCGCCGAACCACTCATTATCAGCCTTGATGCGCAGCAGCTGGAGCAAGCCCTGCTCAACGTCGTCAAAAACGCCCTCGAAGCCATTGGCGAAAACGGCAATGTCTGGGTGCGCACCACGGCCGAGCCCCCAACGCTAATTATCGAAAACGACGGCACCAGCCTCACGCCGGAAGTCAGTCAGCAGCTTTTTACGCCCTTTTTCAGCACCAAGCGCGACGGGCAAGGCATCGGCCTCACGCTGGTGCGGGACATCCTGCTGGCGCACGGCTTCACCTTCTCGTTGCAAGCTGAACCGAATGGCCGAACAGCCTTTCGCATTGATTTTGCCCAAGGGTAACGGTAGTTGAGTGCCTGAACAAAATTAAACGAGGTATTAGAGCAGTTTCGAAGTTCGTGCACGTGGGCGATGTAGCGTGGACTCTGCAAGTCCGCGCCCGGCCGACACGCGGACTCGCAGAGTCCACGCTACACGTACACTAACCCCGGAACCGCTCTAGGGCGTCATGCTGAGCTTGTCGAAGCATCTCTACCGCGCTTCGTCAGGGCCTCAACGAAGCGGTAGAGATGCTTCGACAAGCTCAGCATGACGTTCTGATTGCACAGTTAATTTAGAACAAGCACTTGGATTAGAAAAACGCACTTTCGATAATATGACCTATTTATTGATAGGGTGTTTCAGTAAAAAAACAGTTTCTGATAAAATTACCTGTCAAAACAGATGGTCTAATTCAAAAAGTATGTAACTTATTTTCTAAATGACCATAGAAAATATAGTTACATCGAATCGTAAGCAGCGCTTGGCTACGCTGTGTCTGGCCCTGTTGCTCATCCTGGCGCTGGTGGCCGCCCTGTTACCCCAAGACCATCCGGAGGCCCGGCCGAATGCCTTCGTCGCGGCCGACCTGGCCTGGATGCTCACGGCCTCCGGGTTGGTGCTATTTATGGTGCCGGGGCTGGCTTTTTTCTACGGCGGCATGGTGAGCAAGCGCAACGTTATTTCTACCATGCTGCGGAGCTTCATTGCCTTAGGGGTGATTTCGCTGCTCTGGTACGTGGTGGGATTCTCGCTGGCATTTGGCGACAGCATCGGCGGCATCATCGGCAATCCGCTGACTTTTCTGCTGTTTAACCACGTAGGTACGGCCCCGCACCCGCGCCTAGCCCCCAACCTGCCGCTGGTGCTCTACGCGGCGTTCCAACTGAAATTCGCCATCATCACCCCGGCCCTCATCAGCGGGGCCTTTGCCGAGCGTATTCGGTTCTGGGGCTACCTGCTGTTCATGTGCCTGTTCAGCTTGCTCATTTACTGTCCATTGGCTCACTGGACCTGGCACCCCGACGGCTTTCTGTTCAAGTGGGGCGTGCTTGACTTCGCGGGGGGTACGGTGGTGCACATCTCGGCGGGTTTTGCGGCCCTTGCCGGGGCGCTGGCGCTGGGTCGGCGCGAAACCCACAAGGCCGGCCATCAGCACATTCCTGTCAACATTCCGTTCGTGCTGTTGGGTACCGGTCTGCTGTGGTTTGGGTTCAATGCCGGGTCGGCTCTGGCTGCGAATACGGTGGCGGTGCAGGCATTCTTTACCACGCACATGGCTTCCGCTGCCGCCATGCTCACGTGGATGCTGATTGAGGCCGTGCGCGGGCAGCGGCCCTCGGCGGCAGGCGCGGCCATTGGGGCAGTGGTGGGCCTAGTGGCCATCACGCCGGCGGCGGGCTACGTGAGCTACGGCCCGGCGCTCTTTATTGGCGTGAGCGCGGCGGCCGTCAGCGCCTGGGCGGTGGCGCTGAAAAATCGCACGAACCTAGACGATACCCTCGACGTGTTTCCTTGCCACGGCGTGGGCGGCATTGTGGGCATGATTCTCACGGCCGTGTTTGCGCGGCAGGGCGGGCTCATCACCGGTTCCGCCACGCTGCTGCTGCACCACCTAGGCGCGCTGGTGTTTATTTCGGCCTTCACGTTCGGCGGCTCGTTTCTGCTCTACAAGCTCACCAACCTGCTGATTCCGATTCGGGTGAATGCCCGCCACGAAGCCGATGGGCTCGACGTAAGCCAGCACGGTGAAACCATGCTGGCAGCCGCGTAGTGCGGACTGTTAGTCCGCGAGTAGACTGATTCGTGCAACTCGCGGACTAATAGTTCGCGCTACATTCCGATTATAAATACCGTCGGAATCTTGTGCAGCTCCGGGGCGGGCAGCCGTCGCCAGTCGGCTACGGGCAGCGTTTTGATGAACTCGCCGGCTCCGGTTACATCAGCCGCCACGCACAGGCGGGTGCCGGGCTGCAGGTGGGCCAATAAATCGGTGAACAGTGCTCCGTTGCGGTAGGGTGTTTCGATGAATAGCTGCGACTGCTGCCGCTGCTGCGCCTCTTTTTCCAGCGCCTTGATGGCTGCCACGCGGGGCGCTTTCTCAATGGGCAAATACCCGTGAAAGGCAAATTGCTGCCCGTTTAGCCCGGAAGCCATCAGGGCGAGCAGCAGCGAGGATGGCCCCACCAGCGGCCGTACCCGCAGGCCCAGCCGGTGCGCCTCGCGGGCCAGCGCCGCGCCGGGGTCGGCAATGCCGGGGCAGCCCGCCTCGCTAAGAATGCCGGCGTCAATGCCCTCTTTCACCAGCGGGGCCAGGGCGGCGCGCACTTCCGCATCGGTGCTGTCCTTGTCGATAACCACGAAGCGGATATCCTCAATCACGCGGTGCGGGGCCACGCTCTTCACGAAGCGCCGGGCCGTGCGCGCATTCTCTACCAGGAAGTAGGGGAGGGCCGCTACGGCGGCTACCACCTGTGGCGGTAGCACCTGCGGGGCTGTGTCGTCGGCCAATGGTGTCGGGATAAGGTAAAGCATTTTCAATGGGAAAGTAGCTTGGACTCTGCGAGTGCAGCGAGCCGCTTGCGCTTGGTTGATATTGAACGAAATGCGCGAGTGCAAGCGGCTCGCTGCTCGGACTCGCAGAGTCCAAGCTACGTGTGGTCAGCTCAATGCGAAAGTCTTTACCAGCCCAAATACCTCCTCCGGTTTTTCAGCGTGTACCCAGTGGCCGGCGTCTACCACGGTGGCTACTTCGGAGTTGGGAAACAGGGCCGGAATGCCGTGCAGCTTGTCGTCGGTGGTGATGTAATTCGACTTGCCGCCCCGGATAAATAAGGCCGGCTTGAGGAACGGCTCGCCGATGGTGGCCTCACCCACGGCGGGCAGCTGCGCGGCCAATACTTCCAGGTTGATGCGCCAGGCGAAGGAGTTGTCCTCTTTGCGGTACAGATTTTTCAGCAGAAACTGCCGCGTGCCCAGGTTTCCAACGTACTGGGCCAGAGCTGTGTCGGCCTCCTGCCGGTTGGTAATGGCGGCGAGGTCCACGGCGTGCAAGCCTTCAAGAATATCATCCTGGTGCTCCATGTCGGAGAAGCGCGGGGCAATATCCACCACAATGAGCCGGGCCAGGCGTTCGGGGTGGTCGAGGGCGAGGCGCATGGCTACTTTGCCGCCCATGCTGTGGCCCATCAGCGTGGTGTCGGGGCCAAGTTGGAGGTGGTCGAACAGGGCCAGTACGTCCTGCGCCATCACGGCGTAGGTGTGTTCCGGATTGTGAAAGGAGCGGCCGTGGTTGCGCAAATCCACGCTGATAACGCGCAGGCCGGCCTCGGTAGCCCAGCGCCGGGCCAGCGTCTGCCAATTGTCAAGGGTGCCAAACAGGCCGTGAAGAATGACCAGGGGCCGGCCTTGGCCTTGGTCGAGGTGGTGAAGTAGCATGGGGCAAAAGTAGCGAAAGCCTCCCCGGCTTGGCCGGGGAGGCTTGTGGCACACGCGCTGCGCTGGTAGTGACAAGTCGGGCCGCATAGCCCCGCCGGTGATGCCTATGGGCTGCATCATACCAACGCTGCTGAGCGGGTTTTCTATGAAGCAGGTCTGCGCGTGCGGCCAGTATTTGCCGAACTACTGGGCTGGGGTATGCAGTACCTGGGGCGCGCGGGCGGCAGCCCGGTAGCCGGGCCTTGCGGTGGAAGGATAAGCCGGGGCGGTTGGCTTCATAGTATGCACACGCAACGGGGCACACATTTGGGGTTCATCCTTGTTTTTCGTGCTTTTTCGTTCCGCTTCGTTTTGTTAAAATCGACCATTTTGCTACTGGGTAGCGCATTGCTGTTGGCTGGGTCGGCGCGTGCTCAGGTTACGCCGCCCGGTACCGCCACGCCCACTACTCCGCCTCCGGCCGCGCCGTCGCAGGAGCCCATTCGCCAGCCCAGCGCCACCACGCAGTCCGGCCGGGTACAGCCGCGCAATTGGAGCCTGCACTTTCAGCAAACGCTCATCGACCAGTGGCACAACGACCTGCGCACGCCCTACGCCGGTACTTACAGCCTTGCCGACCGCGAATCGGCCAAGCTCTCGTTCACATCAACGTTGTTTATCGGCCGGCGGCTGTGGAAGGGGGCGGTGCTGTATTTCAACCCCGAAGTAGCCGGCGGCAGCGGTCTGAGCGGAGCCCGGGGCATTGCCGGCTTTCCCAACGGTGAAACGTTCCGCATCGGCGACCCGTCGCCCAATCTGTACCTAGCCCGCTTGTATTTGCGGCAGACGTTTGCGCTGGGTGCTGATACCGACGTCGACGAAGACGACCTCAACCAGCTGGCCGGCCCCCGGCCCCGGCGCTATTTTGCCGTGAACCTGGGCAAGTTAAGCGTGGCCGATTTCTTCGACCAGAACAGTTACTCGCATGACCCGCGCACCCAGTTTATGAACTGGAGCCTGATGAGCGCCGGGGCCTGGGACTACGCCGCCAACACCCGGGGCTACACCGTGGGCGGCGTGCTCGAATACGTGACGCCCGCTTTTGCCCTGCGCGTGGCCTCCACGCTGCTGCCCACCTACGCCAATGACCCCACCCTCAACTTCCACTACGGCACCGCCCACGCCGAAACCGTGGAGCTGACCAAAACCTACCGCCTGGGCGGGCGGCAGGGCACGGTGCGGGCCCTGGGCTTTCGCAACGTGGCGGCCATGGCTACCTACCGCAGCGCCGTGGCGCTGGGCCAGGCCACCGGCACGGCGCCCGATGTGGAGGCCGTGCGCCGCGCCGGCCACACCAAAGTCGGCTTTGGCCTGAATGCCGAGCAGACGCTTACCTCAAACGTGGGCGTGTTTACCCGCGTCAGCTACAACGACGGCCGCAACGAAACCTGGGCCTTCACCGAAATCGACCAAAGCGCCAGCCTTGGGGTGGCGAGCACCGGCACCCGCTGGCACCGGCCCGATGACCGCCTCGGGGCCGCCGTGGTCGTGAACGGCATCAGTACCGAGCACCGGGCCTACCTGGCGGCCGGCGGCTACGGCTTTATTATCGGCGACGGGGCCCTGGACTATGGCCTCGAACAGGTGGGCGAAGTGTACTACAGCCTCAGCCTGCCGCGCTACCACGCCAGCATCAGCCCATCAGCTCATCATTAACCCGGCTTACAACCGTGACCGCCGTGGGCCGGCGCACGTGGTAGCCCTGCGGCTGCACGTCGAATTTTAAGCTGCCGGCGTTGTTCATAAACAGCTATTCGCATCATGGCGGCCTGAAGCAAGGCTGAGTAAATTGGTCCAGGCAACCCCAGTGCGTGTTACTGCATCATTAAAAGACAAGGTTTTAATCATTCACTTTTCCCTCTTTTTCTGATGAATAAGCTACACGTTAAATCGATTGGCACCGGGCTGCTGGCACTGGCCGTGGGAGTACTATCAGCCTTCAGCAGCCTCCGGCCCGATACCCAGCGCGAAACCCGTACGGTAGGGGTGTTCACCGGCATTAGCCTCGGCGGTTCGGCGCACGTCATTGTGAAGCAGGGCAGCCCCCAGAGCGTGGTGGTGGAGGCCAGTCCCGAAGCCCTGGCCGAATTCGAAACCGTGGTGGATGGCCAGCAACTGCGCCTGGGCTACCGCCACGATAAGAATAACTACAAATACAAGGACCGCGGCCCCGTGACGGTGTACGTGACCGCCCCCAGCCTGGCCGCGCTGAAGGTAGGCGGCTCGGGCAAGCTCGAAGTCGATGGTCCGCTCAAGGCCGACGCCATGCAGCTGGCCGTGGCCGGCTCGGGCTACCTGCAAGTGCCTCAGCTCACGGCCGATGCGCTCGAAACGGTGCTGTCCGGCTCGGGCGATGTGCAGGTGGGTGGCAGCAGCCCCCGCCACGATGTGCGCGTCAGCGGCTCGGGTAATGTGAAAGCCCACGACCTGAAAGCTGAAAACTGCCAGGTGCGCATCAGCGGCTCGGGCAATGCCCACATTTACGCCAGCCGGGCGGCCGAAGCCGCCATTTCCGGCTCGGGCTCCGTGTACGTAGCGGGTGGTGGCCAACTCAGTAGCAAGGTGAGTGGCAGTGGGCGCATCACGAAAGAATAGCAGCGGAACGTATCCTGGTGTTGCTATATTATTCTGAAGCTGTTTAGGAATTCAAAAAAACCTGAGTGACCGTCATGCCGAGCGCAGCCGAGGCATGGGCCCGGACGGTCCGAGCGTCATGTCTCGGCTGCGCTCGGCATGACCGACTGATAAATTACTAAACAGCTTCTCTGGCAGTTAGCAAAGGCCAACCAGCCCTGGCGTATAAGATTCGGGCATGTTAGGGACTTGGGCCGACCGCCGTCGGCTACTTGCCGTACCTTTACGCAGCCGCAAGGCAAGCCAGAATTTCCCACCCAACACCACCCTGTGTACCTTCACCATGTGGCTGCCTACCTTCCGGAGGCCATCGTCACCAACGCTCACTTTACCCGCCTCAACGGCTTGGCCGATGAGTGGATAATTGAGCGAACCGGCATCCGGGAGCGCCGCAAAGCGGCCCCCGGTGAAAACGCCAATACCATGGCCATTGCCGCCACCCGTGCCGCGCTAGCCGCTGCGCCTGACTTTGCTCAGGCTTCCATCGACCTCATTGTGGCCGGCACCTACACGCCCCACGATACCATTTTTACGGTGGCGCACGCGGTGCAGCGCGACTTGGATATCAACGAGATTCCAACGGTGAGCATTTCCTCGGCCTGCTCATCGCTGCTCAATGCGGTGGAAATCGTGGAAGGCTACTTTGCCATGGGCAAGGCCACCCGCGCCGTGGTGGTGGTGAGCGAGCACAATACCGCTTACAATAACGAGGAAGACACCATGGCCGGCCACCTCTGGGGCGATGGGGCCGCCGCGCTGCTGATTTCCAAGGAGCGCATCAGCCCCGACGACCTGCTCATTACCGAAGTCATCACTGGTGGCGCGGCCCCCGTGGGCAAGGCCGATGAAGCCGTGACCCTTAAGCCGGTAGAAAAAGGCATCGTAATGCCGTTTGGTCGCGACGTGTTTCAGCAGGCCTGTATCTACATGGCTCGCGTGACGCAAACATTGCTTGACCGACATCACCTCGCCGCCAACGAGCTGACCTATCTCATTCCGCATCAGGCCAACCTGCGCATCTCGAAAAACGTGGTGAAGCAGCTGGGCATCGACCCGGAACGTGCCGTGAACAACATCGAGCGCCTCGGCAACACGGGGTGCGCCGGAGCGGCCATCGGCCTTTCCGAAATCTGGAGTACGCTAAAGGACGGCAATAAGGTCATTATCACCGTGTTCGGGGGCGGTTACTCCTACGGGGCGATGCTGCTGGAAAAGAATTGAAAATAAAAAATGAAGAATTAAAAATTGCGGGCCGCAGATTTCCCATTGGGACCTATCAGCCACTTTTAATCCTTCGATTTTAATTTTTAATTCAACCCCATGCTTCCGCCTGCCGTCGCTTTTTTGCCCGAAATCACCTTCCAGACCAGCCGCTCCAGCGGCCCGGGCGGGCAGAACGTGAACAAGGTAGAATCGCGCGTGGAGCTGCGCTGGCACCTGCTGGAGTCGCAGCTGCTGAGCGACTCGCAGAAGGTGCTCATTCTGGAGAAAATAGCCAATCAGCTTACCGCCGAAGGGTTGCTGCTCATTACGGCGCAGGACGACCGCAGCCAACTGCGCAACAAGGAAATTGCCCTGGCTCGGTTCCATGAGCTGTTGCTGCGCAGCCTGCGCCGGCCCAAGCCCCGCAAGGCCACTAAGCCCAGCAAAAGCGCCGTGCGCAAGCGCCTGGAAGGCAAGAAGATTCACGGTGAGAAAAAGGCTAACCGGCGACGGTTGGAGTAGTTACGACCACGGTCTTAGTTCAAATCCAAGCCGAACAGCACGCCGAACCACGGCTTGTGTTGGTATATCCAGTAAGAGCCATCGGGTCCCAGCAGTTGGTCGATGCCCATGGCCAAGCCGATATTGAAAGCCCGGGCATCGTAAATGGCGGCAATGCCGCCGTGCAGTACCAAGCCCTCGTAGTCGGCGGTGGTGGGGCGCGGGCCGGTCACATCGGCAGAGATGAACGTGGAGCCCGCGCCCACAAACGCGCCGTAGCCAATGCCCGTGGCCCGAATGTGCGGAGTGGCCCCAAACGGCGTGGCGCGCTTGGTGCGCAGTGAATAAAAATCGAGCCGCTGCCCCACGTAGACGGCGGCGTTGAAGTTGGTGTTGAGCTGTATCGGAACCCCGCCGCGCGGCGGCCGTGCTTTGAAGGGAATCGTGAACACGTCGAGGTCGAGCCGGCGGCGCAACAGCAGCAGGCGTTGGGTGGGCTGCAGGTGGTAGCGGTAGGTGCGGGGTGCCGCGGTGCCGCTATTGGGGGTGAGCAGTAAGGTATCGGCGTGCTGCTGAGCGTAGAGCGGGCCGCGGGGCAGTTGGGCGGCCAGCGAGTCGGAAGTGGCGTGGTGTACCACGCGGTAGTAGTCGTCGTCGAGCTGCGTCACGTTGCCCACCACGGCGCAGCCACTCAAGGCGAGTGCTCCGCCAGTGGCGAGCCCAAGCCCTAGTTGGCGCAGCGTGGGGCAGCCGGCCCGCAAAACGCGCAGCTGAAACCAGGGCTGCATATCAGAGCAGCGTGCCGCGCAGCAGCACCAGCGCCACGGTGAAGTAAATAATAAGCCCCGTTACGTCGACCAGCGTGGCTACGAATGGGGCGGAGGACGTGGCTGGGTCCAGCCCCAGGCGCCTGAGGATGAGCGGCAGCATGGAGCCCGCCAGCGAGCCCCACAGCACGATGCCCACCAGGGCCACGCCCACCGTGAGGGCCACCAGCAGCCAATGCGGGCCGTAGATAGGCGATACCATTTGCCACAAGGCAATACGCCCAAAACCTACCACGCCGAGAATCACACCCAAAGCCAGGCCTGAAAGGATTTCGCGGCGCAGCACCCGCCACCACTCGCTCAGCGTGAATTCGCCGAGGGCCATGGCCCGGATGATGAGCGAGGTAGCCTGCGAGCCCGAGTTGCCCCCGGAGCTGATAATGAGCGGAATGAACTGCACCAGCACAATGGCCTTCTGTAGCTCGCCCTCAAAAAACTGCATGGCTGACGCCGTGAGCAGCTCGCCCAGAAATAATATCACCAGCCAGCCGGCCCGTTTCTGCACCATGCGCATGAGCGGCGTGGCCAGGTAGGGCTCGTCCAGCGCCTCGGAGCCGCCGAGCTTCTGCATGTCCTCGGTGTCTTCCTGCTCGCGGATGCTCAGGATGTCGTCGATGGTCACGATGCCGAGCAGGATGCCTTGGTTCGAAACCACGGGCAGGGCGTTGCGGTCGTTGCGCCGGAAAATATCAATGGCATCTTCCTGGTCCTGGCTGGCGGTGAGCTGCACGAAGCGGCGGTCCATCAGGCTGCGAACCTGGGCCGTGGGGGCCGAAAGCAGGAATTCCCGGATGCGGATGTCGTCAATCAATACACCTTGGGCATCGGTCACGTAGAGCATGCTCAACGTTTCGGACTGCCCGCCGTGCTGCCGGATGAAGTCGAGCACCTGCTGCACCGTCCAGTTCTCGCGGATGGCAATGTAATCGGGTGTCATCAGGCGGCCCACCGAGTCTTCGGGGTAGCCCAGCAGCTGCAGCGTCACCTTGCGCTCTTCCTCACTCAGGCTCTGCACCAGTTCGGCCACGAAGTTGGCGGGCAGAAACTCGAGCAGGGTCGTGCGGTCGTCCGGCGACATCTCGTTGAGAATATCGGCCATTTTATCCTGGGCCAGGTTATCGAGAAAGTGCCGCTGCACCTCCAGATCGAGGTATTCAAACACCTCGGTAGCCAGCTTCAGGGGCAGCAGCCGGAAGATGATGAGCTGCTCCCGCTCTTCTTCCTCTTCGATAAGCGCCACCAACTCCGACGGTTGAAACTCCCGGAGTACCTGCTTCAGCTTGAAAAATTCGCCCTCCTGAATCAGGGACGTGATGGTTTCCACGGTCTGCGGCTGCATGAAAAGAGGGGCGGAGGGTGCTTCGCTAGGCAAGCGGGGTTGAGGGAGAGAATACGCGCCACAAAAGTAGGGCGAACGGGATGGTAAACGAGAAAGGGCCACCGAGAAATGCGCAGGACGACAGCTGCATCTGGCGATGCTCCAATGCCAGTTCCGCTTGCCGCGCCCCATCTTGCGGCCCCAAACCCGTGTTTATGCCCGATGTTTCTTCCGTTGCCGCGCCCAGAGGCACACTCGCCGTACTCGGCGGCGGCGACGACGACCCGCTGCTTGGTCTGCTGGCCAGCCTGCTGCCCGACCGCAACCTGCCCATTGAGGTGCTCACCACGGCTACCCGCCGCCAGCCGGCGCGTACTGCCGCGGCCTACGCCCACGCCTGGCACCAGTTGGGCTGCCCGCACGTGCGTCACCTGCAGGTGAATGAGGAGCATCCCGCTGACGACCCCGCCACGCTCACGCGCCTGCGCCGGGCCGCGCTCGTATTCATGAGCGGCGGCGACCAGGAGCGCCTCACCGACTTCCTGCTCAATACTGAATTCCTGAGCGTACTCAAGCACAAATACCAGCACGAGGCCGGCTTCATCGTGGCCGGTACCAGTGCCGGCGCTTCGGCCATGGCGGAGTTTATGCTGGTGGATGGCCACGGCTGGCGCAGCTTGCTGGGTGGCCGCATTGAGGTGCAGCCGGGACTGGGGCTGTTGCCCGGGGTGCTGCTCGACCAGCACTTTGCCGAGCGCGGCCGCTACCCGCGCCTCATGCACGCCGTACTGGCCCAGCCCGAGCTATTGGGCGTGGGCCTGAGTGAGGAAACGGGCCTGCTCATCCGGCCCGACCAACCCGCCGTTGTATTCGGTGATGAAGCCGTGGTTATCATCGACGCGGCGCATGCTACCCACAACAACCTGCCCGGCCTACCCGATGGTCAGGTCATCAGCGGCCACGGCCTGAACTTACACGTGCTGGTGGCCGGCCAGCAGCTCAACATAGTAGCGCGCGCTGTGCGGCCGTGAGGTCGGTATTTGTCCGGCGGACTGTTCCATCACAGGGCGGGCACCAAACCATCCTACATTTGCGTTGATGCCGCGAAAATAATCCGTGCGATTCATGCGTAATTCCCGTTTGTGGCTGCGGCCGCTGCGTTTGCTTTTTGTGGCTTTGGGGCTGTTCACGCTGTTACCGTGGGCCTGCACCCGCAAAACAGTTTCCTTCAATAGCAACCCTGAGCAGCCGGCCCTGGCTATGCTCGAAGTCGATACCCTGACTCGCACCGCCGATACGCTGGGCGGCAAGCCCTCGCTGAGCACGGCCCGCAAAGCAGGGCTCACCAAAGAACAGGAGAAGGCGGCCAAGGATGCCGATAAGGATGCCCAGCGCAAAGCCAAAAAGAAGAAGAAAAACGTCTTTTTGGGGGAGAAAATCAAAAAGGCTTTCACCAAGACCGGTCCCAAGGGGCGCAACCAGATTGTCGAGATTTTCTATTTCCTGAAGTACCCGAAAACGCTCAATACCTACGCCCCAGCCCACTATTACCACGACACCAAGAAGCACAAGGTGCTGAAGCTGGCAGCTGTGGAAGAAGAGGCCCCCGAGCTCAAAATCATGCACGGCCCCTATAAGAAGCTGCAGAATAACAAAGTGCTCGAAACCGGCTATTATGCTTTGGGTACCAAGCACCTGCGCTGGGAGCGGTTCGACAAAAACGGCGTGCTGCTGAGCAAAATCCACTACGAGATGGGTTTCCCGCGCGATGCCAACGTGAGCTACTACGGCGAAGACCGCAGCCTCATCAACGAAGTGGTGCCCTACGTGAACGGCAAGCTGGAAGGCGACTATGCCAAGTTTCTCATCAATGGCCAGCCCGACTGGCGCGGGCAGTTCGACAACGGCCGGCGCATCGGCGTCTGGACCAAATACTGGGGTTTCCGGGGCCGCCGCCACTACGAATACCAGTACGCCGAATCGGGCTATGACCCGGAAGTATCCGAGCCGGAGCTCATCCGCGAGTACAACCGCAACGCCACGCTCATTTACGACAAGGAAAAGAACATCGACAAGCGCGGCCAGCCCGAAGCCGAAGACCGGCCCGGCCAGCGCCGGGCCATCGTCCCGTCCCGTCCCGTGCGCAAAGCCGCCCCCAAAGTGGCCCCAAAGCGGCGTTAGTCCACTTATGTGCGTGGGTGCTAGCGGGCAGCGGGCAGAATCAGCACCTCAATAAAAGGCATCCTCAAAGTGCTCAATTCGAAACCCCTGGCAGAGTAAGGTCAGGGCCACGATGTCGAAGCGGATGTCGCCGCGCCAGTCCAACTCCTCCTGTAGGTGCGTGGCGGCCAATCGAAACAGCTCTTTCTTGCGCGCCGAAACAAAGGTTTCGGGCGTGCCAAACTGGCTTGAGGAGCGGGTTTTTACTTCGGCAAATACCAGCAGCTCGGTACCGCGTCGCAACACGAGGTCTACTTCGGCCCGGCCGTGGCGGTAGCTCCGCGCAACTACCTCAAAGCCTTGAGCCAGGAAGTGGTCGGCCGCGGCTGCTTCGCCGGCTTGGCCTAGTTCGTGAGGAGCGTGGGCCATGGGAGAGGGGCAGCGCCGTGGGTAGTGAAGGGTGGGAAGCGGCCGCAAGTAAGCGCAGGCCAACCGAAGGAAGGCGCAAGCTAAAGCTTACCCGCCTTAGTACCTTTGCGCCCGGTTTCACTAACTCCCACCATGGCCTCTGCTCCAGAAGAACAGTTCTCGTCGCAGTTGTTCGACGCTCCTCAGCTCCCCGCCCGCAACCAGGTAGTCCAGGTGCAGCGCTTGGGCTTGGTTGAGTACGTGCCCACCTGGCAGCTACAGGAAGCATTGATGGACGCCACCCTGGCCATCAAAAGCCAAAACCGCTTGGCTGAAACCACCGGCGCGGCCCCCGTACCCACGCCCAACCACTTGCTGCTCTGCGAGCATCCGCACACCTACACCTTAGGCAAAAGCGGCAAGCCCGAGCACTTGCTGCTCGATGAAGCCGCCCTTTTGGCTCACGAAGCCAGCTTCCACCGAATCAACCGCGGGGGCGATATCACCTACCACGGCCCTGGCCAGTTGGTGGGCTACCCCATTGTCGACCTCGATAACTTCCGGCCCGACATTCACTGGTACCTGCGCACGTTGGAGGAGGTGGTAATCCGCACCCTGGCTGACTATGGCCTGAATGCCGGCCGCATTGTTGGCCTCACCGGCGTGTGGCTGGGCTGGGAAGCAGGTGCCCCCAACCCGCGCAAAATCTGCGCCCTCGGGGTCAAGTGCAGCCGCTGGGTCACGTTGCACGGCTTCGCGCTCAACGTGAATCCCGACCTCACGTATTTCGGCCACATCGTGCCCTGCGGCATCACCGACAAGGCCGTGACCTCTCTGGCACAAGAGTTGGGAGGCGGCGCGGCCGTATCGGTAACCGAAGTGCAGGAGCGCCTGCTGCCGCACTTGCTGGAACTGTTAGGCGCTCAGCCCGCTGCATCCAACACCTATTAATTATCCGTAAATCAGTTAAATCCACGGTTCGTGAAGCAAGATATTTCGTTTGACCCGGTCGAAGGCGTTTCTGTGGCCGTCGTTCCCGATGAGCAGGCCCTCATGCCCGAAGGCCAGTCCATCTGGCAGGTTTACCTGCTCAATCACAATCCATTTCCCCTGCAAAATGTCATCATCAATGCCAACGGCTACGGCCTGAAGGAAGACGGCGAAAAGGTGCGTACTTCCACGCTGCGCTTTCTCTTTGAGGAAGTTCCACCTCACGCCGCTGTTCCCGTCGAACCCTTGGACTCAGCCCTGTTTCACCTCAACAATCAGTATTGGGTGAGCTACTACCGGGGTGACCAGATTTTTGATAAGAAATTTATTTTTGTGCCCGATTCTATTGTGGCTGATAATTTTACCCAAATTGCCTTGCTCGATAAGGTAGGCGTTCTGCATAGTTAAGCTCCCGTCGCTCTTTCACCCCGCAGCTTTCCTGTGGGCTTCTACTGCCTCTTTTTCTAACGTATTGCCGATGAATCATCTCGATATTTCTTTGGGTTTATCTTGGATGTGGGCGTTGCTGGTGTCACTGTTTGCGGTGCCGTCCATCATCTATATCGCCCATCTCAAAAACATGCTCGATACGCCCAATGGCCGCACCGTGCACCAGTCGCTCACGCCGCGCCTGGGGGGCGTAGCGGTATTCGCCGGCTTCATGTCGGCGCTCACCATTTTCGCCCCTTTGCAAAACGGTGCCAAAGAGCTGTTGGCCGGTTGCATCATCCTGTTTTTTGTGGGCCTGAAGGATGACCTGGTCGGCATGTCGGTTTCCAAAAAATTCGTGGGCCAGCTATTGGCCACTGGTATTGTCATGGTGATGGCCGATGTGCGCATCACCAGTTTTCAGGGCATTCTGGGCGTTGGCGTGCTGCCCATTGGCGTTAGCTACGCCTTCACGTTGGGGGTCATTGTGGGCATCACCAATGCCATCAACCTTATCGATGGCCTCGATGGCCTCGCGGGTACCATCGTGCTGATTGTCTGCGGCACCTTTGGCTACTACTTCTATGCCTACGGCGGCCCGGACTACAGCAATTTTGCCTATGTAGCCATCTGTCTCATTGGGGGCTTATTAGGGTTTCTCCGCTATAATTTTCACCGGGCGCCCATTTTCATGGGTGACACGGGCTCGTTGGTTTGTGGCTTCATTGTGTCGGTGCTGGCCATTCAGTTTATTGAAATGGGGGTTCGGGTGGGCCAGCCTTTCGGTTCGTCGGCGCCGTCAGTGGCAGTCGGCATCCTGTTCGTGCCACTTTTTGATACCATTCGGGTGTTCTCGCTGCGTATGCTGGCCGGTCGTTCACCCTTTTCTCCCGACAAAAACCACATTCATCACCGCATTCTGGCCATGGGCTTTTCGCAAATCAGTACGGTGCTACTTCTGGGCTTGCTCAATGTGCTGGTGGCAATGCTGGTCATCCGGTTTGCCTACTTTGGCAACACGATACTTATTGTCGCGTTGGTCATCTTTTCGGCGCTGCTGAGCGTCTTTTTTGGCGTGTACCAGAGCCGGATTTCCCGCCGCCAGCTCATGGCGTCCGAAAACGCTCAGTAACGTCTTCCATGCTAGCCCACGGCTCCTTACGCACCTGCTGGCAATGGCTGTGGAGCCTGTTGCTATTGGCTGCTGCGGCTTCTCCGGTGCGGGCTAGCGAGTACCGCCAGTTGCCCCCCGCTGCCCCCACCGCGCTTTCAGCCGACTGGCTCATTCACGATGCGGCCCGGAATCGCCTCATCTTCTACCTGCCCAGCTACCACCAGCCCGCGCGCGTCTACTATCAGTGGGTGCGCGTGAGTCATAGTCAGTCCTTCCCGCTCTCGTTTGCCGCTCAGCCGGGCTTGAGTTTGTTTTTAGATAATCAACTCATTTTCACGGCGCGCACGGCTACTACCTATTCCCTCAACCTCGCGCAGTTGTTGCCCGCTCGCCTAGCCGATGGCAACCACTTACTGGCCGTGTGGCAGCCCGACGGTGCGCCCGCTTTGGCTTCCTTCTCGGGCGTAATTCTTCCCAGCACGCTTGCCGGCCGTTCTCAGAACGAAGTAGGGCAGGCCCAACCCCGCCTGCCCGGTCCCCAGGGCCAGACGGTGTACTTGGGCTTCCTGCTCGTGCTGGGTCTGTCCTACGGGGCCGTGCGCGCCACCTACCAGCCCGGTCTGGCGCGCATTTTTCAGATTGATGAGCTGTTTGGCAGTGGCAGTGACCAACAGGCTTTTCTTGCCAAGCCGGCGTTCTCACTCCTCAATCTGCTGCTGGTGTTGCTGTTTGCGCTCTCGTTCGCCCTGCTGCTCACCGCCATCCACACCGACCTGCAGAACCTGCCGCTCCTGCGGCGCTTCTTCGACGTACCCGAAACTGCCATTGTAGCCCGGGTGCTCCTTTACACGGTTGTCATTACCATTTTTGTATTTGGCAAATATATTTATATCAGTATTTTAGCTTATATTTTTGGACTGCAACCCCTCGTCAATGTGCAGTACCGGGAGTTTTTGCGCACCACCCTGCTGTCGGGGCTGTTTCTGCCGTTGGCCCTGCTGCTCTACCTCAGCCTCAACGGTGGTTTTCCGCGCGCCGTGACGTGGGCTGCTAGCGCCGTCATCGGGATAGTCCTCATCGGTACCGTGTTACGTGTAGCCCAGACGTTGCACCACCATGCCTCGCTGCTGAATCTGCATTTGTTTGCCTACCTTTGTGCCACTGAAGTTCTGCCTTTACTGGTTCTTCTTAAACTTATTGTGTTCACGTACTAATTAGCCAAGGCTAGTCTGTTCGCGGTAGTTCATTTTCCTCTTCCTATTGTCCTAGCATTACCCTTTTCTTCCTGTATGGCCGAGAGTGCAGATAAGCCGGGCACAGGCCGGCACGCCACGCGCATTAAGAGCATCCTGGTTACCCAGCCCAAGCCCACAAACGACGTTTCTCCCTACTTTGCCATCGCCGAGAAATACGGCATTAAAGTGGACTTCAGGGAGTTTATCGATGTGCAGCCCGTTTCCTACAAGGATTTTCGGCGCGAAAAAATAAATATATTGGAATTCACAGCTGTTATTTTTACCAGCCGGAATGCCGTTGACCATTTTTTTCGCATCTGCCAGGAAGCCAAGCTGGAAATGCCGGCTGAAATGAAGTACTTCTGTATTTCTGAGCAGACGGCTAACTATCTCCAGAAGTACATCGTCCTGCGCAAACGCAAGCTTTTCGTTGGCGAGCGCACGGCTGCCGACCTGTTCGATGTCATCAAAAAACACAAGGGCGAGACCTTTCTTTACCCGTGCTCCGACATCCGCAAGGATGACCTGCCCGTGTTCATGCGGGCCAACAACCTGAAGTTTTCGGAGGCTGTCATCTACCGCACGGTAGCCAGCGACCTGTCGGACCTTGCCGAAGTGAAGTACGACTGCATTGCTTTCTTCAGTCCTTCCGGCATCACCTCCCTGTTCATCAACTTTCCCGACTTTGTGCAAGAAGGTACCCGCATTGCAGCGTTTGGCCCTACCACCGCCAAAGCTGTCGTTGATGCGGGGCTGATTCTCGACATTGAGGCTCCGCATCCCAACGCGCCGTCAATGACGGGGGCCATCGAGGCATATATCCGGCGGCACACCCAGCCCGAAACCGGAAAAGCAGCTTCCCAAAGTACTAAAAGCACTACTTAAAGCGTTTTTAAGCAAGTGACAACCGGCGCAAATAATTTTTGCGCCGGTTTTTTTGGTTGAATTTTTTGGAAACTGATTTCGCCTTACATTTGGAAGCTACTATTTCCCTGGCGTCCATCTCCACACACCTTCTTCTTTCCACCCTCACTGCCCCCTCCGCCAATATGAAAGGAACTTTACTCGCAACCTTGCTGCTCACGGCCGCAGCGGGTTCGGCGCTTGCCCAGCAGCAGCCCCAGTTCACCCACTACGGCCTCAACGGCATGTCGCTGAACCCTGCCTACGCGGGCATCAAGGGCCAAGGGGAGGTTAACCTGATTGGACGCTACCAGTACCTGAACTACAGCGGGACTTTTGATGGAGGGGGGTCACCCCGCACGGGCCTGATTACGGTTTCCCTGCCGATTCTCGCCATCAGCGGTGGCGTTGGCTTGGCCGTGTACTACGACCAGGTGGGCCAGTCGAAAATGACTAACGCGGCGCTGTCGTATTCGCAGCATGTGAAACTGGGCTCAGGTAAACTGGGTATTGGTATCCAGGGCATCTATACTTACCTCAGCAAAGGCACTTATAATGCCATTGACCCCGAAGATATTAACGTGCCCAAAGATGCCTCGGATAACAAGCTGGATGCTGGTGCGGGTATCTGGTACGAAGCGCCGAAGTTCTATGCCGGCATCAGCATGAATAATCTGTTGCGTTCCGAGTACTCGTTCAAGAGCGCAGGTGCCAAAGGCATACCTAGCAAATACCTGGCAGAAAACCACGCCTACTTCACGGCCGGATATAATATTGATGCCTCATCTTCCGTTGTAGTCACGCCAATAGTCTTGGTAAAGGCAGTGCTGCCAGGCAATTTTTCGAGCAAAAGCAAATTTGATAACACGAAGAACTACTCTTTTGAAGGTGGCGTTAGAGCCACAATCGACGATAAATATTGGATAGGTGCCAACTATCGCCACGAGGAATCCGTTTCGGGTCTGTTGGGTGGGAGCTTTGGCAAGGATAATGCTATGCGTCTGGGCTACGCGTTCGACTTCATTGCGTTCAACCAAGCAGCCCGGGCGTTCAGCTCGCAAGAAATTATGTTCTCCTACCGCTTGCCTAAACCGGGCATGGTTACCCGGCCAGCCATTCGCACACCGCGCTACAGCTTCTAATTTTCCTATTTTGCGGTACAGCCTGTAAAGTGGCATTATCCTATTCAGTTAGGATAAATTTTATCCGGGCAAACCGCCCGTAAAACAGATTAATCGAGTTATTTGCGCTATTCAGCGTGTTTATGCCCAATTTGGTCGCATACAGATAATGATGGCTATTGCACAGCACCCTAAAAAAGTGTAGATTTGTCAGCCCATCTAAATGTACTTTAGCGGTACCGGCAATTAAAACAGAATTTCTAACTCTCATGAACAAGCTTCTAGCAATATCCCTTTTCGCTATCTCCGGGGCATTATTGGGTGGGTGTGGCTTTGGCAAAGGTCCTCAGGGTGACCTTGTTGGTGCCGAAGACCGCCTTATGTTCATCCCGCAAGAAGTGCCGCTCGGCATGGTGCCTTGCCCCGGCGGCACTTTCCACATGGGCCAGACCGACCAAGATATTTCCGCGTCGATGGTAAACATGAATAAGCAGGTGACTATCGCCGGCTTCTACATGGACGAAACCGAAATCACCAACAATGAATACCGCCAGTTCGTCGATGCTATCAAGCAGGATTCGCTGGATGTGCTCGGCGAAGAATATGTGATGACCGAGTTGTATCCCGATACCACGGTATGGGTGCGCGACTTCACTTACCACATGGGCGACCCCCTGCTGGAGTACTACTACACCCACCCTGCTTTCGATGACTATCCGGTAGTGGGTGTGGACTGGTTTGCCGCCAAGTATTTCTGCAACTGGCGCACCAAGTTCCGCAACGCGGCACGTGAGGAAACCGGCTACGCCAACGACCCGAACTTCCGCTTGCCTTCCGAGGCTGAATGGGAGTACGCTGCTCGTGGAGGCCGTAACCTTGCTACCTACCCCTGGGGTGGTCCCTACTTGCGCAACAGCAAGGGCTGCATGCTGGCTAACTTTAAGCCTGGTCGTGGCGACTATGCCTCCGACGGCTTTGCTTACACTGCGGAAGTAGGTTCGTTCTTCCCCAACGACTTCGGCTTGTATGACATGGCCGGCAACGTGTCGGAATGGTGCGATGATGCTTACATGGAAGCTTCCGTGCCGGTGGTATGGGATTTGAACCCCACCAATCCTGACGATAACGAACCTCGTAAGGTGGTGCGTGGTGGCTCGTGGAAAGACATTGCTTACTTTCTCGAAACGGGCACTCGCAACTTTGAATACCAGGATTCGGCCCGTTCCTACATCGGCTTCCGCTGCTCGATGATTCAAATCGGCATGGGTACCAACAGCGCACTCAACTAGAAAACAAACGGCATCTGCCACCTAATTCACTACTCTCTCCGGATACCTTCTTCAATCCCTTTCAATCGTAAAATATCATGGCAGCCCAAAAAAGTTTTCTCTACGACACCCTGATGCCCAAAATCTACGGCCTTGGCGCGGCCGTTGTAATCGTCGGTGCCTTGTTTAAAATTGAGCACTGGGCTGGTGCTGATACCATGCTGATTGTAGGCCTTGGTACGGAAGCCGTGATTTTTGCCTTGAGCGCATTCCAGCCACAGCCCCACGAGCACGATTGGAGCCTGGTGTATCCGGAACTGAATGAAGGCTACGACTCTTCGACGGGTGGCAAGCAGTTGGGTGATAACAGCGCTAAAGGCCTGACGATGAAGCTTGACGATATGCTGAAAAACGCTAATGTAACGCCAGAGGCCCTCACTAGCCTGGGCCAGGGCCTGAACCGCCTCAGCACCACTACTTCGCAGATGTCACAGTTGGGCGAAGCTGCCAACGTAACCGATGAGTACACGAAGAAAGTACGCTCGGCGGCCGATTCGCTCGACAAAATTAACATAGCTTATGGCAACACGGTAGAAGCTATTTCGGCCATGTCGAACGCTACTTCGGATGCTAAAGAGTACCACATGCAGGTGCAGAACGTGACCAAGAACTTGGGCGCTCTGAACGCGGTGTACGAAATGGAGCTGCAGGATGCCAATACGCACTTGAAGTCCATGAACCAATTCTACGGCACGCTGAGCCACGCCATGGAGAACATGACCCAGGCTGGTAAAGACACCGAGCAGTTCCAGAAGCAAGTAGCTGACCTGACGGGCAACCTGACTTCGCTCAACCGTGTGTACGGCAACATGCTGAACGCCATGCGGGCTCCAGCCCAAGCCTAATTGCTTCGGCAGCAATTTAGTTCTTTATCCAATATTAGCGGAAACAGATAATGGCAGGCGGAAAAGAAACCCCGCGGCAGAAGATGATTGGCATGATGTACCTCGTGCTAACCGCCCTTCTGGCGCTCCAAGTGAACTCAGCGATTCTGCTGAAGTTTAAGTTTATCGACGACAGCCTTTTGGGCGTAAACGATAAAACTTCAGTGGCAGCCGATGGTACCATCAAAGGCATTCAGGCGGCTGTTCTGAAAAATCAGAACCAAGCTCGTGATAAAACGGTGTTGCAGGAAAGCGAAGAAATTCGCAGCAAGACGAAGGAGATGACCGCCTACTTGCGCGGCCTGCGTGAGAAACTGCTGAAAGCTACCGAGAACACTGGTCCGGAAATGACCAACCTGAGTGGCGAAGACAAGGTAGCAATCACGATGCTGGGTGGCAAAAATAACGGCTTGGCTTACACTGAGTTGAAGCCAAAACTGAACGATTACTCAACCTTCATCAAGAAGTACGTGCCAAGCGCAAGCCCACTCGCGCTGGACGGCAAAGAGGATACCCGCGTCACCGAGAAGTCCCAGAAAACGAAAAACTTCGCCGAACTGAACTTCGAGAACACGCCCGTGGTAGCAGCTTTGGCTACCATCTCGCAGAAAGAAACCGAGGTACTGAAGTACGAAGCCGAAGCCCTATCGGCGCAGGCGCAGAAAGTAGGTGCTAAAACCATCGTATTCGACAAGATTGGCGCTTTCGCCAGCGCTGAATCGAACACGGTGGCTGCTGGTACCAAGTATAAGGCTGAGCTGTTCCTTACGGCTTCGGCCTCCAGCATCAGCCCCCGGATGACGCTGAATGGCAGTTCGCTGCCAGTTAGTGCAGATGGCAAAGGCAAGGTGGAGTTTACAGCTCGCCCCGGTGGGTTCGATGCTTCCGGTAACGCCAAATCTTCGTGGACTGGTACTATCCGCTTCAACCAGAACGGCCGGGATACGACCTTCACCGTGAAAGTGCCTTACACCATCACCAAACCGGTGATGCAAATTCAGTCAGCTTCGGTGCAGGCGCTGTACTTCAAGTGCGGCAACAAGCTGAATGTATCGGTGCCCGCTCTGGGTGCGCAGTATAAGCCCGGCTTCTCGGCTTCGGGGGCTTCGGTGTTGCCCGGTGCTAAGTTGGGCGACGTGACGCTGATTCCGAATTCGAAGGAAGTGACCTTGAACGTAAGTAGCGGTGGTAACGCCATTGGTTCGCAGACTTTCCAGGTTCGTCCTATTCCTAAGCCTACCATTGAATGCTTCGTGGGTGGCCGTCCGGTGAATGAGAAGCAGGGTACCCCCGGTACCGCTGTGCGCTCGATGAATCTGCGTGCTATTCCGGACGCTGGCTTTGCGACTTTCCTGCCGGATGATGCCCGCTACCGCGTATCGCGCTACGAAGTGACGCTGGTACGTGGCCGTCGCCCCGCTTTGCAAACCAAAACCATCAGCGGCCCTACGGCCGACTTGAGCGACGTGGTTAACGCTTACCGCGAAGGTGACCGTATCTACGTGGAGGTGAAGGAAGTACAGCGCCAGAACTTCCAGGGCACAGTGGAGACGGTGAACATCTCCAAGCAGTTCAACATCCCCCTGCTATAATATCTGTGGCCTAGCCACGTTAGCGAACTATCTTAAAGCCAATTTGCTTTTGCCCGTTATGAAATCTATGCACACGTTGGCCGTTATCGCGGCAGGTTTAGCTCTGTCAGTATCGGCCTCAGCTCAGGAGCAGGCTACTACGGCAAGCAGCACCGGTTCGCACCGGCCGATTCCGCCGTCCGACCAGATGTTCCGCAAGAGCATTTGGCGGCAGGTAGACTTGCGTGAGAAGCAGAACAAGCCCATGTTTTCGGAAGGCAAAGAAATCAGCCGGATTATCATGGAAGCAGTGAAGCATGGCGAGCTGCAGGCTTACAAAAACGATTCGTTGACCTCGACTTTTAACCCCCAGGAAGTGTCCGGCAATATGTCGTATGCGGACGAGGCACTAAAGCTTAGCGACGAGGAAAAGGCTGCTGGTTTCAGCGAGAAGGACCTTGGCGGTGGCGGCGACGACTGGGGTGCCCCGGCATCAAAGAAGGCTGCTGCCAAGAAAGTGCCGAAGCTGAATGCCGCTGGCAAGCCGATGAAGGATAAAAAAGGCAAGGTGATTATGGTGGCGGCTCCCGCAGCCGTAGCTGTGGCTGCCGCTCCAGTTGGCAATCAATACCGGTACAAGGACCTGTATGAGATGGAGGTGAAAGAGGATATGATTTTCGACAAGAAAAGGTCGAGAATGTACCACGATATTAAGTCCATCACGCTGCTGGTGCCATCGACGCTGGCCATGAACACGTCGGGTATTGAGAAGCCAATTGGTACGTTCAAGTACAGCGACTTGGTGAAGGTGTTCCGCGCAAATCCACAGAACGCCATTTGGTTCAATGCCGAGAACGATGCTCAGCATAAGAATCTGGCTGATGCTTTCGAATTGTGGTTGTTCAATTCCTACATCACCAAGGTTTCAAATGCTGGTGACAGCCGCTTGGACGATATCTACGGCGGTGCCCAGCAGGGTATCCTGGCTGCTCAGCAGACTTCAGCTGACCTGATTGAGTACGAGTACAACCTGTGGAGTTTCTAGGGATTTAGATAATTTCAACACAAAAAAGGCCCTCGCAGTAATGCGAGGGCCTTTTTTGTGTTGACGAAACTGATTTAGTCGGGGAGTTGCCGGGCGGGCATGGGATGCGACGGGGCCTCGTTTTGGGCGAAGTAGGTTTGGAGAATTGCGGTTTTGGCTTTGCCTACTTCAGCGATTAGCTCGGTTTCGGAGAGCTCGCGGATTTTCTTGACGGACTTGAATTTGTTGAGGAGCTTGTCGGCGGTGACGGGGCCGAGGCCTTTCACGTCGGTGAGCTCGGTTTTGAGGGTGCCGGCATCGCGGCGGGAGCGGTGGAAGGTAATGCCGAAGCGGTGGACTTCGTCGCGCATGCGCTGAATGAGGCGCAGGGACTCGCTCTTTTTATCAATGTAGAGAGGCAGCGGGTCGTTGGGGACGTAGATTTCTTCGAGGCGCTTGGCGATGCCGATGACGGGAATCTGGCCCCAGAGATTGAGGTCTTTCAGGGCTTTGACGGCCATGCTAAGCTGGCCCTTGCCGCCATCGACGATGACCAGTTGGGGCAGGCTGGCCCCTTCGTCGACCAAGCGGCGGTAGCGGCGCGTGACGACTTCGTACATCGAGTCGAAGTCGTTGGGGCCGATGACGGTTTTGATGTGGTAGTGGCGGTAGTCCTTTTTGCTGGGTTTGGCGTTGCGGAAGCAGACCATGGCGGCCACAGGATTATCGCCCTGAAAGTTGGAGTTGTCGAAGCACTCGATGTGCTTGGGCAGCTCGGTGAGGCGCAGGTCCTTTTTGATGGTTTCCATGATGCGCACCTCGTTGAGGTCCTTGCTGCGCTCGTTCATGCTTTCCTTTTCCTTGCGGGCGTAGAGCACGTTTTTGAGGGCGAGCTCCAGCAGCTTGCGCTTGTCGCCGATTTGCGGAACGGCGACGGTGACGCCGGGTAAGGGTAGCTCCAGGGCTACGTTGGTGAGGATTTCGCGCGACTCGCTCTTGAATTCCTGCCGCATCTGCATGATGAGCGGCGCGAGAATTTCGACGTCGTCTTCGTCCAGCTTTTTGGTTACTTCCAGGGATTGGGTGAGGATGATGGAGCCGTTCATGACCTTGAGGTAGGTGATGAAGCCGGATTTCTCGTTGCTGGCGATGGCGAAGACGTCGATGTTGGTGAGCGTGTCGCTGACGATGGTGCTCTTGGCCTGGAAGGCCTCAATCTTATCGAGTTTCTGCTTGAACTGGTGGGCCAGCTCGTACTGCATATCCTGGGCGGCGGCGGCCATGCGCTCGCGGAAGTACTGCTTGGGAATGCGCAGGTCGCCGTTGAGAATCTGACGGATTTGCTGGATGTAGGCGTCGTACTCGGCTTCGTCTTCGTGGCCCTCGCAGGGGCCTTTGCAGTTGCCGAGGTGGTATTCGAGGCAGACTTTGAACTTGCTGGCGGCCACGTTTTGCGGGCTCAGATTGAAGTTGCAGGTGCGCAGGGGATAGAGGGCCCGAATGAGTTCCAGCAGCACGTTGAGGGCCGTGCCGTTGGCGTAGGGGCCGTAGTAACGCGAGCCGTCGTTGATTTTGTTGCGGGTGGGGATGAGGCGCGGGAACCGCTCGTTGGTGAGGCAGAGAAAAGGGTACGTTTTGCCGTCCTTGAGCAGAATGTTGTACTTAGGCTGGTGCTGCTTGATGAGGTTGTTTTCAAGCAAAAAGGCATCGGACTCGGAATCAACAATCGTGAATTCGAGACGCTTAATATTGCGGACCAGCTGCTGGGTCTTCTTGTTGTGGTCCTGCTTGGTGAAATAGCTGCTCACGCGCTTGCGCAGGTCGATGGCCTTGCCCACGTAGATGATGCCTTCGTCATCGAAGTACTTGTACACGCCGGGCTTATGGGGCAGGGCATTGATGAGGGCTTGTAGCTCGGGGTTAGCTGCCATAAATCGCAGATTATCGCTGATGAACCGTGATTGCGCTGATTGGGACGGCGCGGGGAATTACCTAACGCGGATGGGGAAGCAATGGGTTTCCGGTGGGGGCCGTCTGCGTAGTGGTGGGGAGCATCTCGCGCGTGGTGGGGCTTAGATGTCCTCGTCGTTGAGAGCGCCGGCGTCGGGCACCTGCATCTTTTGGTCGGCGGGAATGGTGTCGCGCTGGCCGCCGTAGTATTTCGAGCAGTCGATTTCGATGCCGAGCGGGGCGGCGGGTTTGGGGAAAGGCGCGGTGCTGATGCCGATGCTCTTGTCCTTGTACACCTTTTGCATAAAGAGGCCGTAGAGCGGCAGGGCCAGGCGCGCACCCTGGCCGTAGGTGCCGGTGCGGAAGTGGATGCTGCGGTCTTCGCCGCCAATCCACATGCCGCAGACCAGGTCGGGGGTGATGCCCATAAACCAGCCATCGGAGTAGTTGCTGGTGGTGCCGGTTTTGGCCCCGATTTCATACGGAAACTTGAAGCCGGTGTGCAGGATGGTGCTGGTGCCGCCGGGCTCGGTGGTGCTGGCCTGCAGCATGTTGGTCATGATGTAGGCCGTTTCTTCGCTGAGCACTTCCTTGGTCTGGGGCACGAATTCGCGCAGCACGTTGCCGTTCTTGTCCTCAATGCGCGTGACCATGATGGGCGACGTCCAGACGCCCTTGTTGACGAAGGTGGAGTAGGCCCCGCACAGCTCGAAGATGCTGCAATCGGACGTGCCGAAGCCCATGGAGGGCACGGCCTCGATGGGCGAGGTGATGCCTAGGCGCTTGGCGTAGCTCACGATGGTTTCGGGCGTGAGCTTCATCACCAGCCAGGCCGTGATGGAGTTCATGGAGCGGGCCAACGCCTGTCGTAGCGTGAAGGTGCGCCCCGTGAATACACCCTCAAAGTTGCGGGGGGTGTAGGCGGCGCGGCCGGCCACGGCCGGAAACGTGGTGGCCACGTCGGGCCGCGGGTAGCAGGGCGAGTAGTTTTGGTCGATGGCCGCCACGTACACAATGGGCTTGAACGTGGAGCCAGGCTGGCGCTTGCCCTGGCGCACGTGGTCGAACTTGAAAAACTTGTAGTTGGGGCCGCCCACCCAAGCCTTAATCTGGCCATTGAGCGGGTTCATGGCCATAAAGCCAGCTCGCAGGTAGCGCTTGTAGTAGGCCAGCGAGTCGAGCGGCGACATGAACATTTCCTTCTCGCCCTGCCAGGTGAATACCTGCATCTTGTACTTCTTGCGCAGGTAATAATTGACGGAATCGCGGTTGCCGTCGTGGATATTCATCAGTGACTTGTAGCGCTGGGTGCGGCGCATGGCGATGTTGAGGAAGTTGGGGATGACCTTGCCGTTTTCGTCGCGCCAGGGCAATTGGCCCTTCCAGTGGGCCGTAAACCATTTTTGCTGCAAGGTCAGGTGCTCAGCCAACGACTTTTCGGCGTAGGTCTGCATCCGCGAATCGATGGTGGTGTAGATTTTCAGGCCATCGGCGTAGAGGTCGTGGTCCGTCTCCTTGGCCCAGGCGATAAGCGACTTGGCCACCTCCGACCGGAAGTAGGGCGCCAGGCCCTTGGTGGGGTTCTCCACGGAGTAGTGCAACACGATGGGCTTGGCCGTGTCAGCCGCCAGCTCGGCATCGGTGATGTAGTTGGACTTGGCCATCTGGCGCAGCACCCAGTTGCGGCGCAGCCGCGAGCGCACGGGGTGCGCAATGGGACTGAACCGGCCCGGCGCGTTCACGATGCCCACCAGCGTGGCGGCTTCGGGAGTGGTCAGGTCCTTGGGCTTCTTGTTGAAGAAGGTTTTGGCCGCGGTGTTGATGCCGAACGAGTTCGAGCCGTACTCCACAGTATTGAGGTACATGCGCAGAATTTCGCGCTTGGTGTAGTTGCGTTCCAGCCGGATGGCCAGCAGCCATTCCTTGGCTTTGGTGATGAGCAGGCCCACCTTGCCGCTGCCGTTGAGCAGGCCGTCGTTGAGGTTGCTTTGCTCGCCGGGGCGGGTTTTGAACAGCACCTTGGCCACCTGCTGGGTGAGCGTGGAGCCGCCGCCGTTACGGTTGAACGTGGCCACGCCGGCCACGGCCCGCACGATGCTCTTCATGTCGATGCCCGAATGCTGCTCAAACCGCACGTCTTCGGTGGCGATGAGGGCATCGACCAGGTTCTGGGGCAAATCCTTGAACTCGGCGGGCGTGCGGTTCTCGCGGAAGTACTTGCCCAGCAGCACCCCATCGGCCGAATATATCTCAGAGGCCAGCTCCGAGCGTGGGTTTTCCAGGGTTTTGAGGTTGGGCATGCGCCCAAACAGGTTCAGGAAGTTGCCATTCACGGCCAGCACAAACAGGCTCAGTCCCACCACGCCCGCGCCAAACAGCAGCCACATAGTGCGCGTGAACGCCGTGAACCGCCCCGCACGCGCTGGGTTGGGGGCTAGCGGCTTGGGGCGACGGGCAGGGGAGGAAGCGGGCATTCGTTAACGTTAGAAGTTAGGAGTTGGGATTTATGAGTTTGCCAAAGGAGGTAAGCCCGGTCCTGCAGCAAAGGTCCGACTGCCAACTCATAACTCATAACCCCTACCTTTTAACTCACTTATATACGCGCTGATAAAAACTTAAATACCCGGTCAAATCGCCGGTGGCTTGCAGCAGCGTCAGGTTTTCCAGGCTGATAACCACCGCCTGGTAGCCCGCTCCGCGCAGGCGCGCCAGCGGCGACTGCGGCCCGCGCAGCTTGGTGGCGTAGCTCTGGGCCACTTTGGCCCCCGGCAGCGCCCGCACCACCACCAGGTCCTGGTCGGTGCCCAGCGGCTGGGCGGCTATTTGCAGGTTGCTGGCCCGAAAAAACCGGTTATTGTACGTGCCCAATTGAGTGGTCAGGTCGGCAGCAGCGGGCGTGGCCTTGGCAAATACTAGTACCACGGCGTGCGCCCCGCTGAGCTGGGTGGTGTAGGCCGTGGCCGGAGCCGTGGGCACCGCAGGAGCCGGGCCAGTGGTGCTGGCGGGAGCCGGGGCCGCCGGGGCCGGCGTAGGCGGCAAGGTTGTGGGGGCCGGGGCCGAATTGGCGGGCTGGTTCTTTGCCGGGGCAGTTTCGGCAACCGTTGCCTTCCCCACCAATGGGGCAGGTAACGCAGCGCTGGTCGGCGCGGGCGTTTTCAAGGGCGCATTGGGCACGGGAACCGCTTTATTCGGCTCTGGGGCTGCGGGGGGAGCCGCCGCAGGTTTTATTGCTTTGGCCGGGCTTTCGTCTTCGCGGTACACAATGCGCATGCGGTTATCAATCTCACCGGGCCGGAAGATGGAGATGACCGGCTTCTCCGTCGAGGCCAGCGCCCCGGCAATTTCGCCCGTTTCGCGCCGCTGATACGCTTGGGCCAGGGCCTGTGCTTGTGGCACCAGCGGGCTATCGGGGAAGTCCTTATAAAACTTCTCCACCGAGGTACGGGCCGTGAGCGGGGGCTGGGTACGGATGATGAGCAAGGTTTGCAGGTAGGCCACCCGGTCGCTCAGGTCGCTCTTGGGGTACTGCTTGTCGGTGCGGGCCAGCACGGCCGTGGCCTTGCGAAACTCCTGGTTTTTGTAGTAGGTGAAAGCCGAATCGACGCGGCTGGCCACGGCGTTGTGCAGCGCCAGCTGGTGCTCGCGGTACAGGGGGTCAGCAATCAGCTTGGCGTAGAGCGAAGTTGGGAATTCCCGTTGCAGGGCTGCCGCGTACTGCGCCATCTTGGCCGCGTCGGGCTTGTCCTTGTAGTGCAGGTACAGCAGGTAGTAGGCATCGGGGGCGTGCTCGCCGCGCTCGTAGCGGGCTACTTGCTTTGCATAGGTCTCAATGCCTTTATCCCGCTCCTTCAGCTGCTCTTTGTAGATGCCGCCCAACTCGTACAGGGCCGCCTCCACCTGCTTATCCGAAGCCTGAAGCATTTGGGGCGTCAGGGGCAGGTCTTTGCGGTACTGGGCAACCAGCGTCTGCTTTTCCGCGTCGGGGTTGGCCACGGCGGCCGTCGCCGCCGAGTCGGGGCCGGTGCCGCCGTTCACGCGGGTGTTGTCGTTGCCGGTCACCGCTACCGGCGCGCCGCCGTTGGTAGGAGCATTGGGCGAGCTGCTCGACTGCCGGTTGGTGCGCCAGTTGTCTTGCAGCTGCCGGTCGCCGTACTTCCGCAGGAAATCGGCGCGGGCCGTGCCCAGCGTGGCGGGATTGTCGAAGTACCACCTGGCCCCCGTGCCTGACGCGGTGGGGTCGAAAGCCATCAGGTCGGGTGCCGGAGCGCCGCCGGGCAATGACGAGCCCAAAGAACTGCTGCTGCTGGTGGTGCGCGAAGCAATTTCGGCGGCCCGCTCCTGGGTTTTCTGAATTACTGCTAGGCGGGCAGCGTCCTTCTGCTTCGCTATTATTTCGGCGTCGGCATACTGGTTGAGGCGCTGCGTGAGGTCGTCGCCACTCAAGCGGGCCAGCGCTTGCAGGCTATCCTGCGTTTCAATAACGGTGTACTGTTTGGCGAATTCCTTGAGGATGTCGCTCCGCTCTTTGATGGTGGCGTAGGTGCGGGCATCGGGGGCCAGGGTCTGCACCGTGCTGTCGTAGTAAGCGGCGGCCAGGCGGTATTTCTGCAGGTTTTCGTAGTAGATGCGGCCCGCCAGCAGGTAGGTATAGCTCTTTTGCAGGCGGTTGGTGGTAGTAGCGGCAATGGACTGGCGCAGCAGCTTCAGCGCCGCCGGGTAGTTCTGCTCGCGGTAGTTCAGCCGCGCCATCTCGTAGTAAATCTTGTCGCGGTAATCCTTGTTCTTGAGGTCCTTTAGCAGGCCCGCGAAGTTCTTGTCAAGCTTTATCCGGTCCTGGGGGCTCAGCTCCGACACCTGCGCCAGCATCAGCTTCGACTGAAAGTCCAACTCGTACGGCGGGTTGCGCTTCAGAATCTGGGCAATCTGCTCGTAGGCCTTCTTGTTCTCGCTGGCGTCCTGGTAGAGCTGCGCCAGCACGTAGCGCGTCCGCGACCGCTCGTTCTTGAGCTCAATTAGCGGAATGGCCTTTTCCAGCTGCGGAATGGCCTTGGCCGGCTCCCCGGTGCGGATGTAGTAATCGGCGCGGGTCAGAAACAACTGGCGCGCATCCTGCGGCAGGCCAGTTTCCTTGTCCAACAAGTCGGATACTGCTTTGGCGCTCTCCATTTCGCCCTGCGCTACAAAGGTGCGCATCAACCCAATCAGCGCTTCGTGCTTGGCGTTGGCGTCCTTGCTGGTCGAGTTCACATACTTAAATGTGAGTGCCGCGTCGTCAAACTGCATCTGATAAAACCGCGACCAACCTACCAGAATGTAGGCGTCATCGGTCCAGTCGGAGCCCGCCCGGTGCTGAATCGGCATCGAGGCCTTCTTGATGATGTCGTTCAGCTCGGCCCGGTTGGCGCGCACGCTGGTGCTGTCCAGCGTCGGGAACAGCGGCAGCGTTTGGTTGTAGTCGTTCACCCGGCTGCCATACAGCTTGCCCTCCGCGGCGTGCAGCTTTTCGCGGGCCAGAAAGTAGGCGTTGTCCCGGGCCGCCACGTTGTTGAACGCGTGCGCCACCAGGTTTTTGTCCGATGCGCAACCCGCCGCGCCCAGCCCCAGCAGGGCCAGGAGCAGCGTCGCCCAGCGGTAAATCAGCAGTTGATGTGTCAAAGTCAAGAGCGAAGGAAAGGACGAGCCAGAGCAGCCGGAACGTCCAAAGCAGCCGAAAATGTTCGTCGGCCCAGTCAGATAACGAAGCCGAACGGGTAAAATTACGTTTTTCCCGGGGCAAACGTAGCCCCGTTCGCGGCGTAACTTTGCCGGGCCGCTTTTCGCTCAGTTCCATGCCCACCCCGCCCGAGTATCCGCCGCCCGGTTCCAACCGCCTCCGCGCGTTCGCGAAGTATTCGGGCCTGGCTTTTCAGATGCTGGCCATCATCGGCGGCAGTACCTGGCTGGGCACCTGGCTCGATGCGCGGTACCACATGCGCAATCCCTGGTTCACCATCGGGCTCATGCTGCTCGGGGTGCTGGTCGCACTGCTGCAAGTCATCCGCAGCCTCACCAAAGACGTGGAGTAAGCGCGGCCCCTCGTCGATTTAATAAAGAGTACTATTATGATGCAGTTCCTGCGCCAGTTTTTGATTTTTGGCGGCGGGCTGGCCCTGCTCATTTTCGGGCTGCACCTCGTGTACGGTCCGGCGGTAGTGCACCCGCGTACGGGACTCATTTTCGTGGTGATGGCTGTCCTCACTTGGTTCGCCTACAGCCTCACGGCGCGCCTGGTAGCCCGCTCGCCCGATAACCTTGGTATGGGCTACCTCATCGGCATGACGGTGCGGCTGCTGGTGTCGCTAGGCCTGGTCACGTGGCTGCTGGCCAGCGGAATTGCGCGCGAGCCGCGGGGCATCTGGACCTTCCTCGGCGCCTTCTTCATCCTGTACTTTTCGTGGGCCGGGTTTGAAATCTGGGCTACTTTGAGTAACTTGCGGCCGATTTCAGGAAAGCAAGTGGCGCAAACATAGCGCGTTAGCCCGAAATTACTCATTAATTAACTTTGAATGAAGCGTTTACTCTCGATTCTTCTTTGCTTCGTATCCCTGTCCGTTTTCGCCAACGAACCCGCCACTGAGGGCGCCAAGGGGGAAGGCTTCAATCCCGGCGAAATGATTTTGGAGCATATCGGTGATTCTCACGAGTGGCATCTGGCCACCCTGGGCGCCGGCGAACACGCCACCCACGTAAGCTTGCCGCTGCCAATCATCGCCTACCAGCCCGGCGCGGGCCTGAGCACGTTCTCGGGTGGCAAGTTGGCCCACGGCCAAAGCTACAACGGCCTCAAGCTGGAGCACGACAAGCTGGTTGCCCTCGACGGCAGCAAGGTGTACGACTTCTCGATTACCAAAAACACCGCCTCGCTGCTGATTAGCGCCGTGCTCATGCTGCTGGTTTTCACCACCGTAGCGCGGGGCTACAGCCGCAACCAGGGCCGTGCTCCCAAAGGCGTGCAGTCCTTCTTCGAGCCGGTTATCATCTTCATCCGCGATGAAGTGGCCAAGAAGAACATCGGCCCCAAGTACGAGCGCTACATGCCGTACCTGCTCACGGCCTTCTTCTTCATCTGGTTCAATAACCTGCTGGGCCTGATGCCCGGCGCGGCCAACCTGAGCGGCAACATTGCCGTGACCATGGTGCTGGCCGTAATGACGCTGGTTATTACGCTGGCTTCCAGCAACAAATACTACTGGGCCCACATTTTTGCCACGCCCGGCGTGCCAAAGCCGTTGTTGCCCATCATGATTATCGTTGAGTTTCTGGGCATCTTCACCAAGCCCTTCTCGCTTATGATTCGTCTGTTCGCCAACATCACGGCCGGACACATCGTGGTGTTGAGCTTCATTAGCCTGGTGTTCATCTTTAAGTCGTGGGCTGTGGCTCCGGTCACCATCGCGTTCGGCTTGTTTATCAACATCCTCGAACTGCTGGTGGCCATTCTGCAGGCCTTCATCTTCACCCTGCTCACCGCCATGTACATCGGTGGCGCGGTAGAAGACCACCACGATGCCGACATGCAGATGGGCTACGACGACGGTTCGCCCTCCACGCACGTTGCCCACTAATCTGACTTAATCGGCCGGGCGCTCGCCGCCCGCCAACTAGCTGTTTCGGCCAGTCCGTAGTAATCCCCTCCCCCCCGCTGCGGGACTGACGAACTTTTTCTTTTTCCCCATTTTCTTTTTTTATTATGCTTCTTTCTTTGTTTTTGCAGGCTGTTGCCATGGCAAGTAACTACGGTCCTGGTTTGGCCGTGATGGGTGCCGGTATCGGTGCAGGTTTGGTGGCTTTGGGCGTAGGCCTGGGCATTGGCCGCATTGGCGGCAGCGCCATGGATGCTATCGGCCGTCAGCCGGAAGCTTCGGGCAAAATCCAGACGGCTATGATTATCGCCGCCGCTCTGATTGAAGGCCTGGGCTTGTTCGCCGTTGTGGTTTGCGTACTTATCTGGACCAAACTCGTTTAGTGCTGGCCGGGCTCCGGGCCCGGAAGTAGTTGGAAGCCCGCCGCCCGCTGCTGCTTGTGCAGTTGGCGCGGCGGGCTTACCTGCTCCTAATCTGCGTAGTCGATTAGTCGGATTTTTCGATTTCCCTTACCTATACCGTATCAATGCTGCCAGCTTTTTTATCCCCTGAACTCGGCCTGATTTTCTGGCAACTGGTTATTTTTCTGCTGGTGCTGTTTCTGCTGGGCAAGTTTGCCTGGAAGCCCATTCTGTTGGCGCTCAAAGAGCGCGAAGACAACATCGAAGGCGCCCTGCGCATGGCCGACCAGGCCAAAGTTGAGATGCAGCAGCTGAAAGCCGGCAACGAGAAGTTGCTGACTGACGCCCGCCTCGAGCGCGACCGCATGATGCAGGAAGCTACCGTGATGGCCAACCAGCACCGCGAAGCCGAAAAGGCCCGCGCCACGGCCGAAGCCAACACCATCATTCAGCAGGCTCGCGAAGCCATTCAGCAAGAGAAGAACCTTGCTTTGGCTGAGGTGAAAAATACCGCCGCCAAGCTGTCGGTCGACATCGCCGAGCGCATCCTGCGCCGCGAGCTGGCCGACCCCACTGCCCAAACGCAGCTGGTGGATTCGTATTTGAAAGACGTAAAACTTAATTAACTGTCTGTCATGCTGGCGAAGGAAGCATCTTATCACCGCTGCCTTCGTCAGATTTAGCTTACCGAGTGGTGCGAACCTGATAAGATGTTTCGCCAGCTCAGCATGACAAAACCAACTATATGGCTGACCAACGAGTAGCCGCCCGCTACGCCAAGTCGCTCCTCGACTTGGGCAAGGAGATGGGCACGCTGGAAACGGTGAAGCAGGACATGGACTTGCTGGGCAAGACCGTGGCCGAAAACCGCGATTTACGCTTGTTGCTGCGCAACCCGATTGTGAAGCACGATAAAAAGCTGGCCATCCTCACCGCCATTTTTCAGGGCAAGGTGTCGGACGTGACCATGCAGTTCTTTACCATCCTGACCCAGAAAAACCGGGAGTCTGCGCTGGAAAGCATGGGCACCGAGTTTCAGGCGCAGTACAACGTGATGCAGGGCATTCAAACCGCCCAAGTCACGTCGGCCACGCCGCTCACGCCCGCCTTGCGGGACGAGCTGGAGCAGCTGGTGATTAAGCAAACCGGTCTTACGGAGGTCAAGCTCACCGAAAAGGTGGACCCTAGCCTCATCGGCGGCTTCGTGCTGCGGGTGGGCGACCAGCAGATTGATGATTCGGTGCGCACCAGCCTCCGCAAGCTGCGCACTTCTTTGCAAGAAAATACTTACTCAAATAACTAGTGATAAAGTGATGTCGTGATGAGGAAATGAAGAAGGCCTGCTCCTTGGTAGCCTCTCCGCCCCTCATAGCCCATCACCCGCATCACCTCATCATCCCAAATCAATGGCAGAAGTACGTCCGGATGAAGTCTCCGCAATCCTGCGGCAGCAACTGTCCAATTTCAAGTCCGAAGCCGAGCTGGAAGAAGTCGGCACCGTGTTGCAGGTGGGCGACGGCGTGGCCCGCATCTACGGATTGGGCAAAGCCCAGGCGGGCGAGCTGATTGAGTTCGAGAACGGCCTGCAGGCCCTTGTGCTCAACCTGGAAGAAGACAACGTAGGTGCCGTAATGCTCGGCGACTACTCCGGTATTCAGGAAGGTGCCACGGTGAAGCGCACCAAGAAAATTGCCTCCATCAAGGTGGGCGAGGGCATTGTGGGCCGCGTGGTCAACACGCTGGGCAATCCCATCGACGGCCGTGGTCCCATCACCGGCGAGCTGTACGAAATGCCCCTGGAGCGCAAGGCTCCCGGCGTAATCTACCGTCAGCCCGTAACCGAGCCGATGCAAACCGGCATCAAGTCGATTGACGCCATGATTCCGATTGGCCGGGGTCAGCGCGAGCTGATTATCGGTGACCGCCAGACGGGCAAGTCGGCCGTGGCCATCGACACCATCCTGAACCAGCGCGAGTTCTTTGAGCGTGGCGAGCCCGTGTTCTGCATCTACGTCGCTATCGGCCAGAAGGCTTCGACGGTGGCTCAGGTGGTGCAGTCGCTGACCAAAGGCGGTGCCATGGACTATACGGTGGTGGTAGCGGCTTCGGCGGCTGACCCCGCTCCGCTGCAGTTCTACGCGCCCTTCACGGGTGCGGCCATTGGCGAGTTTTTCCGCGACACGGGTCGTCCTGCGCTCGTGGTGTATGACGACTTGAGCAAGCAGGCCGTGGCCTACCGCGAGGTGTCGCTGCTGCTCCGTCGTCCTCCCGGACGCGAGGCGTACCCCGGTGACGTGTTTTACCTGCACAGCCGTTTGCTGGAGCGGGCGGCTAAAATCAACGCTTCGGACGAGATTGCGCAGAACATGAACGACCTGCCCGACAGCATCAAGCACTTGGTGAAAGGCGGCGGTTCGCTCACGGCATTGCCCCTGATTGAGACGCAGGCCGGCGACGTATCGGCCTACATCCCGACCAACGTGATTTCCATCACCGACGGCCAGATTTTCCTCGAGACCAACCTGTTCAACTCGGGTGTGCGTCCGGCCATCAACGTGGGTATTTCGGTATCGCGCGTGGGTGGCAACGCCCAGATTAAGTCGATGAAGAAAGTGGCCGGTACGCTGAAGCTCGACCAGGCCCAGTTCCGCGAGCTGGAAGCCTTCGCCAAGTTCGGTTCCGACCTCGATGCCTCGACTAAGCTCACCATTGAGCGCGGCCGCCGCAACCTGGAGATTCTGAAGCAGCCCCAGTTTTCGCCCGTGAAGGTGGAAGACCAAGTGGCCATCATCTACGCTTCGACCAACGGCCTACTCGATACCGTGCCCGTGAACCGCGTGCGCGAATTCGAGAAGGAGTTTGGCCAGGTGATGAACTCGCGCTACCCCGACGTGCTGAAGGCCCTGAAGGCCGGCAAGCTGGATGATAGCGCCACCAAGGCCATCCGCGAGGTAGCCAAGGACGTGGCGGCAAACTACGCAGCGAAGTAGGAAAGCATTAAAAAAGGTCGTCATGCTGAACGCAGTGAAGCATCTCTACCGCCCAAGTAATCAATATACTGCGGCGGTAGAGATGCTTCGACTACGCTGCGCTTCGCTCAGCATGACGGTTAATTAACTCGAATAAATGGCCAACCTAAAAGAAGTCCGCAACCGCATCCAGTCGGTGAGCAGCACGCAGCAGATTACCAAAGCCATGAAAATGGTGGCGGCAGCCAAGCTGCGCCGCGCGCAGGACAACATTATCCGGATGCGGCCCTATGCGCAGCGGCTGAATACTATTCTGGCTAACCTGACGCGTAATGCTGATGCCGCTGCCGACAGCGAGTTCGGCGTGGTCCGCGAGGTGCGCAAGGTGCTGGTTATTGCCATTACCTCGGACCGGGGCCTGGCGGGCGCGTTCAACTCGAACGTGTTCAAGGGGGTAAATGCCCTCATCGCGGAGCGTTACGCCAGCTTGCCAGCGGCCAGCATTTCGGTGATGGCCATTGGCAAGAAGGCGCACGACTACTACACCCGTAAGGGCAACATCGTGGGCAACTACACCCACGTTTTCGCCAAGCTGTCGTTCGAGACGGTGCGGGCGGCGGCCGAAGTGGCCATGGACGGCTTCCGGGCCGGCACCTACGACGAGGTGGTGATGGTGTACAACGAGTTCCGTAACGTGGCCACCCAGGTTATCCGGACCGAGCAGCTGCTGCCGCTGGTGCCGGTAGGGGCTCCCGCCACGGCCGAAACCACGGCCAACGTGGATTACCTGTTCGAGCCCGTCAAGCAGGACATTGTGCAGACGCTGATTCCGCAGTCCATCAAAATCCAGCTCTACAAGGCGGTGCTGGAAAGCAACGCCTCGGAGCACGGTGCCCGCATGACGGCCATGGACAAAGCCACCGACAACGCCGGGGAGCTGCTCAAGGCCCTCAAGCTGACTTACAACCGGACGCGTCAGGCGGCCATCACGACCGAGATTCTCGAAATCGTGGGCGGTGCCGAGGCGCTGGCGGCGGGGTAATATTTCGCAGCCCACACAATTTTAAAGGCCCGCTTCTGTTAGAAGCGGGCCTTTTTTATGCTGCATCGCGGCCTTTTTCCGGTTTGTAATGAAAAGCTTGGTTGTAATTTCTCGGATGGGGCAGTTGCTGGGCCTGGTGGCCGCCGCCGTTCTGACCGGCCCCGCTGCCTACGCGCAGGTCCCGCTGGCCGAGGTGAGCGTGTACCCCAACCCGGCCCATATCCGGGCCACGGTGGCGGTGCCGGCGGTGGCTGGAGTGACACGGGCCACCGTCACGCTCGTAGACGCCCAGGGCGCGGTCGTGTTTGAGCAGCCCGTGAGCCTGCCCGAAACCGGGGGCACAGCCGAAGTACCCCTGCTGGGCCGCGCGCCGGGGCTGTACCGCGTGGTGGTGCAGGTGGGGGACCAGCGCGTGGCGCGGACGTTACGGGTGGAGTAGGAATGATATTCCATTGTTATACTTGTTGCTGATTTTTGCAAACCACTTCGCAATTAGTATAACAGCGTATTTGTCCCGAGAACGTGCTGAATCAGTGTATCTTGCAGGGTTTATTGCCTCGATGTAAATTTTTTGCACCTGGCTCAAGACTTTTCCACTGATTCGCATGAAAAAAATACTTTTACCTACCGCTGTTTTTCTCACCGTTTGCAGAGCTGTTAGCGGCCAGGCGCTCACTGTTACCAACCTGGTGCCCGGCCGTGGTGCGGTGGGGGTTCTTCGGAGCGCACCCGTAAGCATCACGTTTTCGCAAGCTATCGACCCTGCCACCGCAAACGCGGTGCAAGTGAATTCAGTGCGGGGCGGTGGCAAGAAAGTGGGCACGTACAGTACCAATGGCAATACCGTTACGTTCGCACCGACCACGGCTTTTCTGCCCGGCGAAACCGTGCAGGTGACCGTACCGGCTACGGTGAGGAGTACCACGGGCGGAAGCACGGCTCCCCAATGCTACGAGTTTACCACGGCGGTAGGTAGCTTTGGTGGGGGAGCATTTGCGGCACCAATTACTGCGTCCACCTTAGTTTCCGTTGACTACGGCCCTAGAAGTGTGGTGTTGGGCGATATCGATGGCGACGGCGACCTGGATATGCTGGTGGGGACGGGAACAGGTGCGGTAAGTGTAAGACTGAACGACGGCCTGAACAGCGGGAGCTTTGTGGCCCCGGCGACCAACGCCAGTTTTGCGGTTGGCACGGCATCTGGCCCGGTTCAGCTGGCATTGGGCGATGTAGACGGTGATGGCGACCTGGATGTGCTGGCTACTGCGGGCAACGTCCCTCTGGCCTTGCGCTTGAATAGTGGGCTGCACAGTGGGGTTTTCGTGGCTCCAGCAAACGGAAGCAGCATTGCGGTGGGTAGTTTTGCTAAAGACCCCGTGCTCGGCGATGTTGATGGCGACGGCGACCTGGATGTGCTTACGGCCAATGTGGGTGGCAACTCGGTGAGCATTCGTCGGAACAATGGCCTGAATAGCGGGCTGTTTGTGACCCCAGCCAGCGGTGCCGAAGTTACCGTTGGGGCTGCTCCCAGTCAGGTGCTGCTTGGCGATGTCGATAATGACGGCGACTTGGATATCTTGGCGCGGTGTGGGAACAACATTATGAGCCTCCGGCTCAATAGTGGATTGAACAGCGGCACGTTTGCCGCGCCCACTACGAATGCAGACTTTAGCACGGGTGACTTTACGGCCAGCGCCACCCTGGGCGATGTAAATAGCGACGGCTACCCGGACCTCGTGGTAAGCAAAGCAGGGATAGCCAATAGCATTGAAACATGGCTCAACAGCGGCAACAGCCATACGTTCACGCTATTTCAAAGCATAGCTGTTTCCCGGCAGCCCATGCAAGTTGTTCTGGGCGACCTGGACGGCGACGGCGACCCGGACCTGCTCATTGGCAACGACAATAACACCAACACGGTGACGCTGCGTCTAAACGGTGGCCTTGGCAGCGGCCTGTTCGTTGAGCCCGTCTTCACGCCGACACCAGCAGTAGGCGCCAGTTTTCCGGGGTCGGTGGCTCTGGGCGACGTAGACGGTGATGGCAACCTGGACGTGCTGACCGCCAATAACAACAATAGTGGCAGCGGCACCGGCGGGGGGCGTGGCACCGTCAGCGTGCTGCTGAACCAAATTTCGAACCTGCGCACAGCGCTGGCTCCTACCACCGGCACGGTTGGGGCAGTCGTCATGCTGCGTGGAACCAACCTGACTGGTACCAGTGCCGTCAGCTTCAATGGCACGCCGGTTCCAGCGGCGGATTTTAGCGTCGTTTCGCCAGTTATGCTACGCGTACTTGTGCCCAGCGGTGCCACCACCGGGCCCGTAACCGTTACCACCCCCCAAGGCGTGCTCATCAGCAACACCCGATTCGTCTTAAGTGGGGCGCTGGCCGCCATGCACTTGCGCCCTAATGCCAGCTTGTTGGTGTATCCCAATCCTACCCACGGCCCGCTAACGGTGGTGGTGCCGCCAATAGCGGGGGCAACCACGGTGCAACTGGCGCTACTCAATGTGCTCGGTCAAACAGTTCGGCAGCAACAGGCTGCGCTGCCAGTCGGGGCGGCGCATATTCACATCGACACCTCGCTTGTGCCTGCTGGCACCTACCTGTTGCGAATGCAAGCGGGTTCTCACACGGAGATTCGCCGCGTTGTGGTGAATTAACTTCCACTGCCGAAGGCGTATCAGTCGTGGCGCCGCCGGCCCGGCCGGGGTGCTTCGGGCTGCTCCTCCAGCAGAGCCAGCAGCCGGGCGGGGGTGAGGTCGGTGAAGTTTTGGATGACCGTTAGCGGGGCCTGAAAGTCGGCGGCCTGCAGGCTGGTGGCCACGCCCACGCAGCGCATGCCGGCGCGGTAGGCGGCCTGCTCGCCCAGCACGGCATCTTCGAACACGATGCAGTGTGCGGGCGGCACGCCCAGCCTAGCGGCTACGGCGGCGAAGGTGTCGGGGTGAGGTTTGCCCTTGGCCACGTCGTCTTTGCCCACGATGACGTCGAAAAACGGCCGCAGCTGGAGGTAGTCCACGATGTAGCTAATGGTTTCGGCACCCGAGCCGGTGCCCAGGCCGATGGAGTGGCCGGCGGTGCGGGCCGCCCGCAGAAAAGCCGAGAGGCCGGGCAGCTCGCGCCGCTTGCTCCAGTAAAGTGTGCGGTAGAGAAACTCGCGCTGGGTGGCGTATTCTTCCAGCTGCTTTCTGGGCACGGGGTGGCGGAACACGGTCTTGAGGATGTCCGGGGCGGGCATGCCGTTCAGGCGCTTGAGCAGTTGGTGGGCGTTGGTGCGCAGGCCCAGGTCGCGGAACAGGAGCTGGAAGGCGCGGGCCTGGTAGGGCGTGTTGTCGACGAGCACGCCGTCCATGTCGAAGATGAGGGCAGGTTTCACGTAATGAGAGCGTAATGTGAGGGCCGACGGAAAGTGTGTGGCTGGTGCACGGCGCGGGGTATATTTGTGGTCGCGTATTCTTACCCATTTGCCGTTGAAAAAGATACTTGCCTTTGCGCTGGCGGCGCTGGTAGCCGGTTCGGCCACCGCTCAAACGTCCAGGCGCACCCTTCCATCAAAAGCCAGCAGCGCAGCCAAACCGGCTCCATCGGGGGCCTTGGCCCGGCCCAAGCTGGTGGTGGGCATCGTGGTCGACCAGATGCGCTACGACTATCTATACCGCTACTGGAGCAAGTTTGGAACGGGCGGTTTCCGGCGTTTGCTGGGCGAGGGCTTCAGTTTTGAGAGCTGCCACTACAACTACGTGCCCACCTATACCGGGCCGGGCCACGCCAGCATCTACACCGGGGCCACGCCGTCGGTGAACGGCATTGTGGGCAACAACTGGTTTGAGCGCGAAACCGGCCGCGCCACTTACGTCACCGAAGACAAGACCGTGCAGGGCGTGGGCAGCAGCGGCGCGGCCGGCCAGCAAAGCCCCCGCCACATGCTCACCACCACCATCACCGATGAGCTGCGGCTGGCTACCAACTTCCAGAGCAAGGTCATTGGCGTGTGCATCAAGGACCGGGGTAGTATCCTGCCGGCCGGCCACGCCGCCACCGCCGCCTATTGGTACGACGGCGGCAACGGCTCCTTCATCAGCAGTACGTTTTACCAGAAAACCCTGCCCGACTGGGTAGTGAAGTTCAACCAGCGCGGGCTGGCCACCAAGTACCTCTCGCGTACCTGGAACACCCTGCGGCCCATTGCCGAATACACCGAAAGCTCGCCCGATAACGTGGCCTGGGAAGCGGCGTTCAAGGGGGAAGCCGCGCCCGTGTTTCCGCACAACCTGCCCGCCATTAGTGGCGTGCCGGCCGCCATCGTCGACAAAGACAACCTGCCCGGCCCCGCCAGCCAGACGGCCGCCGATGGCAAAGCCGCTTCGGCCACGCCCAAGGCCGGGGCCACGCCCGCCAACGCCGCCACCCCCAACCTGGGCCTGCTGCCCAGCACGCCGTTCGGCAACACCATCACCACCGACCTGGCCCTGGAGGCCATCCGGGCCGAGCAGCTGGGCCAGCGCGGCATCACCGATTTTCTGGCCCTGAGCTACAGCAGCACCGACTACGTGGGCCACCAGTTCGGCCCCAACTCCATTGAAGTAGAAGACACGTACCTGCGCCTCGACCAGGAGCTGACGCGCCTGTTCGAAACCCTGGACAAGACCGTGGGCAAGGGTCAGACGCTGGTGTTTCTCACCGCCGACCACGGCGCGGCGCACTCGCCCGATTTCCTGCGCGCCCACCGCCTGCCGGCCGGGGCCGTGGGGGCCAGCATCATGCGCGATACCCTGCAAAACCGCCTCGTGCGCCGCCACGGAGCCGGCAACTGGGTGCTCAGCTACGAAAACCAGCAGGTGTACCTCAACCGCACACTGGCCAGCGAAAAGAAAATCAAGCTCGCCGACCTGGCCGAAGAAGTGGTGCAGGTGATGGTGCAGCTGCCCGGCGTGAGCCGCGCCCTCACCGCCGAAGACATCCAAAAATCGCACTGGGAGAGCGGTACGCTCATGTTCCTCGAAAACGGCTACTACCCCAAGCGCTGCGGCGACGTGCTGGTGGTGCTGGAGCCCGGCTGGTACGAGGCCTACAGCTTCCCGGCCAAGGGCACCACCCACGGCGAATCGTGGGCCTACGACACGCACGTGCCGCTACTTTTCTGGGGCTGGCACGTAAAGCACGGCGAATCGGCCGCGCCGGTGCAAGTCGTCGACATCGCGGCTACCCTCGCGCGCTTTCTGCACCTGCAAGAACCCAGCGGCTGCACCGGTGTTCCACTGGTGGAGGTGTTAAAGTAAAACTCAATCCAACATTCGCGCAAGGTTTCGCGAGGTTAAAAAGGTTTCGCAAAGTTGACGTTCAGCCAAACCTTGCGAGACTTCTTTCAACCTTGCGAAACCTTGCGCGAGAGCCACATCACCCTATTACCCCATCACCCAAAAATGGCCAACCACTTTAACCCCTGGCACGACGTATCGCGCGGCGAGAATAACCCGCAAGTCGTCCAGTCCATCATCGAAATTCCCAAAGGCAGCAAAGGCAAATACGAGCTTGATAAGGAGAGCGGGCTGTTGAAACTCGACCGCGTGCTGTTCTCGGCCGTGCACTACCCAGCCGCCTACGGCTTCATTCCCCAAACGTATTGCGACGACAAAGACCCGCTCGATATTCTGGTGCTCTGCTCGGTTGATATCGTGCCCATGTGCCTCGTCGAGGCCAAAGTCATCGGCGTGATGCAGATGGTGGACCAGGACGAGGAAGACGATAAAATCATCGCCGTAGCCGCCCACGACATTTCCGTGAACCACTACAACGACATCGCCGACCTGCCCCCGCACACCCTGCTGGAGATGCAGCGCTTCTTTGAGGACTACAAAGCCCTTGAGCACAACAAGCACGTCAACGTGGAGCGCTTCATGGGGCGCGAAGACGCCTACCGCATCATCAACGACAGCATCAAGCTCTACGAAGATACCTTCGGCAACCGCAAGGCGTAGCGGCGGGCCGTATCGGCCATTCAGTTTTTGTAAGAAAGGCGAAGTCAGGTCCTCGGGACCAGGCTTCGTCTTTCCTGCGTTTGGAGAGAGATTGTCGCGGGCAGCGTACGTACCCCGCTTTACCTTCGCTTGTGGTTTCACCGTCGCCTTCCGCTGTACCGGCCATCGGGCCAGGCCTGTTCCGCCGCGCGCTCGATGCCGTGCTGTACAGCAGCAGCTGGCTGGCCGCTGCCGCCGCCGCCCAAACGGCCGCCACGTTCCGGAACTGGTCGGCAACCGGCGACGTGAACTTACGGGTGGTGGCGCTGGTGCTTGCCGCCACGCTGCTCGTGTACAACCTCGATGCCGTGCTGCCCTTCAAGCACCGGCAGCCGGCGGGCACCTCGGGGCGCAAGGCCTGGCAGCAGCAGCACCGCCGGGCGCTGGCGGTGCTGGCCGGGACGTCGGCGGTGCTGGCGGGGTACTTGTTTCTGGCCGATGGCTGGTGGCGCTACCTGCCCGGGCTGCTGCCGCTGGCGGCCCTGGCGCTGCTTTACTCCTGGCCGCTGGCGCGCTGGCGCGGGCAGCGCCGCGCCCTGCGCGAAGTGCCGCTGCTGAAAATATTCCTTATCGCCGGGGTGTGGTCGGCTGTTACGGTGGGAGTGCCCACGCTGGCTTTGCAACGCCCGCTGGCCCAGGCCGTGGGCTTGCTGGCGCAACGGTTCTGCCTGGTGCTGGCCCTGGCCATTGTGTTCGATATCCGCGATTTGAGCCGCGACCGGGCGGCGGGTACCCGTACCTTTCCCGTGGTACTGGGCCCGGCCAGGGCCAAAGCGGTGGCCCTGGCATTTCTGGCCGGGGCCATGGCCCTGGGGTTCGAGCGGGGAGTGCCGCCGCTGGAGCTGCTGATTACCGGCCTGTCGGCGGCCTCGGTTATCATCTGGGCCGATGAGCGCCGGAGCGACTACTTCTTCGCCCTACTCGCTGATGGTGTGCTGCTGGTGCCGGCCGTGCTGTATTTCCTGAATTAAAATGCCGGCCGGGCCGTGAGCGTGGCCAGGGCCGGCCCGATGTGGCGCACTAAGTCGCCGGCGACTAAGCCTGCCTGTCCGGTTTCGGCGGCGGCCAAATCGCCGGCTAGCCCGTGGGCATACACGCCCAGACGCACCGCCTCAAAAGCCGGCAGCTGGGCGTGAGCGCGCAAAGCCAGCAGCACGCCCGTGAGCACGTCGCCGCTGCCGCCGGTGGCCATGCCGGGGTTGCCGGTGCTGTTGAAGTGCAGGTCGCCGGTGGGCGTGGCCAGGCAGGTGTAGGCTCCCTTGAGTACCACGAGGCAGCGGTGCGTCCGGGCGAAATCGCGCAGTAATTCCAAGCGGTGGTAGTCGTCGCGGGCCGGCTCGGTGAGGCGTTCAAACTCTTTGGGGTGGGGGGTAAGTACCGTATTTTCGGGCAGCAGCGGCAGTAGTTCGCGGTGCTGGCCCAGCAGGTTCAGCGCGTCGGCGTCAATGATGAGCGGCAGGCCCTTTGGGCGGGTTTTAGACGCGACGGCTTCTTTGAGCAACTGTTGAAATACGGCCAGGCTGGCGGCATTCTGACTCAGACCCGGCCCAATGCCCACGGCCTGATACGGTTTCAGGTCGGGCAGCTCGCTGATGAAGTCGGTCTGCGGGTCGGGCAGGCACATGGCTTCGGGCTGGCTGATTTGAAAAATGCCATAGCCCAGGCTCGGAATCTGTGCGGTGAGCAGCCCCACGCCGCTGCGCAGGCAGGCCCCGGCCGCCAGCAGTGCCGCCCCCATCTTTCCCCGGCTGCCCGCCAGCAGCAGGGCGTGCCCAAAGGTGCCCTTGTGGCTGAATTTGGGCCGCGCCGGCAAGGTTTGGGCCACGGCCGCCGCATCGGTGTAGTGCCAGTAAGTAGCTGCACCCTCGATAAACCGGGTGCTCAGCCCAATGTCCTCAAGGTGCCATTCGCCCACAAAATCAGCGTTCTGCGGCAGCAGAAAGGCGAGCTTGGGCAGGCCGAAACTCACGGTATGCTGCGCTCGCACCACGGCGCTGCCCAGTGGCTGGGGCGCATCGGCAAAAAGCCCGCTGGGAATGTCCACGGCGATTACCCGAGCCTTGGCCTGCGCCAGGTGCGCGACCAAGGTGACGGCCAGACCGGTTAGTGGCCGGGTCAGGCCGGTGCCAAACAGGGCATCAATTACTGCCGTGCCGGGCAGAATATCCGGTAGCTGCCCTTCGGTGATTTCGACCACGGGCACGGCGGTGGGCAGGTGGCGGCGGTTGTGCTGCCAGTCGGCCGAATACTTCCCGGCCGGGAGCAGACCCACGCGCACGGCGTAGTTGCCCTGGTGCAGCAGGTGGGCAATGGCCAGGCCGTCGCCGCCGTTGTTGCCGGGGCCGCACAGCACCAGAATTTCCCCGGCTTCTTCCTGGGTCAGTCGGCCGAAAAACCATCGAGTGAAAGCGGTAGCCGCCCGCTCCATCAGCGCGGCGGACGGCAGGTGCTGCTCGTCGATGGTGGCTTGGTCGAGCTCGCGGGTTTGGGCGGCGGAAAGGATTATCATAGCAAAATGGAAAGGTTTCGGAGAGCTACTTTTGGCGATGCAACAACCAGCCCGCGTCTTCATCGTGCCCGGCCTCGGCAACTCCGGCCCCGACCATTGGCAAACGTATTTCGAGCGCCAGCGGCCGGATTTTACGCGCATCGCTGCACGCGGCGGGCCAGGCTGGCGGCGTAGAAGCGTTGCGTGCCTGTGCCCAGCTCAAAAGTGGGCGTGATGTGGAGGGTGTCGCGGGCGGAAACCGGCAGTGAAAAGGCGCGCGACACGTTCCAGGTGAGCACCACATCGCGGGTGCCGCCGAAAAATCCGTCGGCGGTGAGGCTGGCGTAGACGAAATCGAAATTGTGGGCCAGGCTGGCTTCTACGTTGTCGGTGATGGTGGCGCGGAGCAGCCTGCTGTCGGCCGGTACGAAAAGGTGGGTGTATTGCAGGCTCCACTCGGTGGGGATGCGGCCGGCGTGGGCGTAGCCCAGGGTGCCCTCATAGTCGTCGAAAAGGGGCTGTTCGGGGCCGTAGGAGCTGTTGAGATAGGCCCCCGCAAACAGGTCGCTATGGGTTTGGCAGGTGAGCTGGGTGCCGAGGTAGCCGTGGTCGTCGGCCGCGTCGGGGGCGCGCATGAGGTAGGCATTGCGGTTGGCCGTGGTCAGGTCCACGATGAAGCGCGGGGCCGGGCCGGGCTGCTGCCTGTCCCGCAGCCACCGGGTCGGCGGGCGCGGGGCGGCTTTGCGCGGTGGCCGTCCGCCACCCCGGCAGCGCTAGAAACAGCAGAAACATAAGCAGTAGGCGCATAGCAAACAGCAAAAGGGAAAAGCGGAAACGAGGGCGCGAAGGGCGCGCCGCCAGTTGCTGGAAACCGTCGGCCAGCGGCACATAACCAACGACTTTGGGTCAAGACTAACCGGCATTAAGTGAATGTCTTATGAGGTGAAAAACCCTGGTTTTTTTACTCATCCGTCCTACATCTTGGCGCGGGACTTTTGCTTCATTCAACCCGTAATATTTCTACCCAGGCCATGTCCGCCGCCGACACCTCTCCCCAAGTTTTTCAGAGTTTTTCGTCCCGGCGCTGGCAGCGTTTTGTGTGGGGGGTGCGGGTGGCCGTTGCGCTGATGCTGTATTCGCTCTGCACCGGGCAGGCGGGACCGGTGCTGGGCTACTACCTGGCCTTTTTGCTGGTTGATGCAGCGGCGGCCGCGCTGGCCTTCGGCTTCGAGGGCGAGCACCGGAGCCGGTTGTGGGGCCTGCTGCCCCAGCGCTTCGTGTACCGCCAGCTGATGTACGTGGTGCTGTTGCGCCCGGTGCTTCGCGCCGTGAAGGGCGAGCTGCAAAGCTGGGGCGTGCTCCGGCGCACCGGCAATGTGGCCGCGCCGGTATCGGCGGAGCTGACGGCAAGGCACAGCGTGTAAGGAAACGGCCGGAGCGGCGTCTATCCGGCGCGGCCGGAAACCTCTCGGCTCCGGCCGCGTTTCTAGTAGCCGGCCCGTTGCCGAACCCTCACGGCCCAGCGGTGCCAGCTAAAGCTTACTTCACAATTCTGATATGCAAACCTGGAACGACGTTATCCGCCTCGCCAACAACCCCACCCCATCGCCCCGCCGGGTGGAGAAAACGCCCGAAGAGTGGCGTGCCCTGCTCACGGCCGAGCAGTTCCACGTCACGCGTGAGCACGGCACCGAGCGCGCCTTCACCGGCGAATACTGCGAGGCCCACGAAGCCGGCCTCTACGCCTGCGTGTGCTGCAACACCCCGCTCTACGACTCGCGCACGAAGTTCGAATCGGGCACCGGCTGGCCCAGCTTCACCCAGCCCGTGGAGGAAAGCGCCATTCGCTACAAGAAAGACACCAGCTACGGCATGACCCGCATCGAAGTGCTTTGCAACGTGTGCGATGCCCACCAGGGTCATGCTTTCCCCGACGGTCCCGCGCCCACCGGCCTGCGCCTGTGCATCAACTCGGCCAGCGTTAAGCTGGTGACGGCCCCGCAAAGCCAGCCGGCTGCGTAGCGTGTTGGTGAAGAGTTAAAAGTTGGGAGTTAAAAGTTAAAAGACTTGTTCCTGAATAAGAAAGGGTCAAAGATTTTAGCCGATTATGATGCCTGAATGGTCTTTTTGGTTTGGCCAAGCTTGTATCCTTGGATTCTTTGAGCAGCCCCCGTTTCTGGCGCCAAATACGACTTGGAAAACCACCGATTTCTTATTGAGGAACAAGTCTAAAGGTTAAAAGACCGTGTTGCTGGTCTGGACCTTTAATCCCCAACTTTTAACTTTCAGTCGGCCCTGCGCCAATCCCGTAGCTTTGAGCCCCGGTTGAAGACACCTTCGGCCGGGGCTTTGCGTTTACCTTCCTACTCACTCCAATCCCACCCGCGTCATGTCTTTGCTCTTCAATGATTTTGCTTCCTGGGGCGCGCACTGCGCCAGCACCGGCGAGCCGCTTTACCAGCCCGTGCTCGATTATGAAATCGAGCAAAAAGGCCGCAGCGAAGACGAAATATGGACGGGCCTGCAACGGGCCTACGACGTGATGCGCGACGCCGTGAAGGAAGGACTGACCGGCGACATGACCTCGCGCTCGGGCATGATAAACAACGGGGCCAAGAAAATTGCCGCCTCGCCCGTCACCGTGCTTTCCCCCGAATTCAAGCAGCTCATCACCCGCGCGCTGGGGGCCAAGGAGGTGAATTCGTGCATGGGCCGGGTGGTGGCCGCGCCCACGGCCGGGGCCTCGGGCATTCTGCCCGGCGTGCTGGTCACCATTCAGGATTTGCACAAGCTCAGCGACCGCCAGATTTTGGAGGGCCTGCTCGTGGCGGCCGGCATTGCCCTGATTATTGAGCAAAATGCCTCCTTGGCCGGGGCCGTGGGCGGCTGCCAGGCCGAAACCGGCTCGGCCGCGGCCATGGGCAGCGGGGCCATCGTGTACTGCCTGGGCGGGCCGGTCGAGCAGGTGTTCGCGGCCGTGGCCGTCACCATTCAGTGCATGCTCGGGCTGGTCTGCGACCCGGTGGCTGGCCTGGTGGAAGTGCCCTGCGTGGTGCGCAACGCCTCGGCGGCGGCCATTGCCTTCAGCTCGGCCCAGATTGCCATTGCCGGCATCGACCCGGTTATTCCCGTTGACCAGTGCGTGGCCGCCCTCGGCGAAGTGGGTCAGGCCATGGAAACCCGCTACAAGGAAACTGCCCTCGGCGGCCTGGCCGCGACCAAGCGGGGCAAGGAAATCGAGAAAATGGTGCTGGTGCAGGACGTCAATATTCTGCCTGACGAAGGCGAATAAGGCTGCGTGATTACCTAGCCTTTGCTCAGTAAAATGACACAAAGCAAGCCCGGCTGGTAAAGTGTAATGACCGCACGGAAGGGGAGCATCCGCACCGATAGCCGAAAATCTTGGGTTTTAAAAAAAGATGCTTATCCGCTAACCGGCGATTTTCAGGCCTGGGGCCATGGTCAGCTTGGCCAGAAAATCGAGGGCGCTGGCGTAGCGGCTGCGCAGCTCCTGGTACTGCTGCCAGGCCCCGGCGCGGTCTTCGTAAAGGGTTAGGCCCTGGGCCTGCAGTTCGGCGCAGGCCAGGTCGAAATCGGCCCGGTCGGGGTCGGGAGCGTCTTCGTTGGGAAGCAGGCTGGCGGGCTGAATACCGGTTCGGTCATCGAAAAAACGGTACACCCGGTTCAGGGCCAGGCAGCCGGCCTTGAAGGTGAGTTGGGTTTGACGGGGCTGGGGGCCGTCTACGACGCTGAACAGCAGCGCGGCCGTGTCCAGAATCAACCCGCAGCTCGTGACCCAGGAGCGCCCCGGCTGCGGCGACCGGAAAAATGACAGAATCGGCAGCGAGGTGTGGCTTTCCTCAATCTCGACAAACCATTGCTCCCAGGCGGCCCATTGCTTGTCGTCGTTCTGCACCGAGCCGTCGTGGTTGAGCCAGCCCAGCAGGCGGGCGGCCGTGGGGGGCGTGCCGGCCCGCAGTTCCAGGAGGGCCACCGTCACCTCGCGCCGCGAAAACGCCTGGTAGATGGTGGGCAGGTACGAGAGCAGTAGCGTGAGCAGCAGCAGTCCCAGCGTGGCTTCGGAGTAGGTCAGGGCCTCAATATAGACTTTGTGCGTGGTGGTGGTGCCCAGCGTAAGCAGCGAGCTGCCGCTCAGCTCGTAGCAACGTGCCCAACTGCCTTCGCCCAAAGCCCAGTACATGCCCACGTAGCCCAGGCTCACCAGCGCTTCCCACACCACGGGCAGCGCCACCAGCGCCACCGGAGCGTAGTGGGCCATAATCCGGTCGCGCCGCTCATAGGAGTTAGCCATTTTAGCCGCCACATCGAAAACGGACCGAATGCTCATGAACACCCACACATTCATGCGTACCACCTCGTTGCGGGGCAGCACGAACGAGCGAATAGCCGCCGACAACGTGGTGATGACCAACACCATCCCGCCCAAGCCGGTGACAATACGCAGGGACAAAAGCAGGTAAGGATGCATAAGCCAATCAAACGCAAAAAGCCGGGTCGTGGCTACACGGCCCCGGCCAGCGAGTAGCGCAGGCGCTGCCGGCGGGCGGCCAGGCTGGCGGCGTACTGCTGGCGCAGTTCGGCGGGGAGGAAGGATTTTTCCAGCAGCAGCGCAGTGGCCGCTTCGTGGCCTACAACGTCGGCCAGCAGCCGGCGCACCCTGCTGGGAGGCAGGCCCAGGCGCGTGCCGAATTCCAGAAAGTCGTCGTAGGCGAGGTAGCCGTTGGCGATGAAGCTGAGCGTTTCGTAGCCATCGGCCAACAGGTCGAGGGCCAGGCCGTTGCCGTCCTGCACGTGCAGGCTGGTGTTGAGCAGGTCGTAGGCGGGTGTGAGGTGGTACTCGCCGGTGGCGGTCCGGCGGTGCAGCGAGAAGTTTTTCAGGTGCGCGTCGCCGTTCGAGACGAGATAGTTGAAGAGGGTGAGGCGGAAAAAGAACGTGGCCTCCGGCAAGTAGTTCGCGGGCAGGTACTGTTTCAACAGTCCTCCAATTTCCTCGTAGCTAAAATCGTATTTGTAGTTCTGCCCGTGCTCTTGCGCGGTACGCTGGGCTAACTGCGCGAAATCTTCTTGAGCCAGATGTCGCCCATCAGCACCCACATCGAAGCGGCGGGTGAGGTAAGCGGGGCTGCCGTCGGCCATGTGCATGTAAGCGCACGCGGCCGTAGGCAGCTTAAACACCTGCCGCGCCAGCTGCATCGTGAAATGCTCGTTAGCGGGCACTCCTTGCACCTGCGCAAAATTAGCCGGCGGCACGGGCTTCAACAGAAAAGTGCCGCCCCTGACCACTAGCTCCAGGCGGGTAGGCTCTTCCGTGCTAAGGGCCAGCGAAAATTTTTCCTGCACTCCCGAAATCGAGATTTTTTGGGTGAGGCGAATGAAGTTTTCCACTTCGGGTATCGTGGCTTGGGCCGGGGCGGCAAAGGCCAGCTGGCTTTTCACCAGCACGCCATCGAACAGCTCCGCGAAGCATTTCGGGCAGAAGTCGTGCTTCGCTCTTTTCAGCTCTCGCAAGCAGCCAGCACAATGGCTCATGAGTGTTGCGCTGGCAGCGCCCGCACCGTGATGGCCCCAATGGTTTCGGTGTGCGCCGTGAGTAGCAGGCGGGTGAAATCGTCATTCTCGTCAATCCGCAGGCTGCGGCACTGAATGTCTTTCGCCGTGCCCTCGGCCAACAGCCCCGAGAAGAAAGCAAACAGCACGGGAGCCAGAAAAGGGGAGGGGCGCTTGGGCAGCGTGAGGCTAACGGGTGGGTTGTCCGAGGCCAGATAATCGGTGGCGTAGCGAAACTCAAAGCCGGTTTCCGAGCGGCGCAGCAATCCGGCCACCTGTCCGTTATACAAAACTTCAGCCGCTGCGCTTTTCATGCTAATGATTTCAGATTCAGTACCAACCCCAGAACCTGTGCTATCTGGCCCAAAGGCTTAATACCAATGTTGCCTTGGCCACTTTCCAGATTCCTGACGGTTCGTACAGACACCCGGCTCAACTCAGCTAATTCCTCTTGTGTGAGCCCGGCTCGCTCACGGCTCTCACGGACAGTTGAGCTAATTGCTTGCATGAGTTTTAAATAGAGCCTGTTTAGAAAGTCAGCGGTTGGTGTCGAGACGCGACCCTTCGCGTCTCGACGTTAAGTGCCAAGCCCTAATTAAACGAACAATGAAGCCGGTATAATCACTTGGCTATGAGAACAAAAGCTGACAGCTATTAGCTAAAAGCTAGTGGCTTGGCACTTAAACGATGCGAACGCCAAGACACGAAGGGTCGCGTCTCTACATCGGTTGGATAGCTGTTCGCTTATTTTCTAAATAGTTCGTAAATCGTTCAGCTAAACACAAAACAATGTTTCGCAAAATGTGAAAAATTATTTCACTATAATAGGCATTATTTTGCCTATTATGCACAAAACTAATCTAAAAAATGGTGCTTTTAAAATAAACCGGCAAAATAATGCCCGTCGGGTTTCTGACACCTGCGGCGGTTAGCTACCCGTCCGCGTCGCCCACAGCTCCCGAAACGACTGCCCCGCGATGTGCAGGCTCTCGCGCCGCTTACTCCAGCCCACCTGGCCCAGCAGGCGGCTCAGGCTCCAGTCTTTAATGGCGGCTGGTAGCACATCGAGGGCCCAGCGGTGCTGCATACTCCATTTCCAGAGGCCGATGGCGGCGCGCTCTTCCAGCGGCGCATAGCCTTCGCGCACGCTTTGCTGGCGGTTGAGCAGCAATAAGTTGTGCAGCGGCACGCGTACCGGGCACACGCTGGTGCAGGCCCCGCACAGGCTGCTGGCGTAGCTTAGGTGCTTGTGCTCGGGCAGGCCGCTCAGGTGCGGGCTGATGACCGAGCCGATGGGGCCGGAATACGTCGTTTCGTACGTATGCCCGCCGATGTTCTTGTACACCGGGCACACATTGAGGCAGGCCCCGCAGCGGATGCAGCGCAGGGCGGCGCGCTTATCGGGCTGGGCCAGCAGGTTGGTGCGGCCGTTGTCGAGCAGAATGACAACCATTTCCTCCGGGCCGTCTACTTCGCCGGGTTGGTGCGGGCCGAAGTATACGGTATTATAAACCGTGACTTGCTGCCCGGTGCCGCTGGTGCTGAGCAGCGGCCAGAACAGGTCCAAATCGGTCAGTTTCGGAATGACTTTCTCGATGCCGACCACCGCGATGTGCAGCTTAGGAAAAGTAGCGGAAAGCCGGGCGTTGCCTTCATTCTCCGTCACGGCCACCGCGCCGGCGTCGGCAATCAGGAAGTTGCCGCCGGTCACGCCTACTTCGGCGGCCGTGTACTTGTTGCGTAGCAGGTGCCGGGCCGTAAGCACCAGTTCCTGGGCATCATCGGTCGATTTCGTACCCAGGTGCTTGATGAAAATCTGGTTGATGTCGGCCTTGCTCAGGTGCATGGCGGGCGTCACAATGTGGTAGGGCCGCTCGCCGTTCAGCTGCACGATGTACTCGCCCAGGTCGGTTTCAACGGACTCAATGCCCTGCGTGGCTAGGTATTGGTTGAGGTGAATTTCCTCAGTGGTCATGCTCTTGGCCTTCACCACCGTTTTGGTGTTGCGGGCCTTGGTCAGCTTGCCGATTTCGGCCAGTGCCTCGGCCGCGTCGCGCGCCCAAATCACCCGGCCGCCCCGCGCCGTGAAGGCCGCCTCGAACTGCAGCAGGTACTCGTCCAGCTTTTCCAGCACGGTGGCCTTGAGGTAGGCCCCGCGGTCACGGGCCAGCTCGTGCTGGTCGTACAGCTTCAGGCCGGTGCTCACGGCCGCGTCGTACTTGCCGATGTTGAACCGGATTTTGCGGCGGTGCTCGCGGTCGAAGGCTTTCGTTTCCGCGTCGAGGAGGAATTGGTCGGCTTTCATTTTCGCACAGAGTTAAAGAGAGGGAAAAAGAGTCTCACCGAGTTAGTTGGAAAGCCGGATGAGCTGGTCTTTGAGGGAAATGGTGTTGAAGTTAATCAACAGGCCGGTTTTCAGGCCGGAAAGCCGCAGGTAATTCAACAGCTGCTTAGAGTGAACGGGGGCCAGTGCTTCTACCGATTTTAATTCCAGAATGACTGTGCTTTCTACAATCATGTCGGCGCGGAACGCCAGGTCCAGCCGAATGCCATCATACACCACCGGCATTTCAACCTGGGTAGCTACCAGCAAGCCTGCCTTTCGCAACTCATGCGCCAACGCTATTTCATACACCGATTCCAGCAAACCCGGTCCCAATACGGTGTGCACCCGAAATGCTACCCCCAAAATCCGACCAGTCAACTCGTCCTTTTCCATCGCACTGCTCAATGAAACTCCTTTTACCTCCTTGTAAACTCTGTGCGAAAATACATTAGGGCTTATCGGAGTCAACCACAATACGCTGCTCGCGGTTGGCCAACTCCCAGGCCGTGTGGAACACCAGCTGCGCGCGCTCCGTCAATTTGTCGAATTCTATTTTTTCCACGTCGTCGGTGGCCTTGTGGTAGTCGGCGTGCTCGCCGGCAGTGTAGAAGATAACCGGGATTTTGCGCCGGGCAAAGTTGTAGTGGTCCGAGCGGTAGTAGATGTGCTCCGGTTCGCCGGGCACGTTAAAGCGGTAGTCCAGCTCCAGGTGCGTGTAGTCGCGGTTGGCCGCTTCGTTGATGCGGTGCAGGTCCGACGAGAGCTTATCTGAGCCCACCACGCACACGTAATGCTTGCGGGCTCCGTGCTTGCGGTCGGTGCGGCCCACCATGTCAATGTTGAGGTCGGCAATGGTGTTGGCCAGCGGCAGCACCGGGTGGGCCGTGTAGTATTCGGAGCCAAACAGGCCTTCCTCCTCCGCCGTCATGGCGATGAACAGGATGCTGCGGCGCGGCCCGTGGCCCTCCTTCTTGGCCTGGGCAAACGCTTGGGCAATTTCCAGCAGCGCCACCGTCCCCGAGCCGTCGTCGTCGGCCCCGTTATAAATCGTGTCGTGCTTCACGCCCAGGTGGTCGTAGTGGGCCGACACCACCAGCACTTCATCTTTCTTGTCGCTACCCTCCAAAAAGCCCAGCACGTTCTCCGTGATAAGCTGTTCCTGCGGCTGGGGCAGGAAAATGGTGCTAGCCGCCGCCCGAAAGCCCGCCGGTACCGGCCGGCCAGCCTGGCCCACCGCCCGAGCGTAGCCAATCAGGCCGTTCATGGTGGTGCCGGCCAGCTGCAGCCCCAACTCCTGCGAGGTGAAGTAGATGCCGATGCCGGGCGGCACGGTTTCGCTCACGGTATCAATCACCGCCGGGCCGGGGTCGGGCAGGGAAAAAGCGGGCTCACGCAGGGACGCGGCCAGTTCTTTGGCTTGTTTTTGGAAAGCCGCCGCGGGGGCAAACGTCATCAGGAAAATGCTGCGGGCACCCCTGGCCTTGGCCAGCGCCGCCTTGCGCAGGCCCGATTCCCAGTAGTCGGCCGCCCGGCCGTTGGGCTTCAGGAGCTTGCGGCCGCGCTCGTCCTGGGGTTCGCCCATGATGGCCACCACGTCCTTGCCCTGCACATCGAGCCCGGCGTAGTCGGAATACGCGCCCTGCTCCACCCCGAAGCCCACGAACACCGGCTGCAACGCCGTTTCGGTGCGGAAGGGCGAGGGCATGGGGCCATAGCTGAAAAAGTCGCTCAAGTATTCGTAGCGCTGGCCGTTGGCCTTCAGGTAGCCGCCGTCGGCGTGGGTGCCCCGCGTGAGCCGAAAGTGCTGCAAGTACGGGTTGTCGCTGCCCGGCACGGGGCCTTGCAGTCCCAGCTCGCTCAGTTGCTTCACCAAGTATTCGGCCGCCAGCTTCTGGCCCGGCTGCCCGGCCTCGCGCCCCTGAAAGGCATCCGAGGCCACAATGGTCAGGTGCTGGCGCAGCTCGGCGGGAGTGATGGAGGCCGCGTAAGTGCGCGAAAAGTCCGGGGCAACTGGGGTGGCGGGAATTGCTGTCGAGCCGCCTTTGGTCTTGATTTTTAACTTACTGGGGGCTTGCTGTGCCGCGGTGGGTAGCCCGCTGGCCAGGGCCAACAGCCCGCATAACAACACGAGGGTCTTCATCGATAAAGGAGAAGGACGAGGAGATACTAAGAACATTAAAACAAGCACGTCATGCTCAGCTGCGCGGACGCTAGATGAGCATGACGTGCTGTTACGCTCATTTAATTCGGTTAGTAATTACGGTTTGTTCGAGTCGACCACGATGCGGCCGTCGCGGTTGGCCAGCTCCCAGGTCAGGTAGAATACCAGGCGGGCCCGCTTCTCCATCTTTGGAAACTCAATTTTCTCAATCTCGTCGCTTTCCTTGTGGTAGTCGGCGTGCACGCCGTTGAAGAAAAAGGCCACCGGGACCTTGTTCACCGCGAAGTTGTAGTGGTCGGAACGGTAATAAAAGCGGTTCGGGTCGGCGGGGTCGTCGAAGCGGTGGTCCAGGTCGAGTTTCGTGTACTTCTTGTTCTGCGCCTCGGTAATCACCTTGAGTTCCGACGCCAGCTTATCGGACCCGATAACGTACACGTAGTCGGGCTTGCCCTCGTGCTCCACGTCGGTGCGCCCAATCATGTCCACGTTCAGGTCAACCATCGTTTGGGCCAGCGGAAACACCGGGTGCTTGGCGTAATACTCCGAGCCGAACAGGCCCTTTTCCTCGCCCGTCACGCTCAGGAAGAGCAGGCTGCGGCGCGGGCCGTGGCCTTCCTTCTTGGCCTTGGCAAATACCTCCGCCATCGTGATAATGGCCGACGTGCCCGAGCCATCGTCATCGGCCCCATTGAACACCTCGCCGTCGTGCATGCCCAGGTGGTCGTGGTGCGCCGAAATCACGATGATGTCGTCCTTCAAATCCGTGCCCTCGATGAAGCCCAGGGCGTTTTCGGTTTCAACCGGCACGCGCTTGCGGACGGCTTTTATCTGCATCGGCACCACCGTGAACGTGGACGGCACTGGCTGCTTGGTAGTGCTGGTTTTGGTCAGATAAGCCTGGACGGCGGCATCGGTGGTGCCCAGCGCAGCCAGGCCCACGGCCGGCGACACGAAGAACGACGGCGTGCGGCTGGGCTTATCGGCAATCATCATCGTAGCCGGGCGCGTGATAAACGGCGTGAGGCGCGCCGCCTGCTTGGCAAAGTTGCTGGTGGGGTTGAAGCTCACAAAAAATACCGAGCGGGCCCCTTTCTGGGTGGCCAGCTGGGCTTTGGCGCGGTAGTCGTTGCCCCATTTGGTGGGGGCGCCGTCGGCGCTCAGCACCGCTTTGCCTTCCGAAGTAATAGGTTCGCCGAGGGCAATGAGCAGGTCTTTGTCCTTCACGTCCAGGCCGGTGTAATCAGAATAGCCGGGCTGCTCGATGCCGTAGCCCACAAACAGGGGCTTGACGGTGGTTTCCTCCGCAAACGGCGAGTCGCTCAGGCCGTAGAAATCCGTGAGCCAAGCGTAGCTGGTGCTGCCCACTTTCAGGGTCGCGCCGTCGGCCCAGGTCACCTGCTCCACGTTGAAGCGCTGCTGGTACGGGTCGGCCGCGTTGGGCACCGGGCCGGTGAGGCCGGCGCTTTTAAACTGAGCCGCCACGTAGGTAGCGGCCATGTGCTGGCCTTTGGTGCCGGTTTCGCGGCCTTCGTACTCATCCGAGGCCAGCACCGCCAAGTGGGTGCGCAGCCGCTCGGCGTTCACCTGGTCGGCGTATTTCACGCTCCAATCGGTGCCGGTAGCGGCAGCCTTGGTCTTGGTTTTGGCGGCTTTAACTGTCGTGCTGCCTTTGATTTTAACTTTTGTCTTGCTCTGAGCGTGGGCTGGGGCCGCGCTGGCCAGGGCCAGCAAGGCAATAAGAAGGGTTTTGTTGGTCATCGGTAAGTGAAGGGTGGGAGTGACGGGTGAGAATCGGAAGCACGCAAGTGAATAGAACGTCATGCTGAGCTTGTCGAAGCATCTCTACTGCTCAACTAATCATGATTGCCACAACGAAGCGGTAAAGATGCTTCGGCAAGCTCAGCATGACGTTCCAGCTTGTGTTATTGTCAATTAAGCTCGCTGAATGAGCACGCTGGCGTAGGCCGCCACGCCCTCCGCGCGGCCCACAAAACCCAGTTTTTCGGTGGTGGTTGCTTTGATGGAAATATCGTCTTCGGCAATGCCCATCACGGCGGCCAGCACACGCTGCATTTCGGCAATGTGGGGGTTCACCTTGGGTTGCTCCAGGCAAATGGTGGAGTCGACATTACCCACCTCGTAGCCCTTGGCCCGCAGCAGGCGCATCACCTCCGAAAGCAGGCGCTTCGAGTCGATGCCTTTGTACTGCGGGTCGGTATCGGGGAAGTGGAACCCGATGTCGCGCAGGTTGGCCGCGCCCAGCAGCGCATCGCAGATAACGTGGATAAGCACGTCGGCATCGGAATGGCCGAGTGCCCCGTGGGTGTGGGGCACCAGAATGCCGCCGAGCCAGAAGGGCAGTCCTTCGCGGAGTTGGTGAACGTCGTAGCCGAAGCCAATGCGGATTTTCATAAAGTCAGAATAAAAGCAGGCCGACGGGGCCACTGCAAAAGTACCCGGCCGCAAGTTCTTTGGCGGCAAGCGGGCCCGGCGGCTGCTTACAATGAAATAATTCGATTATTGAATACGTTTAGGCTAAAATTATTGGCTTTATATTACTACTAAAATTAGTTGACTATGCGGCTGGCAACTCCTCTTTTTTCAGAAAATAATAAAGTAATCGGGGCCGGAGTGCGTCAAGTAGAGGCGAAAAGTGCCTGGGCTGGTCATTAGCGCCAAAAATAATGGAAACTCTAAGCACAATAAAAGTTTCCATTGTATCTTTACGGCGTTAATTATGGAAATCAAAGACCGAATCCTCCAGCACGCGCAAACGCTTTTCATGCGCAACGGCATCAAAAGCGTGAGCATGGACGACATCGCCGCCGATATGGCCATGTCGAAAAAGACCCTTTATAAGTGGTTCGAGAACAAGGACCAGATTGTGCAGGCCGGCATGAGCAAGCACCTCGACGGTACGCAGTGCGAATGCACCAGCATGATTGAGACGGCCACTTCGGCCATCGACGAGCTGTTTCGGATGATGGAGTGGACCAAGCAGCAGTTCTCAAACGTGCACCCGAGCATTTTTTACGACCTGCAGAAATTCCACCCCGGCACCTGGCAGCTCTGGCTGGCGCACAAAAACGAGTTTATCCTGGCCCAAATCATCCAAAACCTGCGCCGCGGTATTGCCGAAGGCCTGTTCCGGGCCGACCTGGATGTGGACGTGATGGCCCGCCTGCGCCTGTCGCAGATAGAGCTATTGTTTGATTCCGACGTGTTTCCGCCCCGCCAGTTTGGCAACGAGCGGGTGTCGCAGGCCCTGCTCGAACACTTTATGCTGGGCGTGGCCACTCTCAAAGGCCACCGGCTCATCAACCAATACCGGCACGTTACCGAAGAAGAATAACCCGCTTTTCCCCGCATACCGTTTCCCTTTTTGCTGTTTTTATGAACACGCTGTTTCGAATCAGATTCCTGCTGATGGCCGCCTTGAGCGCGGCTCTGCCGCAGGCGCTGCTTGCCCAAACTCCGCCCTCGGCGCTGTCGCAGGCCCCGCCCACCACGGGCACTATGCCCCTGACTCTGCAGCAGGCCGTCAGCTACGCGGTGCAGAACAAGCCGGCTCTATTGGCCACCCGCCTGGGCGAGGCCACGGCCCGCGCCAAGGTTGGTGAAATTAAGAGCGCGGGCCTGCCGCAGGTGAACGTGGGCGCTACGCTGTCTGACAACTTTAAGCTGCAAAAGAGCTTGGTGAACTTCCCCGCTACCCAAACCCTGCTCACCCAAACCGACCTGAACACGGCCACCACCGGGCAGCAGGCAGTGTTGGGTACCCAGCAGCTGGCCCTGCCGCCCCAGGCCTTTGCCTTTGGCCTGCAGTACGCCGGCAACACCAGCGCCTCGGTGTCGCAGCTGTTGTTCGATGGTTCTTATCTAATTGGCCTAAAGGCGGCTAAGGTGTATGAGCAGCTGGCCCAGAAGCAGACCCAGCAAGCCGAAATCGACGTGGTGGAGCAGGTGAGTAAGGCCTACTACAGCACACTGGTGGCCCGTTCGCGCCTCGCCCTGCTGGCCCGCAACGTGCAGCGCCTCGACACGGTGCTTTATCAAACCAACCAGACGTTTAAAGCCGGTTTCGCCGAGAAGCTGGATGTGGACCGCCTGCGGGTGCAGCGCAACAACCTGGTGGTGGAGCAGCAGAAAGCCCAGCGCCTCACGGAGTTGAGTGTGGCTTTGCTCAAGTTTCAGATGGGCCTGCCGCAGCAGCAGGGTATTCGTCTCACCGATTCGCTCGGGGCGGCCGTGGTGGACGCCGGCGCGCTGCGTCAGCGCCTCGGCGCGGCCGACTTTGCGAATGGCGGGGCTGGCGTAGGCGCTGTGCCTACCGCGCCCACCCCGCCCGGCCCCGACAATACCGCCGCTCAGAGCCGGCTCGACCAGCAGGCGGCCCTCTCGGGCGGGCAGCCCACGGCCGCCCGCGGTGCCCTGAACTACAACAACCGCATCGAATTCTCGACCCTGGAAACCCAGCAGGCCCTGGCCGGCTTGGACCTGCGCAACCGCCAGGCCGGTGCCTATCCGCGCCTGCTGCTCACGGGGGCTTACGGTTTCACGGGTTCGGCCCAGTCGCCGGGCGACCTGTTTGCCTTTCGCGGTCCCAACTCGCGCAGTGTCAACGGCTTCTCCAACCAGAACTGGTTCGGCTTCGGCAACGTGGGCCTGACCTTGCAGGTGCCGGTGTTCGACGGCTTCCGCCGCAAATTCCTGGTGCAGCAGAGCCGCTTGCAGCAGCAGGGCATCGAGCGCGGCTTCGAAACGCTGAAGCAAAGCATTGACTTGCAGGATGCCCAGAGCCGCACCGCCCTGACGAATGCCCTCGACGTGCTCGACAACCAGCAGGCCAACCTCACTTTGGCCACCGACGTGGCCCGCGTCACGCGCATCAAGTTCAACGCCGGCGTCGGCTCCAACCTGGAAGTGATTTCGGCTGAAACCGACCTGCGCTCCGCTCAAACGAATTACTACGGTGCGATTTACGACGTGCTGGTGGCCAAGGTAGACCGCGACAAGGCGACTGGCGAGTTGTTCAATCAGGTTAAAAAATAAATCATTGGATTGACTGTCATCCTGAGCTTGCGAAGGACCTTATCACGACTGTCCGATAGGCAGTTGCTCCAAAAAGTGAAGGCGTGATAAGCTCCTTCGCAAGCTCAGGATGACAGGCGTCACCTTTCGACATCTAATAAATCACCCGCTTACCCATGCGCTTTTATAACTCCCCGCCCGCCGCCCTCTTCCTTGCTGGCACCCTGCTGCTCGCCTCCTGCGGCGGCTCAAACAAAGACCCCAAGGCCGAACTCGCCAAGCTCAAGCAGGAGCAGGCCACTAACCAAGCCAGAATAACCGAGCTGGAAGCCAAAACCGGCGGCCCCGCCACGGTAGCGGCCACGCCTGTTTCGGTGATGAATGCCAAGCCTGAAAGCTTCAAAAGCTACCTTGAAGTGCAGGGCCGCGTCGATTTTGACCAGAACGCTACCGTTGGCTCCCGCGCTGCCGGCACCCTCACCAGCCTGCGCGTGCAGCGCGGCGACCGCGTGGGCAAGGGCCAGGTGCTGGCCACCGTCGATGCCAGCATCCTCGATGCCAGCATGGCCGAGCTGCGCACTCGCATGGACCTGGCCCGCGTGGTTTACCAGAAGCAGAAAGGCCTCTGGGACCAGCAGATTGGTACCGAAATTCAGTATCTGCAAGCCAAGAACAACTACGACGCGCTGCGGCGCAACCTGGCCACCCTCAACCAGCAGCGCGCCCTGTACAGCGTGGTGGCCCCGTTCGCGGGCACCGTGGATGAGGTGCTGCCCAAGCTGGGCGAAATCACCGCCCCCGGCGCGCCGGTGGTGCGCCTGACCAGCGGCCGGGGCGGGAAAATCCTGGCCGAAGTGAGCGAGGCCTACGGTAACAGCATCAAGGCCGGCGACCAGGCCGTGGTGACCATCCCGGACCTGGGCGGCGAGGAGCTGCCCGCCATGGTGCGCGTGGTGAGCCGGAGCATCAACGCCACCAGCCGCACCTTCACGGTGGAGCTGCGCCTGAAAAGTGCCAAAGCCGCCGACCTGCGCCCCAACATGGTGGCCACGGTGCGCATTCAGAATTATGCCCAAGCCAACGCCACCGTCATCCCGGTCGATATCGTGCAGCACGACGAGGAGAACAGCTACGTGTACGTGGTGGCTCAGGAGGGTGGCAAGGCCGTGGCCAAGAAGCGCATCATCAAAACCGGCAATACCTACAACGGCAAAGTCGAAGTAACCAGTGGCCTCACCGCCGCCGACCAGATTATCTCGGGCGGCTACCAGAACCTGAACGAAGGCCAGAAAGTGGCCGTGCAAAAGGCGTAGGGGCGGGTTGCACCCGCCCGTCGTTGAACAACACTGTTGAATGATGCTTCATTAATATTCTATGCCACGAAACGGGCGGGTGCAACCCGCCCCGACTAACCAATGCAGGACATCGAAAAAGAATTTGGCCCCACCAGCTGGTCCATTAATAACAAGACCAGTATTTACATTATCACGGTGCTGCTGTGCATGGCGGGTATTTTCGCCTACATCAAGCTCGGCAAGGAGAAATTTCCCGACATCGTGATTCCGCGCATCATCGTGGCCACGGTGTACCCCGGCACTTCGCCGACGGACATCGAAAACCTGGTGACGCGCCAGCTCGAAAAGGAGATTAAATCCGTGAATGGGGTGAAGCACATCAACTCCACCTCGAACCAGGACTATTGCATCGTGGACGTGGAGTTTAGCTCAGGCGTGGACGTGCAGGCCGCCAAGCAGCTCATCAAGGATGCCGTGGACAAGGCCAGCACCGAGCTGCCCAACGACCTGCCGAGCGCTCCGCTGGTGAAGGAAATTAACATTTCCGAGCAGCCTATTATGTTCGTTAACCTGGCCGGCAACCTGCCCGCTGCCCAGCTCAAAAAGTTCGCCGACGACTTCCAGGACAAGATTGAGGCCCTGCCCGAAATCACCCGCGTCGATATCGTGGGTGCGCTCGACAAGCAGGTGAACGTGGACGTGGACCTGAACAAGCTGCGCGCCTCGCGCCTGGGCTTCTCCGACATTTCACGCGCCATCGGTGGCGAAAACCTCACCGTATCGGGCGGCAGCATCGACGTGGGCGGGCAGAAGCGCGCCGTGCGCGTGGCCGGCCAGTACGTGCGCGCCGCCGACATTGCCGACATCCAGGTTAAGAATCTGAACGGCGCGCCCGTGCGCCTCGGCGACATCGCCACCGTCACCGACGGCTTCAAGGACCGCGAAAGCTACGCCCGCCTCGACGGTAAGCCCGCCATTACCCTGAACGTGGTGAAGCGCCAGGGCGAAAACCTGATTGACGCGTCCGATAAAATCAAGGCCCTGATTGCCGAATCGAAAGCCAACCTGCCCAAGGAGCTGACCATCACCGTGACCGGCGACACCTCGAACGACACCCGCGTGACGCTGCACGACCTCATCAACACCATCATCATCGGCTTTCTGCTGGTCACCCTGATTCTGATGTTCTTCATGGGTACCACCAACGCGCTGTTCGTGGGCTTATCCGTGCCCATTTCCATGTTCCTGGCCTTCCTGGTCATCCCCGTATTCGGCTTCACCCTGAACATGATTGTGCTCTTCGCCTTCCTGTTGGCGCTGGGTATTGTGGTCGATGATGCCATTGTGGTGATTGAAAACACCCACCGCCTGCTGCACGAGCACCCCAACCTCACTACCCCGAAAGCCGCCAAATTCGCCGCCGGCGAGGTGTTCATTCCGGTGTTGGCGGGCACGCTCACCACGGTGGCGCCGTTCGTGCCGCTGTTGTTCTGGCCGGGCATTGTGGGCTCGTTCATGTACTACCTGCCCGTCACGCTCATTATCACGCTCATGGCCTCGCTCATCGTGGCCTTTATCATGAACCCGGTGTTTGCCGTGAGCTTCATGCAGCGCGACGAGCATTTCGAAGACGATTTGCACAGCAAGCCCAAGCTCACTCGCAACTTTCTGATTGCGATGGGCGTGCTTTTGCTGATTGCCATCATCGGCTACGTGGCGCGCTCGCCCTTCGTGGGCAACCTGTTTGTCACGGTTATTCTGCTCTGCTTCCTCGATAAGTTCGTGTTCGTGAAGATGATTGCCTGGTTCCAGACGCGCGCCCTGCCGCGCTTCCAGAACGGCTACGCCAACCTGGTGCGCTGGGCCCTTAGCCACCCGGCTTTGGTGATGGTGGGCGTGCTCGTATTGTTCCTGGGTTCTGGTGGAGCTGTATACCTCCGCAAGCCGCACGTCGACTTCTTCCCCAAGGGCGACCCCAAGTTTATTTATACCTACCTGAATATGCCCGTGGGTACCCGCGTGGCCGTCACCGACTCGATTACCAAGGTCCTCGAAAACCGCATCTACGGCGTTATCGGCCGCGAAAATCCTGATGTGGAGTCGGTGATTACCAACGTGGCCATCGGAGCCGGCGACCCTTCCGAAGCCACCGCGTCGGGCGTGTCGCAGTCGCACATGGGCAAGGTGGCCGTGGCCTTCAAGGAGCTCAGCGAGCGCGAAGGCCCAAAAACCAGCACCTACATGGATAAAATCCGCGAGGTGGTAAAGGGTATTCCCGGGGCCGAAATCTCGGTCGACCAGGAAGCCAGCGGCCCGCCCCAGCCCAAGCCCATTGCCATCGAAGTATCCGGCGATGATTACAAGGTGCTGGCTGCGCTCTCGAAGAAAGTGACCCGCTATGTCGATTCGCTGCACATTGGTGGCGTCGAGGCCCTGCGCTCGAACCTGCAGGACCGCAACCCCGAAATCGCCATTAACATCAACCGTACCCGCGCCAACCGTGAGGGCATCAGCACCGGCCAGATTGGTTTGGAGGTGCGCACGGCCATCTACGGCACCGAGGCCAGCAAATTCAAAACCGTCGACGACGAGTACCCCATTCAGGTGCGCTATGCCGAGCCCTACCGCTCCGATGTAGATGCCGTGATTAACGCCCCGCTTACCTTCCGCGACGCTACCGGGGCCGTGCGCCAGATACCTATCTCGGCGGTGGCGGATGTGAGCTACGGCAGCACCTACGGCGGCATCAAGCGCAAAGACACCAAGCGCGTCATCACCATCTCGTCGAACGTGCTCAACGGCTATTCCGGCCCCGACGTAGCCAACGCCGTGCAAACGGCCCTCAAGTCGTTCCGCACGCCCCCCGGCTATACCATCGACATGGGCGGTGCCCAGGAAAGCCAGAAGGAAACCACCGACTTCCTGCCCATGGCCGGCCTGGGCGCGCTGGGCCTCATCTTCCTGATTCTGGTTACGCAGTTCAATTCGTTCAGCAAGCCGGTCATCATCCTCTCCGAAGTGCTGTTTTCCATCGCCGGCGTGTTCTGGGGCTTGGCCCTCACGGGTATGAACGTAAGCATCGTGATGACGGGCGTGGGCATCATTGCCCTGGCCGGTATCGTGGTGAAAAACGGTATTCTGCTGGTTGAATTTACCGACATGCTGCGCGCCCAGGGCATGCCCTTGCGCGAGGCCATCGTGCTGGCCGGCCGCACCCGCCTCAACCCGGTTATCCTCACGGCCACGGCCGCCACGCTGGGCCTCATCCCGCTGGCTATCGGCCTGAATATCGACTTCTACGAGCTGTTTGCCAGCGGCAATGCGCACTTCTTCATCGGCGGTGAGTCGGTCACGTTCTGGGGCCCGCTGGCTTGGACCATCATCTTCGGGCTGGTGTTCGCCACGGGCATTACCCTGCTGGTGGTGCCGGTGATGTATTTGCTGAGCGAAAGCCTGAAAGGAAAAATAAGCGGGGAAAATCCCGACGACCTTGCAACCATTCAGCAGGAGGGAGACTCTGAAAAAGTACAAGCGGCTACGCCGCCGGTACTAGCCTAACATTTTATGCGTTGTTGGTGCCCGTCGGATGGCTTTTGTTGCAGCAAAAACCTCCGGCTGGCACCTCCGCAACACCGCAGGGGCCGGCCACCGCCTCATTCCCTTTTTTGCAGCCAATTATGTACGTATCCACTATTAGCCCGGCCCACACCCCTACTATTGAGCAGCAGGTATTCCGCATTATTAGCAAGCGCAAGGCCATTCGGGCCAGCCGCGTACGCAAAACCGCCAGCCTCTCCCGCGACCTTCGCTTCGACACCGTCGACGTGGTCGACATTATCCTCGAATTGGAGCGCAGCTTCAGCATCACCATCCCCGACGAGGTTCCCCTCTACACCGTGGGTGATTTTGTGCGCTTCGTGCGCGACCACGCCGCGGCCGCTTAGTATTGGGGCAGCCCGGGCCTCAGCCCGTTAATAACTTGGAGTGTTAAGCCACAAAAAGCCCCGCAGATGTTTAGCTGCGGGGCTTTTTGTGTTCAACCGAGGTGATGCTTAGCGCACGTTGCCGCCGGTATCGGTGGCAGAGGTGCTGCTTTCGCGGCTGCTGTCGGTTGTGTTGGCCGCAATGTCCGTGGTGCCTGCGTGCTTGGCCGATTCCGTAGCCGGTTTCGGTGTGGTAGCGGCCGGGTCGTTGGAGTGCGAAAGTTTAGCGGCGGGCGCATCAGTCACGGGCGTGAGGCCGCTGGTAGCAACGGCAGTGACGTCCTCGGCACCAGTCGTCATCTCGGACGGGCGAGTAGTTTCCCACTCCTGAAATTTGTCCATCTCGCCCTTCAGCGTGGTCGAGAACCAAGCTACCAAGGCCACGTCATCGAGCAGGCCCAGTACCGGAATAAAGTCCGGAATCAGGTCAATCGGGCTCAGAAAATAGATGAGCACGGCCACGGCGGCGGCTACTGTGGTGCCGGGTACGCCGGTGTATTCGCCGGCCATCGACGACTTGATGAGCCGGAACATGGTTTGCAGCGTTTCCCAAGCCTCATGGGCCAAGGTGCCAACGTCGTTTTTGTCGCTGGCCTTCTTGTAGGCATCCGTCAGCAGCGTTTTCATGCGCGTGGGCTGGCGGATATAGCCTTCGGCCGTGCCCAGAAATTTCTTAAAAATGGCCGAACCGGCAACGTCATTGCTGGAAGGCGGGGTTTGTTGGTTTTGAGCCACGGGGTGGAAAATTAAGGGAATGCGAAAAGAGGAAAAGGTCAGCAAAACTACCTCGGGATAAATACTGATTTCAGGGGTTCAAGGTTGTTAAAAGGCGGTGATTAGCCAAACCAGACGGCCAAACAGTACACGACAATCGGAAGACGTGTAGTTGTGACATCATTCAAATGCCTGACCAACAAAAATGAAGGCCTGCTTCGTACAGAAACAGGCCTTATAATTGGCACAAATAAGCAGCATGCTAGCCCACAAAGCGGGATAATGCCTATTCAAATACCTTAACTACAAACACGTAGTCCTGCAGTTTTTTCAGCTGTTGCGGCCGTCCGGAACCAGCCAGATGCCCGAAGCGGGGCAAGTGGTAAGGGGCTTCCGGCTTGGCCGCATCCAGTGAATCTACCAGGCGCACCAGGTACGATGACTTGGTAGCAAAAGCCGCACTCTGCGCGTCGTTTTGCCGGCCGCTCACCACGCCAATCAGGTTGCCGCGCTCGTCCAGCAGCGGGCCGCCGGAGTTGCCGGGATTCACCGGAATGCTTACTTGGTAAAAAGCCGTATCGCCCTCAAAGCCCGACCGAGCGCTCAACGAACCCTCGCCGTACACCACTTCCTCACGCGGGTAGCCTAGCGTGAATACCCGCTCGCCCAAGTCGGCCTGGCCCGATTTGATGGCATAAGGTAAACGGCCAAATCCGGTAAATTTCTTATCGGTAATGCGCAGAATGGCCAAGTCGTGCTTCACGTCGGAATACACGGGTTCGGCGTGGTAACGCTGCCGGTCGCGCCCTTCAATCAGCATAGAGTCAGCTCCTTGAATAACATGGTAGCTGGTTACGATGTAGCCTTCTGAGGTGAGCGCAAAGCCTGTACCGCTGAACTTGCCGGTGTTAACAGCCGGCGCAGCCGGAGGGCCTTGGGTAATAATAGTGCTGAGGGCCCGTTGGTTGCGCTTGAGCTTGTCCATCTCGCGGCGCAGCACGGTGTAGCCATACAGCGACGGCTGCACCTTAGAATTGCGGTAAATATCCAAGCCCAGTAGCGTGGCAAACACGGCCATCACGGCCACTGAGGCGGCTACGCCCACCGTGGCGCGGTGCCCATTCCAGAAATCGCGCAGCCGGCGCTCAGTGCGCGAAATGCGCAGCATCGGGTTCACGGTGTGCGTGAGCGGGGTTTTGGTAGTAATTTCTTCCGGCGCTTCGGCGGCCAGCATGGCGGTGTGGAGGGTGCGTAGCTGCTGGCGGGCCTGCTGGTGCTGGCCGTAGGCCCGCAGAGTACCGGTTAGCTCCGTAAAGTCGGCGTAGCGCAGGCTCAGGGCTGGGTCGGCGGCCAAGCGCGCCTCCAGGTTGGCACGGGCGGGCCCGGCCAGCTCGCCTTGGGCGTAGGCTTCAAATAGAGCGTAATAGTCAGCGTCAGTCATCATGGGTAAAAGCTCCTGGCCCAGGCCAGCGGCGGTAAGCGAATGGGAATATCGGAGGCCGTTTGCTTCCGGGTATACGTATCAGATAGGCTCTTCTTTGTAGTGGGCAAAGAATAATTTTTTCAGGCGTACCAGGCACTTATATTTTTGATTCTTAGCATTGTCGGCGTTGGTGTAGCCGAATTCTGTCGTCAGGTCCTGCATCGATTTATCGAGCAGATAAAAGCCTTCCAAAAGCGAGCGGCAGGGCTCGCCGAGGTGTTGCAGGGCATCGGCCATGGTGGCAAACCGACGGTCCTGTTCTTCGGCGGCAAGCAGGTCTTCTTCGGCCCCGGTGTTGAGCAGGGAGCCGTGTTCCTCCTCATCAAGCAAGCGCACGCCGAAGCGGCTTTTGCTGGTCAGACGCTTGAGCCACAGGCGGCGGCACACGGCGTAGAGGTAGGTTTTAATCTGGCAGGTGAGTTCGAGCGAACCGTCGCGCACCTTTTCATAAAACACCATCACACCTTCCTGGTACACGTCCTGGGCATCGTCTTCGGAGCCGCTGTTTTGCAGCACGAAATGCGATATCATGGGCCAGTGCAACCGGTAGAGCTGAGCCAGGGCCCGCTCATCGCCGCCACGAATGGCCGCAATCAGCGCGTCGTCGGTAGGAGACAAAGAAGAGGAGGTTGAATTGCCTCTGCTCATTCACTTTGGGTGTTAATACAATCGCGGGGCACAAGTAACCCGCAAAAAAAGATTTTTTCGGCCGGGTTACCTTTTAAGTAAGCAGGCATAAAGGGCGTTTTTTAGTTAACCCATTTTCAAAATTACCCCCAAAATGAACAACCTGTTTAAAGTTGCTGCCCTGGGCCTGGTCCTGACCGCTGGTCTGTCGTCGTGCGAGTCGAAATCGACCGAAACCACTACCACTGAGACTCCCGCTGCTACCACCGAGACTTCGACCACCACGACCGTAACTGACACGACCGTAATGGCTGCTCCTGCTGCTGAAGGCACGATGGCTCCTGCTACGGATGCTCCTGCTGCTACCACCACCACCACTACGACCGAAGAAGTTAAGAAGTAGTTGGCCGCTGGCTCCGTGCCAGCCCAATGCTTTTTCCTAAGGTAAGAAAAGCCCGGATTTTCCTTGGAAAGTCCGGGCTTTTTTGTGCTTAGCTGTCGTGGCTGCGCGCTGCTCGCCACAACAGCCTCATCAGGCAATCAGGCCCAGCAAATCGGCCGCGATGCCGGTCCAGGGCTGGTGCAAGTTTAACGTAACCACCCGCACCGGGTGCCCGCCGAGGGTGTAGCGCAAATCAACGGCCTGAGTGGCGGCCGGATATAGGAGCACACCTTCCAGGCTTTGTTCTGGGCCGGGGCGCTGGTTTTGGAGGTAGGCGTAGAGCTGGTAGAGGTGCGGGGCAATGAGGCGTTGCCGGTCGTAGCGCGGGCGCAGGGCGGCGGCGTAGTACTTGGTGTCGAGAATTATTTTGCGGTCCGGCGCGTCGAGGGTGGTATCGGTGAGCATGGTGGGCAGCAATTCCAGGTCGTCGGGTTGGCTGGCCTGGGCTTGCCAGGCAATGGTTTCGGCATACACGCGGTAGCGGCGCTGCTCGCGGCGGAAAAAGTTGCGGGTGAACTGCTCAAACAGCCGGGCCATCAGCACTTCGTCGCGGCGGAAATCAACGAAGCGGCTCCGGCCACCGGCCGTGGGTTCGGGTAGCGCAGTTTGCCACACCAATTCGCACACATGCAGCAGAAAGGCAGCCTGGGCATCGGGTCGCTGCCGGCGTAGCTCCCAGAACGTGGCCGCCGTGGGCAGAGCCAGCGGTATGCTGGTGAGCGCCGCCGGAAACCGTTGCCGCAGGTGCCGCAGTTCGCGGCGCAATGCGGCCGGCAAATCGGCGGCTCCGGCCAGCACGCCCAGGGTGTGGACCAGCAAGCGCAGCAAAGGTGAATCGGCGCTTAACTCATCAAAGACACACACGGCGCGGCCGCGCTCCAGCAGCCTTCGGCCCAGGGTAGGAGCCAGCTCAATGCGGCCCCGCAGCTGCGCCAACTCCGCTTCCTGCGCCGTGAACGTGCGCGGCAGCCCTGCCCGCAGCAACCGACGGGTGCCGTGCAGCAGTACTTGCGCCAGCAGCCCCAGCGGCCGATGAAACGGCGTGGCCTCACTAGCTTCCAGCACGGCCGGCTCGGGCAGTCGGTTCCAGGCGTAGCACAGGAAATAATAGAGTGTGGGGAGGGGAATCACGAATTCAATTCAATTCGATAAAACGTATTCCACGGCTGCGGTAGCCACAAACCATGGTAATGAAGCTGTTTAGGAATTTGTTAGTCGGTCATGCCGAGCGCCGCCGAGGCATCTCGCTCGGGCCGTCCGGGCCGTTCAACGAGGCGAGCGAGATGCCTCGGCGGCGCTCGGCATGACGGTCACTCAGTTTTTTTGAATTCCTAAACAGCTTCAATAAATTGCCGGATGAAGTGCTACGCCAGCAGCTTGCGAAGCTGGGCGGCGGCTGTGGTAGGCTGTTCGCGCCAATAATCAGTTAGTAGCGGCCCTATTTCCTGTTCCAGAATAAGCCGCAGCCAAGCGGCGGCCTGCTGGGCCTGGGCAGGCGGCTGGCAGAAGTAGCTGTGGCCAATGGCGAAGTCGGGGCCCAGCTCGGGGTCGTCGGCAATGGTTTGATTGAGAGCGGCCATGCGGGTGCAAAGCTGCTCTACTAAGGCCGGAGGCACCTGCCGGGCCGTCAGGAATTGCCGGAGGGGCGGCCCAAACTGCGGCGCCAGGCCCACAAAGGCAAAGCGGCGGCGCAGGGCGTAGTCGAGCGGGCTGAGGGAACGGTCGGCCAGGTTGAGGGTGCCGATGACGTACAGGTTGTCGGGCACAAAGAAGCGCGGGGCTTCGGCGGGCGCGTAGGGCAGCCGCAAGGCGTGGGCGGGGCCGCGCTTGTCGGCTTCGAGCAACAGCAGCAGCTCGCCAAAAATGCGCGGCACGTTGCCACGGTTCACTTCATCGATGAGCAGGAAATACGGCCGGTCGGGGTCGGCGGCGGCGCGCTGGCACAGCAGCGGCAGCACGCCGGGCATTAGCTGAAAGCGTCCATCGGCCGCGGGCCGGAAGCCGAGCATAAAATCTTCATAGCCGTAGCTGGGGTGAAATTGCACTAGCTCAATGCGGCTTTCGTCCTGGGCCCCCAGCAGCAGCCAAGCCAGGCGGCGCGCCAGAAACGTTTTGCCCGTACCGGGTGGCCCTTGCAGCAGCAGGTTGCGGCGGCGGGCCAGACCGGTCAGGGCCGCGTCCAGCTCAGCTTCCGACATAAACAGCTCGGTCAAAGCATCGGCCCGCGAATAAGGCTGGGAAGCGTAGGAGGGAACTGGCTCGGCCGCGTGGGCGAAGGCCGGCGAACCCGCGAGGCCGGTGTATAAGTCTTCGGCCTGCTGCCGGGCGGTTTCGTCGCCATCGTGGGCCGCGCCCGAGGTGAGCACGGGCCGCTTGGTGCTGATGGTGAAGTCGAGGCCTTCGAGCAGGGCGTTGGTAGGGCCGCCGGCGGGCCGGGGCCAGTGGGCGCTGGGGTTGCCCGTGGCCAGGCGGTAGGCCAACTCGGCTACGGCGCGGGGCGGGTAGCGGCGGCCCCGGTATACCAGCTCGTACACTGTGCTGGGGGGCAGGGGACGGCCCTCGCGTACTATTTGCCGCAGGGCACGCAGCACCTGCTCGCGGGTGAGCAGCGGAACCAGAATAGTGGCAGAGCCGGGAGCGGTAGGCATAGCAAGCAAGGTAGGGCTGGAGCGGAAGAGAAGAGCAGCAAATAACCTTAAAAAAGAACGTCATGCTGAGCTGGCCGAAGCCTCTCTACCACACCGCTAAAGCTAATTAGTTGCGTGGTAGAGAGGCTTCGGCCAGCTCAGCATGACGTGCCAGGTTGACCGTGGGAAACCAGCGTTACGGGGCTACCGTGAACGTGCGGGTAACCGAGTTGTACGGGCCGGGAATCATGGTGCCGCTGCTGTCGACCAGCTCCAGCTTCACAGTGTTTTCGCCGGCGGGCAGGCCCTCCATCTGGTAAGGCAACCACCGGTCAATCATAAACTCGATGCCGTTGATGGTGGCACGTACCCGGTTGCCGCTGGGGTCCAGGGTGGTGTTCACGAGGTAAAAGTCGAGCATGATGCGCTTGGCATCGGCCCCGGTGTAGGTGTCTTTGGGCCGGCTGTAGAATAGGTGCGGAGCCTTCACATCCAGCATCGGCGTGGCCGGGGCCGGCGTGGTGCTGCCCACGTTAACAATGCGCAGGTCGTAGGCACCGCGGTGCTTGAGGCTCTCGTGGTACGAGCGCGACAAGAAGGAAAGCACCGCGTGCTGCCCATCGGGAATCGCCTTGGAGAAACGGGTTTCGTAGTGAGCCGTGTAGGGCTGATTGTCCACGATGTTGTGAATGTGCTGGCCCTTCATGGAGTTGGCCATCTGGGTCATATTGGGGCCACCGCTCATTTTGGTGAGCTGAAAGTTGGTGGTTTGGTAGTCGAAGGCTACCTCACCGCTCTGTAGCGTAGCACCGGCGATGGGCGCGCGGAGCTGCATCTGGGCCTCGGGAAATTTGGGCGAGTCGCTGAATGGGGTCAGGCGAATGCCATTCGATTCCATGCTCTCCCCGCTGGCCGCGGTGCGGGCCGCGGCGGGGCTGGTGCTGCCGGCCGAGGCGCTAACGTCGGTAGCCGGCTTGCTCGATTCGCAGCTTGCCAGCAGCGCCAGGGTAAGGGTCGTGCTGCACAGCAGCCAGAAAGGACGTTTCATAGAAAAACTCAAAAGGTTGGTAGTGGTTATTATCATTGCAGCCACAAGCAATTGTAGCCACAAGCAACGAATCTTACGGCTTGCCCCCGGTGCGGGGTTTTGCTTAACTTGCGTCGTTGCCCACCAAAGGCCTCAACGGGCCTCAAAGTAAACCTATTTTTTCAATGCAGGACCAACTTCTTGACCAGATTCCTTCGCTCGACCTCGCCGACTTCCGTTCCGGTGACCCGGAGCGCAAAGCCCGCTTCGTGCAACAGCTCGGCGAGGCGTACCAAAGCATCGGCTTTGTGGCCCTCAAAAACCATGGCCTGAACGACGCGCAAACTAAACAATTGTACGCCGACGTGCAGTCGTTTTTCCAATTGCCCGACGCCGCCAAGCAGCGCTACGAGCACCCGGAGCTGGCGGGCCAGCGCGGCTACATTAGCAAGGGCAAGGAGCACGCTAAGGGCCGCAACACTGGCGACCTGAAAGAATTTTACCACGTGGGCCAAGAGGTAGAAGAGGAAGACCCCATCAAAAACGAGTACCCCGCCAACATCTGGCCCAAGGAAGTGCCGGGTTTTCAAAAGAGCACGTTCATGGCGTACCGCACGCTGGAAAGTGCCGGTCAGGACGTGTTGCGCGCCATTGCCCTGTTCCTGGAACTGCCCGAAAATTATTTCGACGACAAGGTGAAGCACGGCAACAGCATTCTGCGCCCCATTCACTACTTCCCCATCGAAGACCCGGATGCCGTGCCCGCCGATGCCGTGCGCGCCGCCGAACACGGTGATATTAACCTGATTACCCTGCTCATGGGCGCCAGCGCCGATGGCCTGCAGGTGAAGCGCCGCGATGGCAAGTGGATTGCCATCACCGCGCTGCCTGACCAGATTGTGGTGAACGTGGGCGACATGCTTCAGCGCCTGACCAACGGCGTGCTGAAAAGCACCATCCACCGCGTGGTAAACCCCGCCCGTGAGAAAATGAATACCTCGCGCTTCAGCATTCCGTTCTTCATGCACCCGCGCTCCGAAATGAGCCTGGCGGCCCTGGAGCACTGCGTGACGCCGGACAACCCCAAGAAAGAAGCGGACATCACCGCCGGTGAATTCCTGAACGAGCGCCTGATTGAGTTGGGCCTGAAGAAGAAGTAAGCTGACGAGAAGCATAAAAAGCAGAACGTCATGCTGAGCGTAGCCGAAGCATCTCGCCGGTGTAACTAATTCAATCATTTGGATTACTGCTGCACGCCAGATGCTTCGGCTACGCTCAGCATGACGTTCTTTTTATGACTGTTCCCTCGTCGTCTTCTGCCCCGCACCCCCTTGCCCCCGTTTCGCTCACCCCGCCCCCGCGGCGCTCGGGCAAGCGGACGCGGCGGGTGCGGGGTATTATTTTTTTAAAGGACGTGGCCGTACTCGCCCTCACGGCCTTTGGCGGGCCGCAAGCGCACCTGGCCATGTTTTTTCGGTTGCTGGTTGATAAGCGCCGCTACATCAGTGCCGCCGAGCTGCTGGAGTTACAGGCGCTGTGCGCGCTGCTGCCGGGCCCTACGTCAACCCAGACCATCACCGTTATCGGCTTCCGGCTGGGCGGGCCCAACCTGGCCTACCTCACCCTGCTAGTCTGGATAACGCCGGCCGTGGCCATGATGACCCTGGCCGGGCTCACGCTCAGCCACCTCGACCCCGCCCGGGTGGCGGCGCTGGTGCAGTTTGTGCAGCCTATGGCGGTGGGCTTTGTGGCATTTTCAGCCTACCGCATCGCCGAGAAAGTAATTCGCACCAAAACGGCGGTGGGACTGATGGTGGCCTCCGCCATGCTGGCCTACTTTTTCCAGCTGCCCTGGATGCTGCCGCTGCTGCTGCTGGCCGGCGGGGCCGTGACCACGGTGCGGTACCGGCGGCACGTCATCATTCAGGAGAAAACCCCGCTGCGCATCGAGTGGGCCAACTTTGTGCTGTGGCTGGGCATCCTGGTAGGGGCGGCCGTATTGGGCCATTATACCCACTTGCAGCCGGTGCGGTTGTTCGAGAATTTTTACCGCAACGGCTCCCTTGTCTTTGGCGGTGGGCAGGTGCTGGCCCCGCTGCTCTACGCCGAATTTGTGGAGTTTAAGCACTACCTCACGGGGCCGGAGTTCCTGTCGGGGCTGGGGTTGGTGCAGGCCATGCCGGGGCCCAATTTTTCGTTTGCCGCCTACATTGGAGCGCTGGCCATGCGCCCGGCCGGCGGCACGGGCATGCAGGTAGTGGGGGCGCTGGTGGGCACGGTGGGCATCTTTTTGCCGGGTACGCTCCTGATATTTTTCGTTATTCGATTCTGGGACCGGCTGCGGCAATACCGCGTGGTGCAGGCCTCGCTCGAAGGCATCAACGCGGTGAGTGCCGGGCTGGTGTGCGCGGCCACTTTCCTGCTTTATCACCCCTTGCCTTACCGCCTGCTGGCCCTGCCGTTTCACCTCGGCCCTATCGATACTTTGCCCCTGAACCCGCTGCTGGTGGGCACCACGTTCCTGCTGCTGCTCTGGGAAAAAGTGCCGGGCGTGGCTATTGTGGTAGCGGCCCTGCTGGCCGGTGTGCTCCTTGGTTAAGGTTTGATAATAAATAAGCTGCTGGGCTATCGGTGAGCCAGATAAGCCACACGGGCGCCCTCTAGTTGCGCCACCAGCGCCGCCCGCTGGCGCAGCAAGTCCTCGCCCACGGCCGGGGCCTTTCGGAACAGGCGCAACGCGCGCAGCCGCTGCACCCGGGCTGCCAAAGTGCTCCAGTAGCTCAGGGCATAAAACCCACTGATGGGCAGGCTCAGCACATAAAGCGCCGTCAGGACCCAGTTGTGCGTTACCCAGTGCTGCACGGCCATGGCTTGCAGGGTATAGGCCAGCGGAAACGTGAGCATGCCCACCACCAGCATGATGGGGGCCACAAATTCCACATCCTTGGTGGCCCGCCTGGCTATCATCGACGGGATGATGTAGGGCAAGTAGTTATTGAGTGCGCCGTAGAGCCAGACCGGGGCCCCCAGCAGCAGATTGAGCAGGCCCGCCACGGTGCCGCGCCGCTGCTCATCGAGGGCGCTATCGGTGAGGCGGTGCTGCCGCAGGCCCTCGAGGTAGGTGTGGAACTGGGCGCGCATGGCCTCCAGGCGCTCGGGCGCATGCTGCTCAAACCACGCCAGGGCCTGCAGCAAGGTTTGGCTGAGCTGGAAATTATCAACGAGGCTTTCGGGGTCGTCGTCGGGGTTGAGGTGGTCGCCAAATGTGCGCTCAATCTGCTGCACAAAGTCGTCCTGGGCCGCATCGCGGGTAATGACGAGCCGGCGCTCCAGCGCTTCGCGAATGGCGGCCGTGAGCTGGTCGGCGGCGGCGTCCGGGTCCTTCGCATAGGCTTCGGCATAGTCGGCCACCACAATGGGCGGGGCCACGTTCAGCAGCACATCGGAGCGAAAGCGCGAAGGGTCGAAGTAATTGGTGGCAATGGGTACCACCTTCAATCCGAGCCGGAAATGGTGGCGCGCTTCGGCCCCCAACGCAATGCGGGCCGCCCCGGTTTTGAGAGGGCGCAGCCGGCGCTCGCTTATGCTGGTGCCTTCGGGAAAAATCATGATGGTACCACCCTGGCCCAGGTAATCGTAGCAGCGACCAAAGGTGGCCTCGTTCTGGGCCGCGAGCTGCGCGGGCGTGGCGGGTGCCGCACCCTTTTCGGTATCCTGACGGCGATAGATGGGAATCGAGTTTCCCGATTGCAAAATGGCGCGCGACACAGGGTTCTCGAAAAACGTGCTTTTGGCCAGAAAGGCCACTGGCTGGCGCCGGTTGATGGCCACCAGCAGCGGGTCCATGAGGGTGTTGGGGTGGTTGCCAGCGAATAGCAGCGGGCCGGGCAGAGTCAGGCGCTCACGGTGGCGCACTTCGATGCGTCGAAAAAAGACCCGCAGTGCAACTTGCACCAGCGGTTTCATAACGGTATAGAAGAGCATGGGGCGGGATAGGTATGGCCCCGAAGATAGGGCGGCGGTCCTGAGTGCGCCACGGCCCCTCAAAAAACAAAAGCCGCCGCCCCAATTGGGGCGGCGGCTTCAGGCAAGCTCGGGAGCCGCTTATTTTCTCTTCTTGGCAGCTTTCTCTTTGATTTTTAATTTGTTTTCGGCCACTTTGGCTTTTGCCTTGGCCTTGCGCTCGCGCTCATCTTCCATCTTCTTGCGCTTGCCCGGGTGCAGCGCATCAAAGAGTTTGATTTTTGCCAAGCTATCGGACTCTACGATGGCGGCCCGGGATGTGACCCGGCCCGTTAGCGACACTTGGTCGCCTTCGCCCATTTGAGTGGTCGTGCCATCGGGGGCAGTCACCACACCCGCCTGGGTGATAACTGTGCCATTAATTAGTTTCTTGTCGGCTGTTAGCGGGTTGGTAATGCCCAGCTCGGTGAGTACAACCCGGCTTTTCTGCATGGTCAGCCCGTCTTTCAGGCCTACGCCAGTGGCGGTCACGCGGGGCTTGGGCGCTACGCGGCCCGAGCGGGCAGCTTGCGCGTGAGCACCGGCTCCACTCAGCAGCGCACCCACCAGAACAAAGCTGAAGAGGATTTTGTACTTCATGAAAAAGTTAAAAATAGAATAAATAAAAAACAGCCTGAAGTGCGTTATTGATGCAATGTACGTCTTTTTTCACCTACGAAGTGGGTGGGTATTCGGTTCAAGTGCAAAACAGGGGCCGAATTTGTGTAGTGGATAAAACAACCCGGTTTGGCGTTGCATCAGCATTTTCGGCTGCGGGCATTCAGCGCAATTATGTTGCCAATATTACAAAATTGTTACGGGTTGCGACTGAATATATCGATTAAGACTTGGTGAAATGGGTGGGTAACTATCAGGTGCGGCGAAAAAGCTGCCCTTGATAAGCTGGCAACGTGGCCGCTATCCGGCCAAGACTTATCCGCGTAAAAGGAGAGGGGAGGGCCGAAATTCGGGCACGAGCGGCTGCTTTGTGCCTGCTACCGTCTTACTTCGCTACTTCCTCACCCCGCCCCGACTTTCATCCCAAGATAATGGACTACAAAGACTACTACAAAGCACTGGGCATCGATAAAACGGCAACTCCCGAGCAAATCAAGAAGGCGTACCGCAAGCTGGCCCGCCAGCACCACCCCGATGTGAACCCGAACGACCAAGGCGCGGAGCAAAAATTCAAGGAAATCAACGAAGCCAACGAGGTGCTCAGCGACCCCGAAAAGCGGAAGAAATACGACCAGTTCGGGGCCGACTGGCAGCGCTACCAGCAGCACCCCGGCGGTGGCGCGGGGCGCGGCGGCCAGCCCGGCGGCGGTTTCGACTGGAGCCAGTACACCCAAGGCCAGGGCCAGGGTGGGGGCGGCAGCCCATTTGGCGAGGGCGAAGACTTCTCCGACTTCTTTGGCTCCCTATTTGGCAATATGGGCGGTGGCCGCGCTGGCGGGGGCAGCCGCCCCGGCGCGGGCCCCGACTATCAGGCCGAACTGGAGCTGAGCCTGGAGGAAGCCTACCATGGCGGCCCACGCACCATCACGGTGCACGGCCGCAACCTGCGCCTCACCATTCAGGCCGGCGTGGCCGATGGCCAGACCATTCGGCTGCGCGACCAGGGTGGGCCCGGCCGCCACGGCGGCCCCAACGGCTCGCTGCTCATCACGTTTCGGCTGCGGCCCGATGCCCGCTACGCCCGCACCGGCAACGACCTGACGCAGGACGTGCCCGTATCCATCTACAAAGCCATATTAGGTGGCGAGCAAACGGTGGAAACCCTCAGCGGCCCCGTCAAAATCAAGCTCAAGCCCGAAACCCCCAACGGCACCCGCCTGCGGCTGCGGGGCAAGGGCTTTCCCGTGTATAAAAAGGCCGGTGAATTCGGCGACCTCTACCTGCGCCTGACCTTGACGCTGCCCCAGCACCTCACGGATGCCGAAAAGGGCCTGATTCAGCAGCTGGCCGACTTGCGTTCCGAATCGTAGGTTGTCAGGCATTAATTATCAGTTGTTGGGCCAACTGTAATCTGTTGACTAACAATTGGCAACGAGCAACTGATAATTCGCTTACTCTTGGACGACTACTTAACCCGTTGTTACCTATTGCTATGGAAGCGCACATCCTCACCCTCACTTTTCAGGAATGCTCGGCCCGCTACGGCCTGGAGCCGCCGGTGCTGCATGAGTTTCTGCAGGCGGGGCTGCTCCGTGCGGCCCCCGCGCCCGAAACCGTATTCGTCGACGAGCCCGACGACCTGCCGCGCTTGGTTCGGCTGCATCACGAATTGGGCCTCTCTCCGGAAGCCCTCGACGTTATCCTGGCTATGCGCCAGCGGCTGGTGCACCTGCAAGCTACCCTGGCCTACGAATCCGCCCGCGCCCGCCAGCTGGAGGCGTTTCTTCGGGGTAATGGGGATGTGCTGGAGGAATGACTACCAAAAATAAACATGATTTAGTAGGACATCGCAGATGTCATCGGTGAATCAGGCACGGTTGAAAAACGGCTTAACGTAACAAGTGTTATAAGCGGCCTCTTAGAATCCGTGCGGTTTTGGGCCTCCCACCGGGACGCAACCGGCGTGGTACTTTGGCGGGGGACCAAGCTCTAATTTGGAGTTTACGAAACTCATCCCTCCGGCCCGTTTCCTAAACTTTGAATCGTAGACGAGTTTCTTAGACTCCTCCAGCCCTGCAATGGCCTACGAGCACTTGGTGCCGGGCAGCTGCCAGGTGTTCACGGAAAGGAGCGTTTGATGGCTTCAGATTAAACTCAGGCGGTTCGTGTGCAAATGACGAGGCCGTGTACTCTTACAGGAAAACGCCTAGTTCCTTATCGCCGCTTTCTCCCGTGTTTTCCTTGCCTTACGCCCGTTTTGTCTTTTTTTTTAGCTTGCTGCTGTTGCACGGCTCTGCGGCACGCGCGCAAACGTTCCACTGCCCCCCGCAGGGCTACGATTACCGGGCTGCCTTTCATCAGGTCCACGGCTACCTGATGAAAGGTGACAACTGGGAGTACTTTTCGGACGCCCCCGATTACCGGGAGGTGTTTACCAGCCGGGCCCACTTTCGGAGAAAGAGCCAGCTGGAAATCATTCCGGTCCGGCGTTTCCAAGCCCCGGCAGACCGTGCGGCCACTGCCGACAGCGCCGACTGGGCGGGGTGGTTTCAACCCGATTACCTCCATTTTATGGCCCTGCTGGCCTGTGAACGGCAGTTGGTGGGCCTGCTGGTGTCTTCCCCGAAGCTGTACCGTCGGCACGAGTTGCCAGAGAGCATGGGCGTAGACGACGGCGTGACCGCCGCCGCGGTCTTCGCAGCCTTCTATGCCCCAGGGGTCTGCTTATTTTACGACACGCAGCTGCGCACCTATGCCTATGTGCAAGACGGGGCCTATGTGTACTGGAGCTTCTCCCTGCGCCAATTCGTCACCGTGCATGGCCTGGCGGGGTACCGCAACTTGTTGCGGACAGGTGTTCAGTAAAACGGTGGTTTAGATGAGGTTTAAGCCCTTTTACGTACTGTAATCGACCATTCACAGCGTATAAAGGCGAGAGTAAGTTGCGTTTCAAACAGGACCATATTCGCTGGTGAATACAACTGTCGGAGTTACTTCACGCTACGGCCAGCGCCAGTAGCAGCCCGGCCAGCGTAGCGCCCAGCTTGGGCCAGTTGAGGCGATGCTCGGGGCTGGTTTCGAAGAGAATGGTGGTGGAGACGTGCAGGAAATTGCCGGCCACCAGCCCCAACAGTGCGGCATAAAGCCCGCTGCTGAGCAGCTGCGACAGCACCACGTAGTTGCTGAATACAATGCCAATGGGCGAGGCCAGCGCGAAAATCAATAGCCCCGGCCACACCCGCCGGAAGCTGCCCAGCCGCAGCCGCAGCAGCGTAGCCAGCGCAAACGCGGCCGGTACGTGGTGCAAGGCCACGCCCACCACAATGGCATAAAAATTCTGGCTGATTTGGCCTACTTCCGGGGTGCGCACCAAAATGCTGCCTTCCAGGAAGGAATGCACGACTAGCGCCCCCAACAGCAGAAACGGCACCCGGCCGGGGGCATCGTGCGGGCCATGCGCGGCCTCGTGGTGCACATGGCCGTGCTCCACGCCCTGCGAAAGCACTTCCAGCAGCAGCTGGCCAAAGAAACCGGCCAGCACCCAGTAGCCCACCCGCTCCGGGTGCTCCGGCAGCAGCTGCAGGGCCTCGGGCAAAATGTGCGTGATGGTGAGCGTGAACAGATAGGCCCCGCTGAACGCCAGTAGCGGTTTCAGCCACCGGCCCCCGCGCGCCACCGGCACCCAGGCCGCGGCGGCCCCCGCGCCCAGCACCGTCAGCAGCAGGAAAAAAATAGCAAACCCCATGCAGGAACGAATGAGGAATGAAGAATGAGAATGAAAACGTGAAGCTGCACTGAGCAACTCCTCATCTTCTATTCCTTATTCCTCATTCAAAGATGAAGTGCGCCGCAAACAGACGTAAAGCGGCAGCTTTGCTACCGCCAGCTGGCGGGCAAAGCTGCCACTCATGAATGTAAAATCGGCGATATGAAGCGCTTAGCGCTGAATCTGGTGGCCGCTGTCGGTCGTGTCGGCCTGGCTCGATTTGCCGGCGTCAGTCATCTTGCCGCGCTTGCGCATGCCTTCTTCGGCATTAGCCGAGATGGACGACTCGGCCGACCGGGCCGGGGCCGCGGCTTCCTCTGCTGCCTGGGTTTCGGCGTGCTTGTTCTCGATGGAGCCGTTAGGAGTCGAGCCGTCGAAGTTTTCGGTAGCCCGCGTGCCGGGCAATACCATGTCGACGGATACTTTTTGGTCGGGCCGCCAGTCGGAAGGCTCGGCGCTGCAAGAAGCCAGGGCAACCGTGGCAAGGGCCAGCAATAGCGTGTGAGTCAGTTTCATCAGGGGTAAAATTAACGGGAGAAAATATTCAAGAAAAATGGCCGCAAGGGTCAAGTCGCTAAGGCTAACTGCCCAACGCAGCCTAACTATACGGCAGCAGTCGTTGCTTCGGTAGGCAGCAGGTTTTTGCGGCGCAGCAGGGACTCGAACAGCTTCAGGTCGTTGGGCGAATTGAAAATGCGCATCGGCAAATGTAAAAACACCGGCACATCGAACGTGCGTGCCAGCCACAGGCGCCAGGCGGCCATGCCCTCGGGCGGGGTACCGGGCTTGAGGTACAGCAAGTAGGCATCGGCATCGCGGCGGACGCGCCCAATCATGTCCCAAGTCAGTTGCATGGCTTTTTCGGGGCCCACGCGCAATAACAGCTGCTTCTGGTCCATCTCAAAACTCATGCGCTCAAACAGGGGCTTGCTCTGCTCCATCTGGGTCACGCCCGTTACCTGCGCCGAGCGGAACAACACGAACAGCACCGTGAGCACCACGGCCAGCACCAGCCACCACCACGAATGCACGAAAATGGCGGGCAGCAGGCCCAGAGCGAACGGAATCAGGGCATACACCCAGTCTTTCTTCCACACTTCGCCCATCACCATTTTGGTGTAGTTGTCGGTGGTAAGCTGAGATTTCTTGGTGCGAATGGCCAGCGGCGAAGACTGCTGGGCCTGGCGGAAGCCGCCGCCACCGCCGCGTTGGTTGGGTTGGTTCACGTTGTTGATGTGAAAATGTGATGATGTGTTGAAATGCGAAAATGAACCGGTTGCACGAATGTGAGAAGCAAGTGCCTGTGGAACACTATATTTTCACATCTTAGCACATTTCTCACAATTTTAATATGCTTTTAGGCTCAAATCTAGGCTTTTGACGGAGTGGGTGAGGGCCCCTACAGAGATGTAGTCGACCCCGGTGCTGGCTACTTCGGCAATGGTTTGCTCGGTGATGCCGCCGCTGGCCTCCGTGGGGAACCGGCCGGCAATGAGGGCCACGGCTTCGCGCAGCTGGTCGGGCTTCATGTTGTCGAGCATAATGCGGTCGATTCCACCGGCATCGAGGGCCTGCTGCACTTCAGCGAGCGAGCGGGTTTCGATTTCAATGGGCAATTTCCGGCCGGTTTGGGCCAGGTAAGCGTGCGAGGCGGCAATGGCCTGGGCAATACCGCCGGCGTAGTCGACGTGGTTATCCTTGAGAATAATCATGTCGAACAAGCCGTAGCGGTGGTTCACGCCACCGCCGATGAGCACGGCCCACTTCTCACAAATCCGAAAGTTGGGCGTGGTTTTGCGGGTGTCGAGCAGCTTGGCCTTGGTACCACCCAGCAGAGAGTTGAGGTGCGTCGTATACGTAGCAATGCCGCTCATGCGCTGCATGCAGTTGAGTACCAGTCGCTCGGCCGTGAGAATGCTGCGCGCCGGGCCTTCTACGGTGAAGGCAATGTCGCCGTGCTTCACCGGCGTGCCATCGGTGAGTAGCGCGGTCATTTGCAGGGCCGGGTCTACTTCCCGGAAAATCAGCGGAGCTAGGGCCATGCCGGCCAAAATGCCTTCGCCCTTCACCAGTAGGTGGGCCCGGTTGCGGGCATCGGCCGGAATGGCGGCCAGGGCCGAATGGTCGCCGTCGCCCACGTCCTCGGCCAGGGCCGTACGGATGAAAGTGGTCAGCGCCTCGGGCGTGAGATAGGAAGCAGTAGGGATTTGCACGGTACAAAGGTACGGCCCGGGCCTTTGCGAATAAAGGTGCGCAACTCAGAACGTCATGCTGAGCTTGTCGAAGCATCTCTACCTCAATACTGATTCTGGTTAGTTGCGCGGTAGAGATGCTTCGACAAGCTCAGCATGACGTTATAATGATTTGTACACCGCACTAATTTCCGTCATAAACCATAAAAAAGCTCCGACCTGTTGGGGCCTTGTCCTTACCCAAGTTTTGAAAAAGCGTCGGCCGGCAGGTCGGCGCTTTTTTCGTCGGGCTACTCCGGTGGCAGTTGGGCGGCGAGGCGGACCCCTTCGACGAGCAGGCGCAAGCTCCTGAGTCCGAGCCAGAGGGTTTGCCACCTGGGCGGCCCGTCGCCGGTGCGTCCGAGGTGGCCGCCGAGCGCGGCCAGGGCCAGAAACACGGCGCGCACGGTCTGCACGGGCCGGCGACTGCGCTGGCGCAGCACGCGCAAGTGGGTCGTTTCCAGGCCCGCGGCTTCGGCCGGCAAGTCCGGTTCGAGCCGGCTCTTCTCGCGCAAATCCGCCAGGGCCAGGGCCACGACACTCAGCAGCGCCACGGCCGCAAACAGGCGCGGCGCCGTTTGCAGCTGCAGCTGCTCGACGCGCAGGCCTGTTTTGAGGGCTTTGTGGAAATCCTCAATGAGCCAGCGGCTGGCGTACTGGCGGGCGCAGACCAGGGCCTGCGCGAAGTCCGCCACCGGCGTGTCCGTCAAGAGCAGCCACTCCAGCCCGGCCGGCGCGCCGGGGGCCGTTTCTTCCCACACCCACACCCGCACCCCGGCGCAGGGCACGGGCGCGCCCTTGCCGGTGGCCCCGCCCGGCCGTTGCGGGGCCCGCAGCCACTGGGCCGGGGTGTAGCTCACCTGGAGCACCACCGGCCGGGCCGCCTGTCCCGGTCGCCCGCGCAGGGCCAGCTCGAACTGCCCCGCACGGGGCTGGGCCCGCAGGCCGGCAAACAGGCGCCCGGCCGGCGCGCGGTCCGCCGCGACCAGGGCCCGGTCCTGGGCCGCGCGCACGACAAAGCCCAGGCCTTGCGCCTGACATTGCAGCAGGTGTTCGTAGCTGTCGGCCCCGCGGTCGGCCACCACCACCCAGCGGGCACCAACCGGGGGGGCGCCCACGGCCCGCAGGCTCCGCGTCCACAGGGCCGACTCGCGCACCCGGCCCTGGCGCGGACGGGAGCCCCCGTGCGGGTGGGCCTTCTCGGCGTCGGGCACGGGCTGGCGCACGTGAAACTGCTGGTCGAGCAGGCCCAGCAGCGGCAGGGCCGGGCGCTTGGCACCGGGCGTCGGGTCGTGGGCGGGCCAGGTGGCCGCGACCAGTGAGTGCAGCAGCACCCCTTGGCTGGTGGCCTTGCCCGGCCCCACGGGCCCGAGGCCGGGACGACGCTCGGCCGCTTCGGGCCAGCTCAACTCGGTCGTGTCCTCGATGAGCAGGTAGGTGCCGGGGGCCTGCAACTGCTGGCTCACCAGCTGGCGATGCGGGGCTTGCAAGGCGTCGGGCGTGGCCTGGGGCAGCCCCAGCACCTGGTACGCCGCTTTACTGGCGTACCCGTGGCCGCCCGAAACACAGGGGATGCTGGCCCCGGGCTGGCGGACCCAGCCGCTGACCAGCGTGCAGACGCGGGCTGTTGCTCAGCACCGTGCCCCCAAAATGCGTCTGCGCCCACAACGTCGGGTCGCAGAAATGAGTGGAAATCGACATGCCCGCAAGCTACCACCAGCTTAGCATGGCCGCAAAAAAGCGCGCCGACCTACCGGCCGGCGCGCTTTCAAAACTTGGGTAAGGACAAGACCTGTTGGGGCCGAGGCTTTACTAAATCAGTACAAAGATTATTCCTTTGTGAAGTCCAAGGTGTCAATCACCGGGGCTCCGCGCGAAGGCTTGAGCTTCACAAACACGCGGTAAAGGCCGTTGCGGCCGGTGTAGCGGCCAATAGCGTAGGCAATGTGCTCGCGGCTTTCGCCCTGGTGAATGAACTCGAAGCTGCTGGGGGTATTCTTGGCGAAAAAGTCTTTGATGACAATCTCGGCCTGCGTGGCGTTGTAGCTCTGCTTGTCGCCGTCGAAACCAATCTCAACCGTAGGAGCCAGGTATTGCGATAGTTCACGGGAAGAACCATTGCGCAAAGCCGACCGCACGGCCGCCAGGTTATCGGACTGCGCGCGTGCCACGCCGGCCCCAAACAGGAGGAATAGCCCTAAAAATAGCGTCCTGAAAAAATAGCGTTTCATTATTGGGGTAGTAAATGCGTCATACGCGGACAAAATGAGGTAGCGAAAATGATGCCAGGAAGGAAGGAAGGTCCAAGCCAAACCTGCAAACCGTGTAGAAAATGGCAGAATTGAAAGTGGCCGCGAAGGTAGATAATTTCAACTCATGGCGCGGCCCTGCCGTATCTTTGTGGCATGAGTAAGCAGGTTTTGTTGGTGATTCTGGACGGGTGGGGCATTACCCCGAATACGGCTGCTTCGGCGGTAGACGCGGCCAATACGCCGTTCTACGAAGAGCTGTTGCAGCGGTTTCCGCACAGCAAACTGCAGGCGTCGGGCGAGGCCGTAGGACTGCCCGAAGGCCAGATGGGTAACTCGGAAGTAGGCCATATGAACATCGGGGCCGGCCGGGTGGTCAACCAGGAGCTGGTGCGCATCGGCAAGTCTATTCGTGAGCGCAAGCTGGGCCAGATGCCGGCGCTGGTGAAAGCTTTCGAGTACGCCATTGCCAATGACAAGCCGCTGCACCTGATGGGCCTGCTGAGCGATGGCGGCGTGCATTCGCACATCGACCACGTGAAAGCCCTGTGCACCATTGCCCACGAGGCGGGCGTGCGGCGCGTATTCGTGCACGCCTTTACGGATGGCCGCGACACCGACCCCAAAAGCGGCGTGCGCTTCATCAACGACCTGGAACTGCACGTGGAACGCACCGGGGCCAAAATTGCCTCGGTGGTGGGCCGCTACTACGCCATGGACCGCGACCGCCGTTGGGAGCGGGTGAAGGTGGCCTATGATGTACTGGTGCACGGCGTGGGGGCGCATTCGCAAAACCTGATTCAGACTGTGCAGGAACAGTACAAGGAAGGCATCACCGACGAATTTCTGAAACCCATTGTTAAGATTGGGGCCGATGGCCAGCCGCTGGCTACCATTCAGGAGGGCGACGTGGTGCTGTGCTTCAACTTCCGCACCGACCGGGGCCGCGAAATCACGGAAGTGCTGACCCAGCAGGACATGCACGCCTACCAGATGCAGCGCCTCAACCTGCACTACCTCACCCTGACCAACTACGATGACACGTTTGTGGGGGTGACATCCATTTTTGAAAAGGACAACCTCGACAATACGCTGGGGGAAGTGTTGGCCGCCAACGGCAAGACCCAGATTCGGATTGCTGAAACGGAAAAGTATCCGCACGTCACGTTCTTCTTTTCGGGCGGCCGCGAAACGGAGTTTGCCGGTGAAACGCGCATTCTACGGCCCTCGCCCAAAGTGGCGACCTACGACCTGCAGCCCGAAATGAGCGCCGCCGACCTGCGCGATGCCCTGGTGCCGGAGCTGCAGGCCCGGTCGGCGGATTTCGTGGTGCTCAACTTCGCCAACCCCGATATGGTGGGCCACACCGGCGTGTTCGATGCCGTGGTGAAGGCCGTGGAAACCACTGATGCCTGCGCCCGCGCCGTGGTAGAGGCCGCGCTGGTAGCCGGCTACGCCAGCATTATCATTGCCGACCACGGCAATGCCGAGTTCATGCGCAACGCCGACGGCTCGCCCAACACTGCGCACACCACCAATCTGGTGCCCTGCATTCTGGCCGACAACGATTATTACGGTACCCTGGCCGATGGCAAGCTGGGCGACCTCGCCCCGACCATTCTGGAGCTGATGGGTGTGGCCCAACCCGCCGAGATGACGGGGCAGAGCCTCTTGCGCCCCAACCTGATTCTGAATGCGTAAGCGCGGCCGAACCAAGTGGGGGCGGCTGTTACCCAATCCTAACCGCGCATGGCTGCTGGCCGGAGCCGGACTACTGGCGGGCTGTGGCGATGCCGGCCCGGGGGCTCCGGCCGCCCGCCGCCCGCTTTACTTCGATGTGAAGGGTTTGGTCACGCAGCAAGTAGTCCAGCTAGCCCAGCGCAAAGCGGCCGTGACCAAGCACGTGAGCCTGCGCGACAATGCGCCGGAAACCGTTCGCGTACCCGCCGTGAAATGGGCCGATGAGCTCCAGATATTCTTTCAGGCCGATATCAATAAAGCCGCGCTGCGCGGGGCCTACGCCGTCGATTCGGTGGCGCTGCCCGGCGGCCTGCTGCGCCGGACGTATACCCGCCTGCCGGGCCAGCCCAATGCCCCGGTGGCGCGCCTCATGGTGGTGCAGCAAGGCGCAGTGGCGCAGGAAATAGCCGCTACCATTGTGCAAAGCAATGCGTTGTTTTCGACCAGCAAGCAACTGCGGTTTCAGCTGCAGAATGGGCAACTGCGGAACTACGAAGTAATGGGTACCCAGAAACTGGTGCTCTTCGACACGCTTCGGTACTCGGCTGCTGGGCAAGTAGAATAGCGCACTGCGCTATTTGTGCTCGTAGGCCCCCAGGCTGGGTTGGGCGTTTCCGGCGCTGGGACGCGGCAGATTCAGCAAGTCACGCTGAAGAACTATGTCGAATATGCCGAAAAGTGCCCGCCGTGGGGTAGTGGCAGGTGAGCCATTCTGAAGCGAATAATCGGGCTTGCTGCTGACGAGCGAGGTCCGTTTGAAAAGTGGGTCTATGTTCAGGAGGTTGACCCCGGTACTGCCGATAACACCGACGTTGGTGGCGTACTCCTTGGTGCGCAGCAGGGAATTGTTGATGGCCGGAGTGTAGTCGGCAAAATTCTTCACGAATAATTCGTCCTCAAACGACCCCCACACAATAGAATTGCGAATGCTGACGCTGGTCGGCAGCTTGATTGTGGGCTTGGCATCGTCCACGTTGGTGAACGTGAGGGATGAAGTTTCGCGGCGGAAAGCCGGCGTGTAGTTCGCGATGGTGCAAAAATTGAGGATATAATTTCCGCCGATGCCAATCATGGCGTACTCGCCACAGTTGGTAAACAGGCAGTTGGTGGCGGTCACGTCGCCGGAGTAGCTGATGACGCCGCCGCCATTGCTGGCCGACGCATTAGCGAACGAAATATTGGCCCCGGAGATGTTCCGAACAACCGTGTTGGTTAGCGCCAGGCTGGGGCGGGGCGTGGTGGCATCGGGATTGAAGAGCAGCGCTCCGAAGGTAGCGTTCTTGATTTCGGTGTAGCGGATGCTGTTGTTGCGGCTGCTGCCGGTGAAAAAGATGCCACCCCACTGGCCCGGAATATCGGCGTAGCCCGGTTCCAGTCGGTCGCCCTGGAAGCGCACGATGTTGGTGTTGCTGGCTTTTACGGTGTCGGTAGGCGCAGTTCCGGGTACAAAGTCGTCATTCACGCGCAAGGTGCCGTCTATCAGGAGGATGGCTCCTGCGTGCGAATAGACGCGCGCGCCCTTGGGAATGGCGAGCGTGATGCCGGGCAGCACATACACCCCCACATTGATAGTGCCGCCCGCCCGCACCGTGGGGGTATTGAAGATGACGTGGGGCTTATCAGTCCGCCAGGTGGTGTTGGCCGAGATGCGGTCGCCCCGGTGGAAATAGGCGTTCTGGCCGTAGGCTACCAGCTTCACGCTCTGGTCGTTGCCGTTGGTGCGGAAGCGCAACTCGTCGTCGACAATGAACTTCTTGGCGGTGGTAGCCTGGCCGTTATCACCAAGCACGGCTCGCACCAGCACCAGCAGGCTGTCTTTGCCCCGAATGGTGACGCCGCTGGCTGCCGGCCCGGCATCACCGTTGATGACGAGTGAGTAGGTGGTGCCCGCCGTACCGGCCAGGCCCACGTCCGTTTTCACGGCTCCGCTGTTGCGGTTGTACACCCACAGCCGCTTGGTTACCGTTTGGATGGTGGTGAACACCGTGTCGAACAGCACCGAATCGGCGGCGAATTCCAGCCGGCCGGAGGTTTGCACCAAATCTTCCTTGGGCTCGCAGCCGGGCAGGAATGTGAGCAGGCAGCTCAGCACGATGAACAGCGGGAACAGGTGGCGCATAAGGGGAAGCGCAGGCGTTTAACTGCGCCTCAAAAGAAAGGTGAAGCCAAGGGAAACAGTCCGGCGCGGGCAACCACCCGCGCCGGACTGCAATTGAAGTTGTTCAGGAAGTCATTGAAACTAAATTGGACTGTCATGCTCATCTGGCGTCCGCGCAGCCGAAGCATCTCGCCCGCTTCATTGAACCGCTCATACAAAGCAAGCGAGATGCTTCGGCTGCGCGGACGCCAGATGAGCATAACGTGCTTTTTACTTCCTGAATATCCTCATTATTTCGTCACGCCTTCCTGCAGGCGCTCGGCGCTTTCAGCAATGCGCAGCTGCTCCACAAAGTCGTCCACGTTGCCTTCCATCACGCTGGCCAGGTTGTACACCGTGTAGCCAATGCGGTGGTCCGTGACGCGGCCCTGTGGGTAGTTGTAAGTGCGGATTTTGTCGCTGCGGTCGCCGCCGCCAATCATGCTTTTGCGCACCAGGCCGTCGGCTTCGTTCTTTTTGGCCAGTTCCATGTCGTACACGCGGGAGCGGAGCACGGCCAAGGCCTTGTCGAAGTTCTTGAGCTGCGATTTCTGGTCCTGGCACTGGGCCACGAGGCCGGAGGGCAAGTGGGTGAGGCGCACGGCCGAGTATGTGGTGTTCACGGACTGGCCGCCGGGGCCGCTGGAGCAGAAATAGTCCTTGCGGATGTCGCCCATGTTCAGCTCGATGTCGAACTCCTCCACTTCCGGAATCACCACAATGGATGCCACGCTGGTGTGAATGCGGCCCTGCGTCTCGGTGGCCGGCACGCGCTGTACGCGGTGCACGCCGCTCTCAAACTTGAGCTTGCCGTACACGTCTTCGCCGCGCACGGCCACGATGATTTCCTTGTAGCCGCCGGCGGTGCCTTCCATGGCATCGATGAGCTCCATTTTCCAGTTCTGCTTTTCGGCGAAGCGCATGTACATGCGCTGCAAATCGCCGGCAAACAGGGCTGCTTCATCGCCGCCCGCTCCGGCCCGGATTTCCATAATCACGTCCTTCGAATCGTTCGGGTCCTTGGGCAGCAGCAGGTCTTTGATAACGCCTTCGAGGCGCTCCTGCTCGGGCTGCAGCTCATCGAGCTCGTCCTTGGCCATCTGGCGGAAGTCTTCGTCTTTCTCCGTCGAAACTACCAGGCGGGCATTTTCAATATTGCTGAGCACGCCCTGGTAGTTGCGGTACTCGGTTACAATCTTGCCCAGGTCCTTGTATTCTTTGTTGAGGGCCTTGTAGCGCTTGAGGTCCGACATCACGTCGGGCTGCATCAACTCCTCGTTAACGTTATTGTAGCGTTGGCTGATGGCTTCTAGTTTATCGAGCATCGGGTGTTCGGGAATTAGTCAGTAGTTTGCAAAGATACTGAATCTAAACACCGCTATGTAGGCGGGGCGTTCATTCAGACTATTACCTGAGTAATGGCCCGGCGGGCAGCGTGTATGCAAGTGTTGAAATTTGGGGGTACGTCGGTGGCTTCCGCTGAGAATATTGGTAAAAGCTGCGCCATTGCGCTGAAGGCCTTGGAGCAAGGGCCAGTTGTGGTAGTAGTCTCGGCCCTGGGCGGGACTACCGATGCGCTGATTAACGCCGGAAGGACGGCCGCCAAAGGCACTGGTGCTTACCAAGGCATTTTGCAGCAGCTCGAACAGCGCCACCTGAAAGCCGCCCAGGAACTACAGCTGCCCCCGGCATCCCTTGGCACCGCTACGGCCCTGATTATGGATGCCTTTGTGGAGTTGCACCGCCTCTGCGACGGTGTTGCGGCGCTTCGGGAATTATCGAACCGCACGCTGGACCGACTGATGAGCTACGGCGAGCTGCTATCGTCGCAGTTGGTGGAGCTGCATTTTCATAGCCTCTGGCCCGATACGATATGGGCCGATGCCCGCCAGCTTATTCGCACCAACTCGCGCTTTGGCAACGGGGAAGTAGATGTTGTGGCCACGCAGAAACTGGTAAGGGATTTTCAGGCTCAACACCCCGGTGATTTGTGGGTCGTGCCCGGTTTTATCGCCGCCGATGCCCACGGCACCGTTACCACGTTGGGCCGTGGCGGTTCCGACTACACGGCCGCCTTGCTGGCCGCCGCGCTTGGCGCCGACAAGCTCGAAATCTGGACCGACGTGAGCGGCATGATGACCGCCGACCCGCGCCTGGTGCGCAGCGCCCGGCCCATCGCCCGCATTTCGTATCAGGAAGCCATGGAGCTGTCGCATTTTGGTGCGAAAGTCTTGTACCCGCCCACCATTCAGCCCGTCATGCAGCGCGGCATTCCGCTGTGGATTAAAAACACCTTCGCGCCCGACGACCATGGCACGCTGGTAGAAGTGAGTCCGCCGCGCACTGCCGCTGTGGTGCAGGGCATTTCCAGCATCGGCAACCTGACGCTGCTGAACCTGGAAGGCAGCGGCATGGTGGGCATCCCGGGCTTCTCGAAGCGGCTGTTTGCGGCGCTGGCCCGGGAGCGCATCAACGTAGTGCTCATTACCCAAAGCTCGTCGGAGCACTCCATTTGCGTGGGGGTGAACGCGCCGGACGCCGCGCTGGCCCAGGTCGCGGTCGATGAAGAGTTTGCGCACGAAATCGCGGCCGGCCGCATCGAGCCGCTCCGGCCTGAGCAGGACCTGGCCATTGTGGCGCTGGTGGGCGAAAACATGAAGGACCACCCCGGCATCAGCGGCAAGTTGTTTGGCGCGCTGGGGCAGAACGGGGTGAATATCCGGGCCATCGCGCAGGGCGCTTCGGAGAAGAACATCTCAACCGTGATTCGGGCGGCCGATGTACGCAAGGCTATCAACGTGCTGCACGAGGCCTTTTTTGAGGCCACGGTGAAGCAGGTAAACCTGTTCATTCTCGGGCCGGGCAACGTGGGCAGCAAACTGCTGGAGCAGCTGGCCCGGCAGCAGCAGCACTTGCTGGAGAAGCTGGGTTTGCAGGTGCGCGTGGTAGCCATTGCCAGCAGCCAGCACTGCCTGGTGAACGACGAGGGCCTGGACCTGACCGCCTGGCCCGAAGCGCTGGCCGCCGCCCCAGCCCAAACCCTGGCCGAGTTCACCCAACTCATCATCGGCCGCAACCTGCGTAACTCCATTTTCGTGGACGTGACGGCCAACCCCGCCGCGGCGGGCATCTACGCCGATTTGCTGGCCAAGAGCGTGGCCGTGGTGGCTTGCAACAAGGTGGCCGCCTCGTCGGAATACGCGCTGTATGCCCGCCTCAAAAATCTGTCGAAGGAATTCAACGCCAGCTACTTGTTCGAAACCAACGTGGGCGCGGCCCTGCCCATAATCGGCACGCTGAATGACCTCACGCGCAGCGGCGACGTGGTGCGGCGCATGGAAGCCGTGCTCTCGGGCACGCTCAACTTCGTGTTCAATAATTACGACGGCACCCGGCCCTTTGCCGACGTGGTGCGCCAGGCCCAGGCTGAAGGCTACACTGAGCCCGACCCGCGCCTCGACCTGAGCGGCAGCGACGTGGCCCGCAAAATCCTCATTCTGGCCCGCGAAGCCGGGGAGGTGATGGAAATGGCGGATATCGAAATCGAAACCTTCCTGCCACCGGCTTGTCTGGAGGGCGATGTGGAAGCGTTCTACACCCAGATGGCGGCGCACGAAGCGCACTTTCGGGGGCTGTATGAAGCGGCTACTGCGGCCGGCAAGCGCCTGAAATTCGTGGCCCGCTACGCCGAGGGCTGCGCCGCCGTGGGCCTGCAAGCCGTGGCACCCGGCCACGACTTGTACGACCTGCGCGGCAAGGACAACGTGGTGCTCTTCAACACCGACCGCTACGTGGACCAGCCGCTGGTGGTGAAGGGCGCCGGGGCCGGGGCTGAGGTCACGGCCTCCGGCGTGTTCGCGGATATCGTGCGGGCCGCCAGGCTGTAAATTAATTAAAAATTAAAAATGAAGAATTAAAAATTGGGTGATGAAGGAGGACGGCCAAGGTCATCTTTAATGCTTCATTATTTGATTTTTAATTCAACCCTTCATGCTCAATTCCGTTCTCGTTCACTCTCCCGCCACGCTCTCCAACCTGGGTTGCGGCTTCGACGTATTTGGCCTCGCCCTGGCCGCGCCCTACGACACCATTCGCCTCACCCGCAGCCCCGAGCCGGGCGTGCGTATTCAGCACCTCGACGGCTACAATCTGCCCACCGAGGCAACTCGCAACGTGGCCGGTGTGGCCCTGCTGATGCTGCTGCAGGAAGTGCCTGAAACTATTGGATTCGACGTAGAAATCACTAAAGGCATCAAGCCGGGGAGCGGCGTTGGCAGCAGTGCCGCCAGCGCCGTGGGCGCGGTGGTGGCAGCCAACGCACTGCTGGGCAACCGCTTCACTAAAATGCAGCTGGTGGAATTTGCGATGGCCGGCGAAGTGGTGGCCTGCGGCGCGCGGCACGCCGATAACATCGCGCCCGCCATTTTTGGTGGTTTCACGGTGGTGCGGGCCGTGGAGCCCGTGCTCGACATCATTGCCCTGCCCGCCCCGCCCTTGTGGGTGGCCGTGGTGCATCCCCAAATCGAAGTGAAAACCAGCGACTCGCGCAAGGTGCTGCCGGCGGCCGTGCCGCTGGGCCTGGCCGTGCGGCAGTGGGCCAACGTGGCCGGGTTGGTAGCGGGCTTCCTGACGGCCGACTACAACCTCATCGGCCGCTCGCTGGACGACTATATTGTGGAGCCGGCGCGCCTGCCGCTTATTCCCGGCCTGGCCGAGGCGCGGAAGCGGGCCTTGGCCGCCGGGGCCATCGGGGGGGGCATTTCGGGCTCGGGGCCGTCGATTTTTATGCTGAACCGGACCGAGGAAACGGCGCGGGCCGTGGGTGCGGCGCTGGGCAGCGTGTTCGCGGAACTGGGAATTGCATTCAATGTATACGTGGGGCCCGTGGGTACGGAAGGGGCGCGGGTGGTAGCGGAATGATAAGAATCATTGTAAAATCAGAACGTCATGTCGAAAAGAACGTCATGTCGAGCGCAGCCGAGACATCTCCCTCGCAGCAACAATCAGTCAATTCGAACGGTGAACGATTGAGTTACTACTCCAAGCGAGATGTCTCGGCTGCGCTCGACATGACGTTCTTTTCAACATGCGTTCTTTTGGTATTGATAACTGTCAAATGAAATACTACAGCCTCCGTCACCAATCACCGCTGGTTGATTTTCGCACGGCCACCATCACCGGACAGGCTCCCGATGGCGGGTTGTACTTCCCCGAAACCATCCCGAAGTTCTCTTCGGATTTCCTGCGCGAATTGCGCGGGCTGAGCAAAGCCACCGTGGCCCTGCACGTGATGCAGCCGTTCGTGGGCAGCACCATTCCCACGGCTGATTTGCAGCGCATCTGCGCCGAAGCTGTGGATTTTGCCTTTCCGCTGGTGGCAGTGGTGGATGGGGTATCGTCGCTGGAGCTGTTTCACGGGCCCACGCTGGCGTTCAAGGACGTGGGGGCGCGGTTTATGAGCCGCTGCATGGGCCATTTTGCCAAAGCCGGCGACACGCCGCCCGTGACCGTGCTGGTGGCCACTTCCGGCGATACCGGCGGGGCCGTGGCCAACGGCTTCTTGGGCGTGCCGGGCGTGGAAGTGGTGATATTGTATCCGTCGGGTAAAGTCAGCCCCGTGCAGGAGCAGCAGCTCACCACGCTGGGCCAGAACATCACGGCGCTGGAAGTGAGTGGCACCTTCGACGACTGCCAGGCGCTGGTGAAGCAGGCGTTTCTGGACCCCGAGCTGGCCCGGCGGCGCTTCCTCACGTCGGCCAACTCCATCAACGTGGCGCGGTGGCTACCCCAGCAGCTGTACTATTGCTTCGCCATGCAGCAGTGGCCGGCCGGTGCGCCCGCGCCCGTTGTAGCCGTGCCCAGCGGCAACTTCGGTAACCTGTGCGCCGGGCTGCTGGCCCAGGCGTCGGGGTTGCCGCTGGGGCACTTCATCGCGGCCTGCAACGCCAACGAGCCCGTGCCGGCCTACCTGCGCACCGGCACCTACGCGCCCCGCCCGGCCGTGCCCACCTTCTCCAACGCCATGGACGTGGGCAACCCCAGCAACTTCGTGCGCATTCTGGAGCTGTTCGATAACGACCTGGGCCGGCTGCGCTCCGCCCTTAGCGCCGATACCGTGAGCGACGCTGATACCGTGGCCACCATCCGGCAGGTGTGGGAGCAGCACGGCTACCTGCTCGACCCGCACGGCGCGGTGGCTTACGCGGCACTACGCCGCTACCAGGCCCGGCACCCCGAGGCCGCTGCTGGGATGATTCTCGCCACGGCGCACCCCGTCAAATTTCCCGGTGTGGTGGAGCCCGTGCTGGGCCGGGCCATTGAGTTGCCGGAAGTAGTGCGGGCCTTGCAGGGCCGCATTAAACGAAGTGTGCCCATGGCGGTTAACTACGAGGAACTGAAGGCCCACTTGCTGTAGAAGCGTGCCCTGGCACGGCCGGTCCGGAAACGGTGTTGGGGTTAAGCAGTGAAGTTTCGACCTTTGCGTAAAATCAGCTGTTGCTTTTGCTATTGAAAAGTATGTTGCCAAAATTTGCTTTGAAACTTGAAGTCGCCAAGCGGACTGTGGTGTCCGGCTGTACCCTTTTGGTCCTGTTGGTGGCTGCGGTGGCCTGCCGGCCCGACCAGGTGGAACACCTCAAAGACAGCAAGCGCATCGGCATCGAAACCGCCAACTGGGAGGTGAAGCGCATTATGCCCAATGACTTGCTGCGCGCCACCCGCTGGGCTGGCGATTCCCTCACCGCCACCGCCGATACGCTGCTGCGCCGCACGCTGGCCCGCGAGTTGGCCGTCGGGGGAGTGGCGCGGGCAGCCGCGTTCTGCCGCCCCGAAACGTATCGAGCCGTCGATTCGCTGGCGGGCGTGCTCAAGGCCGTGGCGCACCGCGTGAGCGAGCGGCCGCGCAACCCCGCCAGCCTGGCCCCGCTGCTGGCCGAGGAAATGAGCCCGGATACCGTGCGCACCATCAAGCGGCTCTCGCAGGAAGTGTTTTTCTACCAGCGGCCCATTGTGCTGAACAACCAGCTTTGCCTGCGCTGCCACGGCGAAGTGGGCAAGGATATTTCGGCCGCTGATTACGCCATTATCAAACAGAAATTCCCGCAGGACAGGGCCACCGGCTACCAACTGGGCCAGCCCATGGGAGCCTGGCAGCTCAGCCTGCAGCGCTCCGGCGTGGCCGAATTCTGGACGATGAAAACCCGCAAGAAGTGGAAGGAACACAAGATGCCCAAGCTATTCTGAGGCCGGTGCTGGCGAGGCTGTGGCGGCGTAATGACTGAATGTGAGGGAGAAAGGCTGTCGGCCAGTCACTCGGGTACTTTTACGGTACCTCCACTTCGGCTACGAGCCGATTCAAGCGTGTAAGCAAGGGTTTGGCCTGGGCCGGTAGGGCTGAAGGTCGGGTAGCTTTTTCTAATTCTGTTTCATGACTTCCTCTTCGAAACCCGTTATTATCATCGGCGCTGGCATGGCGGGGCTGGCCTGCGCCACCTGGCTGCACCGCGCTGGCCGCGCCGTGCTGGTGCTCGAAGCCGCCGATGCGGCAGGCGGCCGCGTGCGCACTGACGTCACGCCCGAAGGCTTTCGGCTCGACCGGGGCTTTCAGGTGATGCTCACCAATTATCCCGAAGCCCGGCGCATCTTCGACTACGATGCGCTGAACCTGAAAGCCTTTCGTTCCGGGGCCGTTATCCGGCTGCCCGATGGCCGTGAAACCACCCTGCAAAACCCATTGCAGCGGCCGCTGGCGGCTTTCACGGCACTCGTCTCGCCCATTGGCAGCTTGTCCGACAAGCTGCGCATCATTAGCCTGGTGCGGCACTTGCTGAAGTACACGCCCGAGGAGCTAATAGCCCGGCCCGCTACCGATACCCTCAGCTTTCTGCAGCGCTACGGCTGGAGCGAGCAGATGATAAACACGTTTTTCAAGCCGTTTTTTGGCGGTGTTTTCCTGGACCGGGAGCTCACCACGGCCAGCAACTTCTTTGAGTTCGTGTTTCAGCAGTTTGTGACCGGTGAGGCCGCCGTACCGGCCCTGGGCATGCAGCAGCTGCCTGAGCAGCTGGCTTCGCGCCTGCCCGCGGGCACGGTGCGGCTCAATTCGGCAGTGGCTGGTATTGTCGATGGTACGCAGGTGCGCCTTTCTACCGGGCAGGTACTGGAAGCGTCGGCCGTGGTACTGGCCACCGACGGCCTGACTGCTCTGCGCCTGCTGGCCGGCCGTAGTGGCAATGCTGACGATACCGTCAGCACGCCGGCCGCCAGCTTTCCCACGGCGGCCCGCATTACTACCTGCACGTACTTTGCCACGCCCGGTGGCCACTCGCCGGGCCGCAACGATAAGCTCCTGCGCCTGAATGCCGCTCCCGGTTCGCTGGCTCACAACGTGGCTTTTCCGGCCGACGTGAGCGGGGCCTACGCCCCGGCCGGCCGTGCGCTGGTATCGGTGAGCACCCACGGCGAACGCAGCCTGAGCGAGGCCGAAATCATCGCCAAGCTACGCGAGGAGCTGGCCGCGTGGTTCGGGCCGGCCGCTCGGGACTGGGAGCACCTGCGCAGCTACCGCATTCCGGCGGCGCTGCCCGTGTACCTGGCCGGCCACCCCGCGCAGCAGCCCCTGAAGCTGGCGGAGAATCTCTACCGCTGCGGCGACTGGGCCGCTTATCCTTCATTGAACGCCGCGCTGGCCACCGGGCGCGAAGTGGCGGAGGCGCTGATTACAGCTTAAAAAAAGGCGGCCCGTGAATACGAGCCGCCTTTTAGTAGAAGCAAATAGGGCCGCGCTACATCGCCGGATTCGGCGTGGCCGGGGTTTCGTAGGCCGGGGCCAGGGCTTGGTTGCCTTCGGCTACTAAGTGGATTTTTTCGTCGTCGGACACGCGCAGGGTGAGCAGGCCGCCAATTATCATCAGCACGCCGCCCAGCACCACCACGTTCAGCGGGTCGAGCGAAGGAAATTGCTTCATCACGAATGGCAGGCCCAACGAAGCACACACCTGCGGTATCACGATAAAGGCATTGAAGACGCCCATGTAGTGGCCCATTTTGTTGGCCGGAATCACGCCCGCCAGCATGGCGTACGGCACCGATAGAATGCTGGTCCAGGCAATGCCCACGCCAATCATGGACACGTACAGCATCCACGGCTCGGTGATGAAAGCCACCGATAGCAGGCCCAGCCCGCCCGCCGTGAGGCAGAGCATGTGGGTGAGCTTGCGGCCGACTTTGCGGGCAACGGCGGGCAGTAATAAGCTAAACGCCGCCGAAACGCCGCTGTACACGGCAAACGCCACCCCAACAAAATTGGCCCCTTCGTTGAAGGCGGCTGACTTCGGGTCGGTGGTGTGGTAGAGGTGCTTGGTGACGGCCAGGGTGGTAAAAATCCACATGCAAAACAGCCCAAACCACGTGAAGAACTGCACTGAGGCCAGCTGCTTCATCACCTTGGGCATGTGCAGCACGCCGGTGAAGGTTTCCTTAATGCCCTCCCAAAGCGTGACGCGGCTCTTTTCGCGCTCAAAGGCGGCCATGTCCTCCGGGGGGTATTCGGTGGTGGTGAACACCGTGTAGAGCACGCAAGCCAGAAACGCGGCTGCCCCGAGGTAGTAGGCATACTTTACCGAGTTGGGCACAATGCCGGCGGCGGCCTCGTTGGCTACGCCAAACTTGGTGAGAATGGTGGGCAGCAGCGACGCCACCACGGCCCCGATGCCGATGAAAAACGACTGCGTGGCAAACCCCGTCGTGTGTTGTTCACTGGGCAGCTTATCGCCCACAAAGGCCCGAAACGGCTCCATGCTGATGTTGATGGAGGCGTCCATTATCCAGAGCATGCCACCGGCAATCCACAAGGTGGGCGAGTTGGGCATGACCAGCATGGCCAGCGATGCCAGCACCGCGCCAATCAGAAAAAACGGCCGCCGCCGGCCCCAGCGCGGGCTCCAGGTACGGTCGGACAGGTAGCCGATGATGGGCTGCACGATGAGCCCGGTGAGCGGCGCGGCCACCCACAAAATCGGGATATCGTCGGCATTGGCTCCGAGGTTGGAGAAAATGCGGCTGGTGTTGGCGTTTTGCAGCGCAAAGCCAAACTGGATGCCCATGAAGCCGAAGCTCATGTTCCAGACTTGCCAGAAGCTCAGGCGGGGCTTCTTGTGGGTACTCGTGGCCGGGGCCGCAGCAACAGATGCCATCGGATATAGTGGGAATTGCCAGGAAAAAAGAGCGGCTGCCACATTCGGATTTTCCGAACATGGCAGCCTTCAAATTTAGCAGTTTACCTGCGCACTACGGCAAGGTTACCGGGGCTTTATCTCAAAAATATAGGCAGATAGCGGAGCCAGCGTCAGGTTTAGAGCGTTGCGGGGCTCCTCGTCGGCAAGAAGGTTGGTGTAGGTGTAGAATTTTTTGGTGCTCAGGCCCACCGCCGCAATGGCCTCGGCGGGGAGGCTTATGACGGGCTTGTAGGTTTTGTCGGCTGAGAAATTCACCACCACCAGCAGCTTTTGCTTGTCAGTGAAGCGGAGGTAGGCGTAGAGGTGGCGCTGGTTGAATTCCTTGCCCAGGTTGTTGGCGTCCTGCAACTCGTAGAAGCGGCCCTTGCGGATGGCTTCGCTGGTGCTGGCCATGGTCAGCAGGCGGGCGTAGAAGTCGCGCAGGCTTTTCTGCTCGGGGCTCAGCTTGGCTCCGTCGAACTTGCCCTGGTTCAGCCATTTCTGGTGCTCGGGCACGCCCCAGTAGTCAAAAATCGTGGTGCGGCCGTCTTCGCCGCTGAAGCCTTCGCTGCCGCGGGCGGGCTCGCCTAGCTCCTGACCCATGTAGAGCATCACGGGGCCGCTGGCCAGGGTGGCGGTCACGGCCATGGCCGGAATGGCGCGGCGCGGGTCGGTGGCAAAGTCTTTAGAGGCGATGCGCTGCTCGTCGTGGTTTTCGAGAAAGCGCAGCATGCGCGACGAAAAACCGTTGCTTTCCTCTTTCCAGACGCGGGTGATTTCCTCGGTGCCGCTCTCCTGGCGCATGAGCTTGCGCAAGCCGTCGTAGAGGCCTACTTTGTCGTACAGGTAGTCGAATTTGCCCTTGTCGAGGTAGGTTTTATACTCCTTCGGGTTGTAGGCTTCGGCGATGAAAACGATGTCCGGCCGCACCTTTTTCACCTCCGGAATTACGTAGGCCCAGAACTCGACGGGCACCATCTCGGCCACGTCGCAGCGGAAGCCGTCCACGTTTTTGCCGGCCCAGTACACCAGAATGTCGCGCATCTTCTTCCACGTGTCAGGCACGGTTTCGAAGTAGTTTTTGCGCCCATTCTGGTAGTCCACGCCGTAGTTCAGCTTGGTGGTTTCAAACCAGTCGTTGATGCTCGGGGCTTCCGAGAAAACGTCGTTGCCGGTGGCTTTGGCGGGTGTTTCGGTGTACTTGCCGTCTTCGCGCGGGCCTTTCAGCGGACCCAGCGGGTTGTAGCCGGTGGGCACCACGAAGCTCTTGCCGGGCAGGTAATAGAAGTTGTTGTTGGGCGCGAAGGCCCTGGTTTTATCATCCTGCGCGCCCAGGTCCACTACGCCCTGGGGCTTGGCGTCCGACTTGTAGGAACGGGCCACGTGGTTGGGGATGAAGTCCATGAGGACTTTCAGGCCGTGGTCGTGGGTGCGCTTAATGAGGGCCTCGTACTCCGGCATGCGGTTTTTCACCACCACGGCCAGGTCGGGGTCCACGTCGTAGTAGTCGCGGATGGCGTAGGGCGAGCCGGCGCGGCCCTTCACCACGTCGGCGTCGTCGGCCGGAATGCCGGCGGCGGTGTAGTCCGTCATCGTGGCGTGCTCAATCACGCCGGTGTACCACACGTGGCTCACGCCCAGCTTTTTAATCTCGTCGAGGGCCTTGTCGGTAACGTCGTTGAACTTGCCGCAGCCGTTTTCGCCAATGGTGCCGTAGGGCTTGTTGAGGGCCACTTTGTTGCCAAACAGGCGCGTCATCAACTGGTAGATTACCAGCTTGTGGTCCTGCGGCACTTCCGCGGTGGTATTGGGGTCGGTGGCAGCGGTGCGTTTTGTGGGCACGGGCAGTTTGGGCAATGAGAAAGCAGCCAAAGTGAGGAGGCTACCAGCCAGCAACAGGTTTTTCATGATGCGGCAAGTTAGTCAATGGGTGAATGAACGAATGGCTGAATGGTTGAATAAGCGCGCAGAAAGCAAATATTATTTAACATTCACTTATTCAGCCACTCGCTCATTCACCCATTGATGCCTTACCATTCCTGGGTGAGCGGATGCAGCATTAGCTCATCAATCACCACATGAGCCGGGGCTTCCAGCACGTAGCGCACGGCCTGGGCCACGTCGGCGGGGCGGAGGTGGGTTTTTTCGGCTTCGGCGCTGCCGGGCCGGGTGTCGTTGAAGTAAGTATCGACCAAGCCGGGGTAAATGGTGCTGACTTTGATGCCATGCGGCCGCACTTCCTTGCGCAGGCTGCCCAGCACGGCGTCCTGGGCATATTTGCTGGCACCGTAGGCCGTGCCGTGGGCGAAGGTGCGCTTGGCTACGTCGGAGGTAATGCCCACGATGTGGCCCTTTTTCTGCGCTTTGAAATACGGCACCACGGCCTTGCAGAGCAGGAAAGTGCCCTTCACGTTGGTGTCGAATATCCGGTCCCATTCGGCGTCGCTGAAGTTTTCCAGCTCGTTGAAGGAGCCGACTCCGGCGTTGCACACCACGATATCGAGGCGGCCGTACTGGCGCAGGGTTTCGGCTACGACGTGTACGGCATCGCTTTCGTCCGCTACATCGGCCACAATGCCCAGGCCCTGGGTTTTATTCGTGAGTTCGATGAGCTCATCTTCGCTGCGGGCCACCGCTACTACTTTGGCTCCTTGCAGGGCCAGCAACAGCGAAATGGCTTTGCCAATGCCGCGGCTAGCGCCGGTCACGATGGCTACTTGGTCGGTGAGGTCGTTCATTCGTTCTGGGTTTTTTAGCCCGCAGAGGGCGCGGAAGGTTGCGCAGAAGACGCAGAATGTTCTTCGAGACCGTTCACTTTGCGGAAAATGCCATTTTTGATATAAGGCACGTTGAAATTGATAAGTAAGCCGAGCTTGTAGCCGGAGAGTTTGAGGTAGGTGAGCAGTTGCATGTGATGCACTTCGAGCAGGACTTCGACGGACTTTAGTTCGACTACAACTTTGTGCTCAACCAGAAGGTCCATTCGGAAGCCGTTTTCCAGCTTCAGGCCATCATACACCACGGGTAAGGGCACTTGGGTTTGCACGTTCAATCCCAATTTCCGCAATTCGTGGCACAATAGCGTTTCGTACACCGATTCCAACAGCCCCGGCCCGAGCGCCACATGGATGGTATAAGCTGCCTTCCGCACCAGGTAGGAAATATCGTTCTCGTGCTTCTGCGTCATCTGCGTAAACTTCTGCGGCTTCTGCGGGCTAAAAACCAAAGAACGACCTATTTCCGCAACTCCACCACCCAAGCCGTGTGCGGCGGCACCCGCAACGTCTTCAAATCCGGGACGACCGCCCCGCTCACCACCTCCACGCCGGACGAAAACCCATCCGTTCGTTCCGCGAAGCGCGTGCCGTCCACCTTCTTTTCGTCCTTGGTGTTGTTGGCAATCACCATTACGCAGTCAGTATCCGTGTACCGGAAATACGTGTATACGCCATCCTGCGGAATAAACTGCATCAACTTGCCCGAGCTCAGCACCGGGTGCGCCTTACGGTAGTTGGCCAGCTTACTCACGTAGTCAAAAGCTTCGCCCGCCTGACCAGGACGCGATACAAAGTAATTGGTTTTATCCCCCGCAAACCCGCCGGGGAAGTCCTCGCGTACCTTGCCGTCGGGGTTCGAGAAGTTCTTCATCAGCACCTCGGTGCCGTAATACAGCTGGGGCGTGCCGCGCAGCGTGAGCAGCCAGGCAATACTAGTTTTGAATTTGTTGAAATCCTCACCAATAACCGAGTAGAACCGGCTCATGTCGTGGTTATCGAGGAAAAGCACGTTGCGCGTGGCGTCCACGTACAGCCAGTCGGCCTGCAGGGCATGGTAGAGCTTGCTGAGGTCGCCGTTCTCCGTTTTGAGCGCGTCGCCGATGGCGAAGGCAACCTGAAAATCGAGCACGCCCGGCAGGTTCGACTTGAAACCGTTGACGTGCGGCAGGATATTCTGGGCGAAGAAGGCCTGCTCGGCTTCGGTGCCTTCCCAGGCTTCGCCAAACAGCGTCAACTGCGGGTATTCGTCGGCAATGGCCTTGCCCCAGGCCATGAGGAACTGCGGCTCCGAATACGGATAGGTGTCAATGCGGTAGCCGTCAATGCCCGTCGATTCGACGCACCACAGAAAATTCTGAATCAAATACGTCGCCACCAGTGGGTTGCTCTGGTTCACGTCGGGCATGGTCGTGTCGAACCAGCCGTCGTTGTACAACATCCTGTCCCGTTGCGAGCCGTGCGGGTCGTTGAGGGCGTAGGCGTTGTAGTTGCTGCGCGTGAAGGTTGGGAACTGGTGAAACCAGTCGGCCGCCGGCTGGTCCAGAAACAGGTAGTGGAAGCTGCCCCAGTGGTTGAGTACGATGTCCTGCACTACTTTGAGGCCGTCGGCGTGCGCGGCTTTCACAAATTGCGCGTACTCGGCGTTGGTGCCGTAGCGCGGGTCAATCCGGTAGCCGTCCGTTACGGCGTAGCCGTGGTAGCTGGCCCTGGGCATGTCGTTTTCCACCAGCGGCGTGGGCCAGATAGCCGTGGCGCCCAGCTGCTTGAAGTAGGCAAAGTGGTTCTGAATGCCCCGAATGTCGCCGCCGTGGCGGGCATACATCGAGTCGCGAGCAATGTGGTTGACGCGGGTGCCTTTCACCACGTCGTTTTTCGGGTCGCCGTTGGCAAACCGGTCAGGCATCAGCATGTAGATAAAATCGGCCTGGGTGAGGCCCTGCACGCGTTGCGGGTCGGTGTTGCGGGCGCGTAGCTCGTAGGCATACGTCAGTTTTTTGGTGCCCTTGAATTCCAGTTTAAGCTGGCCCGGCTTGGCATCCGGCCCAATGGTGAGGTTGATGACCAGGTAGTTGGCGCTTTCCATTTTCTGCACCCCATCCAGTGTCACGCCGGGATAGGCGGCTAGCGTGGCCGTACTGCTCCCAATGCCGGGGCCGTGCACCAGCAACTGCAGCTTCGGGTTTTTCATGCCCACCCACCAAAAAGCCGGGTCGATGCGCGTGATGCCGGGAGCTGCCTTAGTAGTGCCAGCAGCTGTCGAAACAACAGAAGTATTGGCCCAGGCCGGCGAGGCAACCGCGGCGGCGAGCAAAGCAGCTGCCAGCCGGAAAAAACGTGAGTAGCTCATTGGAAACAAAGCGAAATGAGCTCCAAAAGTAACAGCTGTGGCTACCCGGCGCTGCTTGATAGGCCAAAAAAAGCCCGCAGCCGGAGCGGCTGCGGGCTTGAAAATCAAAAGGTATTACGTGAAATCAGCCGAACGCTATTGCAGCTTGGCGAGCCAGAGCGAGGCGTTGAGGTGCAGGCGGGGCGTGCTCACGTTTTCGCCCCAGCCGTTATACACGGTGTTGCCGGGCGAGCCGGTGCCGTCGTCGGCCGGCGAGGAATCACCGATAATCATCACGCGGCCCGTGCCGAAGGTGCTGCTGGCGGCCATCGCCAGATTGTTGCCCTGGCCGGCGGTGCTGCGCCACACCAGGCCCTGCACCGAGGTGTTGGCGGTGGGGTTCAGCGTCATGGTAGCTCCGTTGTGGAATGAGAGCTGCGAAACCAGGCCCTGCGAGCCATTCATAATGGGGTTGGTGCCGGTCTGGACGTTGCTGCTGTTTTCCACAATGTTGTCGGAGTTTATTGAGAATCCGAATGGGTTGGCCTTCACCGTGTTGTTGGTCATCAGGTCGTTCCAGATTTGAGGCGAGTCGTAGCCGTCGTTGTTGCGGTCCGAAATAATGTGGTCCGTAATCATAAACAAGCCGCCGCCGTTCTGCACGAACTGCATGATGGCCGTTTTCTCGGCCGCCGAGAAGATGACGTTGGGCTCATCGACCACGAACACGCTGTAATTGGCCAGGTCCTGGGGGTTGGCAGTGTTGCCGTAGCTGATGGCCGTGCCGGTGGGCAGTTGCTCCACGGTGTGGCCTAGCTTAACCAGGGCTACGCCCCAGGCCGAAACTGCTCCGGTCCAGAATGTTTCGGGCGAGCTGCTCGTGATGCCGCTCTGGGCGGGCGTGGGGTAGCGCGAGGCCACGCCGCTGTTCACGTCCAGCACCCAGTCGGCGTTGCCGGCCAGTTCACCGTGCGAGCCGTCAAACAGGAATTTCTTGCTGCCGCCGGTGGGCGTGGTGGTGCCGCTGTAGCTCTCCACCGTGATGTTGTCGAAGTTGAGGCGGTTGGTGCTGGCGTCGGTTTTGCGCACCTGCAGGCGCACCGTGCCGGCCAGGTTTACCGTGAATGAGGCCGTGCTGAGCGTGGTGGTGGTGCTGGTGACGGTGCTGCCCACTTTGGCGTAGGATGCGCCGCTGTTGCCGGAGGCCCACAGCTCCCAGGTGCCGTTGGCATCGGTGCCGTAGCGGGCGTGGCCTACGGTCACCACACCCGCGCCGCCGGTCAGGTCAAAGTTCATGCTCAGCGAACCGCTGTTGCGGACGCGGGCCGACTGCGCCCCGGTTTTGTGGTCGGCCGTGGTATTGCCCAGCAGGGCGTCATTTAGCGTCCAGGACCCCGAGCCCAGTGTCACGCTGCCCGTGGTGTAAGCCGTTTTAGTACCGGTTTCAAATCCTTCGGGGAAGCCGGGGGCCGACACGTCCTGCGATGCAACGGCGGCGATAGGGGTTTCCGGCGTGGGCTCCGACTTGGAGCAGCTCGAAAATAACAAGGCTCCCAAAAGTGGCGCTACTAAGTAACGGCCTGAAAATGTCATGCGCATACGGTTGAAAATGAGTTTCAAAGCGTGAGAATTGTTCCGACAAAGCTAGGGCAATTAATTAGCAGGATGATTATACCTGAGGTTAAAAAATTGTGTCTTTTTCGAAAAAAGGCCCCATTGTTTAATGATTTTATATGTAAAGCACCCATAATTGCTTCAATAATGCAACGTTGATGAAGCATGGGTAAGCGGTGGGTATCGGTTTGTCAGTTTGGTACAGCACTACGGTAGCCAGCCGGTGCATTACCCAAGAAAACCGGTAGTTCCGGGGACCGTGAGTAAACATATGTTGAAAGCTTAATATTTGCCGTTTGTATTTGATTAGGTGGCAGTTATTGCCGGTATCGATTCGGGTGGCTAGCGGCGGCTATTGCGGCCGGTCACGTTATTATTTGCCGAATGCTTCGGACCTTGCGACGGTATTGGGCTGCGGCTGAACGGTTAGTGGCCTGTTTTTTCACCTTGCATTTTTCCTGAGCGCGGCCGTGGTCCGCGTGCTGTATTTCTCTATGGCATTCACCTTTAAACCCTACACGCCGGCTGCCAAATACAAGACGGCCGCCGCGTATTTCTCGATGGAATTTGCCGTCGACCAGGCCCTTAAAACCTACTCCGGTGGCTTGGGCTTTCTGGCTGGCTCACACATGCGCTCGGGCTACGAGCTGAAGCAGAATCTGGTGGGCATCAGCATTCTGTGGAGCTTTGGCTACTACGACCAGGGGCGCAACGAAGACCAGAGCATGCGGGCTGATTTCCGCCACAAGCACTACTCGTTTCTCGAAGACACCGGCCTGGTGTTCCCCATCACCATTCACGGGGCCGATGTGCACGTGAAGGCCCTGTACCTGGCCCCGGAGGTGTTCGGCACGGTGCCCATGTTCTTCCTCACCACCGACATTGCCGAGAATGACCACCTCTCGCGCACCATCTCGCACCACCTCTACGACCCGGACGCCGCCGCTCGCGTGGCCCAGAGCATTCTGCTGGGCGTGGGCGGGGGCAAGTTGCTCGACCTGCTGGGCCGCCACACCGACGTCTACCACCTCAACGAAGGCCACGGCCTGCCGCTGGCGTTCTACCTCTACGAAAAGCACGGCCGCGACCTGGCCGAGGTGCAAAAGCGCCTCGTGTTCACCACGCACACCCCCGAGCTGGCCGGCAACGAGGAGCGCCCCATGAAGCTGCTCACGGACATGAGCTTTTTCGGTGCGGTGCCCGCGGACGAAATCCGCCGCGTGGCCCGTATCGGCGACGGCGACTCGCTCAACTACACGCTTACCGCCCTGCGCTTTGCCCGCAAGGCCAACGCCGTGAGTAAGGTGCACGGCATCGTAAGCCTCGAAATGTGGGGCCATTATGAAGGCATTTGCCCCATCATCCCCATCACCAACAGCCAGAACGGCACCTACTGGCGCGACCCGCAGCTGGCCGACGCCCTCAAGGGCAAGGACGATGCCGCCTTGCTGGCCCGCAAGCAGGAGCTGAAAAAGGACCTGTTCAAAATCGTGGCCGACCAGACCGGCAACATCTTCGACCCCGAGGTGCTGACCGTGGTGTGGGCCCGCCGCTTTGCCGGCTACAAGCGCGCCGACTTGATTCTGCACCATTTCGACCGGTTTGTGCAGCTAGCCAACGATATCCAGCGCCCCATCCAGATGATTTGGGCCGGCAAGCCGTACCCGAAAGATTACGGTGCCGTGGCGTTGTTCAATGAAATCATCAAGCGTACGGCGCACCTGAAGAACTGCGCCGTGCTTACCGGCTACGAGCTGGACCTGTCGGCCGCCCTCAAAAAGGGCTCTGATATCTGGCTGAACACGCCCCGCTTCCCGCGCGAGGCCAGCGGCACCAGCGGCATGACCGCCGCCATGAACGCCAGCGTGAACCTGAGCATCGCCGACGGCTGGATTCCCGAATTCTGCCGCCACGGCGAAAACGGCTTCCTCATCGCCCACGCCGACGAAACCCGGCCCGATGCCGTGAAGGACGACCAGGAAGCCACCGCTCTCCTCGACGTGCTGGAGTACACCGTGGTGCCGATGTACTACGACCAGCCCAAGAACTTTCTGAAAGTGGTGAAAACTGCCATGAAAGAGGTCGAGCCTGCGTTTGAGTCGGGCCGTATGGCCAAGGAATACTACGAGCAGCTATACAAGTAAAAAGGAAGGCTTGATGGCGGAGATGAACCTCCGTTAACCGACTGTCACCCCGAACGCAGTGAAGGGCCTTATCAAGTTCGAGCAATTGTCGTACAGACGACTTGTCCGGGCGTGGTAAGGTCCTTCACTGCGTTCAGGATGACAGCCGGTTTCTTCTTGCTTACCTCACTCCTTGCCATGTGTGGCCGTTACACCTTCATCACCCCTGCTCCCAAAGTTGAGCAGCGCTTCGATGCCCAATTCACTGACGCGGCCCCGACTACCTACAATGCCGCGCCGTCGCAGCGGCTGCCTGTTATTACCAACGCCGCGCCCCACCAGATTCAGCTGCTGAGCTGGGGCCTCGTGCCCAGCTGGAGCCGGGACCCTACCGGTCACGGTTCCGCCAGCGGCCCGAAGCCCATCAATGCCCGCGCCGAAACCCTGGCCGAAAAACCTTCCTTCCGGCAGCTGCTGGACCGGCGGCGCTGCCTGGTGCTGGCCGATAGTTTTTATGAGTGGCAGGCCACGCCGGCGGGCAAGGTGCCGCACCGCATTCTGCTGCGCGATGAGCAGCCCTTCGCCTTCGCGGGCCTTTGGGACGAATGGCTTGACCGCAGCACCGGCGAGCTGCACCCCACATTTACCATCATCACCACCGAGCCCAATGCGCTGATGGCCGGCATTCACAACCGCATGCCCGTCATCCTGCCCGACCGCGCCGGTGAGCAAGCCTGGCTCAACGACGGGGCGGGCTTGGCCGCGCACCAGCACCAGCTGCGGCCCTACGATGCCGCTGCCATGCGCGAGTACGCCATCAGCACGCGCGTGAACTCGCCGGCCAATAACGACGCTGAGGTGCTGAATGCCGCCTGATTATACCCCGCCGTAATTATACACCGTCGTACCCAATGCCGGTGGCGTTGTTGGGTGCTATTCGTGTTACTTTGCTGGCATGAACTGGCGTAATCCCTGGCTTTTGCCAATTCTTATTTTTGTGCTGGCCTCGGCCGTGCAGCTTGATGCGCCTTGGTGGAGCATGGCCGTAGTCGCGTTCATCGTGGGCCTGGCCATCGCGCCTACGGGTCAGGTAGCATTCTGGGCCGGCTTCGTTGGGGCAGGGCTCAGCTGGCTGGTGCCTGCGGCTTGGCTTTCGTATCAAAACGATGGTTTGCTGGCCCGCCGCGTGGCGCAGCTACTGCCACTGGGCGGCTCCGCAGTCGCTTTGGTTATCGTGACGGCTCTGATTGCGGGCTTGGTGGGCGGACTGGCGGCGCTGGCTGGCGTATGGCTGCGGGTGGCGTTTCGGCCCACACCTCAGGTGCGCTAGCCATTAGACTTGTTCCCGAATAAAGGAAATCGACAAGCGGACGCCAGATGAGCATGACGTTCTACGGCAAGTTTTCTAATTCAGGAACAAGTCTCTTGGCTAGTTAGCCGTGTACCAGGTCAGGATTTCCAGGCCGGCGGCATTGCTCTCGGCTTCTACTACTTCGGTAATCACATACTGAATTTCGGCTTCCGCCCAGTTTTCGTCTTCGGCGGCGGGTACCCAGAGGTCGAGGGCAGCGTAGCGGTTGGTGTCGGGAGGAAGAATCCACCGCACTTTCTTACGGATGTTCATGCTAATGGGCAGGGAGGGTTTTGAGAAACTAGTGGGGTAAATGGCAAAGTGGCTAGCGGTTGGCCGTTGCGGCCCGAATGACGGTCAGCTCCACCGGTACCACGCCGGCCTCGATGATGTCGAGCTGCACGGCGGCCCGGCGCGATACATCCACGATGTACCCCTTGGTGTGCGGGCCCCGGTCGGTCACGGTCACGTCTACCGAGTGGCCGTTGCGGGTATTGGTGACGCGGATGAGGGTTCCGAAGGGCAGGGTGTTGTGGGCGGCGGTCATTTCGCCGGGGCGGTAAATGGAGCCGCTGGCGGTGGCCCGGCCCGCGAATTTATTGGCGTAGTACGAGCCCAGGCCTTTCTGAGTGTAGGTGCCGCGCGGGGCTTTGGGAGCAGCCTTCGGGCCGGTACTTGCGTTGCGGCTGCTGCTGCACGACGATGCCAGCAGGGCCAGCACCAGTAGCAGTACAGGCAACATACCGGAATAAAAAACTTTAGCTTGTTGATACAAATTCATCTGAAATTTATAATTGCCGCTGACCTTTCGTCCTCATTCATCACCCAACCCCATTTTCCCCGCAATGATGAAAAACCTCCTGAAATTGGCTTCGGCCGCCGCCCTCTCGTGTACGTTCCTGATGGCACATGCCCAGCAGGGCGATGGCAAGATGATGAAAAAAGACGAAAAGATGGCCAGCGGCAAAATGGCCGATGGCAAGACGCAAGTCAAAATGCACGACGGCAAAATGCACAACGGGAATATGACGCACAAAGCGACAATGAATAAAAACGGCAAAATGATATCGAAGGACAAAATGTAGGCCCTTGGGCAGTCTTATTTGCTACGGCGGCCGCCCGGCTTGCCCGCTTCGAGTAGCAGCGATGGTTGGGCGGCTTTTTGCGTGTTCGGCTTAGCGGGCCGGGCCACGGCGGGCACCCGCAGTGCCTGCAATGCCGTAAAGTTGCCCTGAAACACGTTGAAATCCACCATGCCCCGAATGCCGGGCACGTGGGATTCGTCGGAGTGTTGCCAGATTATCCACTTGTTGCGGGGCATGCTGGGGCGCTCCACCTCGTAGTGCGCCAGCCAGAGCGGGTAGTCGTCGAAATGCCCGGCCAGGTGGCGTTTATAAAAGCTGTGGTTGGAATAGAGGATGGGCCGCACGCCGTAGTGCGCCTCGATAAGGCGGAGCCAGCGGGCTACCTCGCGGCGCAATACGGCCACATCGTGGAAGTTGGCGGCTTCCACATCGAGTACGGGCGGCAGGTCGCCGGGAGCCAAGGGCACGGTGCGGGCAAAGAGGTCGGCCTGAATCTGGCCGTCGCGGTTGGGCTGAAAGTAGTGGTAAGCGCCGCGCAGCACCCCGGCCGCCCGGGCTTCGCGCCAGTTGCGGGCAAAGCGCTGGTCGCGCAGCGTGGCGCCCTCGCTGGCCTTGATGAAGGCAAACCGCACCCGGTTGCGCGCCACCGTGCGCCAGTCGATACGGCCCTGGTAAGCCGATACATCAATGCCGTGCACCGAGTACCCGGCCAGCAGCGGCGTTTTTTCGCGTCCCGTGAGGCCGCCTTTGGTGAAGGTGGCCCAGGCCCGGCGGGCGTAGCGGTTCAGCTGCACCTGGTGGCGCAGGTAGTAGGTGCCCGCCAGCGCCAGGCTCAGCAGTAGCGCCACCAGCAGCCCGCGTCGCCACGGCCCCCGGGGGGCGCGGGGCGGGGCCGTGGACGAGGCAACTGAAGCGGAGGAAAGCGGAGGCATTGCCCAAAAATAACGCCCGGCCGCGACCCATCGTGCGTTGGCCCCCGGCTTTTCGCCAACTTTGCACTTTCGCCTGCCCCTTTTGCTATGTCTTTTCTCCGCACTGCCGATGCCCGCGACGAATCCGGCCACCTCATTCGCGAGCTGCACGGCGTCAACCTGACCACTATTCTTGAGTATTTGGTGGCGGCCTACGGCTGGCCCGAGCTCGATGCGCGGCTGCACATGAACTGCTTTGCCGATAACCCCAGCGTCAAGTCGTCGCTCACTTTCTTGCGGCGCACGCCCTGGGCCCGCACCAAGGTCGAAGAACTGTACATCAAAGCCCGCTCCGCCGAAGTGCAGGGCCGGCCCCGTCCGTAATAACCGAACAGGCATGGCCGACGTCGCCAAAAAATCATCCAAAACGGCGCTGCTGGCGGGCCTGGCCTGGTTCGTGGCCTTCGAAACGGCGGCTTTCTACGGCCTGCGCTACCTCACCTCGGGCTTGGGCGAAAGCAACCAGAATCAAGCCGAAAACACCATTGTGAGCAACTGGCTGAAGACGATGGTCTTCTTTGTGGCGCACCTGGCCCTGATTATTACGGCGGTGCTGGTGCTCAGCAACCGCCTGCCGCGCCACTACCGCGGGCAGATAATGGGCTGGTTCTACCTGGCGCTGGTTATGAGCTTCGTGCTCATTATTCCCCTGTTTGGGTAGCCGGGGTGGCGTAAAAAGCAAAACCACCGCTGTGGGCGGTGGCTCAAGAGTGAAATTCCAAAACTGAAAAGTTGGTCGGTCGGTCCCGACGTTATCACTGGACTGCGGTGCCGGTCGGTCCCGGCGTTATGATTGGGTTGGTAGGGAGGAGGAGCGGCAGTCGCTGTTTGGCAACTGCCGCCTGCTCAGAACTCGCTACTTACTGGTGGCGAATGTCGATTTCGCGCTGCTGGTCATTCGTGTTCGAAAACGGAATGCGCACGCGCAGCTCCTGGCCCTCGTGTACCGCGTCGATACGGGTCAGGTCGAGGTTGTTGGGCAAATCGAGCGTCTGCACGAAGAGGGGCGCGCTGAGCTGGTCATCGGGTTCGTGGCGGTACTCTCCAAACACGGTGAGCTTTTGGTTATTGAGGACCACGCGAAACCGGTCGGCGGCCACGGTGGGCATAGCCACGCGCAGAATCACGCCCTTCGGACGCTGGTCGACCCGGATTTGGGGCTGGGCCACGCCGCCACCAATGGTGTTGAGCAAGTCGAGCTGCGGGGCAATGTTGTGGATGAATTTCGAGCTGATAAGTTTCATAGCAAATAGCCGGGTTTAGAGCGGCTTCGGACTCACTATTACAAATGATGTACCAATCCGAATTATGGCTTATCTATGCTGAAATTCAGCCGTATTGGCTGGGTTTTTCGCCAGAATTTTTAGGCTTCGGCCAGGGTGGCGGAAAACTGGTTGGCGACGAAAAAATGCGGACGAAATGGCGGGCTAACCTTGGGCTGTGCGCGTGGCTCGTTCCGGCGCGGACTCTCAGCGTCCACGCTGCATTAGAACCGGCTGGTCAGGCCAAAGTGAATCTTGGACGACTTCAACTCAAAAGGCTGACGCTTGGCCTGTCCGATGGAGTACACGAACTGAAATAGCCCCGCTGCCGTGCGGAAGCTCAGGCCCGCGCCCACGCCGGTGGGCTGGTCCGCGTACCGGTCGTTCGCCACATCGTGCCGCAAATAGGCCTGGTCAGCGAATAAAAACACGTAGGAATCAGCCCCAATAAACTGGCGGAATTCGGCCGTAGCCACGGCGTAAGAGCTCGTATAAAACTGGTTTTCGTTGAAGCCCCGGAGCGAGTTCAGCCCGCCCAGCCGGAACAGGTCGTTGGTGAACAGGCGCGGGCTGAATAAGCCTTCGCCGCGCAGACGCAGCAGCAGCACCCCGGCCCGCTTCACGGGCAGGTAGCGCTCGGCCCGCACGGCCAGCGAATACTGCGTGGAGCGCAGCGGGATGCCCTCGTAGAGCTTGGGCCGCAGCTCGGTGTTGATGCTGATAGTTTTGGTGCCCACGGCGCCCTGGGCGTTGAAAAGGTAGCCGCGGTGCGGGAAAAACAGGTCGTCGAGGCTGTTCCAGGCGTAGCCCACGCCGTAGGAATTGAACTGCGAATCGAGGTTGGCGGGCAGCACGCTGGTGTCCCGCACCGCCTCGATAAACGAACCCCGCTGCTCGGCAAAGAAGCTCACGCGCCCGGCCCGCGCCGTGGGGTAGGTGACTTGCAGCCGGGGCCGAATGATGGTGAAGGCATCGGTCTGCTTGTACAGATTGAAGGTGCCGGCCAACTCCAGCGGCGTGCCGAAGAAGTTGGGGTGCACGTACTGGGCATCCAGCAGCTGCGAGAGGGCATCAGTCTTGCGCCACTGCAGGCCCGCTTGCTTGCCACCGCCCTTGATGTTGCGCAGGTTGATGGTGACTTCGCCCGTGAACTGCACGCCGGTCTGGTCGGCGTTGGCGTTGGGCAAAATGCCCACAATGGCATCGAACTGGTTGCTGGGCCGCTCGTCGAGCAGCAGGTACACCCGCGCCCGGCCCTTGGCGAAGCGGATTTCGGGTTCAGCCCGCAGCTTTACGTAAGGCAGCTGGCGCAGTAGTTGGGCCGCCGCCATCACCCGCTGCTGGCTGAAGGGCTGCCCCGGAACTATCTGCAGGTACTTGCTGAGAAAGCGCTTCTTGGTTTTGGTGTTGCCCACGATTTGCAGCGAGTCGAAAACCACGGCCCGCCCGCGTTTCAGCACCACGCGGCCCGAAATGTCATGCCCACGGAGCTGCACCGAATCGAGGCCGATGGTGGCGAAGGGGAAGCCCTGGTTTTCGGCTTCGGTGAGGATGCGCTCCTGTAGCCTGGCCCAGTCCTCGGGCACGAAAGGTGTGTTGCGGAAGAACTTTTCGCGGTAGCCGGCGCGGGTTAGCAGGCCGTCGCCCAGGTTGCCGTTGCGCAGGTAGGCCCACCGAAACTGCTCGCCCACGTACAGGCGCACCCGCACGGTGTCGCGCGTCCAGCGCACGGTATCGGCCGAGGCCGTGAGGTAGGCGTCGCCCTGCAGGGCGCGCACCAGCTCGCGCACTTCGCGCAACGCGCTCAGCGAATCGGGCACGGAGCCGCGCACTTTGTAGCGACGCAGCAGCGGCAGGTCGGCCACTTCGGCATCCAGGCGCAGCACGCGGGGGTGGGCCAGTGCGCGGCGCGGCGCAGCTACCGGAGCCAGCGCGGGGGGCGGCAGGGGCGGGGCCGCCAGGCCGGGCTGGTTGGGCGCGGTGGGGCTGAAGCCGGGCGTTTGGGCGCGGGCGGCGGGCCAGGCGGCCAGCCAGCTCAGCAGCAGTATTCCCCAAAAGCGCAGTAGAAACCTATCCATTCGGGGGCACAACGCGAAAGCCGGCGTTTAATTTCCCGAAGATAAACGCCGCACGCAGGCGGTATCTTTGCAGCGTAGCGGAACCGTTGCAAGGCCGCGCATAGAACGCGCCCGGCGGTGCCTCACAGCGGCCCCGTTACCTACCCGCTCGTTGCTACTGAAAACATGGCCGGCCTCTATCTCCACATTCCTTTTTGCAAGCAAGCCTGCCACTACTGCGACTTCCACTTCAGCACGTCGTTGGGCCTGAAAAGCCGGTTGGTAGAGGCCATCGTGCGGGAAATTGAGCTGCGCCGCGCCTACCTCGGGCCAAACGCCACGCTGGAAACCGTTTACTTCGGCGGGGGCACCCCGTCGTTGCTCACGGCTGATGAGCTGGCCCAGCTTTTCGAGGCCATCCACCGCCATTTCGTTGTGGCTCCCCAAGCTGAAATCACCCTCGAAGCCAACCCCGACGACCTCAGCACCGCCAAGCTGCGCGAGCTGCAACAGGCCGGCGTCAACCGGCTCAGCATCGGCCTGCAAAGCTTCTACGAGCCCCACCTGCGGCTGATGAACCGCGCCCACACCGCCGGGGAGTCCACCACGGCCGTACGCCGCGCCCAGGATGCGGGGTTTGAGAATATCTCCATCGACCTGATTTATGGCGTGCCCGCCTCTGGCCACCATATCTGGGAGGCTGACCTGGCCAATGCCTTCGCGCTGGGCGTGCCGCACGTTTCGGCCTACGCCCTGACTATTGAACCGGGCACGGCCTTCGGGCACCGGCTGCAAAAGGGCACGTTCAAGGCCGCCCCCGATGAGTTTGTGGCCACGCAGTTCGAAGCGTTGCTGGCCGCCATGCGCGCCCACGGCTACGAGCAGTACGAAATCAGCAACTTCTGCCAGCCCGGCCGCGAGAGCCGCCACAACAGCAACTACTGGCGCGGCGTGCCCTACCTCGGCCTCGGGCCAAGCGCCCACAGCTACGACGGCCAGAACCGCCAGGCCACCCTGGCCAACAACCCGCAGTACGTGGCCGCCGTGCTCGAGCGCGGCGATGTGCCCGTGACCCTGGACGTGCTGAGCGCTACCGACCGCGCCAACGAATACCTGCTCACCACGCTGCGCACCGCCCGCGGCTGCGACCTGGCTCACCTGCGTACCCACCACGGCCTCGACCTGCCGGCCACCCGCGCCGCCTACCTCGCCGAGCTGCAGGCTAACGGCTGGGCCACTATCCAAAACGAAGTCCTTACCTTGACCGATGCTGGCAAGCTGCTGGCCGACCACATCACGCTGGAACTCTTCAATCACTGATTTTCGCTGATTAACCGAGCTTTCGCTGCTTGTGGACGGGTATTTATTGCTGAATTTTCAGAATGCGGTTTTCCATCGCAAACGCAACTACTGTTTTAGCCATCAAAATTCTACTCATGGTTTGTCTGCCTTCCGCTAATCAGTGAAAGCTCGGTTAATCAGTAAAAATCAGTGATTATGAAGCTACTCAGCGACAGTATTGCCGACGATGCCGACTTCTTCGTGGAACAGATTCACGTGGTGGCCATCGTATTCGACAACACGGATGACGTGACCGTGTGGGGCACCACGAACTTTGACAACGACACCCACTTCTTCCACCTCGCGCTGCCCTTCAAGTCGCTCGATACCCTGCTCAGCCTCGCCCACGAACGAGCCGAAGCTCTCCAGGAAGAAGTAGCCGACGCCCTGGCCACCGCCGACTGGCCCGCCCTGCTCGAATACAACTCCGACGCGAAGCCGCCCGTGCCCCTGCCTAGCGTGGCCCTGAAACTGTCTGTCACCTATCCCGCGACCGAAGACGACGAACTGGGCGATGGCGACCCCGACGACCCCCAGCCGCACAACATCTTCTACCTCGAAGGTGTGTTCGTACGCATGGATTCGTAGCTAATATGGAGCCGATTTCACCTGTCTTTTACCTGATTCCCGGGTTGGGGGCCGATGAGCGGGTGTTTCAATCCCTGCAGCTGCAGGGCGAAGTACATATCCTGCGCTGGCTGCTTCCACAAACGGCCGAGGAGCCATTGCCACGCTACGCGGCTCGCCTCGCGGCCGCAATCCCAATCAACCAGGTTTGCTGGCTGGTTGGCGTTTCGTTTGGCGGCGTGTTGGCGTTGGAAGTGGCCCAGCTACGCCCCCTGTCACGAGTTGTACTGATTTCCAGTTTTACGGGGCCGCACGAACTGCCCTGGGCCGGCCGCTTGGCCCGCGCCACTGGCCTATACCGGCTGGTACCCCCGCGGCTATTGCCGCGGCTGCCGCGTGTAGCAAAATGGTTTTTTGGGATTGAAAATGAGCAGGATTACCAACTGCTGAAGGATATTTTGCGCGATACCGACCCTGATTTCACGCGCTGGGCCATTGCGCAGCTGTTGCAATGGCCCGGCCAGCCAATCACGCCCGCTATCCGAATCCACGGGACTACTGACCGATTGCTGCCCACCGGGACTAGGAACAGCCAGTACCGCCTGCCCGGCGGTCACCTCATCATCATTAGCCAGGCCGATAAAATCAGTCAAATTCTGAACCAGCTTGCGGCAGGAGACACTGCTGAAGATGCTACTGAATTAGTAACTGATGTTACGCAGTGGTTGGGTTAGTTTGTTCGTTTAGGCGCATTATGATGACTTGCACGCTGGACCTGTACACGGATTATTTGCTGAGTTCGACGGGCCCGACGACGGCCACAGGCTTGTCGCGGCTGCTGGATGGGGCGTTGAGCCACGACCACGTCACGCGCTGGCTGAGCCAGACCACCTACGGCCCGGCCGACATCTGGCGGCAGGCCAAGCCCCTGATTCGCCAAGCCGAGGCCCGGCGGCCGGCCGGCGAGTTCGCCGTGCTCATCGTGGACGATTCGGTGCTGGAAAAGGCGCACACCGACGCCAACGAGCTAATTTGCACCCATTGGGACCACAGCCAGCAGCGCTACATCAAAGGCCTCAACTTTGTCAGCCTGCTCTACCAAGCCGGCGAGCTAGCCCTACCCATCGCCGTTGAGCTGGTGCGCAAAACGGTGCCCGTTTACCAGCCCAAGACCCAGAAAACGAGTTATCAAAGCCCGTTCACTAAGAACGAGTACCTGCAGCAGATGCTGCGCGTGGCCCAACAACAGGTGGCCTACCGCTACCTGCTGGCCGACTCCTGGTATGCCTCAGCCGAGAACATGACCCTGGTGCGAGCCCTTGGCCACCACTTTGTTTTTGCCCTCGAAAGCAGCCGCACTGTGGCCCTGAGCGCGGCCGCGCGGGCCGCCGGCCATTTCCAGCCTGTGCAGTCGCTGGTGTTTCCCGATACGCAACCCCTGCGCGTCTATTTGCGGGCCGTCCAGCAGGCGGTGCTCGTAACCAGGCAAGTCTTTACAAACCAAGACGGTAGCCAGGGTATTCTGTATCTGGTCAGCAGCGACACCGACCTGGACCAAGCCCAACTGACCACGATTTACCAAAAACGGTGGAAAGTGGAAGAATACCACAAGTCGCTCAAACAGAATGCGTCCATGGGCAAGGCGCCCACCAAAACCCTGGCCACGCAGGCCACCCATTTCTTTGCCGCCGTGCTGGCCTACACCAAACTGGAAGTGCTTAAGCTCAAGTGCGGCATCGGGCATTTTCGTCTCAAAGCCCAACTCTATACCGTCGGGCTCAAAGCCATGTACCACCAACTCGGCCAACTCCGTGCGTAACATCAGTTAGTAAGTGCCCACGCATAAGTAACCGGATAAAGAAGAACGTCATTCCGAGCTTGCCGAGGAATCTCGCTCGCGCCAGTGGGCGGCGCGGATGACTCCGGCAAGATTCCTCGGCAAGCTCGGAATGACGTTCTTTTTGGTTGACTACGGTTACTTATGCGCGACTGCTTAGTAAGCAGGTCATGCTGAGCTTGTCGAAGCATCTCTACTGCGCAACTAATTGATTTTACTATTGCGGTAAAGATGCTTCGACAAGCTCAGCATGACGTTCTTTCGCCAACCGCTAACTGCCCTTGCTACCCACCTTCCCCCACGCCGGCCGCACGTACTCCTACGACCCCGTCGCACCCATCGATATTTCCCTGCCCCTGGCTCCCGGCGATGACCAGGTGAACTGCTTTTGGGCCGAGCCCGTGCAGTTCGATACCATTCGGGTGGGCAGCTTTGTGGGCAGCGTAGCGTTGGGAGGGAGCACCAACTATCAGCGCATTCACGTCACGCCGCACGGCAACGGCACGCACACCGAATGCTACGGCCACATCTCGCCCGACCCAGCCGTGACGCTCAACCAGTGCCTGCGCCGCTTCCTGTTTGTGGCCCGGCTGGTGAGCGTGGCCCCGCGCCCGCAGCCCAACGGCGACCTCGTGGTGATGCTGGCCGACGTGCAGACCGCCCTGGCCCATCAGCTCGACCGCTCCATTCCCGAATCACTGATTTTGCGTACGCTGCCCAACGACGAAGCCAAGCGCCGCCGTCAGTACTCCGGCACCAACCCCACTTACATCGAGCCCGCGCTGGCCGAATTCCTGGTCGAACACAACGTGCAGCACTTCCTGCTCGACCTGCCCAGCGTTGACCGTGAAGAAGATGCCGGCCAACTCCTGGCCCATCACGCTTTCTGGCGTTACCCGGTCCAGCCCCGCTTCGGAGCTACCATCACCGAGCTTATTTTCGTGCCCAACGAAGTGGCCGACGGCCTCTACCTGCTCAACATCCAAATCACCAGCCTGGAGCTGGATGCCAGCCCCAGCAAGCCGGTGCTCTACCAACTCACGGCCCTGCCGTCAGCATAATTTGCGGGCTGGTTGCAACGCAGATGCTGGCTCTGGCACGAAGTAGATGATTTTCCACTTCATCCACTTCGTGTTCACGCTCTTCCTGCGTTTCGTATTACCCCGCCTGCTATTACCGGCCGGTACCACCAGTTGGGCCCCGGAAGTACCTGCGCCAGCCAGCATTCCTGGTACCGCTGTGTTTCCGGAGGCGATACTGTCTGAGCCGCAATTTCCTGCTCGATGCCAGCGCGGGTGTCGGAGCCGTTGGTGAGCCCTGCCGCAAGTCTTTCGCTCCCGAGTCAGAGGCTTGAAGTCAGTGGGCAGCGCGGCGCACACGCGCGCCAGCAACACGCTGCCTAACATCAGTTACCAATACCTCAACGCGAAAAAGGCTGCCTCTTGCGGGGCAGCCTTTTTTATATTCTACAGCTAATCGAGGGGCAATTAAGCCGGCATCGAAACTACTTCGCGGGGAACAACCGTCACGAACGAACGGTCTTTGCGGCCCTTGCGGAACTGCACTTCGCCGTCGACCAACGCAAACAGCGTGTGGTCTTTGCCCATGCCCACGTTGTCGCCAGCGTGGTGCTTGGTGCCGCGTTGACGCACGATGATGTTGCCAGCAATGAGGGCCTGGCCCCCAAAGATTTTCACGCCGAGACGTTTGGAATGAGATTCGCGGCCGTTGTTGGACGAGCCGACACCTTTCTTGTGAGCCATGGTATTTGAGCTTAGGCTACCGGCAAAAAGCCCGTAGCGGCTGGTTTAAGATTGAATCAGGTAGCGAGCAGAAGCTCAGACTAACCGATGCTGTTAATCATTACTTTGGTGAACGACTGACGGTGGCCGTTCATTTTCTGGTAGCCCTTGCGGCGCTTCTTTTTGAACACCAATACCTTGTCACCCTTCACATGAGCAAGGATGGTGCCGGTTACGGCGATGTTCAATTCGGGGGCACCAATGGTCAGCGTGCCGTTGTCATCGGTCAGTAGGGCGTTGCCCAGCGTTACGACGTCGCCAACGTTGCCGGCCAGTTTGTGAGCGTAAACGAATTTGTTGGCCTCAACCTTGGTCTGCTGGCCAGCTATGTTAACAATTGCGTACATCAGCTTTCTCGGGTTTTTCTGAAATGGGAAGGCAAAAGTACAACTTCGCTCTGGCATATCCAAACCTAAGTTGTTAATCATCATTGGCTGGCCAGCATGCAAAGGACGGAAAGAGGCTCCTGGTGGATGAAGCGCAGATTACGGCAACGTTAAAAAATGGCGCGAACCGACCTAAAAAGTAGGTGATTTGGGGACAAGTGCACTTATCCACAGTCCAAATGTGGATAAGTGGGGCCGAAGCGCCTGATATTGAGCCATCTTTACGATACTGCCGAGTTGGGAAACTATTTGGCAAAGCGGCATTTTTTGGGCAAAAAAAGATGGCCGTAACGAAAAATTAGGACATAAAAAAGCTAAATGGAGTGGTAATCTGACCCCTCGGCTGGGCTATATTTGGTGTTGAAAGGGAGGCCGCATTTCTGAGGTCTCAGCCAAACATCTGCTCCCGCACAGGGGTTAGGCTGGCATCTTTCTCGCCGAAAACCGCCACCAACACCTGCTACATTTATGGAACCGCTCCTCGCCGAAAACCCCAACCGCTTCGTGCTTTTCCCCATCCAGAATGATGAGGTATGGCAGTTCTACAAGAAGTCGCAGGCCTCGTTCTGGACGGCCGAAGAAATCGACCTTTCACAGGACCAAAAAGACTGGAACAACCTGAACGACAACGAGCGCCACTTCATTAAGCACGTACTGGCTTTCTTCGCGGCCTCTGATGGCATCGTGAACGAAAACCTGGCCGTCAACTTCATGCAGGAAGTGCAGATGCCCGAGGCCCGTTGCTTCTACGGCTTCCAGATTATGATGGAAAACATCCACAGCGAGACCTATTCGCTGCTGATTGATACCTACATCAAAGACCCTAAGGAGAAGGATTACCTCTTCAATGCCCTCGAAACTGTGCCCGCCGTGCAGAAAAAAGGGGAGTGGGCCCTGAAGTGGATTAACTCCGATAATTTCGCCGAGCGCCTCATCGCCTTCGCCGCCGTGGAGGGCATTTTCTTCTCCGGTTCGTTCTGCTCCATTTTCTGGTTGAAGAAGCGCGGCCTCATGCCCGGCCTGACCTTCTCCAACGAGCTGATTTCGCGCGATGAAGGCCTGCACTGCGATTTCGCCTGCTTGCTCTACGGCTACCTGCAAAACAAGCTGCCCGAAGCCCACGTGCAAGGCATCGTCGCCGATGCCGTGCGCATCGAGCAGGAGTTTGTGACCGACGCCCTACCGGTGAGCCTCATTGGCATGAACGCCAAGAACATGGCCCACTACATCGAGTTTGTGGCTGACCGCCTGCTGGTGGCCCTGGGCTGCGCCAAAATCTACAACACGGCCAACCCCTTCGACTTCATGGAAATGATTTCGGTGCAGGGCAAAACCAACTTCTTCGAGAAGCGCGTGGCCGAGTACCAGAAAGCCGGTGTGATGAGCGAGCGGACGGAAAACGCCTTCTCGCTGGACGAGGATTTCTAAGCCAAGCCGTTGACAACGAACGAGCCCGCCCTGCTTTGGCAGCGGCGGGCTTTTTGCGCCGAACCAATTACGGTAGCCCCGCACCGGCTGGTGGCGATTCGGACTGAACCGGCGAGTGGCGCTTGGCGCCGTTGCCACCGGTTTTTTGCCCGACATTTTTTTGATAAAAGGGCCCGACGGCACGTTCTGCGGCTTTGTGGAAAAATTCTGAAATTTTTGCTTGCCCCCCCCGAACTCAAGCGGTAATTTCCATGATTCATTGCCCCCAAGCCTGCTCCAATCTTCGGTAGCCGCCGCTACTCTTTCACAACTGCACTAACTAGTTGTCGCCGCGCCTGCCCGCGCCCGGCAACTTTCTATACTGAAAAACCCACACCAAAACACTACTGGTATGCTAGTAATTAAACGCGACGGCCGCCGCGAATCCGTCAAGTTCGACAAAGTGACGGCCCGGATTGAGAAGCTCTGCTACGGCCTGCACATGGATTTCGTGTCGCCGATTGCCGTGGCCATGAAGGTGATTGACGGCATTTACGACGGCGTGACGACCGTGGAGCTGGACAACCTCGCCGCCGAAACGGCCGCCTCGCTCACCACCAAGCACCCGGACTACGCCATTCTGGCGGCCCGCATCGCGGTGAGCAACCTGCACAAGGTGACGTCCAAGTCGTTCAGCAGCACGATGAAGCGGCTGTACACCTACGAAGACCCCAAGAACGGTGAGAACGCCTCGCTGCTGGCCAAGGACGTGTGGGAAATTATCCACAAGCACGCGGCTACCCTGGACTCGGCCATCATCTACGACCGGGACTACAACTACGACTTCTTCGGCTTCAAAACCCTGGAGCGGAGCTACCTGCTGCGCCTCGAAGGCAAGGTGGTGGAGCGGCCCCAGCACATGCTGATGCGCGTGTCGGTGGGCATCCACAAGGAGGACATCGATTCGGCCATCAAGACCTATAACTTGATGTCGGAGCGCTGGTTCACCCACGCCACGCCCACGCTGTTCAACGCGGGCACGCCGAAGCCGCAGATGTCGTCGTGCTTCCTCCTCACGATGAAGGACGACTCGATTGACGGCATTTACGACACGCTGAAAAACTGCGCCTTGATTTCGCAGTCGGCCGGTGGTATTGGCCTGTCGGTTAGCAACGTGCGGGCCACGGGCTCCTACATCAAAGGCACCAACGGCAACTCCAACGGCCTGGTGCCCATGCTGAAGGTGTTCAACGACACGGCCCGCTACGTGGACCAAGGCGGTGGCAAGCGCAAGGGTGCGTTCGCTATTTACCTGGAGCCCTGGCACGCCGACATTTTCGAATTCCTGGACTTGAAAAAGAACCACGGCAAGGAGGAAATGCGCGCCCGCGACCTGTTTTACGCCATGTGGACGCCCGATTTGTTCATGAAGCGCGTGGAGGAAAACGGCGACTGGACCCTGATGTGCCCCCACGAGTGCCCCGGCCTCGATACCACCTGGGGCCCCGAGTTCGAGAAGCTCTACCACTTTTACGAGAAGGAGGGCCGGGGCCGCCGCACCATCAAGGCGCAGGAGCTGTGGTTTGCCATTCTGGAAAGCCAGACCGAGACGGGCACGCCCTACATGCTGTTTAAGGACGCGGCCAACGGCAAGTCGAACCAGCAAAACCTGGGTACGATTAAGTCGAGCAACCTCTGCACCGAGATTATTGAGTACACCGACAAGGACGAAATCGCGGTGTGCAACCTGGCCTCGCTGGCGTTGCCCCGCTACCTCGTGACGGACGCCAAGGGCAACGTTTCCTTCGACCACGACAAGCTGTACGAAGTGACCTACCAGGCCACGCTGAACCTGAATAAGGTGATTGACGTGAACTACTACCCGGTGCCCGAAACGCAGAAGTCGAACTTCCGCCACCGCCCCATCGGGCTGGGCGTGCAGGGCCTGGCCGATACGTTCATCGCCCTGCGTATGCCCTTTGAGAGCGACGAAGCCTCGGGCCTGAACAAGGACATCTTCGAAACCATCTACTTCGCGGCCATGACGGCCTCGAAGGACCTCGCCATCAAGGACGGTTACTACGAAACCTTCCCCGGCTCGCCCCTGAGCCAGGGCAAGTTCCAGTTCGACCTCTGGAACGTGGTGCCCGACTCGGGCCGCTGGGATTGGGAGAGCCTGCGCGCCGAAGTGGTGAAGTACGGAGCCCGCAACTCGCTGCTGGTGGCGCCCATGCCCACGGCCAGCACCGCCCAGATTCTGGGCAACAACGAGTCGTTTGAGCCCTACACGAGCAACATTTACGTGCGCCGCGTGCTCAGCGGCGAGTTTATGGTGGTGAACAAGCACCTGCTGAAGGACCTGGTGGCCCTGGGCCTCTGGAACGACGGCATGAAGCAGGAAATCATCGCGGCCAACGGTTCGGTGCAGGGCATTGCCCGCATCCCGCAGCACATCAAGGACCTGTACAAGACGGTGTGGGAGATTTCGCAACGCCGCATCATCGACCAGGCCGCCGACCGCGGGGCCTACATCTGCCAGAGCCAAAGCCTGAACCTGCACGTGCAAAACGTGAACTTCGGCAAGCTCACCAGCATGCACTTCCACTCCTGGAAGCGCGGCCTGAAAACCGGCATGTACTACCTGCGCACCAAAGCCGCCGCCGACGCCATCAAGTTCACGGTGGAAAAGCAAGCCGCCGAAACCCTGGAGCCGATGGCGCTGGTCGAGCAGAACCAAAGCGACATGAGCTGCTCGCTGGATAACCCGGAGGACTGCGAGGCTTGCGGGTCGTAAGGGGACAGAAAGCCGCGATAAAGCAAATTAAAAGGGCCGCTCTAGCTAGAGCGGCCCTTTTAATTTGGTCATGGGTCGTTTTAGAAGGACAACTAAAACGGTACGTTGGTAAAAACGCCGTTGGTGATGTTTACAGAGTAGCCTAAGGACCCAGTGTTAGAACCATAGCCCACAAAGTTGAACGTACCAGAGAAGCAGTTTGCGGGGATGTTAACAGCCGTAATAGTTAGCGTACCGCTTAAAGGGCCGGTGGCGTAGAGGTTATTAGAGCTATACGTTTTATTGTCAGCTCCCTCAAACCAGGCTTTACACCCAATGTTGGGATATGTCAGTGGATACGTGCCGACAGTAGGTATTATAGCCGGGATGTTTATGAATACAGTTGGGCCCGACAGCGCACCTGGGCTTACCGTAAAGGTAATATACGCATACAGGTGAGGATAAATATGCGTAGCGGTAACGGGTGTGCCATCGACTTTGAAAGATGCTGAGGCGGGTAGAAGGGTAGCCGTAGTTACGCCGGCTGTGGTGCCAGTAGCCGTTAGCGTCGCATACCGCGAAGCCGGGATGGCATAGCCGGTGGCTGGTGTAAAGGTGAGGTTGTAAACACCTAAGGCAAGACCAGGGAAGGAATAGGCTCCGGTGCTGCTAGGTGTGGCCGTGACGGCGATGCCACTGGCATCGGTAGCCGTTACGGTCGTAATGGAGCTGATGGGGGAGATTTGCCCGCTTAGGGTGGCCCTTTGAACCTGGGGCTGGACCACAGGGTCACTTTTTTTATCGTCACACGAAGAGGCTATCAACGCAAAGTTTACTGTTGTTACCAAGGCTAAGACACGTAAAAATTTATTCATGCGGAACGGGTGATGCCGATAGGAATGTAAACGAATGTGCAAGCTAAATCCCATTAAATGAAAACTCTATGCCGGTGCCCGCCTCGGTTAGAGAATAGACTTGTTCCTTAATAAGAAATCGGTGGTTTTCCAAGTCGTATTTGGCGCCAGAAACGGGGGCTGCTCAAAGAATCCAAGGATACACGCTTGGCCAAACCAAAAAGACCATTCAGGCACCATAATCGGCTAAAATCTTTGACCATTTCTTATTCAGGAACAAGTCTAATAAATGGCGCTTGTTAGGTTGGATACTCTATGTTGTGGCAGTGGAGAGTTTTATATTGCCGACAGTAGCAGGTGCTTCACCAGCCGCGGCCGCCCCGAGAGCGGCTGGGTTGGTGTTGGGGTCGTAGAGTCAACTTGCTTGCACAGTAGTTTTGCCGGATGACGCTTCACGACAAGCCGCTGTTTGTGGCGGCTAACAAGGTGCAGGATTACCTGCTCAATCCCGACCACCCGATTGGCGGGGCCAAGGCCCGGTTCTTTCTGGGCATCGGGTACTCGCGTGAGCACTACGAGCAATTGATTGTCGATTTGATTGAGCACGGCCATACCCGCACCATAACGGAAGAAAAAGAATCGCCCTATGGCGTTAAATTTGTGGTGGATGGCCCGTTGTTGGCGCCTAATGGTCGGGCATATCCACTGCGTACCGTGTGGGTGGAACAATCGCCCGGCACGTTCGTTTTGTTAATCACCGCCCACTTACTCGACCGCTGATGAAACCCTTCGTTGAATTAGACATCGTGCAGTTGCAGCAAGCGCATCCCGAATGTGGCTTGCCTACCGGAGCCATTGGTACCGTTGTGCTGGTGTATCGGCAGGGAGAAGCCTACGAAGTAGAATTTGTGCGCTCCGACGGCTCCACGCAAGCCGTGTTAACCTTGCCCGCCGCCGAGGTGACCGCGCCAACTGCTCAAACGGTTCAGCAAGCGGCTTAGCTGCTTCGTGACCTACGCTTCGCCAGCCGCTGCCGTCCCGGGAGCGGCTGGTTTGTTTCTGGGGCTATAGGGCCGGGCGGCGCTTTCGTATCTTAGCCACATGGAAACTGTTGCTTCAGCGGCTCACCCGCGCATTACCATCGACCCGAACATCTGCCACGGGCAGCCCACGGTGCGCGGCCTGCGATACCCGGTACAGAACGTGCTCGAATACCTAGCCTCCGGCATGAGCGAGGCCGAAATCCTGGCCGACTACCCAGATTTGGAGGTCGAGGACTTACGCGCCTGCCAAGCCTACGCGGCCGATATGCTGCAAGTGCGGTCCATCTATCGGCTGGCTTCGTGAGCACCGCCGAGCCGTTGCGGTTTCTGGTTGATGCGCAGTTGCCAAGGCGGTTGGCGCATTTTCTGGCCTTTCATACTGCCTGCGACTGCCTGCATACGCTCGACTTGCCCGCGGCTAACCAGACGCAGGATGGCAGCATCACCCAACTTTCGATGGCAGAAAAGCGGGTCGTAATCACCAAAGACGCTGATTTTGTGAACAGCTTCCTGCTCCACGGCCAGCCGTACAAGCTGCTGCTTGTTTCGACGGGCAACATCAGCACCACCGATTTGCTGGAGCTATTCCGGCAGTTTCTGCCGCAGCTCACGAAGCTGTTCGCGCATCATACTTATCTGGAATTGTCGCGCACGCTGCTGGTGACGCACCGGTAATTAGAAACTCCAAGCTTCGCCAGCCGCTGCCGCCCCGGGCGCGGCTGGTTTTGGTGTTTGGTGTTGGGGGTATCTGTTTAGGGCAGAACGTTGCCGATTTCAATTAGTGGCTCGCCAGCGGCCAGTAGCTCTAAGGCGGCGGGAAGGGTGGCGCGCAGCACCTCTTGCAGCCGTTCGTTGGAGGTGTTGCCGCAGGTGAGCCAGAGTACCTGGGGTGGTGGGCCGAACTGGTTGAGCAGGTGGCGGAAATCGGCGTCTTTGGTGAGGACCACGACCCCGGTGGCTTTGGCGGCCTGGAAGATTTCTTCGTCTTCGGCATCGCGCAGGCCCAGGTCGCGCAGGGGCACGGCTTGCACGTCGGCAAAGGTCCAAGTCAGCCACGCGGCGATGAGCGGCGAGAGGTGCGCATCAATCCAGAGGGTCATGCGGCGAGGCGCGGGTAGTCAAGCTGGCGGGCGGCGTATTGCAGGGCGGCTTGCAGGTCGGCGGCTTCGAGGTCGGGCATCTCGGCCAGAATCTGCTCGGCGGTGAGGCCAGCGGCGAAGAGCTGAAGCACGTCGGCCACGCGGATGCGCATGCCGCGAATGCAGGGTCGGCCGCCACACTGGCGCGGGTTGGTGGTGATGCGCGAGAGCTGGGATTCCATGGGACTAAGATACTAGGCGTTTCTGTTGCCGCTACCACCCCGGGCGCGGCTGGTTTGGTATCGGGATGAGCAGCAAAACCTTGGTGCCCCGGGCCCTACTCGTGCCGCGCGAGGCCCGGGGCACCAGCCGTCACACCAATTGCTCGGCTAGTGCGGTAAGGGTGGGAGCTTGGTAAGTGGGTAGCGGGGCCAGCGGGTACAGCGTCTGGCCGGGGCGGGCGAGGAACGCGGCGCCGAGACCCGCGGCCAGGGCCCCAGCCACATCCCAGCCGTGGGCGGCCACGAGCAGGGCCTCGGCGGGGGCCACGCCGGCCTCTTCGATGGCGTAGCGGTAGGTGTCGGGGTGGGGCTTGTAGCGGCGCACGGCGTCGACGCTCAGCTGGTGGTCAAAATATTCGGTCAGACCGGCGTAGCGCAGCTGCTCGGCGAGCACGGCGGCGGTGGAGTTGGTGAACGCCGCGAGGCGGTAGCCGGCAGCGCGCAGTTGGCGCAGGCCCTCCGGCACATCGGAATGAGGCGGCAGTTGGACGAACCGGGCGGTGAGGGCCTGCTTTTCGGCGTGGGTGAGGGGCCTCTCTTGCAGCATATGGGCCGTCATGTCGAGGGCCGCGTCGGCAATGGTAGCGAAGGCGAAGTAGCTGTCCGTGACCGTGGCCACGAGGGAATGCTGCAGTAGCAGGCCAAACCATTGGTTGAACGCGGCCTTGTTGCTAAAAGCTGCGTTGACGGCCAGCTTTAGGGGCCCCATGTCCAACAACGTTTCGTTGACGTCGAACAGAATGACTTGGGGCCGGCGTAGCGGCGAAGTAGTGGAAGAAGCCATAAGAAATAAAATGGGACGGTGCCGCCCACGCGGCGGATACTATCTGTTACGCAGCGACGGTAGCTAGTGGTTACGCCGGTGCCCGTTGCTTTCGGAAGCAAGGGGAGGCGGCCGGCAACCGCAATACTAGCCACGCCCGCCGCAGTCACGGCGCCATCCGCACAGGCGGTCGGCAGGCGGCTTAACCAAATTGGTCGAGCAGGTGGCTACGACTGCCGGCACACCCTCAACCTGCCCGCTGCCAACCGCACGCAGGACGGTCGCATCACCCGCCTATCGATGGCTGAACAGCGGGTCGTCATCACTAAGGATGCCAATTTCGTAAACAACTTTCTGCTACACAGCCAGCCGCACAAGCTGCTGCGGGCATCCACGGGCAACATCAGCACCTCCGAATTAATCGGAGTTATTCCGACTATTTCTGCCGCAATTCCCGAAGCTGTTTGCGCATCATTTTTATTTGAAACGGGCGCGTACGCTGCTAGTTGCGCACCGCTAACAAGAAGCGGAAGCGTCCCAGCTGCCCCGGATGCGCTGGGATTGCTGTTGGTGTCGGGCAGCCCTGAGGCCGTGCCTGCCGTACCCCCAGCATGATTATTCGCGATAAGGAAAATTGGCTGCGGCTGCTCTTTGTGTGGCGCGGCTCGGTGCTGCCCCAAATTTTGCCCCGGCTGTTGGTGTTGGTAAGCTTTTCGGCGGCCGTGGTGTATGCTCATGGCAACCTCTACCACTACAAAGTGTCGCTGAACGCAGCTCCGTTTACGCTGTTTGGCGTCACGCTGGCCATCTTTCTGGGGTTTTATAACAATGCCAGCTACGACCGTTTCTGGGAAGGCCGCAAGCAGTGGGGCGCGTTGCTGAACACCGTCCGCTCCCTGGCCCGGCAGGCCATCACGCTGAGCGGCCACCCCGACGGCGCGCCCGAAATCGCGCACTTTGTTCGGTTGCTGGTGGCCTTCACCTACGCCCTCAAGCACCAGCTCCGGCACACCGATGCCGCCGCCGACCTGGCCCGGCTGCTGCCCGTACCGCTGGCCGGGGCGGTGCAGGCGGCTACCTTCAAGCCCATCCGGCTACTGCTGGAAATGAGCCGCTGGGTGCAGCAGGGCAAAGAAGCCGCCCACTTGAATACCACGACCCAGCTGGCGTTCGACCATAACTTTAACCACCTGTCCAACATCGTGGGCAGTTGTGAGCGCCTGGCCGGCACGCCCATTCCCTACACCTACAGCGTGCTGCTGCACCGCACGGTGTATGTCTACTGCTTCCTACTGCCCTTTGGCCTGGTCGACAGCATCGGCTGGATGACGCCGGTCATTATGGCCGTCGTGGGCTACACTTTCATGGCGCTCGATGCCATTCTGCACGAAATTGAGGAGCCTTTTGGTTTGGAGCCCAATGATTTGGCCCTGAACACCATGAGCCACAACATTGAGGTTACGCTGCTGGAGCTGCTGGGTGCGCCCGCCCCGCCCGCGCTTGTCCGTCGGCACCGCTACCTGTTCGATTAGCGGCCGCCCTCCGGCGCGGCCAGAACGTGAGGCTACTCTTTCATCACGCGTTGGGTTTGGCTGAAGCCCGCGCCGCGCACGGTAAGCACGTAGATGCCGGGGGCAAGGTGGGCCGTGTAGTTGTTGAGCTGGCCTTCGAGCAGGGCCGGGGTGCCGTGCAGCGAGAGCATCCGCGGCCCTTGGGGCAACGAAAAATTGAGGGTGAGCGCGCCGGCGCGGGCGGGCACGCCGGCCAGGCTAAACGCCTCGGGCCCGGCGGCCGGCCCCGGGTACACGAACAGGCGGTTCTTCGGCCGGTAAAGCGAGTTGCGGATGCCCGCGAAGTTCACGCCGATGAGCACCGGGTCGTGGTCGGAAGAGCGGAAGGGCGTGGTGATGTCGGTGGCATCGCCGGCCACGTCGTACTCCAGCGCGTTGGGCTCGGCCGAGTTGATGTGCCATTTCTGCACATCCACGAAGCCCACCAGGTTGTTGGTGATTACCGCGTGGTCGAGCGAGCCGGTGAGGCCCTTGAATACATAAGAAGCGCTGGTGGGCGGCGTGGCGGGCACCAGCCCGGCCGCGCGCATGATGTCCATCGGGTCTTCCTCGTAGTTGGCGTTGTAGTCGCCGGCGCTCACCACCCGCGCCGCGCCGGCCGGTATCACGGTCTGGTTGATGAACTGCACCAGCGCCCGGGCCTGGGCGCGACGGCGGTCGTTCGAGCCGCCCTGGCCGTCGTTCTGGTCGGCATTGGTCCCACTGCCGCTGCCCTTGCTCTTGAAGTGGTTGACGATGAAGCCCAGCGTGTCGGGGCGTTCCTTGCGCTGGGTGACGAAAACCTGCGCCAGCGGCGGGCGCTCAAACACGCCTTGCACGGTGGCCACCAGGGGCGGGCCCAGCGGGGCCACCGCCTTGGGCTTGTAGATAATGGCGCAGTGAATCAGGTCGGTGTTGTTGGGCTGCTGGTTAGCATCGCCATCGTTCACGAAGATGTAGGTGCCGGCGCCCATCGCCTCGTTCAGGCCATTCACCAGGTCCTGAATGGCCGAAGCGGAGCCGTTGCCGTCGTTCTCAATCTCGGTGAGGCCCACCACGTCGGCGTTCATCTGACTGAGGGCGAGGATGATTTTGCGGCGCTGGCGGGCAAAGTCTTCGGGCGTTTTGGCCCCGCGTGCCGTGGGGAAGCCGCCGCCCTCGCCGTCGCCGTCGCCGTTGAAGTAGTTGAGCACGTTGAAGCTGGCCAGCTTCAGGTCGAGCGGCCCGAAAGCGGGCGGGGCTTTGGGCCGCTCTGTCTTTATCACGGGCGCGCCCGCACCGGGCAGCGGCTGAATGCGCCACTTGCCGTAGCCGTAGCCCATGATGCCGCGCAGGCCGCTCAGGGTGCTGCCCACGCGCACGGTGCCGCTGGCCGGGTCGAGGTAGGGGGTAGGCTTCGGGTTGGCGGCCGAGCTGCCATCATCGAGCACCAGGGACTTATTGTCGTTGGCCGTTTGGTAGGCTTGCACGGCAGCCAGGTTGCGGGTGCCGGTGCTGCTGGTGCCGGTGGCAGGCTCGTCGTTGGGGTCGATGAACTGCGTGGGCTGGTAGGTGAGGCCCTGGGCCGAGAGCACGAGCTCGCCGCGCTGCTTCAGGCTGAAGTTATCGGTCACGGTCACGGGAGCTGAAAACTGCACCCGCATGCCTTCGTAACGCTCGGCCGTGGCGGCCGAAAACGCGGCGTTGCTGATGGTGACGAAGGCCGGCAGCTCACTGCCCGACGATACCACCGTGATGGCCGGCACCGTGAGTACGGCCTGGTTGAATGAGGGAGCCGCGGCGTCTTCACGCACCACGCCGGTAATGCGCACCCGGTCGCCGATGCTGACCGTGGGGTTGGGTACGACCACAAACAGGGCGTCGGCGGTGGCGGGGTCGCCGTCGGCGGTAGCGGCTTCGTCCTGCACGTAAAAGCCGGCCGGGCTCAGGTTCGCGTACACGCCCGTCACCACCGCCTCGATGGTGTAGGTGCCCGGCCTGGCCGCCGCGCCACTGCCTTGAATGGTGCCGATAGGGGTGGCACTGATTCCGCCAGCACTCAGCACAAAACCAGCGAGAAGGACGAGCTTACAGCACATTACGAGGAATAATTAGGTGAGCAACGCACTAAATATATCACTCGCCACGGGCATAGCCGCGCAGGGTGAGCCGCGCACCGGGTGGTACTACGGCGTGGCGGGGTTGCATTAAGGCCAGTATAGTCAAGGCAGGGAGGTTATTTGTCCGCTGCAATGGGCACAAATAGCCCTCCCTGCCTCAAAGGGTGTACCTGGCCGCTGGCACTGGCTTTCGATTGCGCCCTTGTGCAGTACAGCAAAAGAGCCAGGGAGGAAAGGGCTTTGCGAACGTGCCGGGCCGAGTAGGAGCTACTGGTGCCGTTGGCCCCGGCTGCGGCAGGAAGCTCAGGGTACTCAGGCTAAGCAGCTGTAGAAAATTGGGGTCGGGGTTCGAAAAGGGAAGAAGTACGGAAATACAGCGGCCGCGAAAAACGTCTGAAATAATCAGGGTTGATATTGCCAGCCAGGCTATCAGATAAATAAAGGTAGAGAGCTGTCCCGGACCGGCGGGGGATTAATTGGTTGGCGTGGCAGCTACCGCCGCTGACTAGCCTTGGGCTGCTTATTTCGCACCACTCAACCCGCCAAACCGTATACGCACGCTATGATTCCGCTAATAACCCACACGCCCCGCCTGCTGCTGCTGGCCGCCAGCCGCGCCCTGCTCACCGCCGAACTGCACAAACCCCAGTATTTCCCCATACTGCTGGGCGCGGCCCTGCCCACCGACTGGCCCCCCGGCGAGTACGACCGTGCGGCCATGGAATACATTCTGGAGCAGCTCACGGCCGGGGGGCGCACCGCCGCCGGCTGGCACGGCTGGTACGCGCTGCGCAAAGCCGACGATACCGCTCCGCGCACCTTGGTGGGTGCGGGTGGCTTCATGGGCCCGCCCGATGCCGCGGGCACGGCCGAAATCAACTACTCCATCGCGGCCGATTGGCGTGGACAAGGACTGGCCACCGAGCTGGTAGCCGGGCTGGTGCAACAGGCCGAGGCCACCGGCATGGTGCGCCAGCTCACAGCCCATCCCGATGCTGATAACCCGGCCGCGCAGCAAGTGCTGCTGCGCAACGGCTTTCAGACGGTAGGGTCGGCCGCTGGTAGCCGCCTGCGTTTCGAGCGCGCCGTAGTGCCCGCAGTGACAGCGGTTGGCTAATCCTGCCCAGGCTGGCAGGCCGGGTAGCCACTGTTGCTAGTGCGCTAGGGTGGCATAGCCAAGCCAGCCCCAAAACCGTATTAGGCTCGCAACCCTCTTTTTCCTTTCATCTCACTCGGTGCGCCATGACTCGTCTTCTTTTTTTCGTCTCCTTCTTTTTCCTTGCCGCTGGGCTTGGGGAACCAGTGGCGGCCCAGGCCGGAGCCGATGGCCTGCCTGCCCGCCCCACGCCTTTTCGTTTCATTAATGACCAGGCCCAGCTAATGGCCCCGGCCGATGCCAAGAAGCTGGAAAGCGGCCTACGCCGCTACGCCGACAATACCGGCACGCAGGTAGTGGTGGTGACCGTGCCCAGCCTGGGCGGGCGCGACGTGGCCGATTATGGCCGCGCCCTCGGCACGGCCTGGGGCGTGGGGCAGCGCGACAAAAACAACGGCATTGTGGTGCTGGTAGGAGCGCAGGAGCGCAAAGTGACCATTCAGGCGGGCAGCGGGCTGCGCGATGTGATTACGCCCGCCGTCACGAGCCGCATTATCGGCGAAATGACTCCGGGCTTTAAGCAGGGTAATTATTTTGTTGGGCTGCGCACCGGCCTGAACACACTGATGGCTACGGCCAACCCCAGCTCGGCCAAAAGCCTGCCAGCGGCCACCACAGCCACCGGTGCGGCGGCAGCAAGCGCCACCGGCAGCGCGGCAGCCACCGAGCCCACCGCTTCCAACCTATCGAACGAGGTGCCGGCTCAAGCGCCGTCCAATGACCCAATTATGGCTCGGTCCGCACCCGAGCCGGTTTCGTCGGGGCCCGGCATCGGCACGCTGCTGATTGGGGCGCTGGTAATCGGTGGAATCCTGTGGTTTGTGGTGCGGATGTTCCGCAACCGCAGCGGCGGGGCCGCTACGCAGGCGGCCTCGCGCCCCGCGCCCGATTTTCTGCCCAACCGGGCCAACGGCCCCGCCGGCAACAGCGGCCCCGGTCAGGGGCAGGGCAACTACGGCGGCGGCTACAACAATGCCCCCAACCAAGGCGGTATGATGGGCGGTGGCGGCATGGGCATGGGCATGGGCGGCATGCTGGCCACGGGCGCGGCGGCGGCGGCCGGTGCGTACCTGGGCAACCGCATGGCTTCGGGCCACGAAACCTCGGGTAGCAACCTGGCCAATGACGGTAGCAATGCTGGGCTTGGCGCGGGAGCCGATGCCGGCACGGGTGCCGCAGCCGGTGCCGCAGCCGGTGCCGCAGCCGGTGCCGGTGCCGGTGCCGGTGCCGGTGCCGCGGGCACTGCCGCGGCGGGCGACTACTTCAACTCCCGCGACGGTGGTACTGGCGGCGCCGAAACGACCGACCCCGACTATTTCTCCGACGAAAACACGGCTCCCGACACGTCTTCTGACTATTTTTCGTCCGACGACAATAACTCGTCCTACGACGATACGTCTTCCAATGACACCGGCGGGGGCGGGTTCGACGGGGGCGACACCGATAATAACAGCGGCTCCTGGTAGCAAGCAATAGTTGCGCCCGGGGCCGTGCTCAAACCCAGCCCCCGTGCCACCTGGCGCGGGGGCTTTTTTGTGGAATTTTGGGTCAGTTTGGCTAAGCGGTGGTAAGTTGCCGCCATGTTTGTTCTCCCTTCCCCCACGCCCACGGTGCCGGTGCTGGAAACCAGCCGCCTGCTCCTGCGCGGCTACCGCGCCGATGATTTTGACCCTTGGATTGCCATGTGGCAGGACCCCAACTACTACCGCTACCTCAGCCCCGAGCCGCTGCCCACCGAGGAAGTGTGGCGCACCCTGCTGCGCAGTGCCGGGCACTGGGTGGTGATGGGGTTTGGCTTCTGGGCCCTTGAGGTGAAGGCCACCGGGCAGTTTATCGGGGCCGTGGGCTACCTCGACGGCAAGCGCACCATTGAGCCCCCGCTGGGCGACGCGCCCGAAATGGGCTGGGTGCTGGCCGCCGCCGCGCACGGCCAGGGCTACGCCACCGAGGCCGTAGCCGCGGCCCAGGCCTGGGGCGATGCGCACTTCGGCGGGGCGCGCACGGTGTGCCTCATCCACCCCGATAACCAGCCGTCGCTGCGCATTGCGGAGAAGTTTGGTTTCCGCGAATACGCCCGTACCACGTACAAAGGGGAGCCCGGCGTACTGCTGGAGCGGCCCGCTCAGCGGTAGCTGACCCATATCGGGCGCATTTCCTTCCCGCTTTCCTCTTTCTCCATGGTCCCACGCCCCTATATTCTCGCCGAAACCACCTGGAAAACCGTTCGGGAAGCCAACTACGAAGTAGTGGTGCTGCCCTGGGGCGCTACCGAGGCCCACAACTACCACCTGCCCTATGCCACCGATAATATCCAGAGCGACTACGTGGCGGCCGAGGCGGCGCGCAAGGCCTGGGCAGTAGGCGCGAAAGTGGTGGTCCTACCCTGCATTCCATTCGGAGTGAATACCGGTCAGCTCGACATTACCCTCGACATGAATCTGAACCCCAGCACGCAACTGGCCATTGTGCGGGATATGGTGCAGGTGCTGGCCCGTCAGGGCATTCCCAAGCTGGTGATTTTGAACGGGCACGGCGGCAACGACTTCCGCCAGATACTGCGGGAGCTACAGGCCGAGTTTCCCACAGTATTTCTCAGCACCCTCAACTGGTTTAAGGCCGCCGACCGCAACCAATATTTTTCTGCCCCCGGCGACCACGCCGACGAGCTGGAAACCAGCGTAATGCAGCACATTGCACTCCACCTGGTGAGCCCCCTGGCCGAAGCCGGCAACGGCGCGACTAAGCAGTTTCGCATCGCGGCCCTGCGCCAGGGGTGGGCCTGGGCCCAGCGCGAGTGGAGCCAGGTATCGGCCGATACCGGCGTGGGCAACCCGGCCGCCGCTACCGCCGAAAAAGGCGCGGCTTTCCTCGAAGCTGTGACCACCAACATCGCGCAATTCCTGGTGGAGCTGGCCGCCGCCGACCCCCAGGATTTGTACGAATAAGGCGGGCCGAATGTAGCGTGGACGTTGCGAGTCCGTGCGTGGGTTGGTGCAGTCCCGATTAAGCGCCGACTCGCAGCGTCCGCGCTATTTCAGCGCTGGCTTTCCAGGGTTTGCAGGGGCGTGGCCATTTCCACGTTCGGGGTGTTGGGGAAGGCTAGCAGGTGCGTGACGCGCGGGGCGGCCGGTCCCAGGTGAAACCGGCGCACCTGGGCTTCCACCGCTTGGTCTTCGCGGGTGAAGCGGTGGTGCTGGCGCTGGTGCTCGCCCCAGGTGGCCACGTAGAAAAACTCGGTGATGAGCGTGGGGTTGGCTACGTCGGAAAACACGCCGGCGCGCAGGGCCCCGTCGCGCAGGCGCAGGCGGCGCAGCTGCCCGGCCGCTATGCCGAAGGCGGGCCAGTCGGCGGGCGCTACGTGGTACGCTATCATCACAATCACGGGGCCATCGTCGGGGTCGATGGTACCATCGGTGGCGGGGTCGGGCCAGTGCTCGGCGGGGGCCAGGTCGAGGCCCTCGGCCGGGCGCATGGGGAAAGGGAAGGCCAGCAGGGCACTGGCCAGCATCCAGCCAGCGGCGGCCAGCAGCGAAATGGTGAGCGTGGTGCGGTCGGCCAGCTCGCCCCAAACCAGGCTGCCCACCGACATGCCCGCCTGAAACACCAGCATGTAAATACTGATAACCCGGGCCTGCACCCAGCGCGGCACGCTCAGCTGCACGGTGGTGCTGAAGCTGGTCATCACCATGAGCCAGGCAATGCCGGAGAGGAACATCACGGCGTAAAGCACATAAATCTGGCTGACGAGGGCCAGTGCCAGGTTGGTGCCCGCGAAGGCCAGCACGCCCAGCAGCACGCGCTGGTTGAAATTCAGCCGCCCGCCCGCCCGGCCCATCAGCACGGCGCCCGTCACGGCCCCCGCGCCCAGCCACGACAGCATCACGCCGTAGTGCCCCGAGCTCAGGTGCAGCTTGCGGGCGATGACCACCGACACCAGCCCCCACATGGCCGCCGTGCCAAACGCAAACGCGAACGTGCGCACCAGCACCCCGTAAATGGCCGGCGAGTACTGCACGTAGCGAATGCCCGCCCGCAGCGCGCCCATGAAGTTTTCGGCCGGGCCATCGGTCACCAGGGCTTCGCGCTTCCAGAAATACACCACCGCCCAGGTGCCCAGAAATGACACCCCATTGAGCAAAAACACCCAGCCCGCCGAGTAGTAGGCAATGATGGCCCCGCCAATGGCCGGCCCAATGGCCCGCGCAATGTTGTTGCTCACGCCGTTGAGGGTGATGGCCTGCGGCAGCGCCGAGCGCGCCACCAGCTCGGTCGTCACCGTCTGCCAGATGGGAGAGTTCAGAGCCGCGCCCATGCCCAGCAAAAACGTGAAGCCCAACACCCCCAGCGCCGAAATGCCGCCCGAGAATGCCAGTGCGCCCAGTCCGGTAGCTACCACCGCCATGAATCCCTGCGTGAACAGCAGCAGCCGGCGGCGGTCCACCAAGTCGGCCAACGCTCCGGCGGGCATGCTCAGCAGAAAGGCCGGCAGGCTGGTAGCGGCCTGCATCAGGGCCACCAGCAGGGCAGAGGTAGTGAGCGTGGTGACGAGCCACACGCCGGCCACGTTCTGCATCCAAGTGCCCACGTTCGACACCAGGCCCGCAATCCAGATGGCGCGGAAAATGTGGTAGGTGAACGGGGTAAGCAGCGGGGCCCGCGGGGCCGGAGTGGCAACAGGTTCAGTCATCGCGAAGCAACAGGAATCTCCCTTGGCTAACAGGCGAGCCGGGCGAATGACTTCCTACGGTGGTGGGTCGGTAATGGGTTAGGTAGAACCGTCGCGTTGATTCCTAAGAACGTCCTGTTGAAATAGAACGTCATGCTGAGCGCAGCCGAAGCATCTCGCTCGCATCGTTGAACGATTGGATTACTACCCCACGCGAGATGATTCGACTGCGCTCAGCATGACGTTCCGGTTTCTGCCTTCCTGCACTAACCTACTTGCGCTGCGACGACTCCCGGACCAGCAGCTTGGGCTTGAGCACGATGGGCTTGGGCGGGCCTACGCGGTTGGGGCCGCTTTTCAGCATCTTCTGCAGCAGCTGCACGGCGGTTTTGCCCATTTGCTCGCAGCGCTGGTCCACGCTACTCAGCATGGGCTCGGTGAGGGTGGTGAACAGCTCGTTGCTGAAGCCGATGAAGGCAATATCCTTCGGCACGCGCAGGCGGTGGGCCTTGGCCAGCTGCATGGCCCCCACGGCGGCCAGGTCGTTGGCCGAAAACACGGCATCGGGGCGCCGCGCCAGTTTCAGGAGCTGGCGCATGGCCTGGCTGCCGCCTTTCGGGGTCATTTCACAGAGCACGATGAGGTCGTCATCCACGGGCAGGCCGTGAGCGGTGAGGGCATCGCGGTAGCCCTGGAGGCGGTTTTTGTGGATGTTAAGGTGCAGCGGACCCCGGAAATGCGCGATGCGGGTGCAGCCCTGCTCAATGAGGTGCGTCACGGCCTGGTAAGCGCCGTGGTAATCGTCGAAGAGCACGGAGCTCACGTTGCTGCCCTGAAAATCCTCCACCTCGCGGTCGAAAAACACCAGCGGGATATTCTGCTGACGCACGGCCTCGAAGTGGCTGAAATCGTGCGTGCTGTTGGCCAGCGACACCAGAATGCCCTCTACCTGCGAGTTCATCAGCAGGTCGATGTTTTTCTGCTCCTGGCGGGTGTCCTCATTCGACTGGCAAATCATCACGTTGAAGCCCTGCTTGGCCGCCTCGGTGGCAATGCCGTGCACCACCTGCGGGAAAAAGTGCCCCGTGATGTGCGGTACCAGCACGCCCAGCGTGTTGCTGCGGCCCCGGCGCAGGGCGGCGGCCAGCTGGTTGGGCTGGTAGTGCAGCTCGTCGGCCAGCTGGCGCACGCGCACCTTGGTGGCCTCGCTCACGTCGTCGTGGTTGCTGAGGGCGCGGGAAATGGTGGACGGCGAGAGGCCCAGCGTCTTGGCCAGGTCAGTGATGGAGGCGCGGCGATTGGCCATCAGGTAGTTGTAGCAAAGTGAAAAATGCCCGTTTCCTGGGACTGGCGCGGCCCCGTGCGGAAAAATACGGATATGCCGCCGCAAGCTACTCGCCGGGAGCTAATCCGGATTTAGGCAGCCCGGAAAGCCCGGTGCATCTCATTCCACTATCAGCCCATACTTGGCCACCGCGCCCAGCAGGCCGTCGAGGGTGAACCGGGCCCCGGCCATCGGGTTCGATTCGGGGTCAATAATAAAGCCGGTGGCAGTGGTGAAATCGGCGGCCACGAGGCAGGTTTTCTGAAACACCGCGCCCGCCAATGTGCAGTCCTGAAACACCGCGCCCGAGAGGTCGGCATCGGCAAAATCGGCTTCGTCGAGCTGGCAGCTCACGAAACGGGTGTGCGGCATCACGCGGCCCGCAAAGGAGGCGTAGCGCAGTTGGCACTGGTCGAAATGCACGCCAAACAGCATGTCGCGGCAGGCCGTGAACTGCAGCCCCAGCAGCTTGCAGTCCTCAAACGCCACGTTCTGCAGGGCGGTGCCCGCCAGGGTTACCGACGATAAATTGCAGCGCTCAAACAGGCAGTCGCTGAAGCGAATTTGGCTAAAATCAGCCGCGCTGAAATCGCAGCCCACAAACCGGAATTCATCGAATTCGGTGTGCCCAATGAGGTGCCGGGCATCCCAGCGCTCGGCCACGTTTTCATCGGGAAAATGAGCGGGTTTGCGCGGAGTGCTGACGGGCTTGCGGCGGGGCTTCATGGGTGTTCTTTTCGAAATAACATACTGTTCCCGGCCGGAGAACCTCACCCCCGGCCCCTCTCCAAAAGAGAGGGGAGCCTGACGAAGACAGATGAAATAAATCTGATTTATTCGATTGACGATTATATGGTTAGCAGCTTTAAATGCTGCCATATTGCCGTGGCTCCCCTCTCTTTTGGAGAGGGGCTGGGGGTGAGGTTCTCCCCGAATTGCCTACTGCTTCACCACCCGCTGCACCTGGCTGAAATCAGCCCCGCTCAGGCGCACGAGGTAGGTGCCGGGCAGCAGCGCCGCCGTGCGGCGGCTCAATTCGGCCTGCAATACTTCAGCGCCGCCGTGCAGCACCAGTACCGGCTGGCCCAGCGCCGAAAGAATCTCCAGCGTTAGGGGCCGGGCATCGGGGCTGGCGAGGTGGAAGTTGAGCGCGCCCGGCGCGGGGTTAGGAAACACCTGGAACCGTACTGTGGCGGCGGCCGAAACGGCAGCCGTCACTACGCTCCTAAAGTTTAGGCCGATGAGAATGGGGTCGTGGTCCGAGGAGCGAAACGGGCTGTTGATGTCGGTGGCGGCCCCGGCATTACTGTACTCCAAAAACTCGGGCTCGGCCGCGTTGATGTGCCACTTTTCCACGGCGGCGTGGCCCAATAGGTTGGGCGTGAGCACGGCGTGGTCGAGGGAGCCGCTCTGGCCGTTGAACACGTAGGACGTACTGGTGGGCGTGCCACTTACCACCAATCCGGCGGCGCGCAGAATATCCATCGGGTCTTCCTCAAAGTTGGCGTTGTAGTCGCCCACGCTCACCACGTAGCGCGTGCCGGCCGGCTGCACCGTGCCGCTGATGAACTGGGCCAGCGCTGCGGTCTGGGTTTTGCGCCGCAGGTTGGAAGCTCCCTGGCCGTCGCCCTGGTCGGCATTGGCTCCGCTGCCGCTGGCTTTGGACTTGAAGTGATTGACGACGAGCGCGAAAGTGTCGGTCGGGGCCGCGCGGTTGGTGATGAAAAGCTGCGCCAGCGGCGGGCGCTCAAACACCCCGGTCACCGTGGGCAGCAAGGCCGGGCCAAAAGGCCGGAGCGCGGCTGGCTTGTAGATAATGGCGCAGTGGATAAGGTCAGTATTGAACGGCTGGCTGCTGGGGCCGCCGTCGTTCACGAAGGTGTAGGTGCCGGCTCCCAGGGCCTGGTTCAGCCCGTTCACGATGTCCTGCAGGGCGGAGCTGGCCCCGGTGCCGTCGTTCTCAATCTCAATCAGGCCCACCGCATCGGCGTTCATCTGCACCAGAGCCGTGAGAATTTTGCTGCGCTGGCGCTGAAAATCGGCCGGGGTGTTGGCCCCCCGCGCGGTGGGAAAGCCGCCGCCCGCGCCGTCGCCGTTGAAGTAGTTGAGCACGTTGAAGCTGGCCACTTTCACGTCGATGGGGCCGAAGGTGGGCACCGGCGGGCGCGCCGTGGTTACCACCGGCGCATCGGGGCCGGGCAGGGGCTGGATGCGCCACCGGCTGCCGCCGTAGCCCAGAATGCCGCGCAGGCTGGCAACGGTGCTGCCCACGCGCACCGTCTGCGTGGTAGCGTCGAGGTAGGGGATGGGCAGGGGATTTAGAGCGGTGCGGCCATCATCGAGCCGCAGAGTTCTATTGGCGTTAGCAGCCTGGTAGGCCAGCACGGCGGCCACGTTGCTGCTGCCAGCGCTGCTGGTGCCGCTGGCGGGGTCATCGTTGGGGTCTACCAGCTGGGTGGGCTGGTACACCAGGCCCAAGGGGGAGATGTTCAATTCGCCCCGCGACTTCACCGCAGACACATCCGTTACCGTGACGGGGGCCGCAAACTGTACCCGCATGCCTTCAAAAGGCTCGGCCGTGGCCACCGTGAAGGTGGTATTGTTCAGCACGGTGAAGGCCGGCAGCGGACTGCTGGCCGCCAGCACCGTGATGGTTGGCCCGGTGAGCACGGCTTGATTGAACGAGGGCGTGCTGGCCGATTCCTGCACCGCGCCGCTGATGCGCACCCGGTCGCCGATGGCCACCGAAGGACTGGTTTGCACCACGTAAAGGGCGTCGGAAGTCGCGGGGTCAGCATCGGCCGTGGCCGCGTCGTTTTGCACGTAGAAGCCGGCCGGGTTCAGGCCCGCGTACACGGCCGTCACCACGCCCTCAATGGTGTAGGTGCCCGGAGTAGCCAGCGCGCCCGCGCCCTGAATGGTGCCAATGGGCGTAACCACCTGCGCCTGGGCCGGGGCCAGCCCGGCGGCTAGCAACGTGGTGAAAGTGACCAGCAGCGAACGGGTAAAAATGGTTGTCATACGGTTGGTGAATCAAGCAAACCCAGTGCGGGGCTATAAATATGCTGGGCTTCGGGGGGTGGGGCCAGCGGGGCAGCGATGCCGTAGATTGGCAGGGCTGAACGCGGCCGGCCCTGCCGCTGGCTGCAGTTTAGGCGCAGCGGCAACTGCAGCCAGCTTACCAGCTTAACTCAAACTACGGCCAGCTTCTAGGTCGACTGCGCAGGCGCTTCGGCCGCCACGTCTACTTGCCCGGCCAGCAGGTCCTCGAAGGTCTGGCGCTTACGAATCAGGCGCAGCTCGCCGGCTTCATCCAGCAGCACTTCGGCTGGGCGGGTGCGCGAGTTGAAGCTGCTGCTCATCTCAAAGCCGTAGGCTCCGGCGTTGTGGAACGCCAACAGGTCGTTTTCGCGGATTTCGGGCAGCAGGCGGTCCCAGGCGAAGGTGTCGGTTTCGCAAATGTTGCCCACCACGGTGTAGAGCCGCCCGGTTCCCTTGGGGTTGGTCAGGTTGCTGATGTGGTGGTAGCTGTCGTAGAACATGGGCCGAATCAGGTGGTTGAAGCCCGAATTGACGCCGGCAAACACCGTGGCCGTGGTTTGCTTCACCACCGCCACGCTCACCAGCAGGTAGCCGGATTCGCTCACCAGGTATTTGCCCGGCTCGAACCAGCACTCCAGCGGCCGGCCGTATTCTTTCTCAAACGTCTGGAAGGCCTCGGCTACTTGCTGGCCCAGCGTGGTCACGTCGGTTTCGGCGTCGCCGGGCTTGTAGGGCACTTTGAAGCCCGAGCCCAGGTCCAGAAAATCCAGCTCGGGGAAGCGGCCGGCCGCGTCGAACAGGATTTCGAGGGCCCGCATGAACACGCCCACGTCCTTGATTTCGGAGCCCGTGTGCATGTGCAGGCCCTTCACGTGCAGGCCGGTGCCCTTCACCACGCGCTCCAGGTGGCGCAGCTGGTGAATGCTGATGCCAAACTTCGAGTCGATGTGGCCGGTTTGAATCTTGTAGTTGCCGCCGGCTTCAATGTGCGGGTTCAGGCGCACGCACACTGGGTAGGAGCCCCCAAAGGTGGCGCCGAACCGCTCCAGCAGCGAGATGTTGTCGATGTTGAGATTCACGCCCAAATCCTTGGCTTCCACCAGTTCCTCAAACGTCACGCTGTTGGGCGTAAACAGAATGTTCTCAGGCGCAAACCCCACGTGCAGGCCCAGTCGCACCTCGTTGACACTCACGCAGTCGAGCCCCGAGCCCAGGCCGTGAATGTGCCGCAGAATGGCCACGTTGCTCAGCGCCTTGCAAGCGTAGAAAAACCGCGTTTTGTGGCTGGAAAAGGCTTTAACAAGTTTGTTGTACTGGCCCGTAATGGTCGCCGTATTATAGACGTATAAAGGAGTGCCGAACTGGTCGGCGGCGGCGCGTAGCGCGTGGTTAATACCTGACATAATTACAAAAGTACAATCGTTAATGTGCAGATTTTTTAATGTGGAGATGGGCTGAATGTGAAAATGTCGACATGCTGATGTGGTGGCTCGTCTCCTCAACTTAGTCTGTAGATATACCAGCCCATCAAATAATCAGCTCATCTCCACATTCAGCTCATCTTCACATCAAAAAAAATCTCACCTCAAACAATGAATAAACCCGAAACCCTCGAAGTCTGGCTGCGCGGCCCCGTGTCCGGCGTGCCGCCGCTGTTGCAGCCCGTGGCGCATGCCCTGCTGCAAGCCCGCGAAGAATTGAACGCGGCCATGCACGACTTCCCGCCCGCCTTGCTCAACGAGCGGCCCGCGGGTGTGGCGTCCGTCGGCTTCCACCTGCAGCACCTGGCCGGCGTGCTCGACCGCCTCCTCACCTACGCCCGCCAAGAGGCGCTATCGGAGCAGCAGCTGGTTGATTTAAAGGCTGAAAACCCGCCGCTGGCCATTGGGCCCGCGGCGGTGACGCAACTGGTGCAGCGCTTCAATACCGGGGTAGATGCAGCCCTGAATCAATTGAAAATTACTCCTGAAGCCAGCCTGACTGAAGTACGGGGCGTGGGTCGGGCGCAGGTTCCCTCCACGCTTATCGGCCTGCTGGTGCACGCGGCCGAGCACACCACCCGTCACTTGGGCCAGCTGCTGGTTACGGCCCGCTGGGTGCGGAGTATCGATAGGCAGTAGAAACACAATATTTTGCGTCCCATCGTTGCGGCTGTTGTTGAGCCTGTTTAGGGTTTCTCATCAGGGGGTATTTTACGCAGCAAAAGGACCGCAAAAGCCAGAAAATGGAAGGCGAGCCAACTGTCAATATGGCTTTCGTAGCGTACCAGTAGGGTTTTGAATCCGTCCAGCCAAGCGTTGGTGCGCTCAATGGCCGTGCGCTGACGGTAAAGCTCCTCGTCAAAATACTGGTCCGCCGCCGCTTCGTTCGTGCCTGACCGGCGATTGTGGGCAATGTTTGCCTCGATGTCGCGCTGGAAGCAGTCGAGACGTAAGTCGCTGGAATCAAATCCACTATCTGCATTTAAGAACAGCCCTTCCAGGCGTATCTGCGCCTCTTCCAGCAGCGTACATAACTCGCCAAACGTCGTTTTAATGTCA